>CAZIPI010000010.1:0-75541 GCA_964541235.1 uncultured bacterium | reverse complement strand
GAGTCTTGAGTTAGACAGTTCGTTGGGCCACACGGTTGAGGGAGCCTGGTACGCCCGTAGGGACTCGAACCCCAAACCTTCTGGTCCGTAGCCAGATGCTCTATCCAATTGAGCTACGGGCGCACCGGGAGGCGTAAACTACCTTTGCTGAAGTGCGCGGTCAAGTTCCCCTTGGGTAAATTTCACTGTATCTGATAGTTGTGGAATGGCCTGCCGGAAGGGTGATGGTGTTAGAGAAGCCTTCTCCGGGCTGGGCCAGAGCACCCCTGGGAAGTCTCGTCGGGAGTATGATCCTGTACCGGACCTCCCTGTCGGTGTTCGAGTGGAGCTGAAGCATGCAGTTGTACCCGTTGCTGCGGCGTGTCCAGGTTAGTTCGGTCCGTACAAGATCATCGGCGGGAATCCAGAGGGTGTCATTCCTGATTGTGCTTCCATGGGTGCCGGGAATGGGGGGCGGAGAGCTTCTCATGGGCAGGGCAATGAGTGGATTCCACTTTCCGTGGGTGGGGTATCCGTAAACTAGAAGGGTTTCAGGAGGGGATGCCTCCATCTGCCACCACGGAAAGACCGCACCCTCCGGGGGAATGTTGACCCTTCCGCTGCTGCGGGCTATCACAATGCTTCCGTCGGAGAGTTCAACCCTTTCAGCATTCCAGGTCTCACCGGTTGTATTGATTATCATGGCTGTTCCGGTGGTGAGAGCCCCCGGGTTGATGCGGAGTTCCCAGTACAAACCTTCGATGTGCATGGCAACTCCTGGTTCACCGAACCCGAACAGGACAGGAAACCCTGAATCTTCCATCAGGCTTTGAATGCCGGTGGAGTCTTCGGGGGGAAAGCTCAGTTCGAGAAGGGTTATGCCGGGAGTGGTCAGCGTCTGAGCGAACTCGACCGCTGAACCGTTTCGGGGAGTTCCCGTTATCACCGCCTCGCTGTCGGGTTTCAAGAGGATGACCACCTCTTGAAGGTCAACCGAGGCGAGCCCCGAAAGGCCTCCCGCTCCGCATCCGGAGATCAGTGCAATGGCAAGACTGGCCAAAACCTTTTTCATGGGCTATCTATCCCCTCAATGGAGGTCGGAATGAACCCTGCAGAACGTAATCTAAGTTTCAGCCGCTCTTTTCGCGAGGGTATGGGGGAGTTTCTGGAGTTACGCAACCTTGCGATCCTGGTGGCTGTGCCTGTTGTTGTGGCCCTCATTGCGCTTGTAGAGGGGAGGCTGGAGATGCGGGGGGTCATTGGCCCGTACAGCCGCAACCAGTCCCTCAGAATGCTTCTGTGGAATGTCACCGTGGTGGTGTCATATGTGGCGGTGATCAGGGGAAGCCTCAGTCTGGGAAGGATATGGCGGTTCTCCCGGCCGGTCCGGGGAGCACCCGGCGATCTGCTTGGCGCGCTTGCATCGCTGTTCATGACCTTTTTTGGAGTGATGTGCGTCATGGGCGCCGCTGTCATGCTTGCATCTGATGGGATGAACCTTTCGGGTCTTCTCTTCCTGGTGGGCTGGTGCACTCCGGTGCTGTTCTGGACGGTGTGCCTCGCCGCACTCATGTCAATGCTTGCCGACGGACCCGGAGCCGCCTGGCTTGGGGTTACCGTTTTTCACCTGTCGCTGGTGCCCGGCCTGTTTGGCAGGGGAGTATCCCACTGGGTCCTCCCCCCGGTTGGAAGACTTGTGTCAGCAACGGTGAACGGGTCGTTCTTCCCCGGCATGCTGCTTGCCCATCTGCTTCATTCCATGGCGTTGATACTGCTGGGGCTCCTGGTGTTCCGGTTCAGATCATCCAGGAATTGGCAATGATGAGCTCCATGATCTCGCCTATGGCGGGAGAGGCATTGTTTGGCGCCAGCCCGTAGATCAGAACCCTGTACCCGTCCCTGAATATCCCGTACGCACAGCCCCTGTAAACAACGCTGTTCTCCGAGAGCATGTTGAAGTTGACCGATGTGGTGAGCCCAACGGAGCGCAGGCCCAGGTGGGATACCGCCGTACTTCCCTCCACCCAGTTCATGGCACCGAACACAATGTTCGACGTCACATCGGGCGGAAGGAGCGCCTCCAGCTTCTGCCGCAGCCAGATCCCTTTCTCAGCGGAGTTCAGATCCTCTTCCTGGAACCAGTAGTGCAAATGGAAGTCGTAGCCCTGTGAGCCAGGGTAGGAGGCGATGGCGCCCGACTCTCTTGTCATCGTACCCTCGGCTGGCGGATCCAGCTCCCTCGGAAGCCATCCGAATGCGATCCCGGGGTTCTCCATGACGTACACGGGTTCGTTCTGAACCGGAACTGAAAGCACTGCTAGAAGAAGAACGGGCATCATTTCACACCTCTCGCATTGTTGACCGGCAGTTGGCTCCATAGAATTGGCACATGGAGACGCAGTGAACGAAAAGATACTTCTTGTGGAGGACGATGTCGCACTGGCATCCCTTGTCTCCCGGTATCTGAGCGGCCATGGGTTTCAGGTCCTGTTACTCGACCATGGCACCGGAGTTCCAAAGGCCGTGCAGCGGCAGAAGCCGGACCTGGTTGTTCTCGACATCATGCTCCCCGATACCTGCGGCCTGCAGGTCCTGAGAAGACTGAGAGAATTCTGGAGGGGGCCCGTTCTCATTCTCAGCGCCCTGGGGGAGGATGCGGATACCGTGGCCGGCCTTGAACTCGGGGCTGACGACTACATTGTGAAGCCCGTGAACCCACGGGTGCTTCTCGCCCGGGTGAGGGCGCTCATCCGCAGAAGCAGCGCAGACCCCGAAGCCGAGCTGATAGACCTGGGCGTTCTGAGGATTGACTCCCAGGCGCGGGAGGCCGTTCTCGACGGTGCGCCCATCGGGCTCACCACGGCCGAGTTCGACCTTCTGCTTGTACTGGCCAGGAGGGCTGGAAGGGTTCAGGAAAGGGCGAAGCTCGTTGAGGAGGTCAGGGGGATCGAGTTCGACTCCTTCGACCGTTCGGTTGACGTTCTGGTCTCAAGGCTCAGAAAGAAGCTTGGGGAGCACGGCAGCATGATCAGGACCGTTCAGGGGGTCGGCTACTGCATCAACCCGGCGAAGAGCGGTTCCAGGTGAAGCTTTACTGGAAGATGTTCCTTCCTCTTGCGCTGGCTGTGCTGGTGTCCATTCTTATCACGGGGTGGTTCGTGGGATCCGTGGTCCCCCGCCATCTCAGGAGCCGGCAGGAGGCGCTTTCCCGAGGTTTCCACAGCGCTGTGGTTTCCATGCGGGACCCGACTCCCGACATTGTCCTTGCCCTCGCTGATTCCATGGGGGTAAGGATAAGGCTGATCCCGGAGGACAGACTGAGGCTGGGATCGGGAGGGCGCCAGGAACCCCCGCCGCTGCCAGGAACTGTCATCGTTCCAGCGAGACCGGGTTTCCCGTTCACCGTGGTTGGCATGGTGCCCCTTCCCGCGAGCAGGCTCTCAATAGCCGCCGGTGCGCTTGCGGTCCTTCTGGTGCTCGAGGGACTTGTTCTTCACCTTGTCCTTCGCGGCGTGTTCAGAAGGATACGCGATCTTCAGCACGCCGCCGCGGTGATAGGAAAGGGAGACACCACGATCCGCTGCCCGGATCCGGGAGGAAGGGATGAGCTGGACGCCCTGGGAAGAAGCTTCAACCAGATGGCCCTGCGGATAGACGGGCTCCTTGCTTCCCACAAGGAACTCATGGGTTCAGTAGCCCACGAATTGAGAACGCCTCTGGCAAGGTTGTCGCTGGCCCTGGAACTCCTTCGGGAGGGGCAGGGGCCGAAGGAGGAGATGTTCTCGCGGATGGAGGCCGACATGGCCTCCCTGAACGACCTTGTCACAGAGTTGCTGGAGTACAATAGGCTGGGACGCGGTGTGAAGCCAGTGAAGGAGCTGACCGATATCGCTTCGGTGGCGGAGGAGGTAATGGCTTCCGAGAGCTGGCGCCGTGAGGGGATCGTTCTGTCCCTGATGGGAGGCGCCACGGTCCGGACCGACAGGGGAATGGTGGCCAGGGTTCTTTCGAACCTGGTCTCCAACGCGGTCCGGCACGCCGCAGCCAGGGTGGAGGTATCCGTCTGCTCCTCCCCCGGAGAAGTGGCCGTCACTGTGCAGGACGACGGGCCGGGATTTCCGCAGTCGGTGCTTTCCGGAGGGTTTGCCCCCTTCCTCAGGGGGCGGGAGAGCCATGGCGTCGGTCTGGGAATGTCCATTGCCATCAGGGCCGCCTCGCTCATAGACGGCGAGATACTGGCCGAGAACGCCCCCGAGGGAGGGGCCAGGGTAACCCTGGTGATCCGGGCATAGGAAAGGGGGCGGGTCGCCCCGCCCCCTGCTTCCTTGTCGGAATCTACTGACGGTTCTTCATCTTGGCGTGCCAGTCGATGAGTATCGGGCTTGCGACGAAGATCGAGGAGTAGGTGCCCACGATGATGCCTATCATGAGGGTGAGGGCGAAATCCCTGAGCATGCCCGGCGCGAATATGAACAGCATCAGCACCGATGCGAATGTGGTCGCCGAGGTGATGATCGTCCGGCTCAGGGTTTCGTTGATGCCCTTGTTAACCACTTCTTCGAAGGTGCGCCCCTTCCTGAGCCTGGCATCTTCCCTGATCCTGTCGAAAACCACGATGGTGTCGTTGATGGAGTAGCCCACGATGGTCAGCAGTGCGGCCACGATGGTGAGCGAGATCTCGACCCTGAGAACGGCCAGGATCCCCAGCGTGATAAGAATGTCGTGGACCAGCGCCGCCACCGCGGCGACCCCCCACTTGAACTGGAAACGGTACCAGATGTAAAGGATGATGAAGAACATGGCGATGAGAACGGCGCTAACCGCCTGCGACCTCAGCTCGGTGCCCACCCTGGGCCCGATCTGCTTGATGAAGGCCGTCTGCTCCTCTCCCTCTTCCTCCTCCATCAGCCTGCAGTCGGCTTCGGCCAGAGCCGCATAGACCTGTTCCTTGTCGCTGGTGGCTGTTCTCACGACGAAGGCGCGGCCTTCGCCGGTCCAGTCCGAAAGGGCCTGGACCTGGACTCCGGCGAGGCCCAGCCCGCCCAGGCTTCCGGCCAGCTCTTCGCTGGAGCTGAAGGCGGTGGTGGTGACGTTGGTCTCAAGGCCTCCGGTGAAGTCAATGGAAAGGTTCAGCCCTCCGTTGAGCACATATCCAATGGCTCCAAGAGCCATCACCACCAGGGAGGCGATGTACAACCGTTTCCGGAGCCTTGTTATCTCCCAGTGCGAATCGCGGATGAGAGCCAGGCTGCCCATGCCTATGCTCGTCCTCTCGGCCTTCTTGAGCAGCATGGCGAAGAAGCCCCGGGTGAACACGAGAGAGCAGAACATGGATGCCAGGATGCCTATGGAGAGTGTTACGGCAAAACCCCGGATCGGGCCGGTGCCGAACCTGTAGAGGACCATCGCCGTTATCAGCGTGGTGAGGTTGGCGTCGAGAATGGTTACGAATGCCCGGTTGTACCCCGCATCGACGGCGGTACGGATGCCCTTGCCCGCCCGGCGTTCCTCCCTGATCCTCTCATAGATGAGGACGCTGGCGTCAACGGCCATTCCGATGGTGAGTATGATGCCGGCGATCCCGGGAAGGGTCAGTGTTGAGTTGAGTCCGCTTAGCCCGAGCTGGGCCAGCGGGCCCGGGAAGCAGAGGAACCCGAAGATTATGAGCATGTCGAACACAAGGGCGAGAATGGCGATGACGCCGCTCAGACCGTAGTAAACTATCATGAAGGCGGTGATGAGAAGGATCGCAACGGCCGCCGCGATCATTCCGTTCCCGATGGACCTGCGACCCAGGCTCGGACCCACGGTCTGCTCTTCGGCTATCTCAAGACGCGCCGGAAGGGAGCCGGCCTTCAGTACCAGCCGCAGGTCTCTGGCCTCCTCGACGCTGAAGCTGCCGGAAAGCCGAGTGCTGCTGCCTGATATCCTCTCCCTGATGGTGGCGACCGAATAGATCCTGCCGTCAAGGATAATGGACACCCTCTGCTCAACGTTCTCGCCGGTGATCCTTTCCCAGTTCGACGCCCCATCGCTGTCGAACTCGAGTATCAGGTTGGGTTCGTTGGTAATGGCCTGATCGCCGCCCATGCGGATCGTTACATCCCTGAGATTCGCCCCGGTCAGACGGTAATAGGGCCTTTCGATGCCGGCCTGCCTTTCCCAGCCACGGGTGACGTCGGTTGGGACCAGGAAGACCGCGACGCACATGCCGAAACCGGGCACTTCCTCAGGCCGGGTGTAGGCGAAAGAGAGGTTGTCCCGTTCGAGGATCGCCCTTGCTTCCGGGGAGTTCACGATGTTCTGGAAAGCTTCCAGGTTCTCCCCCTCGAATAGTACCCAGTCCCCGGGGGATACCCTGAGGGGCCTGAACCTTTCGTCAGCCATGGTTATCAGGGAACCGAGCCTTCCCGATGCCTCGAGAAGGAGCTGATCCTGTGGTTCCGAGGGCCCTGTGGAAGGCAGTATCTGCTCCTCCGGAAGCGAGAATCCGGCGCTGTCGGGTGTAAAGACCGAATCGGGGGCAGCCAGGCTGTCCGTCGGCGCCGGGGCGGTTACTGCTTCAGGCTGAGGGGCTGCAACTCCTCCCAGCGCATCCTCTATGTCCCTAATGGTCTGCACCGAAGAGGGAGCTGTCTGATTGCTGGCGTGGTTGGGGTAGGCCACCATCTTGAACTCGAGCAGCGCCTGCTTTTCGACGATGGCCCGGGCACGGGCAGGGTCCCTGACGCCAGGAAGCTGGACCACGATGCGGTCATCGCCCTGCCGGGTGATCGAGGGTTCGGAAACACCGAACTCGTCAATTCGGTTGCGGATGATCTCGAGGGCCTGGTCAAGGGCCTCATCCGGGTTCAGGCCCGGTGTGGGCTCGACGGTGTAGGCCAGATACATGCCGCCCTGAAGATCGAGGCCGAGCTTGATGGTGCCGCGGCTGAGGTTGTATATGCTGCGGTAGCGCTGGATCTCGGCTTCTCCGCCATCGGCGTGCATCTGATCCAGCAGGGAGCGGAAGTATGGGTTCGAGGTCTCGGGTTGAGCGCTGGCCTCAGCCTTGTCCCGCTCCAGAGAGGGGATCGAGAACCATCTTATCGTGGGCCAGATCATCAGCACTGCTGCGACGAAGAGGGCCACTGAACTCCAGATCCGCCATTTGTCGGCTCGCTTCATACATGCATCCCTTTCAAAGGAGTACGGCTTCTATAGGTCAATGGATGTAGGGCAGGAACATGGAACCCCCCACAGGGCAAGCCCCGGGAAGGACACAAGCCGGTGAAAGATACGCAAAGGCTTCTCCCTTGACCACCTTTCTACATCGGGGCCTTCAGCTCCACTCGAAGAGGCAGCCCCCCGGGAAGAATAGCCTTGAAGGTAAGCCCCCCACCGGGTCTTTCCCTGGTCTCAACAAGCGTGATGTCGCAGTTGCGGAAAAGCCTTGTGATGGTGAGGTTCGCCTGGGTCACGGTATAGGCGGCGATATCAAGGTCCATGGTCAGGATCGTTGTGTCGCCGGAGAATGACTGTCTTGGCAGGTTGCCGTATATCAGTGCTGAACAGCCGTTGGAAAGCAGATCCAGCGGGTTCTGGGGGATGGCGGTGTCGCTGTCCCCGGCGTCGGGTTCTCCGGTGATCATCGCCGGTACCAGTCCCGGTTTCAATGCGGTGACGAAAACCCCGCCGACGCACACCACCAGCATCAGCAAAACGCACATCTCTCCGGGTCTCATGACCTGCCTTCCGGGGTGTTGCACCAATTCCGGCTCCGGGCCTATCTTTCCCCCTTGGAAGGATACTGTCAACCCTGCCGGGAGGATGGATGAGAACCACAAGGCTTGCGCTGGTCATCACTGCTGCCTGTGCAGCATACCCTGGCAGTCTCGGCCCGGGAGCACTGTCCGGACTTCCGGGACTTCCGCTCTCCGAGGTCATTCAGGATCGTCAGCTGCTGTTCAGGTCAGGTTTTGAATATACGGATATCAGGGAGGGAGAGCGTCAGATCCCCCTGGCGATATGCGTCGGGTTTTCGGATGTGTTCGAGGCCGGGGCAGGGGTGTCCCTGCGGCTTCCGGATGACAGCCGGGAGGGGATGAGCACTGGCGATGTTACCATTTCGGGAGCGATGCTCTACGAGACTGCAAGGGGCGGGACCGCCCTGAAGTTCACCGGAGCCCTCTCTCTTCCCACTGGAGAGGACCAGGCAGACCCCGGCGCCGGGATCTCTGTGGGGGCTGTTACCACAACCACCTTTCGGCTGTTCAGGTTTTCGGCTTCAGGGCAGTACAGGGTATTGGGAGGCCAGAACCCTGACAAATCCCGATGGCGGGATTCGGTTGCGTTCACCTTCGGAGGGCTGAGCTACCTGGGCGACAGTTTCTCCGTTTTCACTTCGATCTCCGGCGATACGGAAGGCTCGCTGGGGCTTCGGGCGGGCGCTGCGATCCAGTTGTGGGATGCGCTTGTCATTGATGGTTCACTGACGACGGACCTGGCTTCACACGGTGTTCACGGGATCATGCTGGGCGTCTCGTGGGGCGCCCGGGGGATCTGAGGTCAGGTGTAGGGCGAGATCGCACGAAGCTTCGCCACTATCCCCTCAAGAACGTTAGCCGCGTAGTCCAACTCCTCGGCCGTCGTGTACCGGCTCAGACTGAATCGCACTGCGCTGTTGGCCAGGTTGTGGTCAAGTCCCATGGCCATGAGTACGTGGCTGGGATCCTTGCTGCCGGTGCTGCAGGCGGAACCTGACGAGGCGTACACTCCCTGCATGTCCAGAAGGGTCAGGACCGCTTCGCTCTCGATACCCCTGAAGATCATCGTGGAGGTGTTGGGAAGCCTTGGTGAACCTTCCGCCATCACAAAGGCTCCGGGGCACGTCGAGAGCACCCGCCTCTCAAAACCATCAAGCAGTTCAGCCACCCTGCCCTCTTCGCCAAGTCGGTCCATGGCCAGCTCCGCAGCCCTGCCGAGCCCGATTATGCCCGGGGCGTTGTAGGTTCCTGCCCGCATGCCCTTTTCCTGATGACCACCTGTCACCAATGGAGGAAGCGGGGTGCCTCGACGCAGGTAGAGGGCTCCTACTCCTTTGGGACCGTGGAATTTGTGCGCTGACAGGCTTAGCATGTCAACCCCCAGGTCCTCAACGTTCACCGGCACTTTTCCCACGGCCTGAACAGCATCGGTGTGAAAGGGCACGCCTGCCTCATGTGCAGCCGCAGCGGCTTCCCTGATGGGCATCAGGGTTCCTGTCTCGTTGTTGGCGAACATGACGCTGGCAACGGAAGCGCCCTCCAGCGATGACCTGAACGCCTTCATATCCAGGATGCCCGCTGAGTCAACACCTATGACCCTTGCCGGACCTCCAAGGTGCCGAGCCGTCTCAAGGATCGCAGGGTGCTCCACCGCTGTGGTCACTACGGCGCCACCCCTGAGGGCAGCGCAACCCCGAAGAGCCATGTTGTCGCTCTCTGTGCCTCCGGATGTGAAGATCACCTCATCGGGGTTCGCCCCTATCACGGCAGCCACCTGTTCCCTGGCGGTCAGTATCCTCTCCATCACCGCGCTGCCGAACGTGTGGAAGCTTGAGGGATTGCCGAACTCGCCGGTGAGGAACGGCATCATCTCTTCCAGCACCTCCGGCGCCATGGGAGTGGTGGCGTTGTTGTCGAGGTAAACCCTTTTCATTCCCCGGCCCTTCTCACCTCTATCGGCCGCCCCAGCTTCTGCTCAAGAAGCCGGCCCAGCCGGGAACCGTCGGCTCCGCGTACCAGTACCCAGCGCGGGTGGACCTTGATCACCTGGATGTCATTCAGGCCCGGAAGCACTTCCTCAACGGCCTCCTGCACCCTGGCGGTCTTCTCCCTGTAGTCTGCCACCGCGGCCTTCAGGGCCTGCTGCCCCATCACGGAACAATGGTACTTCTCCGGAGGCATTCCACCGAGAAAGTCTGCTATCTGGCTGTTCTTCACCTTCAGGGCCTCCGCCAGGGGAAGCCCCTTGACCATCTCCGTGAGAGCCGAAGCGCTGGCGATGGCCCCCGCGCAACCGAAGGTCCGGAAGCGGATCTCGCTTATGCGGTCGTCCTGGTCTATCTCTATGTCAAGCTTCATGGCATCCCCGCACTGTGGCGACCCCACCTCGGAGTGGCCGTCGGGGTCATCCAGGGCGCCCACGTTCCTTGGGTTGACGAAGTGGTCCATGAGGACCTCCGTATATTTCCACACGGTTCATTCCTCCAGTTTCTCGAGCCGGCCGTACAGAAGGTCGGCGATTGTGTGGCCCTTAAGGTAGTCAACGGTCAGAGCCCTCAGATTCGCCCAGAGCTGCCTTGTCCTGCATGTTGCGGTTAGGTCGCAGTCCTTGTTGTCGCACTGCTCCTCCTCGAAGCCGGGCAGTACGCAGTTGGTGGGCAGGAAGTCGTTCTCCAGAAGGCTTACGACCGTCAGGATCGAGATCGTGTCGGAAGGCATTCCGAGGGAGTACCCCCCGCCCGGGCCCCGGAGTCCCCTGACTATCCCCTTGTCCCTGAGCTTGATGAATATCTGCTCAAGGTATCGGATGGGTATTCCCTCATCCTCAGCGATCTTGGCCAGGGAGACGGGGGCCTCCCCCTCCAGGGCCGCAAGGCGCACCAGCGCTCTCAGCCCGTACCTGCTTCTTGTGGAAATCAGCATCAGAAGCCCCTTTTTATATACCGGCTCTGGTGGGGGTGCCACAGGAAATGCTTCATCTATGCCCTCATCTTTCGAATGGCAAGCAGCACCGCCGCAACCACGACTCCCCCGGCCAGGATCACCAGCATCAGGCGGAACGCCATGGGAAGCGATTCGTACTGAATGCCGTCCCCCCGGAAGTGAAGCTCGGCTGAGAGAGCCACGGTCACCGGATGAAAATTGCCCCGGTTGCTGACAAGCAGAACGAAGTCGCCGAAACCGGGGACATCCAGCTGGAACTCGCCGGGTCCTGTGGTGGTGTGGTCAAGCGTGTCCGCGGTTCCCCCGCTGTTCCATCTGCTGAAGTCCGGCAGAGAGAGCAGGATGAGCTCCACCTCTGCAGTGTCAGGGTTCACCTCGATGGAGCCGACCACACGTGTGCCCGCTCCCTGGACCTCCAGCACCCGGAAGCTCACGTAACGGTACTGCCCCACGGATATCTGAAGGGAATCGTCGAGGAGCTGAACTGAGCCGGCGGTGAGGCAGCCGGCTGCCAGGAAGAGAACGGCGGTCTTCATCATACCAGATTATACTCCAGCGCCGGGCTTCTTCAAAACACGCCTCACTTCCGGTTACCCTTCTTTGACCTCCTGGTTCCTGACGCGGTCTTCCTCGGCGGCTCCGGCTCGTGTTGTGAAGTGTCAGGAAGGTCCAGCTTCAACAGCAGGAACACCCCGGTGAGGATCATCAGCCCCGAGAGCAGCATCGAACCCCAGAGAACCACAGCCGTGACCCCTGAGGGACTGAACGATCCGGCGAGCCGCGAGAGCGATCCGTTTGCCCTGCTAAGGGATACCTCCAGTTCGTGCACGTCGTCCTCAAGCCCCGTGACATCGGTTGTGAGCGAGTCAAGAGATTCCCTGACCACCACCACCCTGTCGGAAAGGACTACTATCTCCTCCTCCAGGTTCTGGGTGTTGTCATGGAGCAGGTACAGCTTCTCGGAAGTCTCCCTTAGCCTGTTCCCCGGGAGAAGGCCGCCGGCGGTCCTGGCCATGTTCCTGAGGTCGTCGGCAAGAAGGGGAAGGATGTCGCGGATACGCTCGAGAGTGGAACCCGTCTGCCGGAGCAGGACGACGGTTTCGTCCAGAGCCGAGGCGGTGGCGTGCAATGACGACGTCACACCCCCGATGAGACCCGATGAGCTCTCCACTCCGGTCTGAACCCTTCGGGCAAGCCCTTCGGCATTCTGCAGGCTCTCGTCGGTGAACCGCATGGTCCTGTGGAAGGGTCCGATGACCACGAGCGCCATGATGCCAACGGTGAGTCCCATGGCTATGAAGAGAACGGCAAGGCCTCTTCCAAGGCTTAACGCGAGCCTTCTTCTGAGGGGGGGCAGTGCTTTCGGGACCATGTGGGCAATCTATATCAACTTTGCAGGGAGCGGCAAACAAGGTACCCTTGAAACACGGGCGCAGTGTCTTTGATGCACCCGGTCAGGGCTGAATGCGACTGTAAACCATCGAGCCCAGCCTGCGCCTGACCGGGGTGCCCGTTGTGGGCTGCATGAATCTCGCCAGGATGCTCCGGGCGGTGGCAGGATCGCCAAGAGGCGCCACCGGCATGGTGAAAGCCTTCCTCAAGCCTTGAAGCGTGGAGCGGAAGCGCTCGACACGGCCCTTCGCCAGCATGAACACAAGAAGCATCACCTCCCAGGAGACAAGCGGAAGGGCGATCCTGGAGAACTCCCGTCCCAGATGGCGCCTGAGGATCAGGATCCGGTTCCTCGTGCAGTAGAGGTCCTTCATAGGGCTGTTTCTTCCCGCGGTTGCCGACATGGCGTGCTCTACCACCGCTTCGGGCTCGTACACAACCCTGAAGCCGTTCCTCCAGAGCCTTATACCGAGCTCGATGTCTTCAAGGTACAGGAAAAGATCATTCCAGAAGACGGTCCTTCTGTCCTCGACAGCGCTTCTCCGGAGCGCCATGGCACCACCGCAGGGAGCGATCAGTTCGTCGGGCTGCGCCCAGTCTTCGGCAGGTTGGCCGCGCCCCCTGTCGAATCCGTATCCCAGCGTGTCCATGCTGGCCCCGGCGGAATCCATTGTTCCGGGCTCCCCCATTCTGCGCATCGAACTCGTCACGGCACCCACCGCCGGATCAGAGAATGGTCTCAGCAGGTTGCTCAACCAGTTCCCGGCAACCCTGGTGTCGTTGTTGAGAAGAACAATGAACTCAGAGTCCGTCAGCGCTGAGCCGGCGTTGTTCGCACCGGTAAAGCCGGTGTTTCGCTCCAGGAACAGGCCCGTGACCATGGGCCATTGCATCCGGATGTGCTCCTGTGAGCCATCTGTGGAACCGTTGTCCACCACGATCACCGATCCGGGGCTTTCCACCTGGGGAAGAAGCGAAGACAGACAGGTGTCCAGCAGGTGCTTCCCGTTGAAATGAGCGATAACTATTGATGTCCTCATACGGTATGGAATTGCTTCCAAATCCCCCCGGGCATGGTTGATCGCAGCAGCAACAATACTCGTTTCCCCTTTTCCCGGGTATCCTGAGGGGCCCATATTTCCGGGATGGACCGCATTCTGATGGAAGGGCTTGAGAGTGCCTGCCGACAGGCCGGAGCGCTGCTTCTGCGCTTCCGTTCCACTGGTCTGCGTGTGGGCGAGAAGGGCGGAGCCGAACTTGTGACCGATGCGGACACTGCTTCCGAGGAACTTCTCGAGACCATGCTGGCCGGGTTGAGCCCCGGTGTTCCCTTCGTGGGGGAAGAAGGTTACGGGGGCGCTCTTCCCCAGCCTCCGTACTGGATTGCGGACCCTCTGGACGGCACCAACAACTTCGCGTTCGATTTCCCCTTCTACTCCGTGAGCGTTGCCTTCGTTGACGGCTCCGGTCCGGCGTTCGGCTGTACCTTCGACCCGGTGAGGAACGAGGCGTTCACGGCTGAAAGAGGCGGGGGCGCCAGATTGAACGGTGTTCCTCTGAGGTGCTCGAGTTCACGGAAGTTGTCTGATGTGCTGGTGGCAACGGGTTTTCCCTACCACAGGACCCCCGACGGCATAGACAGGGACCTGAAGGTCCTTGCCCATTTTCTCGGCAGGGTCCGGGGGATAAGACGATCCGGCTCTGCCGCCCTCGACCTTGCCTACACCGCCTGCGGGAGGCTCGGGGCTTTCTGGGAGAGATCCCTTCGCCCCTGGGACATGGCCGCGGGCGTTCTGCTGGTGAACGAGGCCGGGGGTGTTGTCGGGGCGTATGAGGGAGGCGGCTGGCACCCGGGTGCTCGGGGTGTCTGCGCCTCGGGGCCGGGTCTTTGGAATGCTCTCAGGGAAGGGATCGAGAGGGGCGGAACTGAAGGCTCCGCCCCTGTTCTGGCCTAGAAACCGAAGTTCACACCGGCCTGGAAGACGTTGATCGGATCGCCGGCCTCGTCACCCATGGGCTTGGAGTAGTTGTACTCGCCGAAGAACGACAGAGGAAGCATGGGGGGCTGCAGGCTTATGCCGATGACGCCAAGCAGCGACGGGTGAATGTGGTCGTACGGGTCGATGTTGGCCGATCCCTGGGTCTGGGTCTCGATGGCGGCCAGCATTGCGTCCGCGTCGCTTGCGGTGAAGTGAACGCCGAACCCCCCGCCAACATATGGTTTCAGGGGTGAGCCGCCCAGCGGGATCCCGAGCTTCAGGACGCTGGCGAGGCCCACATCGTGATAGGTGGCCTGGTAGGTCTCGTTGAGCAGGCCGGGGTCGGACCAGCCGAACTGGCTTTGCAGGTACTGCTGAAGGCCGGAAGGGTTGTTGCTGAAGTCCAGCCCGTAGTTCTCGTTCACATAGTTCACCAGGTAGTCGGACATGACGATGTCGGCCTTGGAAGAGGCGTAGGTTCCGCTGAACTCAAGATCGAAGATGCCTGCCAGAGGGAGTACGAGCTGCCCCCCAAGGGCTGGGCCGTTGGTCTCCTGCCCGGTGAAGGGGTTCGTGGTTCCGTAGTAACCGGCCCTGGCGCCAACCTTCGGCCCGGCAAGCGCAATGCAGACGATGACAAAGACAGCAAGAATCTTTAGCATGTGTTCTCCTTTCAGAGGCCCAATATTGGGGCGGACCCGGGCAAGGTCAACATACGCAAGTCAGTAACACTTGACACGGACTGGAACCTTGGCGAGACTATCATGCTATTTTCATCAAAGTGCATATGTGTATCGTCCGCTTTTTGATCTCTTTTTGGTTCATTCGTTGAGAGGAGCAGATTTGAAGTACTTTCTGATTCTCGGTTTGCTGGCCGCCATCCCGGCCTCCGGCTATCCGGGGCTTGCGCAATGGCAGAGCTTCGGAGGCAGCCCCGGAGCCGTTGCCGACTTCCAGGTGCAGCAGTCCGACTGGGGCCACATGGTGGCCGAGGTCAACATTCCCGGCTTCTGGCTCAGCCGTTTCCCAGCCGGAGGCACCTCGTACGACAGGGTTGAACTGCCGGACGCCTACTCCCAGGCTGCGGTCGGCTTCCCCGAGACCCCTGCCATCGCCAGGCTCTTTGCCCTTCCTTTCGGCACTGAACCTTCGGTCTCGGTCCTTGACGTTGACTTCGTGACCTACGACGGCATCTCCCTCCTGCCGGTGCAGACCCCTTCCGTTGACATGCCCGTTCCTCCCGACGGCTTCAGGGTGGATCAACTCGCCTACGGAACGGACGCCTTTTTCCCGGCTGCATGGGCCGAAGCCGAGACCTACGGCATCTGGGGCGGTTTCAATACGGGCCGGGTGCTGGTGAATCCCGTGCGCTACAACCCCGCCACCGGCCAGCTCCAGGTGGCTTCATCAGTTACCGTCAGGGTTGAGTTCGACGGCAGTCCCGAGGTCATGGCCTATCCCGTCAATCCTTCCCTTCTGGCATCAGCGTCCGGTCAGCTGGTGAACTTTCCCGATTTCAAGGCTGCAGCCGGGGCTCCCGTTGATGCAGTGGGCGCCGAATACATCTTCCTGGTGCACCAGAACCACTACGATGCGGTCATGCCGCTCGTCGAGTTCTACCACTCCATTGGCTATGAAACCACAGTAGAGACATTTACCACCGCCCCCTCATCGGGTGCGCTCAAGGCGGCCATTGCCGACAACTACGACTCGGCCACCACAAGGTTCGCCCTCATAGTTGGTACCGACACCGAAATGCCCAGCTACAACTACGGCAGCTTCATCGGCGATTACTGGTACGCCTGCGTGGTTGGTACCGACCTTCTTCCCGAGGTCTCGGTTGGCCGTCTCACAGGCAGCTCCGCCCAGATCAGCCATCAGGTTGACAAGATCATCGATGGCTACCTTCAGTACAGCTTCAGCGACAGGCTCACCACCGGCATCATCCCCAGCACCACCGTCCTCGCCGCCCACCAGGAGCAGTACCCTTACAAGTACACCCAGTGCTGCAACGAGATAGCCGCCTACAACTACAGTCTCTGCGACATGACGTTCTACAAGATCTATCCCCCTGAAGGCGGAACCAACGCCATGGTCTCCGAGTGGTTCAACAACGGCATAGGCACGGTGGGCTACAGGGGCCACGGAGACGTGACCGTCTGGAGCTGGGGCGCTCCCGGTTCATGGTCCAAGAGCAATATTGACGCTCTCACCAACACCTTCATGCCACCGGTGTTCACCATCGCCTGCCTCTGCGGCAGGTACCAGCAGGGCGAGTGCCTTTCCGAGAGCTTCCAGTGGGCCACCGGGGGTTCCAGCGGCAACCTGGGCGCCAACGACCCCAGCTACACCATCCCCAACCACGACTACATGAAGCAGATCTACATCAAGCTCTACGACGAGGGGATATTCAACGTAGGCGAGGCGATCAATGCCGCAACGGTGGTCACTATGAGCATCCACGGCAGCCTCGGTGAGACCAACGCCAAGATGTACCTCTGGTTCGGCGACCCCGCCATGGAACTCTTCTCCAACGATGTCGCCAACCCCCAGCCCCTTTCCATCGCCGCTCCCGCCAACTTCGGGTTCGGGGCTCAGACGATCTCGGTGACCGTCACAAGCAACGGGAGCCCTGTCGAGGGCGCCATCGCCACCCTAACCGACGGAATTGACGGCACCTCCCATGGAATGACCTTCCACGAAACCGCCGTCACCAACTCCGGCGGCCAGGCCACGTTCACGGTAACCGTCCCCGAGGGCACCCCCATCCTCTACACCGGCGCCAGGAAGCACAACTACAACCCGATCACGGCCACAATCGGCGGAGTCGGGGTAGAGGGCGGAACCACTGCAGGCGTTCCGGCGCTTGCGCATTCCCTGTCCGCCAGCCCGAACCCTGTGAACACGACCGCCGTGGTGAACTTCAGCCTCCCCTCCGCTGGAACCGCCACCATTAGCGTGTTCGACGTTGCCGGGCGCCAGGTTGAAACGATCCACGCAGGCGAGCTTTCTCCCGGGTCCCACTCCGTGAGCTGGGATGCCTCCCGGTTCGCCAACGGCGTTTACTTCGTGAGGCTCGCAAGCCCTGCGGGAACCCTGGCCACTCAGGTGATGGTTCTCAAGTAGGCATGCCTTCCGGGGAGCGTTCCCCGGGAATCCCAGGGGGCGCCATCCGGCGCCCCCTCTTCGTATAGTGCAGAAAGCCTTGACCTTCTGCATCCATTGTGCATAATCGGGTCTGCCGCCTGCTCCATCCTGCGTGATGGAGCCGAAGTGAACATGGTTTCACCGGTCCGGGGGTGGCACTGAACATCCGATTGTTCAAGCCTTCTTCCGGGCCGGTGATGTTTTCCAATTGTGGCCGGAAGGAGGCTTCAAGTTTGCGCAGTTACGAAACAGTGGTCATCTGGGCTCCCAGCCTGTCGGAATCGGAGCAGGAAACCGAGAACGGCAGGGTAGTGGAGATCGTCAAGGGAACCGGTTCTGAGTACAAGGGCATAGATGTCTGGGGACGCAGGCAGCTTGCCTATCCCATCAGGAAGCAGAGCGAAGGCATCTACTGCTTCTTCCGCTGGGATGGCGAATCCAACACCATCGAAGCCCTGGACAAGATGCTTCGCATAAACGAGAAAAGCCTTCGCCACCTGACCCTGAAGACCGGGGAGGAAGGTCCCTCCGCAGCCTTCGGGGAAGAGGAGGAGGAGGAATGAACGTCCGCATGCCCTCCCTGAACATGGTGGTCATCTCAGGCAACCTCACCGATGACACCCGGACCAACATTCTCGAGAATGGTGTCCACGTCACGAACTTCAGGGTGGCAAGCAACCAGTACTACAAGGGCAGGGACGGCGAGTTCCACAAAAAGACCTGTTACGTGGATGTGGTATGCTGGCGCAAGACGGCGGAGATCGCAGCTGACAGGCTGCGCAGGGGCAGTCCCGTGCTTGTGGAGGGCGAACTCCAGACCAGGTCCTGGAAGGCGCAGGACGGGAGCGCCAGGAGCGTTCTCGAGATACTCGCAAGGCGCATTCAGTTCCTGGAGAGGGAGGAGGGGGATAGAACCACCGAGGCACACCCCCTCGATGATTCACCGCCTCTGGAGCGGGATCCGTCGGACGAACCTGTGTACGACGACGATATCCCCTTCTGAGACCGGACCATGGCACCGGATGGCAACCCGCTCCCGCTGAACCTTGTATTGCTCACGGGGCGGATACTCAGGCGCAGCGACCTCTCCCTGACCTCGCTCAGGGTATCGGTCATCACGCTTGTGATAGGCAACCCCGACACCGATGCTTTGACCTCGGGCGGAGTTCCGGGCGCCATGGGTGAGCTCTCGGTTGAGCTATGGGGAGATCTGGCGAAGGAAAACGACAGCAGGCTGAAACCCGGAGACCTTGTCTTCGTTCAGGCTCAGGTGGCCGGAAGACAGAAGCAGGACAGCAGAACCAAGCTGGTCCACCACTGGATGGTCCTGAAGGCAAAGGGTATTCAGATCCTTGCGAAATCACTTGAAGACGGAGGAAAGTGAAGAATGGCTGCAAAAAAGCCGAGAAAGAAGATCAAGCTCCTGAGGAAGAAGAAGTGCCGCTTCTGTCTCAATCCCGATGTGGAGATAAGCTACAAGAACGAGCGGGTGATTCAGAGGTACGTTTCCGACCGCGGGAAGATCGTTGCCCGCAGGGTCAGCGGGAACTGCGCCCGGCACCAGAGGATGGTGGCGGGACAGATCAAGATAGCAAGGTTCCTCGCCATGGCACCCTTTACCAGGGAGCACTTCAGATAGAAAGCTCCAGTGTTGTCCGGGGGGCCAGGGAAAGAAGGTGGAAAACCCTTCTGTGGGCCGGTCTGTCGTTCATTCTGGGTCTGCCGTTCCCCCTGGCAGGCGTTTCTGCCCTGCTGATGACCAGGGGTCGTCGAGTGCTGATCCCCCTGGGAGTTCTTCTCGCATCGGCCCCCGGCTTCCTGACGGGCCCCCAGACAGGGGTAATGGCCGTGCTGTGCGCCGGAGCCATGGCGGTCTGTCTCCACTACGGAACGGGCAAACATCAGGCAATGGCGGTGGCTGCTGCGGTTACCGTTCTTGGAGCCGCACTGCCCATTGACCCCGCCCCGGTGTTCATGAGCATGAGCTCCCGTGACATCGAGCCCGTGATGCAGCTCTATTCGGAAATGGGGATCGAGGATTCCACCATACGGGAAGTCATGGCGACCATGGAGTACCTTGCCCCCGGGATCGGCGCGCTGCAGATCTCACTGGGGTGCATGGCTGCGGTGTTGTTCGCGGCCTCGGTGAGAGGGGGGGGCTTTGCCGGATCAGGCAGGTTCTCTCTGGCGTGGCAGATGTCCTGGGTGCTCATAGTATGCCTGACAGCGAGAGTGTTCTCAGGCGGCATGCCGCCGGCTGTTGTCCGCATCGCCGATAATGTGCTGCTGTTCATGGCGTTGCCCTACCTCATAGAGGGAGGCGCCGTGGTGCTCAGGTGGGCCTCCCCCTACCCGGGCATGACCGTGGTTCTCAGTATCGCTCTCGTGCTTCTGACGCCCATGATGCTCATGGCGGTGGCTCTCACGGGGGTTCTGGACACCTGGTTCGATTTCAGAAGAAGGCTGGATATGAAAGTGGAAAGGTTGGATAAATGAAGGTCCTGCTCACAAAAACGGTCGATACCCTCGGCGAGGCCGGGGAAGTCGTGAACGTATCTCCCGGCTACGCCCGGAACTTCCTGTTGCCCAGGAACCTGGCGGTCAACTGCACGCCGGGGGCCATGAAGATGGCCGAGTCCTACAGGGCCAAGGCAAGGGAGAAGAAGGATCTTGTAAGCGCCGAAGCCAGGGAGACGGCCGGCAGACTCCAGGGCACGGTACTGAGCTTCGCGGTCACCGCCGATTCGTCCGGCCAGCTCTATGGCGGTATCGGCGAACGGGAGATAACCCAGGCCCTGGAAGAGAAGGGCTTCAGGTTCGACAAGAAGCAGGTCCTGCTCAACTCCCACATTAAGCAGGTCGGGGAGTACGAGGTGGAGATCAAGGTGTTCGGCGAGCTTCACGGCAAGGTCACCGTCAAGGTCTCCTCACAGGAGTAGCATGCTTCTCTCGGTGGAGACTTCCTGCGACGATACAGCGGCGGCCGTCCTTGATGCCGAAGGCCGGGTGCTGTCCCAGGAGGTCTTCACCCAGCCCCCCGAGATGGGGGGGGTAGTTCCGGAGATCGCCTCAAGGCTTCACATGAAGGTACTTCCTGAGATGGTGGAGCGCGTGCTGGATTCCGCCGGACTGCGCCTCGGGGAAGTTGACCATTTCGCCGCCACCGCGGGCCCCGGCCTTATCGGCTCCCTTCTTGTGGGGCTGTCGTTCACGAAAGCCGTGGCATTGGCTTCCGGCAAACCGTTCCTGGGCATAAACCACCTGGCCGCACACATTCACATACACTACTCGAAGAGCATGGAAGGGGTGTTCCCTTCCGTGGCGCTGCTGGTGAGCGGCGGACATACCGCCCTGTTCCACCTTGACGGATGGGATCACTGCAGGCACATGGGAAGCACCAGGGATGACGCCGCAGGGGAGGCGTTCGACAAGACGGCAAAGCTTATGAACCTGGGCTTTCCCGGAGGCAAGGTCATTGATTCACTGGCGTCCCGCGGAAATCCAGATGCTGTTGACCTTCCTTCTCCCCTGGGAGCGGCTGACAATCCCGAGTTCAGCTTCAGCGGACTCAAGACGGCTGTGAGGCTGGCCTGGGAGTCAGGCAGGCACTCGCCCGAGGACATTGCGGCATCCTTTCGCGCAAGGGTGTGCGGCGTTCTCGCAGACAAGCTCTTCTATCAGGCCGGAAAGCTTAACGCCGTCTCCGTAATTGCAGCGGGGGGCGTTACAGCAAACTCACTTCTCCGGCAGACGCTGCAGGAGCGGGCTCATCGGATGGGGGTGAAGCTTCTGATACCTCCAATGCAGCACACCACCGACAATGCTGTGATGGTGGGCAAGGCTGCCCTTGCAGAGCTCGATTCGAACCCCCGTGCCTGTTCTGCAATGTCCTGCAACGCCTTCGCCAGGTGGCACGGCCGGGATCTTGTGCGGCTGTGCCGCTGACAATGTTGAGCGGGGTTAGTATGGTCAAATCATGGGATCTTTCCGGGAAGACCGGAGGCTGATTTGAGGACCGGCGTTGACCTGGTTGATGTGGAACGCTTCCGAGAGGCTGCCGGTGACCATGGGGAAAGGCTTATCGGCAGGCTTTTCCGTTCCGATGAGGCGGAGTGTCTCACGTCACCACGGGAGACGGCGATGGCCTTCGCCATAAAGGAAGCCGTCTCCAAGGCCCTTGGAACCGGTATCGCACTGGGAGTTTCGTGGCATGACATCCAGGTCGTTGTCGTCTCGGAAGGCTTTTACAGGGTGATGCTTCACGGAACCGCGGCTGAGCTTGCCCGGCAGGGCAGCTTTCACGTTTCAGCTCACAGTACCGAATCTCTGGCGGTGGCATTTGCCATTCTTGAGAACGGACCGGAACCGGAGGTTGGCAGGCAATGACACACTGGGTTACTCCTCAGGAGATATCCGAGCTTGATCGGTCAGCCATCGCAAGCGGCACTCCATCTGCGGTTCTGATGGAGAGAGCCGGAACGGCTGTGGCCGATCTGGCACAGAAGATGATGCGTGATCCAGCCCGTCCGGTCATTGTACTCGCTGGTCCCGGCAACAACGGCGGTGACGGGTTCGTGGCCGCCAGACTGCTCCTTCAGAGAGGGTACGCCGTCTCGGTCCATTGTGCCTTCGCTGATCCCCAGAGCTGTTCTGATGACTGCAGGCTGAACAGGTCCGCCTACCTCGATGCAGGGGGTCGTGAGTGTACATCACTGCCTTTCGCTCCTGGCCTGGTCATAGAAGCTCTTCTGGGAACGGGCTTCAAGGGAAAGCTCAAAGGGCCGGTACTTGAGGCGATACAGTCCTTCATTCCCCTTGGGTGCCCTGTTCTTTCCGTTGACTGCCCCACAGGTGTCAACGGTCTCACCGGCGAAGCCGACCCTTCAGCGGTAAGAGCCGACGTGACGCTGACGTTCGCCGCGCCGAAGCTCGGCCTGCTCCTTCCTCCCGGCTGCGGTCATACAGGCGCTCTTTTCGTTCATGACATCGGTATCCCGGTTCCCGAGAACCATCTCAGGCAAGTGATGGACGTTCCGGGTGCCAGGGCGCTTCTTCCTGCCCGGCCTGTTGATGCCCACAAGGGAAGCTTCGGCCGGGTCCTCGTGCTGGCCGGGTCCGAACTGATGCCGGGAGCCGCCATAATGGCCGCCATGGGCGCGGTGAGAAGCGGGGCGGGAATTGTGGAGCTGTGCGTTCCGCTGCCTGCGGCCACAGCCATCTCAGGAAGACTTCCGGAAGCCCTTTGCGGTTACTTCCTTCCCGGCGACGTCACGTCACTGCCCGATCCGTCAGGGTTCTCCTCAGCCGTGATCGGACCCGGGATGGGGGCCGATGCGGGAACCGCCAAAATTGTGAGGTACGCCGTCGAGAAGTGGCGGATCCCCCTGGTGCTGGATGCCGATGCGCTGAACGTCATGGACAGGGAACTGGCTTCAGCGCTTCCTTCCAGGAATGATGTTGTCCTTACGCCCCACCCCGGAGAGCTCTCCAGGCTGACAGGATGTTCCGCCGAGCTGGGAAAGCGCTTCGACGCGGCAGCGAAGCTGGCCTCGGTCACAGGTTGTTCGGTTCTTCTGAAGGGGAAACCAACCCAGCTTTTCATGCCGGACGGAGGGAGGGTCATGAATCCCACGGGCAACAACGGGCTGGCGACCGGCGGAAGCGGAGATGTTCTCTCAGGTCTGATCGCCGGCCTCATGGCGCAGGGGCTGGTTCCAGCCCGGGCCGCGAGCCTTGGGGCCTTCGTGCACGGGCTTTCCTGCGATGTGCTGTCGTCCCTCTCGTCACCCCGCTCGCTGATCCCGACCGATCTTCCGGGGGGTTTCGGGAAAGCGTTCTCGCTTATTGAGAACGGCTGCTGCGACCATCTGATCAAGCTGGAAGGGAACTGGAATGGCAGACTCTGGGATATCCCCTGAACAGGCCAGAGAGCTTTTGAAGAAGCATATCTCGAGCGAGAGCCTCTTCCGGCACTGCCTTGCAACCGGGGCGATAATGGCGGAACTGGCCAGAAGCATGAACGAGCCATCGCCGGAAACATGGGAGGCCGCAGGCCTGCTTCATGACATAGACATGGAGATCACCGGGGAGGACCACTCGAGTCACGGGATTCTGGCCGGAAAGATGCTTGCCGGGCTCCTGCCGGAACCATTCATCCATGCCGTGAAGGCCCACAACGGAGACCTGAACGGGACCACTCGAAGCTCGAACCTTGACTTCCTTCTCAGCGCAGCGGAATCGGTCACCGGCCTGATCAGCGCTACCGCCCTGATCTACCCCGAGCGCAAGCTGGAACCTGTCAAGGCATCATCTGTTGTGAAGCGGATGGGCAAGTCCGGTTTCGCAAGGAACGTTGACAGGTCCAGGATAGCAGAGTGTGCAAGGGCTGGCTGGGAACTTGATGATTTTGTATCTCTTGCACTGAATGCCATGAAAAGTATAGCACCTGAACTTGGGTTGTGATAAAGGCGAAAGGGGTCGCTGAATGCAGACCGTTTCTGAAAAACTCGATTCGTTGAGGCTCATTGTCTCCACCAGATCTCTGTCCCGGGCGGGTACAAACCTTGCCAGGTTCGCCACGGAAGAAGACCCTGAGACAGTTGAAGCCAGGCTCGCAAATGCGGCCATGCTTGCGGAGATTACAGGGAAGTGCAGAGATATAGCACTTGAGTTTCCCCTCGACATTCAGAAGAAGGAAGACGCAGAGCTTATCAACAAGACTCTCGAGGAGAAGGGGCTCAACCCTGTAACACTGGCGGTGAACCCCCTGGTCCCAAGAAAGAGGGGGGTCCTGAACCACAGGCTGATGTACGGAACCCTTTCCTCCCCCTACCCTGAGGTGAGGGTTGCCAGCATCAACAACATCCTTGGCGTTCTTCAGCTCATGCGCGACATCAACTGCCGGCAGCTCCTTCTCTGGATACCTGACGGCGCCGACTCACCCGGCGAGAAGAACACGGTCGAGATGCTCGACCTGATACTCAAGGGAATGCGCCAGGTCGGCCTCAAGATCCGCAAGAGCGAGAGCATGCTGATCGGGTTCAGGCCGTACAATCCCTCCTACTTCTGCACCGCGGTACCCGACTGGGGAACCGCCGCCTGGCTCTGCCGCGAGACAGACCCTTCCTGCAGGCTCCTTCTCGACACCGGAAGCCTTCTTCCAGGGGAAAGCCTCGACAGTGTGACGGTCTCCCTGCTTCATCAGAAGATCCTGGGACGTGTCGCCATCAGCGACAACCGTCTGGGCATGGGTGCTCTGCCTGCGGGTTCCATGGATTCAGGGGCTCTCTTCCGCTTCTTCCTGAACCTGCTCAATGCCGAGCGTGCAGGGCTCTGCAGCTTTGACAAGCTTGCGATCGAGGTGAAAGTGGAGACCAGAGTTGACGATCCCATGGAGAACCTTCTCACTGCCGTGGAGAACACTCTGCACGCCCTTGCCAGGGCCTCCCTGGTGAACCCCGATGAGCTCAAGCAGCTGCAGGAGGTGCCTGATGTCACCGGCGCCAACCGTCTGCTGCGCGACGCTTTCGTTACCGATGTCCGCCCCGTTGTCCAGCACTGGCGCGAGACCGCCAACCTTCCCATCGACCCCCTGGCCGAATACAGGGGACGGACTAAGAAAGATTAGTTTGCTGAGCTAAAACAAAGCAGCCCAGATATCTGTGGATCACACTTGAAACCACTGCCTTTCGGGCCGTACTTACATGTATGGGAAGACAGGCAAGATCTGACGCAGAGGGTGTGATCCAGCACGTGATATCGCGCGGGCTGAACAGGGAAGCGATCTTTCGGGAACAGGAAGATTATGAGGATCTTCTGTCCCGGTTGAAGTATCTCACAAGGGAAACAGGCATGCGGGTTCATGCCTGGTCGTTCCTTCCCAATCACTTCCATCTGCTCACCGAAACAGGCCGGACACCACTGGCCACCTTCATCAGACGTGCACTGACCGGTTACTCCCTTTTCTTCAACCAGAAGTACGGGAGAGTGGGATACCTGTTCCAGGGCCGCTACAAGTCGAAGGTGGCCTGGGGTGAGGATTACCGCAGGGCTCTTTTCGTGTATGTGAACATGAATCCCTTCAAGCACGGTATAGTACGCTCCACCGGCGAGTTGGAGCGGTATCCATGGTGTGGCCACAAAGAGATAATGGCTCCCGGAGCCAATGATCTCTCTTGTCTCCGAGAATCGAGCGAAATGTTTTCGAACCGCGAGATGTATCGCGAGAGTACGGAAGTGAAAACACAACTTCATGACGGGGAGCTGTCTGCCGGCAGAGAAAACCCCGTAGTGTCCGGCAGGGCAGACAGAGCCGACCTGGAAGCCACCCTGCTCAGAATTGCTGAGGCTCACGGTGTTTCTGTCTCTGCGATCAGCGGACGTGGTCGTACCTGCACCATTTCACGGGCAAGAGAAGAATTCCTTCGCATCGCAGTGCGCCTGCAAGGCTACACTCTCAGTGAAGCAGCCGGAAGAATAGGTCTATCTCTTCCATCGGCGTGTTCTGCCTTGGCTCGCGCCGGTGCAAGAGAAAAGACTGCTGTCACCGATGGGGTAACTCAGATGAAAGAAGGCCTGGATGTAATTCCAGGCCTTCATGTTACGCCGATAAACTAATCTATCTAAGTCCGTCCCCTAAAAGCGGACCACCTTAAGGGTCTGGACAGAGCCTTCAGATGCGAGCCGGATCAGGTAGATACCGGCGGGGCGGTCGGAGAAGTCAACGAGAACCGACTGGTTGCCCCGCTGTACTATTCCGGAGAGAACAGTGCTTATGACACGGCCGGCCATGTCCAGCACCTGGAGCTCAGCGGCGGCGGTGGTGTTCATGTGGAAGCTCACAGTGGCGCCGGAGTTCACCGGGTTCATGTTGATGCTGAGCCCTGCAGTTGGGTTGACCTCCACATTGAAGTCCTCGACACCCACGGGTATGAAGCCGCCCAGGAAGTAGAGCTCGCCGCAGCTGTCGGGGATGTCGTCCCACTGCGGGTGCTCCTGGCCGGACTGCGCGTAGTAGTCCCAGACCTTGGCACGGTCGAAGGCTTCCCACATGGAGATGTAGCCGTCGTTGTTCAGATCCGGGTTGCCGGGAAGCGCACCGCCCGGGTATGACCCCGCGGCCGGAGTGCTGCCGTGCACGGCGCCTGTCCACCAGTACACGTATTCATCGTACTGTGGGTAGGTGCTGCCGGCCCAGCTCGACTCGTAGCCGTTGGCGGCGCTGGCGAAGGTTCTGGGCTGTGCTGCCCCTGCATGAATGACTTCCTCGAGGAAGCCGCCCGAGAAGCACTGCTCCATGACCACGTGTATCGAAGCTGCCGTGAGCTGACCAAGCATGGTCATGAAGGTGTCGTCGTTGAGGGTCTGGCTGTTCCAGAGATTGAGATAGACCTCGGGGGGAAGCTTTCCGCCGGTCTTGCCGTTACCGCCGTGATCGGTGGTGAAGATGAAGAGGTGGTCGTTGGGGCCCACCATGCCAAGGATGTCGGCGAAGCCGCTGTTAACCCCTGCAGAGGTGGCATCGTAGTTTATGTCGGTGTCGCCGTCATCGTCGAAATCAGGGTTGGAGTTCAGACCTCCGGACTGGTCCGGCGCGGGGTTGGTCCCGTCGGAGAAGCAGACGATTATCTGGTCCTCAGGTATGAGATAGTCGTGTACGAGGACATTGTAGATGAACTGCACATCGCCGTAGTAGCGGATATGGTTGTTACTCATATTGGCTCCGCCGGAGATGATCCATGCGTACATCTGCTGCCCTTGTTCGGGGGTTGCCTGGACATTGGGCACGAACCAGGCGATGAAGTCTTCGTACTGGCCCCGGAGCTGGTCCGCAACATCTGGGAGGGTTGTGTAGTGAACCCTCATTCTGCCGTATGAATCCGGGGGCACGTTCATCCGCTCGGTGTGGATCCCGCCGTCAGGGGAGACAAAAATCCACCGGCACGGGTGCTCCCAGTTGGCCAGGGCATAGTCGTCCACCAGCACAAGGTAGGACTGGAAAGGCACGAAGACGCCGGGATAAGACCATGCGCCTACAAGGGCTCCTTCGTCGAGGAGTTCGGGGAAGACCCTTACCTCGACCTTGTCCATGTCCAGCATCATGGTGCCCATCACCAGTTCGGCGGCTTCCGCCGGACCGTTGACGGGAAGGGCGAAAGCCGCACCTGAAGCCAGTACAACAATCACAGACAGCAGTTTCATATCACGCTCCTCGGTTAAGGATGGCAAAAACACACCACAATACTACACTGTAAGACAACCCAAGGAAAGTCCGGAGCAAAGCCCCGAGGGTGCTCACCAAAGCCTTTAGGTAATTGCCCGGAAGATGTTCCAAGCCTCGCACGCCCAACCACGGCCATACGGCCGGCTGGGTCATCCATGGCTCACTTCATTGCCGGGGAGAGCCCTCTTCATCCTCCCTGCTTCGCGAAGAAGGAACGACCCTGTAACCGCCAGGGACAATGTGTCTGCAAGAGGAAAGGCCGCCCAGACACCTGTGAGGGGCGGGTTCATGATCCCCGGAAGCAGGAGGACCAGGGGGATCACGAAAAGGACCTGCCTGGAGATGGAGAGAAGAAATGCAAGCCTTGCCTTTCCCAATGTCTGGAAGACACTTGCTCCGATGACCTGCGCCCCGACGAAGAACATCCCCGCGGTTATGATCCGGAAGATCGGCGGTCCGGCAGCCAGGAGGTTCCGGTCGCTGCTGAAGATGCCGAGCACTCTTCCCGGTATGACCATGCCCAGGAAGAAGGCCACCGAAGTAAGGACAGTCGCCGCCAGAACAGACAGTTTCACTGCCCTGACGGACCTTTCCGTGAGTCCGGCGCCATAGTTGTAGCCAAGAACAGGCTGCAGCCCCTGGGCAAGGCCGAAAACCGGCATGAAGCACATCATCAGGATCCTGTTCACCACCCCGAACACAGCAAGCTCCAGCGAGGAGCCGTAGTGAACGATGGAGCGGTTCACCGCCACAGCCATCAGGCTGCCCGCGCAGACCCTGGCGAACGACGCGGCTCCGATCGAGAGGACCTCGAAGGCTTCCGCGGGCCTGGGAAGGATCCATTTCCTTCTGAGCGCCAGGGTACTCCTGCCCCTTGCGAAGATGCTGATCATGTAGCTGAATGAGATGAACTGCGACAGGACGGTGGCAATGGCTGCCCCCCTGATCCCCCAGCCGAAGCCGAAAATGAACAGGGGGTCGAGGAGCATGTTGGACACGGCGCCGACTATCATCGTGGTCATGGCAAGCCTCGCCCTGCCCTCGGACCTGAGAAGGTTGTTGCCGTTCACGGACAGCGCGAAGAACACTCCGCCAAAATAGATCACGGACATATACTCCGAAGCGGGCCGCATCACATCCCCGTGGGCGCCGAAGAGCCTTAGGATGGGCCCCATGAACAACAGACCCGCTGAGCAGACGATGAGAGCCGATACGGAAGCAAGGAGGAAGGAGGAGCTGGCTGCACGCCCTGCCCGTTCATGATCGCCCGCGCCGAGAGCCCTGCTGATGACCGATGCGCTTCCGATGCCTGCCGTCTGGGCAGCAGCCAGTATGAACATCTGGATGGGAAAGCACACAGCCAGGGCAGCCAGGGCCTCCGTTCCCACTCCATGGCCGACGAAGATCGTATCAACAAGGTTGTAGAGGGAGTTGACCAGCATGGCGGTCACGGCCGGGGCCGACATTCGAAGAAGCAGCGGTCCCATCGGTTCAGTGCCGAGAAAGCTGGCATTCCTGCTCAAGAAAACCTCACAGATTCACCAGGACCAGGGCAACGGCCACCAATCCCAGGGAAGCAACGTCCCTTGCCGAAAGTTTTTCACCGAAGGCCGCATACCCAGTGATGGAGAGCAGGGCAACGGTTCCGGCGCCGAACACCGAGAATACAACTGAGGTGTTCAGGGTATCAAGTGCGGGGATCAGGAACCAGGAGCTGAAGTAGTTGACCACGCCGAGGGGCGCTCCCAGGGCCACGGAAAGAAGGCTGACCCTTACCCTTCCTCGAATCGAGAAGAGCGCCGAGCACAGGAATGCCACGGCGAAAACCCAGAGAAGGAAGAAATCGCGGTCGGCGGAACCGCAGTAGTGCTGGTAGATCTTGCTTCCGAACTCAGCCAGACCGTTGAGGAGGAACACCAGAAGCAGGATGGGGGCGAACCTGCCCCCGCTCCTGTGGAAGGCGCCGAGAGCAACGGCTACGACTGCAGACGCTATGCCCATCCACTGAAGTGCTCCCGGGAACTCGCGCCAGAACAGCATGGACAGGAGCATGGGCAGCAGAATGCCCATTTTCGCGAAACCTCCTGAAAGACCCAGACCGCTCTGGCGCAGGGCTTTCCGATACACCATGAACGCCATGAAGAACACGGCGCCCAGCGGGGCTCCGGCGGCCATGCCCCATGCGATCCTGGAGTGGGTGATAGAGACCCCATCAGCTGTCCCGGAGAGCAGGGCCCGTCCGGTGGTGCCAAGGGTCTCTGCCGAAGCGACCAGACCAACGCCCTGAAGGAGTAGAGAGAGAATGACGGCGGTGAGGTAGTTGACCCCGATCACAGCAAGCCCCGGCTGGCCCAGTCTGCCGGACAGACGGAGCAGGACTGCAACCGATGAGCTGCAGACAACGGCAAGAAGCAGGTGTATCAATTGTTTCCGCCGCAGCGTTCCGGGGCAGTGCCAGGGCCATGCGCGTTCGTCATGGACTGTATTCCCGCAACTCCGGGGCTTCCCGGTGTTCTCAGCATATGCGTGGCAGAAGCATGCCGGAGGGGATCTCGAGAACCCTCAGGGTGCCGATCCGGGTTCTGAGAAAGACACCGGCTTCAGACGAACCGTTGACGACCCCTATCCGGGCGGCCCCGGTCCCCAGTACTTCAAGCGCCGACTCCACGTGCGCCTCGGGGACGAAGAGGACGAACCTTCCCTCGCACGCTGACTGGAGAGGGTCAAGCCCCAGTATCTCGCATGCGCCCGCCACCTCTTCCGTCACCGGGATTTTCCTTTCTTCCATGACCATACCAGTGGAAGTGGCACAGGCTATCTCATTCAGCGCCGCCGACAGCCCCCCCCGGGTAAGGTCCCTCATGCAGTGAATGTCCACGCCCGCTTCCGCAAGGGCATTCACACTGCCGACAAGAGGAGCAAGATCGCTTGCGATGGACAGTTCCAGGGAGATGCCCTCCCTGCATGCCAGAACGGATATTCCATGCCTGCCCACGTCCCCGCTCACCACCACCGCATCGCCTGCGGAAACCCTTCCCGGCCTCACATCCAACCCCGGTAGCACCTGGCCTATGCCGGAAGTACAGATATAGATGCCGTCGCCCTTGCCCCTGTTAACCACTTTCGTGTCACCGGTCACCACCCTCACGCCGGCCTTCATGGCGGCGCCTGCCATGGAGGCCACAACCCTGCGGAGGACGCTGACCCGGAGCCCTTCTTCGAGAATGAACCCGGCGCTTATCCATTTCGGGACGGCTCCGCACATTGCCAGGTCGTTGACCGTACCTATGATGGACAGGGAACCTATGTCACCTCCGGGGAAGAACAGGGGGTCAACCACATGGCAGTCGGTGGTGAAGGCGATCCGCGAGCCCCCGGTCGGCTGCAGAAGAGCGCCGTCGTGCTGTTCGCCGTCCGGTGGCCTTCCAAAGGCGGGGATCATTACATCCTCGATCAGGCGGTTGGTCAGTCTTCCACCGCCGCCGTGCGCAAGAGTGATCAGATCTCCGGTCTGCCCGGGAAGGGGACAGTCTATCATGCCCTTCCCCCATATCTGTAGTGGGCGGCGCAGGCGCCTTCCGATGACACCATGGGCGCCCCCATTGGTGACTCGGGTGTGCACTCTCTGCCGAAGAAGGGGCAGGATGTTGGAGAAACAAGGCCCGTAAGGACGCTTCCAGCCATGCATCCTGTTGCCTTGGAAGGTTCGCCCAGCCTGACTTCGAACCTGCGCAACGCATCGAAGTCCTGCCACTGATCGGAGAGAGACAGCCCGCTTTCAGGAAGCATGCCAAGCCCGCGCCACTCCCTGTCCGTAACCCTGAACACCTGATCCATCAGCTTTCTGGCAGACAGGTTCCCGTCGGGCAGGACCGACCGGGTGTACTGGTTCTGGACAAGGTGCGTACCATTCTCAAGCTGGCATACGCACATGTGGATGGCCTGCAGGATATCCGCAGGCTCGAAGCCAGCCACCACCACCGGGACGCGATGCCGTTCGGCGAGATCAGAGTACAGCCGCCACCCCGTTACTGTGCAGACGTGGCCCGCGGCGAGGAACCCGTTGATCCTGCAGCCTTCCATGGAGAGAACAGCTCTCATGGCAGGCGGAACGAGCACATGACAAGAGATGACCGAGAAGTTCCGCATCCCCGCAGCTGAGAGAACCGCCGCTGCGGTGGCCGGGGCCGTGGTCTCGAAGCCCACTGCGAACATCACCACCTGGGTCGAGGGGTTCGCCCGGGCGATCTCAACGGCGTCGAAGGGGGAATAGACCATCCTCACGTTCCCCCCCAGGGCCCTCACCGAGTTGAGATCGCCGAGGTTTCCGGGAACCCTCAGCATGTCGCCGAACGAGCAGAGAACAACACCGGGCAGCATGGCGATCTGAAGCGCGGCGTCTATGAAGGCCGGCGCAGTGACGCAGACCGGGCAGCCAGGGCCGTGGACCAGTTCCACCGCTCCCTTCAGCATGCCCGGAAGGTCGTAACGGAGAATGGTGTGCGTCTGACCCCCGCAGACCTCCATTATTGTCCAGGGACGGGTGGAAACCCGGGCTATCTCTTCCGCATAGCCGGTACAGAGCGCTGCATCGCGGTACTGGTCAACGAACCTCATGGTCCACTCCCCCGTGCTCCCTGCTCATATCCCGGAACGGATTATACCCGTCCCCGGCGGCTGCGGAAACGCCGGGAAGCACTCAGACCGGGGCCGGCTTTACCGCGGCGATGCTCACCAGCAGCGGGATCCGGTTCAGGGGCTCAGGAAGGCGCCACATGCCGTCCTCACACTCCACCATGCTCTCAAGCGCCTTCCAGTGGATGAAGTCGAACTCATGCATCCACTTCACCCGAAGCCCGGCGCTCAGGATGGAGTTGTGCAAGTCGCCAAGCGTCCAGGTGAACTCCCGGGTGGGGTTCTTCGCCACGTAACCGGAGTCGGAGTAGTCGGGAACATCGTCACCTGGCCAGTCCGTGGGCCTTCCGCGGGTGAAGTAGGGGTGGGCAACGTTCAGGCCGGGTCGCTGGTCATCAAAGACGTTCAGGAACGGGTGCGATTCCATCAGGTAGAATGTTCCCCCGGGCTTCATGAACCTGTTAATCACCCCGGCCCAGATATCGAGATCCGATATCCAGCAGAGCACGCCGATGGACGTGTAAACCAGGTCGAACTCCTCCTCGAGGACGTCCGGCAGATCGAAGACCGGCGAGTGTATGAACCGGGCCGAGATGCCGGTCCGGCGCGCCAGGTCGCATGCAACCCGAAGGGATTCAGAGGAGAAATCGACCCCGGTCACCTCTGCGCCGAGCCTGGCCAAAGCAAGTGTGTCGGTGCCGATGTGGCACTGCAGGTGAAGGAGCCGTTTTCCGCGGATGTCTCCCAGTTCGCGGACCTGAACCGGGTCGAGGTGGTGACCCCCCGCCAGAAGTGCCCCGATATGGTAGGACCTTCCGTGAACCGGGGCCACCTCGTCCCAGAACCTGCGGTTGATCTCTTCGGCTTCCAGGTCCCTTGCCATTCTTGCTCCCGTCAGAACACGAACGGGTTGAAGAGCCTGAGACCGTGGATCCCCTGGTACTGGCTGGAGTTGAGAATGACCATGCTGTCGAATAGGGTGTCGATCCAGAAGAGCGCGTAATGTCCGTTCTCAAGGGCCACGAAGTACCTTGCCCCCTCCTGCGCTGCGATGACGCTCTTCCACGCGGCGTCTCCGGGACCGGGCGCCAGTGTGTTGGAAGCGGTTGAGATACTGCTGTAGCGCCCTCCAGGGAAGCTTTCGGGGTCGTAGTTGCCCCTGTAGAAGAGGATCGCGTCACCCTCCCAGCCAATGTAGAGGTCCTGGTGGAAGGATGGGTCGGATGCACTGCCCAACTCCACATGGGTCGGCAGGAACCGGATGCCGTTCTGGCCCCAGACGCTGAGAGTGTCGTCCAGGAGGAACATGTCCGCCCTGTCGTTGGCCTTGTTCGAGAGCGCTTCGGAGGTGTCTATCCCTTTGATGGCCTCGACGCAGTAGTAGCCGGTGCTTGCGGCGATGTGGGCCGTGGCGGCTCCCTCCACCTGTGCCACTATCTGCCAGCTTCCCGGGCTGGTGGTGGAGAACCAGACCCTGTAACCGTCAACGTCAACCGTCACCGGATCCCACGCCACTGTCACCGTGTCTCCCCTGCACTCCTCCGGAACTATGCGGCAGTTCTGGACAACGGGAAGTGTTCCGCCAGGCGTTCCCGGTGAATCCGAACAACCAGAGAGAACGGCCATCAGAAGTGCGATCGCCAGAATCCTGTACATTGCTGCCTCCAGATCTCTGCTTGAAATGCCGTGCACATGCCAGGGATTGCTACCTGTTATCACGCCTCCGGTTCCCACCCACCGACAGCTCCTCAGGGGGGACGAGACTCCCGGCGGGCATGGAGCGATAGTCCCGGCGGACCCATCCCTCCTCGGAAAGCTCCCAGAAGAAGATGCTTCCATCGTCGCTGGAGCACCACCAGAGCCTTTCGCTTTCGTCCCAGGCAAGGTATGCCATCAGCGAAGCCGGGTGGTCGGGCATGACCTCGCGCAAACCGTCACCCTGCCTCCCTTCCGGGGCGATGTTCACCACCCAGACCCGCCATCCCCCTGAACAAGGCGTGGCGGAGAGAAATGCCCTGAAGTTTCCGGATGGCGAGACACTCACCACATCCCGGGACTGCATGCAGGAGGTCATGAGGACACAGGCTGCCGCCAGTCCGGCAAGCCTTGCGAAAAGCCTTCCGCCGTAGCTCTTCGATGTACTCACTGCGCCTTCCTTCATCGGCTTTGCGGGCTGAGACCCGCTGTCCAGTTGCGTTTTCCGGATTCTTTCGTATAATACAACCTCAACAAGGTAAAGCAGCGCTGAAAAACACACTCTGTTCTACCTTACACCGCAGCTGTTGCGGCCCTCTCTTTCCCCACGCGTCCGGCGGGCAGAGATCGTACAAACAAACATAGCGCCGGACCAGGAAAGAACAATGAACAATACCGCCTCCGCGCCCATTGCGCGCATTCAACGATCCATGCCGTCAGTCTGCGCCCCCGATCACCCGTTCGATCTGCTCAGACCGGAACTCAGGAGTGCGCTTGCCCTCCAGGGCTACGAGAGACCCACACCGATACAGGAGCAGTGCATCCCGCACATCCTTGAGGGAAGGGACATTCTGGGCACTGCACAGACCGGTACAGGGAAAACTGCCGCCTTCGTGCTTCCCATCCTGCAGAGGCTGTCGGGAATGCCCAACCGCCCCTGGCCCGGGACTCCCAGAGCGCTGATCCTGGCCCCCACCAGGGAACTGGCAGCACAGATAGACGACAGCATAACCAGATACGGCAGCTTCCTCCGTCTGAGCCATACCGTGGTCTTCGGAGGGGTGAGCCAGTTTGGACAGGAAAAGGCCCTGAAGAACGGTATTGACGTTCTGGTGGCCACCCCCGGCCGGCTGCTGGACCTCGTTCAGCAGGGGCTCATTCACCTTGAGAAGGCAGAGGCCTTCGTACTGGACGAAGTGGACAGGATGCTTGACATGGGGTTCATACCCGACATCAGGAAGGTTTTGGCAAGACTTCCGGAGCACCGTCAGACCCTTTTCTTCTCAGCCACCATGTCGAAGGAGATCGAGGAACTGGCCCGGACAATGGTGAACGACCCTGTGCGCGTTTCCATAGAGCCCGGAAAACCCGCTGTGGAATCCATCCACCAGAAGGTCCTGTTCGTGGGGAAAAGCGACAAGGACGCCCTCCTGGTCTCGCTGCTGGGCAGGCCCGGAATGGGGAAGACCCTGGTCTTCACCCAGAGGAAGCACACAGCGAACAAAGTGGTGAGGAAGCTTGCCGCCACAGGCATCAACGGCGCAGCGATACACGGCAACAAGAGCCAGGCCGCCAGGACCAGCGCCCTCTCGGGTTTCAGGGAGGACAGGGTCCGGGTGCTTGTGGCAACGGATGTGGCTGCCAGGGGGCTGGACGTTGACAACATAACCCACGTGATCAACTACGACCTGCCGGTGGAAGCCGAGACCTACATCCACAGGATAGGCCGCACGGCACGGGCGGGAGCCTCGGGCGACGCCATCTCATTCTGCTGCCCAGAGGACGGTGCCTGTCTGAGCGAGATAGAACGCCTCCTCGGAAAGCCCGTTCCGGCCGAGATGGACCACGCCTTCCACTCCGATGAAGCCTTCATGTCCCGCAAGCCGGCTGCTGTCGGAGGATCGGCTCATGCAAGGGGAAGACGACGGCCAGCCGGACCGAGGCCGGGCGGACGAAGGCACTGATCCTGCACCTTCTCCAGTAAAGGCAGATGGAAGCGGATGTGATTCTGGAGCCGGGATCAGGGGTGGTCAAAGCTCTTTCAAAGCGAGGCTGACCGAGCCTGCTCCCGGAAGCTTCGGCTTGTCACGGTTTTGGACCTGTTGTACGAATCAGCTTCATCAAGCAGTTATGCTCGTTCTCGGTCAGCATGCATACGGTGGGGGCTCATCTGCGCGGCGGCTGGTGCGACGAGCCTCCGTGATCGCCCTTGGTAGCAGGCCCAATCGACCTCACAACCGGGATTGACAGCCGCGTCAGGTGCAGCCTCGGGTTAGGCCAGCCCTTCTACACCCCAGTGGCCGTCTGCGGGCCAACTCAACTACCGCGCAGGTCTTTCTTCATCGGCTGATATTCCAGCCCTCTCCCGTCAAAGCTGCTCATCAGCCGAACCCCTGTGCTTCTCTTGTAGCCCATCGCCAAGTAGAATGGCACTGCATAGAGCGTCGCCTGGACTTTGATCTCCTCTGCCCCTTCAAGCGCGCACTCCTGCTCAAACCGCTCCACCAATTGGCGTCCTACTCCTCGTCGGTGATAGTCCTCCCTAACGAACAAGCTCTGCAGCTTGTCCTTCCTTCCCCTCAGTACGCCGGCGATCCCGCCCTCATCTTCCGCCACGAATACCATTGCTGCCCTGATCACCTCAGCGATGGCTGCCTGATGTGACTCCTCGTGCGATCTCGCGTGCTTGAAAGGGCCCAGGAAGAGAGACCTTTCCTCCGGTGGCGCAAAAGAGAGATTGTACCTGCTGTACGTGTCTGCGATGAGGCGGCCGACGCTTTCTGCATCATCATCACGATAGTGGCGGACTAACATTGTGCCTCTTTCACAACCACACCCGTATCAGGTGCTCCGAAGGGCTGGACAACGCTCAGCATCAGCAGCTTGCCTGCTGCATGCTGTTGTTAACCCCCGATGATCTCATTCAACCCAGCCACCACCCTGGCCAGATTCTCCGGAGAGAGCCTTGTGATCCTCTCTCCCATGCGCTGGACTGACAGGGTTCTGATCTGGTTGATCTTGACCCATGATCTCTTAGGCAGTTCCTTGTTTTCCAGACTCAAGGTCAAAGGGAAGCCTGCTCGTGGTTCCTGACTTGTGATGGCAACGGCGATCACGGTTCCAGAACGGTCGTTGAAGACGTCGCTGCTCAGGATCAGGACGGGTCTCCGTCCGGACTGCTCATGTCCGATGCTCGGGTTCAGATCCGCCCAGATGACATCGCCCCTCAGTATTGCGGCCATGATCCTTTTTCATAACTCATGCCTTCTTCAGCGATGGCCACTTCCTGCTCGGGATCGAGCTTGGAGCACTCGCGAGCCAGTCGGGATCCTGATGTTCTTTCCAAGAGGTCTTGTACAGCTTCCTGAATTGCTCCGCTCCGGCTGGGATACCGTGCTTCCGATACGAGGTCATCCAGTTGCTTCAGCATCGTTTCGCTGAGACTTATGGCGATTTTCGAAGTTTTCATAGCCTCACCTCCAGTATTACCATTGGTCATACCTTCGGCACCGTCAAGGGTTAACGACTCTTCTGCTGCCGTCTGCATAAGCAGGGCACTTGTTCAATTGATTGAGAGTGACTTTCGATCGCTGCGGTGTCAGTGGTATAAATGCTTGTGATGCCCCTGGAGTGCAGGTATATCAACTCCATGAAGGGTGTCATGCAGCCTTCCGCATGTTCCGCCCCTTCCTTTGCAGGACTGCCCCTCCTGCCCCCATCAGGGGGACTGGCTCTCCCGACGGCTGACTGTTCTACGCCCCCCTGAAAATCACCTCTTCGCGGTTGAACCACCGAGTGCAGAACCAGAGCCCGGCAGCAGCAAGCAGTATCAGCACCGAGAAAACCTCAGCCAGGTGGAGGGGATCGATGGTCCCGGCAATGATATCCTTGGTGGCCAGTGAGATGTTCAGCAGCGGTACAAGGGCAGTGACCCCGTTGAGCCTGATGCCGGGGAAGATGCCTATGAGCAGGGGTATCAGAACCATGAAGTTCAGGGGGGTGACGATGCTCTGCGCCTCCTTGAACGATCTGGCGAAGATGGAGACCGAGAGCAGGGTCGCTGCGAAGAAGGCGCACAGCGGAAGAAGCATCGCGAAGAATAGGACGATCGTCCGGGGCTCTATTATGCTCATCACTCCCGTGATCGCCTCTTGCGGAAGCGGGCTGCCGTGCCTTGCCACCAGAAAGAGCCAGATGAACGAAGCGACTGCAGTAAGAATTCCCGACAGCGTCACCACGAGGAACTTGGCGAGAACTATCTGCTGCCTTGTGGCAGGTGATATGAGCAGGGTCTCTATTGTTCCCCTCTCCTTCTCCCCGGCCGCCAGGTCTATCGCGGGGTACATGGCGCCAAGGAAACAGAAGAGGATTATGAAGTACGGGAGCATTCCCCCGGCGATCTCGCCAATACGGGCCCTTGCGGAGGACACATCGCGGGCGGCGGTCCTGACCGGCATCGCGAACTCAGCAGGAAGGTCCCTACCTGCAAGCCTTTCCCTGAGAAGGGATTGCCCGTACTCATCCAGGACGGCGGTTATCCGGGGGAGCGCCCCCTCATTCTCGGAAACCGAACCCATGTAGTAAACGTCAACGGATCCGGTGCCCTCTCTCCGCTGTCTTTCCTGGAAATCGCCGGCGAAGCGGATCACGAAGTCCAGTTCGCCTGCCCGGATACTGGAGGAGACCAGGCTGTCCGGTATGGGAGGAAGGACCTCCACCCCGCCCGCCCGTTCCAGAAGCTCCATGAACCCTTCCACAGGCGACGCGGAAAGGACCGAGACCCTCAGCACCTTCTCCCTGGCCCGGGCCTCCGCCTCCATTCCCAGGCGCATCGTGAGGTTGAAGACAAGGAAGATGGCCAGAAAGGGCATCAGTATCATGAAGAACAAGGTGCGCCTGTCGCGGAGCATGTCCTTCAGTTCCTTCCTGAAGATCACAAGGACGCGCTCCATGTCACACCTCCTCGACCATCTGGATGAACTGGTCCTCGAGAGTTCTGGACGTCATTCTTCCGGTGAACTCGACGAAGGTGCCGCTGAAGAGAAGCCTGCCCTCGTGGATGATCGCCAGGTCGTCGCTGAGAAGGCTCACCTCGCCCATGATATGGGTGGAGAAGATCACAGTCTTCCCGTCGTCCCTGCACTTCCGTATGAGCTCGATTATTGACTTGGCGGTGATCACATCCAGCCCCACCGTTGGTTCATCGAACACCACCACCTCGGGATCGTGTATCATGGTCCGGGCGATGGAAACCTTCTGCTTCATGCCCGAGGAGAGCCTTCCGATCCTGCGGTCGGCGAAACCCTCGATGCCCAGGCTCTGGAAGAGCATGTCCCTGCGCTTTTTCAGAAGTTCCCGGTCGAGGCCGTGGAGTTCGCCGTAGTAGTTGATTATCTCCACTGGGGTGAGCCTCTCGTAGAGCCCGGTGGTGCCGGTAAGGAACCCTATCCTTCCCCTCACCTTCTGATGCTCCGAAACTGTGTCGTAACCGGCCACGGATATCCTTCCGGAGGTGGGCCTGAGCATGGTGGCCACCATTCTAAGCAACGTGGTCTTGCCGGCGCCGTTGGGCCCCAGGAGCGAGAAGACCCTTCCGGGCCTGCATGTCAGCGTAACTTCATCAACGGCGTTGATGGTTCCCCCCCGTGAGCCCTTCGGTCGTGAACCTCTTTCCTTGCGGACACTGAAACACTTCGTCACGTTCTCCAGTGCTATCATCGCCGAACCTTTCTCATCGGGCGAGGAAGCTCAGGCCATGCCGCTGGCTTCCACAAGGTCCCCGACGGAGCCTATCTCCACGAAGGAAACACCTCTGCTTCTTCCGAAATTGCCTGCCACCACCACAACAATGTCTTCATCATCGAGAAGCGAACCGCTCTTCAGCTGGCTGAGAGCTTCGCCGATGAACTGGTGTGTTATGGAGCCTGGACGCATGTGGCGCGGATAGACTCCATAGGACAGCGAAAGCTGCCGCATGATGTCCTCCCGGTAGCACATGGCGTGGATCACGCGGTTTCCCCGGTATGCCGCCAGGCTCCTGATGGTCCTTCCCGATGTGGTGTCCGCTACGATGGCTGAAGCATCAAGGTCAACGGCGCCCTTGACTGCGGCGTGGATCAGGAAGGCCGAGACCCTGTTGTTCAGCACGACCACCGGCAGGTCGTTCATGGGTTCCCTGCTCTTCTCCACCTCAACGGCGATCTTGGTCATGGCCTTCACGGCCTCGACGGGATACCTGCCCACAGCGGTCTCGCCGCTGAGCATTATCGCGTCGGTCTGGCCGTAGATGGCGCTTGCCACATCGCTGACCTCGGCCCTGGTCGGTCTCGGATTGTTTATCATGCTGTGAAGCATCTGGGTCGCTATGATCACCGGCTTCCGTCTTTCCATGCACTTGCCCACCAGCATTTTCTGGACGCCGGGAACTTTGGCGTAGGGGATCTCGATGGCAAGGTCGCCCCTGGCCACCATGACCCCGTATGCCACATCCAGGATGCCGTCTATGTTGTCCACCCCGCTCTGGTTCTCGATCTTGGCGATGATCTTCATGGTGCTGCCCCTGCGGTCGAGAACCCTCTGGACCGCCATGACATCCTCGCTGTCCCTCACGAACGAGTGGGCCACGAAGTCGAACCCGTTCTCTATGCTGAACTCCAGGTATTCCAGATCCCGGGGACTCACAGGGGGAAGATCGATGCGGACATCGGGAGTGTTGACGCTCTTGCTTCCCGGGATCACGCCATCGTTGATCACACGGCAGAGAAGAGCGTCGCCGCGGGCTGACTCCGCCACCAGCTCAACTGCGCCGTCGTCTATGAGCACCCGGCTCCCCGGCGGGACGTCCCGCGAGAAGTCCGGGTGAGTGACACCAACCCTGTCCGGCGCGGGGGAAGCACCGGGATTGCCGCATAGTGAGATGATCTGTCCACTCACCACCGGCACAGGCACGGCGCTGGGCACTGTTCTGATCTCGGGTCCCTTGGTGTCCATCATCAGACCGATCCCGGGTGAGACTGCCCTCACCGCCCTCGCGACCTTCAGGGCGCCTTCCAGGGACTGGTGGGCCGAGTTGAGCCTCACCACGTTCATGCCGTTCTCATGAAGCTCACTGATGAACTCCCGGGAGCACCTCCTGTCCGAAAGCGTGGCAACTATCTTTGTCTTCTTCATGGAGCCGTTCCCTCCGCTACTGCCTGCCCCAGGGCGATCCCGCCGTCGCCGGGCGGCACAAGCCGGTGTCTGATGGGAGTGAAGCCGTGCTCCCTGAGCTTTTCCATGGTCGTTCGCGCAAGGAGCCTGTTTACGAAACATCCCCCCGTGATCGCCACCGTTCCGCAGCCCGCCTCCCGTGCCACCATTACTATCCCGTCCGACAGCCCTTCGTGGAACCTTCTCGATATAACGGCCACTGGTTCGCCTTCAAGCACATCCCCGGTCATGGCCCGCAGCATGGGTTCCCAGTCCAGCACCAATGCGGCACCGCTCCTTACCAGAGACATGGGGTAACCCCTCTGAACAGGGGCGCCATGGGCCAGGTTTTCCAGCAGGGCCGGAGCTTCCCCGCTGTACGAGCACACGCCGGAAAGACCCAGGAGAGCCGCGACTCCGTCGAACAGCCTTCCGGCGCTGGTGAAGACGGGCGTGTTCACCCCTCTCTCGAGCATACGCCTTATCACCCCGAGCCGGGAACTCCCGAAGAACGGGAATGACGGGGGGAGGGCACCGTTCATCTCCCATAGCAGCCCGACGGCGGACCTGCGCGGTTCAAGCGCCGCCGCATCGCCGCCCGGGACGGGAAAGGGGCGAAGGCTGGCAACTCTGGTGAATCGCGACCGGTCCTCGACAAGAAGGAACTCGCCGCCCCATACGGAGCTGTCGGTGCCCAGCCCCACTCCGTCCCAGGCGACGCCCAGGACCGGCGGAGCGGTTCCGTTCTCGGCCATGCACCCCAGAACATGAGCGTGGTGGTGCTGGACCGCGGTGACCGGAAGCCCCGAGTCCTCGGCAGTGACGGTGGAAGCGTAGTCGGGGTGAATGTCCCTCACCACGCGGGAAGCCCTTCCGAAAAAGGTCTGAAGGTCGGAAAGAGCCTTTCTGTGGGCCTGGGCCGATGCAAGGCTTTCAAGGTCGCCTATGTGCTGGCTCAGCACCACCCCGTCCCTTATCGTGACAGCCGCGGTGTTCGCCAGGTGTGCACCCACAGCCAGAGTTCCCGGGGAGATACCCGGAACGTTGACCGGGAGCGGGGCATAGCCCCGGGCCCTTCGTATCACAAGCTGCCCGTCCGGCAGCCAGGCCACCACCGAATCGTCAACCTGCCTGGCGATGGGTCTGTCATGGACAAGGAAGATGTCCGCGGCATCCCCCAGCTTCTCCAGTGCCTGGGGCTCATCAATGCATATGGGTTCACCTGAAGCGTTCCCGCTGGTGGCCACCAGCGGGAAGCCGGCGTCAGAGGCAAGAAGGTAGTGAAGCGGGGTAGCGGGGAGCATCACACCGAGCCAGGGGCTTCGCGGTGCCACTTCCGAAGAGACTGCGCCCTCCCTGCCCTGAAGAAGTGTGATCGGGGCAGCTGGGGAGAGCAGCAGTTCCCTCTCCCCTTCGCCGATCCGGCAGATCGCTTCCGCCTCAGGTACTCCCTTCACCAGCAGCGCCAGGGGTTTTGAGGGCCTGTGCTTCCTGCTCCTCAGGAGGCGAACGGCGCTGTCCGAATCGGCCCTTGCCAGGAGCTGATAGCCCCCCAGCCCCTTCAGGGCCACCACCCCGCCCCTTCGAAGTGCCGTCACCGCGTCCCTCAGCGCATCGTCCTCCCATGACACTTCGGCGCCCTTCCGGTCCAGCAGCCTGAGCTTAGGGCCGCACACCGGGCAGGCCACCGGCTGCGCATGGAAGCGGCGGTCGGCAGGGTCCTCGTACTCCGAGGCGCACTCCTGGCACATGGCGAAGCCCCGCATGGTGGTGTTGGGCCTGTCGTAGGGCAGGCGGAGCAGTATGGAGAAGCGGGGTCCGCAGTTGGTGCAGTTGATGAAGGGGTACCTGTACCTTCTGTCCCCCGGGTCCATGAGTTCCCTGATGCACTGGGCGCATACGGCCAGGTCGGGGGTGACCAGGGTGGCGGGAGCGCCCTCCCTGCTCCGGGCGATGTGGAACCCGGATTCGGGCGTTGCCGGTATGTCGGTGACCCGGATGCCGCTGATAACGGCAGGCCCCGGCTTTTCAGCGCGCAGGAGGCGGACCAGTGTTCCTATATCATCCTGGCCGCCCTGGGCCTCGATGACCACGCCCCCGGATGAGTTCCAGACGAACCCCGTGAGGCCCAGGCTGCCGGCCAGCCTGAAAACGAACGGGCGGAACCCAACGCCCTGAACGGCGCCCTCGACGCAGATGCGCACCCTCTTCACATCCATTGTACGATTATACGCAAAGGCCCCCAAAGTTCCTGAACGGGCATGCCGGGGCCGTGGTTTGTCCGCACCGGACACGGTCTTATACTTGGCATGAGGTGATGGAAGAGAATGCACGAATACTCGCTTGCCCAGGAGATGGCTTCGCTCATTACCAGGGCCTTGAAAGGACCCAGGGAGCTTGCAAGGGTGACCGTGGTCATCGGGCCGCTTTCCGGTGTCTCCCCCGAGTCCCTTGCCTTCTGCTTCCCCGAAGTCGCTTCGGAGTGGGGTCTCGGGCACCCTGAACTGGTTGTCAGGAAGACCAGTGCGGAGATGATCTGCTCGCAGTGCGCTCACGGCTGGGAAAGCGATGACTTCACCGCGGGCTGCCCAGCATGCGGTTCCTGGGAGAGAAGGATAGTCTCGGGCAGGGAGTTCTTCGTGGAAACCGTCGAGTACGACCAGGAGGATTCTGATGAGGATATCGTCACCTGTCATGAGCCGGAACGATGAGATAGCGGCTGAGAACAGGCGGGCTTTCGGTTTGAACGGTGTTCTCGCCTTCAACATCATCAGCTCCCCCGGCGCAGGCAAGACGACGCTGCTGGAAGCCCTGGCCGGGGAGTTCGGGCCGGAACTGGCCGTTATCGAAGGGGATGTGAAGACCAGAAGGGACGCGGACAGGATCGTAAGAGCCGGGTGCAGGGCCGTTCAGATCGAAACCGGGGGCTCGTGCCATCTGGACGCGGCGGCGGTGAAGAAAGCCTTTTCCGCCCTCGACAGGAGGGTCCCCTTCAAGTACCTGGCCATCGAGAACGTTGGCAATCTCATATGCCCCAGCGCCTACGACCTGGGGGAACACCTGAAGATCGGGATGCTCTCGCTTCCCGAAGGTGACGACAAGGTGCTCAAGTATCCCTCGCTTTTCAGCCGGATAGATGTTCTTCTTCTGAGCAAGACCGACCTTCTTCCCCACATGGAGTTCGATATGGACCGCGCCGAGATGGAGTGCAGAAGCCTGAACCCCCGTGTGAAGGCGTTCAGGATCTCGGCCCGGACCGGACAGGGCATGGCCGGCCTTGCCCTTCACATCAGAAGCATGAGGGAAGCCCTGTGACCCCGCGGCATGATGCAGTGATCGTTGTCGGCGCCGCCGGGGGGATCGGCAGGGCCCTCACGGGGCTCCTTCTCGATGCCGGGACTTGCGTCATCGCCGTTGACAGGAACGGCCCGTTGCTGGAATCCCTTGGAAGGCCGGAGCTTGAACGGCTGCAGACCATCGAGTTGGATATTGCCGACAGAACGGGGGTCTCTGAACTGGCCTCGCGGTTCGGGGCGGCCGGCCAGCGCTTCAGCGGGCTTGTGACAACCGCCGGCGTTCACAGCACCCACCCGGTCATGTACCTTCCGGATGACCTGGTTGACAGTGTGCTGGACGTGAACCTGGCCTCCCACGTTAAGCTTGTCAGGGACTTTCTGCCCCTGATGGCGCCCGGGGGCTCCATCATCGGGGTGAGTTCCATTGCAGCATGTGTCGGGGTGCCGATGTCATCCATGTACTCGGCGTCCAAGGCGGGGCTGGAGGGGTTCTACGAATCTCTCTGGAACGAGGTCAGGCATCTGGGCATAAGGGTTTCCGTGATACACCCCGGGAACGTCAACACCGGGTTCAATGAGACCGGCAACACCTGCCCTCTCACCGGAGACCCGTTCACGGATTCCCGTTACGCAGCGGTGGTATCGAGGATAGACAGCCGCCACGGCATTCCTCCGGAGAAGGTGGCCAGGGTGGTGCAGAGGGTGCTTGCCATGAAGCGTCCCCGGTTCTGCTACGTTGTGGGGGGCAACGCAAGGAAGGCCAACTGGGCGAAGAAGCTTCTGGGAAGGGATGCCGCCCTCAGGCTCATGGGAAGGTTCTTCGGGTTCTGAGGTCTCTGCGCTCCGATCGCATGTACGCCGGCTGTTCTCACCGAGGCTTCTCTTTTCATATTGTACCTGCGGAGGGAAAATGCTGTTGAAAGACAACGGAAAGGGCTGTCTTCTGCGCAGGTCAGCGCTGTGGCTGTCGGTCCTCACGGCTTCCCTGCTGCTGGCCTCGTTCCTGTACAAGTCCCTGACGTACCATGAGGAGACGATCTATCTCTTCTCCTCATGGGGTCATTCATGGAATGAGAGCTTCGTCCGGCAGGTGCTTTCGATGGAGGACGATCCCTGGGTTCAGGTTGACTACCAGATCCACGGAGGCCAGAGAACATCATCCGGAGCGTACATAGTTGATCGTGACACACTGATCCTGGTCCTTTCCGGCCCCAGGAGAGAGGTTCTCAGGACCGCCCGGAGCATTTCCGGCAGGTTCTGACGGGCCGGCTGCCACCCTGCGAACAAAAGGAGAACCGCCATGACGGTATCTGTCCCTGAAACGGGAGCGCCTGCGCCGGACTTCACACTGATGGACCATGACGATGTTGCGGTCTCCCTGGCGGATTACCGGGGGAGATGGCTTGTCCTCTACTTCTACCCCAAGGACGGAACCGGGGGATGCACACTGGAAGCAGTAGAGTTCTCACGGCTCGCCGGCGGGTTCCAGGGGCTGAACGCCACAGTGGCGGGAGTCAGCCGGGATTCAACCGAGTCCCACCGTAGGTTCATCGGAAAGAACGGCCTCTCGGTGAGGCTTCTCAGCGATCCCGGCCATTCCGTCCACGAATCGTACGGTGCGTGGCGAAGAAAGGTCATGTACGGGAAGGAGAGCATGGGCGCTGCCCGTTCCACATTTCTGATAGCACCCGACGGAATGATCGCGCACTCGTGGCCCAACGTGAAAGCCGCCGGACACGCAGCCCAGGTACTCGCCAGGCTTCGCGAGCTTGCCGGCGGATGAGCTGACCAGGCCTGCCCGGGTACCGCCCTGTCATGATCACCCATGTGCTCCTCGACCTTGACGGAACGCTCACCGACCCCTGGGAGGGGATAACCAGGTGCATTCAGCACGCGCTCGAGAACCTCGGAAGACCTGTTCCGGCCGCCTCGAGCCTTTCATGGTGCATCGGCCCCCCGCTGCGGGAATCGTTCTCCCATCTGCTGGAGAGCGATGATGAAGCGCTTCTGGAACGGGCCGTCGGGCTTTACCGCCAGAGGTTCGGCGAGATCGGGATCTACGAGAACAGGCTTTACCCCGGCATTGACGGGGTTCTGCACCGGATGAGGAAGCAGGGCTTCACCCTGATCCTCGCCACATCCAAGCCAACCGTTTACGCCCGCAGGATCCTCGAGCGCTTCCGTATCTTGGAATGCTTCGAAGGGGTGTTCGGAAGCTTCCTTGACGGGCGGTTCACAGACAAGGCCCAGTTGCTGGCCCGCATTTTGGGAACCCTCGCGCTCGATCCCGCCCGGGCGATAATGGTGGGCGACCGTATTCACGACATCGCCGCCGGGAAAGCCAACGGAACACTGACAGCGGCCGTGGCTTACGGTTACGGAACACCCGGAGAGATACGGGAGGCGAAGCCGGATCTGGTTTTCGGCACGGTTCCGGAGTTGTCGCGCTTCTTTACTTACACGGCCGTAGATACAACAACAGGCCGCAGCGTGGATCTGCATGCTGCGCCATAGGATCGGGGGAGAGATCCGATGAGACCCGTCATCGTCCTTTGCCTGGCCTTGATCTGCCCTGCCGCGAGGGCCTGCACCAGCTTTGTGAGCTACTCCGGCGGAACACCTCTCTACGGGATGAACTTCGACTGGCACCCTGAGCAGGACATCCTGTTCAGGATGGAAACGGACAGCGAAGGGCTTCGGGTTTTCACCATGTCATTCCTTGTGGACGGCAACCCTGTTCCCACAGTGGGGTTCGCCGAGGATGGAAGGTTCTCGGCCATGCAGGTCACCGACGCCCCCTGGTCCGGGCCTGACGCCGGCTCGGGAGCCCCTTTCATCTTCATCCCGTTCTACATGCTGGTGTACGACTCCGCCTCTTTGGACGCCCTCAGGGAGCTGGCCGGCACAACCGCCTTCAGGCAGTACGACAACCCCCCCCTGCACATCCTCGCCGCGGACGCGGAAGGCTCTGTTCTGATCATCGAGGTGGGCGAGGACGGGAACCTGATTCTTGACAGGTCAGGCGAACCCTTCTCGGTCATGACCAACTTCAGCAACTGCCTGTGGGCGGGTTCCGACCCTATGGATGTAAGGGGGACCGGAGCAGACAGGTACCGGAGTGCCATCGAGGCACTGGAGGAAGCGGGGGAAGGGCTGAACCCGGAAACCGGCATGGGGGTTCTGAGGGCGGCCGTTAACACCAGCCCCGGCTTCCCAACAAGGGCTTCGATGGTGTTCGATCCCCGGGCGCAGAGGGTCCTCCTGGCCGTAGCCGGGGTGTTCCACGAGTTATGGCTCGTTGACCTGTACAGTGGCCGCATCTCCCCCTGGCCGGCGGAATCCCCTGATGCCGGGTTCACCATGGATTCCACGGGAGTGACGGCCTCCTTTCTGCTGAAGCCCTGATATCGGCCGCAGGAGCCGGCGTCCTGCTCTGCCGCAGGTCTGGCCCTACCCGTTGGCTCCTGTTGCCGCTATGTTAGAATGGAACTAAAAGATGGATTGTCAAGATGGAGAACTTTTCCCATCATACCCCCGGGGAAGTCCGGAAAGGGATCCTATGCGCGCAAGAAGCAAAGACCCGGAGTACACGCAGTCCATGTACGGTCTCATGGCTATACTCAGCCAGGGCCCCATGTCGGGCTACGACGTCAGGAAGGCCCTTGACGACAGGGAGATGTACTACTGGCGGGAATCCAGCGGCAACATCTACCCGATGCTGAGAGAGCTTCATGCGGACGGGCTTCTGGAGAAGACCGACGCGTACACGAAGAGGAAGAAGAGGGTCCTTTACAGCCTGACCGGCAAGGGCAGGCAGGAACTTGAGCGCTGGCTCGGCGAACCTGCCGGGCTCTCCCGTTTTCGTGTGGAGCTGCTCATGAAGCTGCGTTTCGGTGCCGGGCTTGGAATCGAGACCCTCCTTGGCCATCTCGCTCACTACAGGGGCCGGATCCAGGAGCAGTTGAACGAAGTCGCCGACATCCTTGCCGAGATTGACGAAGCAGGCGATTCGCTGGAGAACGACATCCGACGCATTGCCATCAACAGGTTCGGGATGGACATGGAGGCGGTCCTGCGCTGGTGCGACAGCTCGCGGAAGCTGCTGGTGAGGAGGCTCAACCGGGAACTTCCCGATGGCCAGAAGCTTCCGTGGTCTGAGGACAGGGAGTATCCTGCCCGCACGTACCAGGGCTACTTTCGCACCGACCCCTGGGGCTTGCCTCCGGGGATACCCGCCAGAAACATTGTCTCTCTCAGGGCCCAGTACCGGGCCGGTCTTCGAAGGGTCTGCCCCTGACCCGCTGACCCCGTCCCGGATAGGGGTCAGCGGGTGAGTACGACCCTCTGGACCCTGTGATCCTCACCTGTCGAGACAAGTACCGAATAGACCCCCGCCGGCATCCCTTCGGGGAACCAGCCGAGAAGGTGTTCACCGGCCTCCAGCCATTCGCTGTGAACGGTTTCCACCAGACGCCCGGCGATGTCGTACACAGTGATGAACGTCCTGCTGTGATGGGGGAGGGTCAGGCGAATCTGAAAGGCCGTTCCGGGGTTCGGGCCGATCTCCAGCCCCAGGCCCGGCGGGACAGGGCACAGGTTTTCGCGGTAGGAGCCCGCGGGTGAGGGCTCGAACCTCACAGCGTCGGCGATCACAACTTTCCCGGGAGCGGTTCCCGTTTCCGTGAGCGTCACCCAGCCCGAGGCCCCGGCATCGAACACGAAGCTTCCGATGTAGTTCCACTGGCCGCCTCCCTGGGTCTGATCCACGGTGTACCCGGTCTCGCCTTCCTGGTGGTGGACCGTGAAAACCGCATCGTCCGCTCTGTTTGCGCCTTCGGTGTACCAGATGTACACGTCGTGCCAGCCGGCCTCGGGAAGCACCGGGGTCCACCTGGCCCAGTCGGACTGGTTGGTCGTGGAACTCCACCGGTAGTCTTCGCCCCAGGGATTGCCGTAGCTTCCGGTACTCCATTCGGACTGGGAGTTCACGGAAAAACCCGGCGAGAGATTGTCAACGATGAACCCCTGCGATCCGTACGGAGGCGGGGTGGAGCCCATGTGCAGACATATGCCCTGGGCATACGCGTACCCCTGTCTTCCCCTGTGGTCGTTCCAGTTCGTAAGGTAACGGTATGATTCGTTCCAGCTCCCGTCGTAGTCGATGAATGACCCCTCGCCGAGGATGGCAGGCATCGTGGTGTTGGCGATAACGTAGATCCAGCTCCCGTCCTTCACCCCGCGGTTGGTGTAGCCGTGGGCCCAGAGTATCCCCTCAAGGACCACGGAGGCAAGTTCGTAGCCGGGCGTACCGGGTGACAGGGTGAGACAGAAGGTCTCGCTTCCCTGCACCTGGGTGTTGAAGGCGTTCTCGTGTATGGACATGAACCTGTCGAAGCCGTTCTGGTTCGCATAGGCGACCCTGTTTGCAAGCGAAACGGTGTAGTCGCCGGTCCGGGTCATTCCCACCCATTCGCAGTCGCCGACCTGAGCCAGATAGCCCGCAGCCTCGAATGCCACGTCAAGGTTTGCGTCCTTCTCCAGATAATAAATGCCGCTGGCCCCGGGTTCGGAGCCTCCGTGGCCGGGGTCGAGGCATACCGTCCAGGCTCCGGCCCGGGTCGCAAGCAGCAGCGCCCAGAACGGATGGAACCTCACGGCCCGGCCTCGACCATTCCCACCAGCCCGCTGAAAGCATCAACGAACAGGATGCCGCCGGGAGAGGGTACCGGGGAGGTTTCCAGTATGTAGGGAGTGTCGGTGAGCCTCACCGCGCAAGCGTTCTCCGTCCAGTACCAGATGTCGGACGAGGTCAGGTTCATTCCGTCATCAGTGCTCCTGATATAGACGATTCCGTTCCCCTCAGGCCACCAGGCCGGGTGTTCACCGTTGTCTATGAAGAGCGCTTCTGAGCCCCGGAACATCCAGATGCCTCCGTCGAGGGAGGGGGACACGATGGCGCCGTCCGGGGTGAAGAAGGGGCCGTAGAACCTGTACGCCGTGGAAACGGTGTCAACTGCGCCGGTACCGATGCTCATGGACATGATCCTGTCTCCCCTGTCGGTGAAGACAACCCTTTCGCCCCCGGGCGACACCGATATGTGATGCGCTTCCAGCTCGCCTGCGTGCTCGCCGTTCCGGAGCAGCGATCCATCCGCCGTGAACCACAGGTTTCCGTCGCCGTCCCAGCACGGAAGGCCGGCCCTCCGGAACGGGCCCATCACCTCAACACCCATGCCGTCCATCACAACGATGCGGTTCACCCGGTCTGATCCGGCCCAGACGGCAACCGCTCCGAAGCCCGGGGATGAGGCCGGCCGGTAGAACCTGTCGCAACCGATGGAGGAGGCGTTCAGGCTGCCCGGATCCCCGTCCCAGACAAGGAAATCGCGCCCGGCAACCAGGGTCCCGTTACCCAGGGGAGCCACACCCACCGCCGGTGGAAGAAGGCCTCCGAACATCAAAGGGAACGGGAACAGGACGCCTGCGGTGAAAGCTGACAGAACTGACATGGCTGACCCCCGTGTTTCGGCAACTCCTGACCGATACATACAAGATCGGGCTGCGGGGAGAAACCTGTTCCTGTTGTGGCTGAGGCGGTGGAACACATGCCGGGAATTGACTCAAGTCGCACCCTTGGTTAGCTTGCCCGACGCAGACACCAAACCGACAGGAAAACAATGGACCTGCTGCTTCTTGTGTTCCTTGCCCTGGCGCCCCCTGTCGGATTCCTCATCTACATTCTCAGGTACGACAAGATCGAGCCGGAGCCGGTGGGAGCCGTGCTTAAACTGCTTTTCGCCGGAGTTCTGGCGGTGATCCCGGCGGCCCTGATGGAAGGTGTCCTTCTGCAGCTTCCGCTCTTCGCCGGTACAGGGCTGCTTTCCGCCGGGCTGCAGTCGTTCCTGGTCATCGCTCCCTTCGAGGAGGCCGCGAAGCTCACGGCGGTGATGCTCTTCGCCTGGCGCAGCCGCCACTTCAACGAGCGCAACGACGGCATTGTTTACACAGGGGCGGCTTCCATCGGTTTCGCCATGGCCGAGAACCTTCTCTACGTTCTTGAGCACGGCTTCGGCGTTGGCATAGCGCGTGCCCTTACCTCCATTCCCGGCCACACGTTCACAGGGGTTGTGATGGGGTACTTCGTTGGCAAGGCCAGGTTCGCTCCGACTCCCGCCGTCAGGAACAGGCAGATCGCGGCAGGGCTCTGCCTTGCGTGGTTCCTGCACGGCATATACGACACGTTCGCCCTCTCGGGGACCGCGGCGGCCATACTGCTGGTGCCCATCGTCCTGCTGCACTATGCAGTTGGTATCGGCCTTCTCCGGAAGGGCCGGGAGCTGTCACGGGTGCACTGGGCACATGCCGCCGTTACTCAGAACCGTTCCGGGGGAGGATCCGGCAGGGGCGGCTGGAGAAGGGTGCTTGGCAGGACCCTGTTGTCCCTCTGCGGCCTTTTCTGGATCCTCATGCTGGCCGGCATCATCCATGACGCCGGTTCGGGCGGGGAGGGAACGGGCTACGCCGTTCTCGGAGGGGTTCTGCTCACTGCCATTCCCATCACGGCAGGGGTTCTTCTTGAGGTGTCCTCCCGAAGATTGAAGCACCAGGGGAAGGGGTTGTCATGAGTGCGGTTTTCCCACTGACGGTCATGTTCGTCGCGGTCCTTGAATTCGTTCTTCCCGTCCCGCTGGAGACCCCCGGCTTTCCCGTCTCCATGGTCACGGCCGAGACCCCCGGGCCGGTCCTCGAGCTTCTGGAGACCAGGCCGAACCGTGTCACCGACTACGAACAGTGGTTCCGGGACAAGACCGGGTGGCAGTCGGCCATCTTCCACGACGGCGGTCTTAATCAGGCCATTCGCATCACGGAGCCGCCGCCTTCTGTCGCTTCGGTGCTTCAGGCACCGGGCGAAACGTACTTCGATCTGGCCAAGGTCATCCGCAGCGGCGACAGGCTGATGGCGATCTACGGCGACCCCCCGAACAGCTTCGGTGTTGTCCTCAACAGCAGGATATTGGCGATACACGACCTGGCATCCCGGAGGGATCCCGTAGTACTCGACCTTCTGACCTACGCCCTGGGGCCCGATGGTTCCGCAGGTGCACACGGCATGGCCTTTCAGGAAGTCCGGTGGGCCGAAGCTGTTGACGGAGTTCTGTACGTTTCCAACGCCCACAGGCTCGGGTCTGCCGGTTCATCAGGGCTGAACGGCTACATCACGGCCATCGAACTGAAGACCCTCCGTGTCATCTGGAGGAGCGGGCCCCTGGTGGCCAATTCCGACAACTTCATCGTCACCGGCGACCATCTCGTTACCGGCTACGGTTTCACAGACGAGGATGACTATCTCTTCACCCTTGACAGGTGGACCGGCCAAGTCACCGGAAGAGTGCGGGTCCCGTCGGCGCCTGAGTACCTGTACCTTCAGGATGGGCTCCTTCATGTCAGGTGTTACGACACGGACCTGTTGTTCAGGTTCGAAGCGGAGCGCTAGCGATATGTGTTTGATGATCTTCCTTGCCGCTCAGTTGACGGACCTGCCGTTCAAGCTCCTCGGGTCGGGTGTTCAGTTCCAGGAGCCGGTCCGGGCGGTGGTTCGAACCGCCGATGACTGGGCTGCCCTTTTCCAGAGTTACACCGTTCCGACCGACCTTCCCATGCTGGATCACCCGCCGCCTGTTCCGGAGGGGGTGGACCTGGAGAGCGGGATGCTGATCATCATAGGGCTGGGAAGAACGGGAGACGCCGGGCCCGAAGGTAACGCAGCAGTGACCATCGACTGGATCCGCACCTCCGGGGACAGCCTTCTGGTGGGGTTCACCGTGTTTCAGCCCCAGCCTGGTCTGTATTCGACGCTCGGCGGATCCATCTACCCATCATGCATGGCGGTTGTCCCCCTGGCCGGGGGGGAACCCGTGTTCATGCCCGGCAACGCGGACTGACCGTCCTGCAGGACCTTGCCGCTGCTCCTGCGGGATTGCAGCAGCGTGCGTTTCTTTCTATTGTCGCCCACTGACGGCATGGTTCTCTTTCAATCCACAGGAGGCTCTCTATGACCGATGACCGCACCAAACCATTCTCCACCGGGGGTTTCTTCCTGGTGCAGCTGGCCATGATAGTTCCGGTCCTGAACATCATCCTTCTTCTTGTGTTCGCCCTCAGCGGCAGCACCAACGTGAACCTTCAAAACTGGAGCAGGGCCATGCTCATCTTCGTGGCCATCGGCATCCTCTTCTCCATCATCGCCGGCGTTCTGGGAGTGACCATCATCGGCGGCGCCCTGGAGGGCATCAGGCAGCTGCTGGAGAACGTGGACGTGCAGAATGGGGCCATTATCCAGAGGTAGTACCGACTGACTGCGGGAAGGCGGGGGCTGGTGCCTCCGCCTTCATTTTTCAATGGATACTCCGAAGGCAGTGAGCGGCGGGTGACCATTGACAGAAAGTAATATTACGGTCATTATCTCCCTGTTCTTAACGCCGCCGGTTTCCGGCGGAGGCGAAAAGGAGGGGGAATGAGTGTAACAGTCGTGCTATGCTTCTGCTGCGGGCTTCTGTTGGCGGCAGACCCCGACGCCGGCCCCGTTGCCGGTCCGGGCGACCCGGTCCCGGGAAGGGCCGACATAACCATCACGGTGCTCAACGAACTCACGGTGACCCTCGGGGGCAATCCCCGGGGCTGCGACTACGCCGACACCTACGGTGAACTTTTTGTGACCGACTTCAACTCCGACCTCATCTACAGCCTGAACCCCAACACGGGAAGCGTCAACGGAACGCTTGCGTGCCCCTCGGGCGTGCCGGACGTGCTGGGTATCGCCATACAGCAGGCTCCATCCACAAACTACATCTACATCAACAACTGGAACGCGGTGACTGACGTTTACAGGTACGACGTTGTTGCCGCACTCTGGACAAGCTTCACCAATCCGGTCACCGGCGAGCCAAGAGGCATGGACATGGACGATGACGACATGCTCTGGTGCATAGACGCCTCAACAAGGCTCCTCTACCGGTTCAACACCTCCGGCGGCGGCGTTACCTCCTGGAGCCTCACACAGCTTCCCGCATCGTTCGCGTGCGCCTGCGCCGTGTTCCCCTACAACGGGAACCTCGGCGTTCTCGTAGGGGGTTACGCTTACGGGAACTTCTACATCTACGAGTACGACGGCAGCGGCCTTTACTACATCGGCAGCGTGGCCGAGCCCTCCACGGCGTCATCCTCGTACGACGTGACATACAGCGCCGATCGAGACAGCTTCTTCTGGGTGTGGAAGCAGGGTTCGGCCTTCAAGATAACCGAGTTCGAAATGGATGTTCAGACAGCCCTCTCCCGGGATACCTGGGCGGGGATCAAGGCCTCCTTCTGACCCAAGGGGCGCCCCGGGCGTTCCAGGCGCCCGGGGCGGCCGGACAGGATCGTTATGAAGACATGGAGCTTTGCCGGTGTTCTGCTTGTTTCGGCGGCGCTGCAGGCTGCTTGCGGCAGATCGAACCCCGCCGGTCCCGGTTCCGGGCAGTACGTTCCCTACAACGGCCCGGGGGTGGACCACACCTGCGCCGACCTTTCGAAGATCCCCCGGCAGTGGATCCAGGCCGTCATGAACGGCATCCGCCTTCATTACGCGCACACATCCCACGGCGAGCAGCTCACAGTGGGGTTGGAAAGGATCGAGGGTTCAGACCCGGCCTACTCCGTCGAGATAGGCCAGTGCTACCTGCCTTCCGTTCCCGGAGCGCTGTGCGTGTTCGACGGCCAGATCGGTGAATCCTACATTGGACCCGAGCTGTTCTGGGAAACCCCCGAAGGCATGGACATGACAAGGGCTGTCCTCGACCAGAACCCATCCATCAACGTGTGCATGTGGTGCTGGTGCACCCAGCTTGACTGGTACAGCCAGGAGGAGACCCAGAACTACCTGAACGCCATGAGCACCCTGGAATCCGAGTACCCCGGGGTCACCTTCGTATATATGACGGGGAACGCCCAGGCCGAGGGTGCGGAAGGCTACAACCGCCACCAGCGCAACATGCAGATAAGGGCGTTCTGCGAAAGCAACGACAGATACCTGTTCGACTTTGCAGACCTCGACTGCTGGTACGGCACCGATCACCACACCTACAACCACCAGGGGTACGCCATACCCTCCGAGCACCCTCAGTACAGGGGCGACCAGGCGGGACACACCACCTATTCCAGCTGTGACAGGAAGGGGGCCGCACTCTGGTGGCTTCTGGCCCTGATAGAGGGCTGGCCCGGTCCCTGAGCCGCTGAGCTTGCCCGCACCGCCGCTGTGACAGATAATCCCGCATCTGCTGCGGAAGGAAAGCGATGCCCCTGATCAGCTGCCCGGATTGCGGGCACACCGTATCAACAGGCGCACTGGCATGCCCGGGGTGCGGAAGGCCGATGAAGCCCCCCGCAGGCAAGTGCCCGGACTGCGGCGCACCTTTGAACACCGGCGGCACCTGCGCCTACTGCCGGCCGCAACCGCAGCCCAGGCTGCCCGAAGAAGTGCCCAGGGTGCGTAACTACATAGTCCTCTCCGTGTTGATGACCGCATTCCTCTGTCTTCCGTTCGGCATTGCGGCGATCATAAGCTCCACCCAGGTGGACGCCCTTGTGAAGGCCGGGGAGATACAGAAGGCCAGGGCTGCCTCCCACCGCACCAGGTCGCTCCTGCTGTGGGGTTTTGTGGTAACGGTCCTGACGGCCATGTCATACGGGTTCATGTGCGGCAGTCTTGGCAAGCTCCTGTAGCCGGCGCGGCGCTCCTGCTTGCTGCGGGCCTGGTCCTTCTGGCCGCGAACGACCCCGGAAGCCGGGATCTTCCGCTTGCATGCCCCTTCCGTTCAGTGACGGGTCTTCTCTGTCCGGGCTGCGGGAGCCTCAGCGCCATTCACGACCTTCTGAACCTGAGGATTGCCCGGGCCTTCCGGCACAACCCCGTTTCCGTTGCACTGGCCCTTCTTGCCCCCTTTGCCCTTCTGTTCCGCCGAAGGCTGAGAAGGTCGCCCCTGTGGGGATGGGGCTTTGCGCTTCTATTCTCGGCGTTCTGGGTGGCAAGGAACCTGTGAGCCCTCAGGAAGGCCGCCTTGCGAAGGCCGTCGGGCCTTTCGTCCCCGGGGGGTTCCGTGCATATCACAGGCATGGGAAGGCCGAAGGGGCCGTACGCCTGCAGGCATCACCGGGATCGGAGCGCACGGTTTGAAGGGCAGTTTCTTTGAGCTTGTGCATTCCCTCGTGAGCGCCATCCCCCCGGGCAGGGTAATGACCTACGGGGGAATTGCCTCTTTTCTCGGGAAGCCCGGAGCGGCCCGGACCGTTGTCTTCGCCCTTCGCCGTACACCCCGGGGCGTGGAGATACCCTGGCACAGGGTGGTGGGCGCCGGGGGAAGGATCCCCCCCAGAAGGTCCTTCGAGGACGCCGACGAACACCTTCTTCAGGAGTCCATGCTCAGAAGCGAGGGCACGGTTTTCAAGGCCCCTGGCCGGGTTGACCTGTCCATCTGCCTTTGGGAGCCGGACGGGCAGGGTCCTCAGCTCCCCTGCCCGCCGGTGCCGGGTCGGGGGGGCCGACCCAGAACGCGTTCAAGAGCTTCCGCCGCCCCGAACGCCTCACGGGAGTAAACCGCCCCGATACTCTCCGCATACTCGCCGGTCACCACAGCCCCTCCCACCAGCACAGGGATGTCGAGGCCCCGGTGCCTGAGCAGCCTGATCACCTCGTCCATGCGCGAGGCCGTGGTGCTCATGAGGGCTGAAAGCCCGATTGCCACCGCGCTCTCACTGACCGCCGCCTCGACTATGGTCCGGGAGGGTACATCCATGCCCAGGTCAACCACCCTGAACCCCGCCCCCTCGAGGAAGAGCCCGACGAGGTTCTTGCCAATGTCGTGCATGTCGCCCTGCACCGTTGCGAGGATCACGGTCCCGCGGTTCATTGCGCGTACATTCGCCATCAGGGGCCGGAAGAGATCGGTGAGCGCCCTTGCCGCTTCCGCCCCGGCGATGAGGTGCGGCAGGAAGACCGTTTTTCTGCGGAACAACTCACCGAGGCGTGTCATGGCCCGCTGAAGGCTCGCCTCCACCAGAACGGAGGGAGGAGAGCCTTTCGCAAGCATCTCCCGGGCATGCATCAGCGCAGCCCTGGTGTCTCCCCCCAGTATGGCCTCCTGAAGCGGGTCTGACGGGCTGCCTGGTTCATGGACCGGCTCCGTCTCCATGGAATGAACGGTACGTCCGGATAGCAGGCGTCCTCCCCGGGCGGCAAGGAGGGATTCCGGCCTGGCTGCATCTGCGATGGCCAGGTCGAGGCCCTCCCCGGCCAGTCTTGCCAGGAAGGCAAGGTTCATGGCCCTTCTTGCCGGGAGGCCGTGGGAGACGTTGGAAACACCGGCGATGGTAAGCCATCCCAGCCTGTTCATCCTTCTCAGTGTTCTCTCCGTAACGGAAGGGTCGGCGCCGGAGGCGGCGGACATCACCACGGGGTCAGCCACCACTCTCCATCGGGGGATACCGTGTTCCGCAAGCATCGCCATGCCGCGCCTTACAAGAGCAACCCTCTCCGCCGGAGTTCTTCCGAGCCCATCAGGGCCCATGGGCAGCAGCGCAGCGAAACCGCCGTGCCTTCTCAGGGTCTCCACCCGTTCCGCAATGAAGTCCTCGCGGCATGTGAGTGAGTTCAGAAGGTTCACCCCGCCGGACTCCCTGAAGGCCAGCTCTATGTTTCGGGGCTCGGACAGGTCCACCGATACCGGAGGCCCCACGGCCAGCCTGGCGAAGACCTCGGAGACGAAGCCTTCAGGAAGCATCCTTTCAAGGCCCAGGTTCACGTCCAGCACCCCGGCGTCCCTCTGGCTTCCGGCGGCAGATACCACGAAGCCCGCGTCACCGGACCCTATGGCCCTTTTCAGGGCCGGTCTGCCCGTGGGGTTGATGCTCTCGCCCACAAGCACCGGCTCACGGCCCAGGGGTACGATGCGGTCAATGGATGTAAGAGCCCTGAAGGGCCTTTTCGGCGCGGCTCCGGGTTCTCTCCGTCCCACCAGGTCGCGAAGCGCCCTGATGTGATCGGGTCCGGTACCGCAGCATCCTCCGATGATGGAAGCCCCGTTCCATACTATGTCATCGCACCCGGCGGCAAAGGCCTCCGGTCCCATGGTGTGAATTCCCGCCTCATCCGGCAGCCCGGCATTGGGCTCGATGGAGACCGGTTTTACGGTGTTCGCCCTGATCTTCGAGGTGATGGCGGCGAGAGAGCCGGGACCCACCGAGCAGTTGGCTCCGACGGCATCCGCGGGCAGCTGCTCCATCAGTACCGCCAGCGCCTCCGCACGTGTTCCGGCAAGGCTGCAGCCATGGTCGTCGAAACTCATCTGGGCGCTTATGAAGCCGTGGGGGCAGGCATCCCTCACTGCGAGGACAGCCGCCTTCAGTTCTCTGGGGTCGGAGAACGTCTCCAGGAAGAACACATCCAGCCCCGCCCGCGCCAGGGCGTCCGCCTGGTGACGGTATGCCGCGTAGGCATCCTTCCACCGCAGTTCACCCATGGGGTACATCAGTTCGCCTGTGGGGCCCATGCTCGCCGCAGGTATCGCCCTGCTGCCTACTGCATCCAGAAGACACTCCGCAAGAACGGTGTTGAGCCGCTCCGGGGGTTCGCCGAGCCTTCGGGCGTTTCCACCGAATGTGCAGGAAAGCACCACGTCGCTTCCCGCATCCACGTAGCTCCTGTGAACCAGCTTCAGTTTGCATGGGTTCCTGGAGGCCCATCGTTCCGGGTTCTCTCCCGGCGGCATGCCCAGCTTCATCAGCATGGTGCCCATGCCCCCGTCAAGGAAGACCACCCTCCTTGAAACAAGTTGTCTCAGCTGCGCCGCACCCATTCCCAGACCCCCGTAATGGTTTTTGCAGGTTGAAGATAAAAGCTTTCCGAGCATTTCACACCCATCCCGGGGAACAGAGCGACGATCCGCGCCTGCACGGCCAGGGGCACATCCCCGTAGCCAGGGGCAAGCCTTGCCCCTGGCTCCATGCCCGGGAACAGACGCCCGGCCTCCAGCCGTGCGGCCGCAGCAAGCAGCTCCACCGATTCGCTTGCCGCCGAGTTGAACAAGTGGGCTTCAAGCATGCGTCCCCGGCTTTGGAGGTTCTCCAGGCACTCATCCACCTCCCGGCCCAGGGTCGCCACAAGGACCGTCACGTTCCCGGCTCCGTTAAGGGCCGGCGCGAAGGCCCCTCGCAGTGCCTCAGGCAGCACACCGAAGGAAAGGCTTCGGGCTTCGGGCCTCATGGTCCTGGATAGGAGGGCGATCGCATCACCTGCGGCGTTTCCCAGCAGCGGTCCCGCCTTGGAGGGTGGGGTCCCGGCACGCCAGAGTACCCTCTCCACTGTCGGAAGATGAGGACCGGGCATGTGGACCATCCTTCTCACGCGCTGGACTCCATTCTGCTGATTCCGCTTCCGGAGATTATGCTCCTTATCTCCCGGGTTCGGTTCATGGTGTAAAGGTGAACCCCTGGAACGCCGTTCTCACAGAGATCCCTGATCTGCGACTCGGCATACTCCATGCCGGCCTTCCTCAGATCGTGGCTGTTCCCGCCGAACCTGTCGAAGATGCGCAGGAGCCTGGCGGGGACCGACACACCGCACAGGTAGATTATGCGCTTGATCTGCCGGAAGTTCAGAACAGGCATTATCCCCGGTACCACCGGGACTTCGATGCCCTTTTCCCCTGCCCTGTGAAGGAAGTCCAGGAACACCCTGTTGTCGAAGAACATCTGGGTTATGAGGAAGTCTGCGCCGGCATCCACCTTCTGCTTCAGCCTGTCCAGGTCGCCGTGGACCGTGGGGGATTCGGAATGCCCCTCAGGGTAGGCTGCCGCTCCCACGCAGAAGTTCCCTCTGCGTTTCACCTCTCTGATGAGCTGGTGGGCATGGCTGAATTCAGGCCTGGCACCTGTCTGCCTGTCGGGCGGATCCCCCCTGAGAGCCAGGATGTTCCCAATGCCGTCACGGCCCAGCCTGTCCAGTATCCGGGCGATCCCCTCCCTGCCGTGGCTCAGGCAGGTGAGGTGCGCCAGGGACTCAATGCCGTAATCCCTCTTTATCCTTGCCGCAACCTCCTCGGTCCGGCCGTGGGTTTCCCCGGCCGGGGATCCGTAGGTCACGCTTATGAAAGCCGGGGAGAGGTCGGCAAGACCATCGAGTGTTTCGAAGACCGTATCTATGGGGTAGCCGGGTTTCGGAGGGAACACCTCAAGGGAGATGACCGGCCCGCCCCCGCTGTATAGCTCCGCAATTCTCATCGGAACGCCTTTCGAGCTGAATCCTGAAATGCGGAAACGCTTCCGGGAACCCGGAAGACCAGCGGAGACGGAAGGAATATCAGCATTTGCCTCGGGATCCGCAAGGCATTGACGTTCACCGTGCCTCCGGTGATATTCCCCCGGCATCAGGAGACCCCATGTGGGGGCGCCAACCGAGACGGCAGGTCCACGGTGGCAGGCTAAGGCCGATGCGCGTGAAAGCGAAAATTCCTGCTTTTCACCGCCTGATGCAAACAGGCGGTTTTTCTTTGTCAGGGAGGTACGGCAATGAGCGAGACCAGAAGGCTTTCCGGCCTCCCCCCTGCATTTCCGCTGGATTCCCGCTGCGTGAGCATGACCATGCCGGGGCCCCTGAAGGGGTGACCGCGGTCATCCTTTCAGGGGCCATAACGGCCAGGCAGCAGGCGTAAGGGAAACGACTTAACCAGCGGAGACAAAAGTTGTACACCCAAAGGTATTATCGCGGCTGGACCGCAGGCGGGAAGCTCCATGCCTGGAAGACGGTCCTGGGGGAGAGCGACCTTGAGATACACGCGTTGAAGCCCATGAAGGGCTTTGCGTACAAGGCCCTTGCCCGGTGCAGAACGGAGCTGGAGGCCCATATCCGTGACTTTCCAGTGTTCGCGGACTCCATGGTCCCGGTGAGTACCGCGGCAGACCGGGGGATAGCACGGGATATGGAGTACGCTGCGGAAGCTTTCGGAACCGGGCCGATGGCTGCCGTGGCCGGAGCGGTCGCCCAGCGGGTGGGAGAGCAGCTTCGCGCTCTATCCGCAACTGTGATCGTGGAGAACGGCGGCGACATATGGGCGGTCCACCCGGGAAGGCTCCGGTTCATGATCTATCCGGGCGAGACGTCACCCTTCAGCGACAGCCTCGTGTTCAGCGTTGATTGCACCCGCGGCGTTGCCGTATGCACTTCAAGCGGGAGGATGGGACACTCCGTATCGCTTGGCAGTGCGGATTCGGTAACCGCGGTACACCGGTCCGGCGCTGTGGCCGACGCGGCGGCAACGGCAATCGGCAACCTGGTCAGGTCAGAGGCAGACGTTCACAGAGTGCTGGCCCTGGAGTCGTGCAGAAGGCGGCTCAAGGCCCTGATCGTGTGTGCAGGCGGCTCTGTGGGCATCTGGGGTGACATCCGGATGGAGGGGCCATGATGGCCAAGACCATTGAAGAGATCAACGGTAGAGTAGCCAGGGGCGATGCGGTGGTTCTCACAGCCGGCGAGATGACGGAGTTCGTCAGGGAAAGGGGCGCAGAGGCTGCCGCCCGGAACGTGGATGTTGTCACTACCGCCACATTTGGAGCCATGTGTTCAAGCGGAGTGCTGTTGAACACGGGCCACACAACGCCCAGGATCAATTTCAGGGAGGTGCTTCTGAACGGGGTTCCGGCCTACGCCGGGATCGCCGCCGTTGACATTTTCCTGGGAGCTACCGCCCGGGGAGACAGGGACGATTATGGCGGCGCCGACGTGATCCAGGACCTACTCGAAGGGAAGAGGGTGAGGCTGGTGGGAAGGGGAAACGGATCCCACTGCTATCCCCTGAGGGAGGCCGACATGCTCATGTCCCTCTCCGACTTCAGGAGCGCCGAGATAGTGAACTTCAGGAACGCGTACCAGAACTACAATGTTGCAGTGAACACAACCGGCAGGACCATAAGAACGTACATGGGAGTCCTGAGGCCGGGGCTTTCCAACGCCGGCTTTTCCAGCGCCGGCGAATACTCGCCCCTTCTGAACGACCCCTTCTTCCGGACCATAGGGATAGGGACGAGGATCTTTCTCGGCGGCGGTACCGGTTATGTGACAGGGTTCGGCACCCAGCACGACCCGGAACCGCCCAGGGGTCCCGAGGGGGTACCCCTGCAGGGTGCCGGAACCCTCTCTGTACGGGGGAACATGAAAGGCATGAACGCCCGGTGGCTCCGTTCGGTGAAGCTGTCCGGCTACGGAGTTTCCCTTATGGTGGGCATAGGGATACCCATACCTGTCCTTGACGAGGAGATCGCATTCCAGACCGGCATATCCGATGAGAGGATCCTGTCGCCCGTGGTCGATTACGGTGCCTGCTACCCGTGCAACAGCCCCGGCGTTCTTGGCCATGTTTCCTGCGCCGAGCTCATGAGCGGTTCCATTTGCGTTCAGGGGAAAAGGGTTCCAGCGTTCAACCTCTCCAGCAGGCAGGGCGCCGTGGAGATAGCCGAAACTCTCAAGTCCTGGCTCAAGAACGGCTCTTTCACCCTGACCCAGCCCGTCAATTGGGGGACACCATACTAAATTATCTTGAACTGGATCATGAGAATACTTAACAATATTCAAGGACGGCTTTAGGTTATTCAAGTACATCGAAAACACCTTAGTATTCCCGAGCAATCCATGGTTGCAGTTCAGGAAGATTCGGTACGTTACTCCCCGGTAGACACAATGCTATTCAATTGGTATGTTTCATAGGTGCATGGGAGACATGGGGTACTCCCGGTCACGGGAAAAACAACGGAGGGTTGACTTGAAAAGGACCGCACTGCTGCTGCCGCTTCTTCTTGCGGTGGCCACCGCGTCCGCTCTGCCGTCATGGTGGGGCGTAAGGGGACTGAACAGGATCTCAGACGCAAGAACTTTCGGCGCAGGCAAGTTTTCCATCGGGTTCTTCACCGATCTTGGTATCTCGAGCGATACCCGGACAGCCCTTCTCCCTGGAGGGGCTGAGGACATCACCAATGTGGAGTTCGACGGAACCGCCCATATCATAGCAGGCGTAAGCCTCGGCCGGGCTGCAGAGATGGGCCTCAGCGTAACCTACCTTGTGAACCAGATGAAGCGCGACAGCCAGAGCGCCCAGATCTCGGGGGACTGGGAGGGCGACGACGGCTTCAGCGAGGCGAGGCTGTCGCTGAAGTACAATGTGAACCCGTCATCGAGCAGAAGCTGGTTCAGCATCATGCCATGGGCTGCCATGTCAATCCACGATGGCGGCTACAGCAGCTTCGTTGAGAACGGTGACGGGTGGGACGGTGTCTGGGAGCACGGACAGCCCATGTTCGAGCTGAGGCGCCCCATGATCAACTCCGGAAGCTTCAGCTACGGTGCCGATCTTCTGGCGTCCTTCGACCTGCAACCCGTGGTGCTCACCGCGAACGTCGGGTACCACAAGTTCAACCAGAACTTCCAGTTCACCGATTCAAGGTACGACGCCAATCACAACGTCATTGCCACCCAGGATGTCGATATCGATGTCAGCGACCAGGTTCTCAGGATAGGCGCTGGGCTCGAGTACCCTGTGGGCTCGACCACCCTTTTCGCTGAAGTCGAATGGAACCACTTCCTCGACAGGAACTACGACGACGGCAACGGCGAGGACTACGACGACCATGTGCAGGTTTCCCCCGGTGTTCGTTTCAACACTTCCGGTCTTGCTGTTGACATCAAGGGAACCTTCGCCCTCTCGAGCTTCGACCCTGAGTGGTCTGACCTTGGTCACGGCATCTACCAGGCTGGTGGAACCCCTTCGGAGGAAGACAGGGCCAATCGTGCCCCGTTCCCTGGCGGATACGCGTCCAGCATGGGCATTGGAGTGAACCTCTCGTATGTGGGCGACCTCAGGAGCGCCCCGGCCAGAGTTGGTGGACGTGTTTACGACGCCGAGACCGGCCAGGCCCTTCAGGGCAGCGTAAGCACCTCCAGGGCCGGTGTGAGCCCCGTTACTGCCAATGCCGACGGTGTTTACTCTGTGGAAGTTCCCAAGGGAGATGTTACCCTCACAGCCTCCGCCGAGGGCTATCTTCCCGCAAACAGGTCGGTCAGCGCCGCTTCCGGTGGTACCTACCAGGTTGATTTCCCGCTTGAGCGCATCGTGAACACCGGCACAGTCAGCGGTACCGTCACCGACGCTTCCTCGGGTGCACCCCTTTCCGCCATCGTGAGTTCAGGGAACGTAAGCGCTGAGACCAATGCCCAGGGCTTCTACTCCATGGACCTCACTGCCGGCAACAGGACCCTGAGCGCCGCCGCGGCAGCTTACGGCACCGAGAGCGCCACCGTTTCGGTTCCCGCCGGGGGTTCCGTCACCCAGAACTTCGAGCTTGATCTCGTCGTCGATTTCGACAAGGTTTACTTCGACCTCGACAGCGATGTGATCAGAAGCGACGCAAGAGGAGCCCTTGACAACATCGCCGCATTCCTGCTGGCAAATCCCGGTGTTTCGGTGCGTATCACAGGGAACACCTGCGACCTGGGAGAAGAGGACTACAACCAGGCTCTGGGCGAGCGCAGGGCCACTGCCGTGCGCAACTACCTCATCTCGAAAGGCGTGGGCGAGGCGAGGCTCAATACCGTTAGCTACGGAGAGTCCCGTCCCGATGCACCCAACACCGATGAAGCCCACAGGTCCCAGAACCGTAGGGCAGAGTTCATTATCCTGGGCAGATAGCCGGGAGGCAGCATGGGGGGCGGGAGAGATCCCGCCCCCTTCGTATTTGAGGGACACCATACTAAATAATTCTTAACGGAATCGGCGAAAATCTTGAGAAAGTGTAACTAGCTGTCTGCGCCAGTGAAATGTTAAGCAACATGTTTAGAAATGTTTAGATTTCGGCGCCACTTTCTTAGAATAATTTAGTATGGTGTCCCTCAATTCGGCTGCTGCCTTTGCGGGGTCGGGGGCGGCCATGATGGCGGAGACCACCGCCACCCCTGCGGCGCCGGCTTCCATGACGGCAGTTGCATTGCCGGCGTTGATGCCGCCTATGGCCACCAGCGGCAGCGGGGTGGCTTCCGCGAGTAGCCTTACCCCTGCGGTACCGAGGGGCTGTACCGGATCGGGTTTCGTGGGGGTCCTGAAGACGATGTTGGCCGCGAGATAGTCGGCGCCCTGGTTCCATGCGTCAACGGCTTCCTCAGGGGTTCTCACCGACACGCCTATCACAGAGTCGGTACCCAGCATTTTCCGGGCAATGGCGGGGGGCATGTCGGACGAGCCCAGGTGTACTCCGTGGGAACCCGAGGCCATGGCCACATCCACCCTGTCGTTTACCACGAAGAGGCAACCGTGCCTTTCGGCCAGGGTCATGAGCGACCGGGCGGACCTTAACAGGCTCCGGGTGTCGGCGTTCTTGTCCCTGAGCTGAAGCGACCCCACCCCGGCTTCAAGGGCCAGCCGGCACACCTCCATGAGACCCGCAGGACCGCAGATGACGGGGTCGGTAACGAGGTACAGCCGCAGCGCCTCTCGAAGGTTCATGGCCCGGTTTCCAGGCTGAGCCGGTCCCACGGAAGGCGATCGGGGTCGGCAAGCGCATCTATGAACAGGGGAACGAAGCTTCCCGGGCCCGCGGCCTTCCCGCCTGCGTGCTGCCCCGCAAGTGAGTACAGTGCCAGGCCGGCGACGGCTGCCTCGTAGGCCGGTATCCCCGCGGCGGCGAAGCAGGCCACGGCGGTGGTGGCTCCGCAGCCGGTACCGGTCACGCACGCCATCACGCGGTGGCCGTTCCCGATACGGGACCACCGTCTGCCGTCGGTGACGAAGTCCGTCTCGCCTGTCACCGCGATCACGGCCTTGGTCCTTCCGGCGTACTCCATGAAGAATGACTGCCTGTCAGCCCCGGTTTCCAGGGAGTCAACACCCCTGACGGCTCCCTGCGCCCCCGCCAGTGAGAGGACCTCTCCGGCGTTTCCGCGAACAACGGCGATCCTGAGCCTTTCCATCAGGCTCAGCCCGGCCCTGGTTCGCAGGCCTGTTGCACCCGCTCCAACCGGATCGAAGATGATGGGGATCCCCGCTCTTCCGGCTTCCTCGCCTGCTGCCACCATGCTTTCCACAACCTGGGGATCCAGTGTGCCGATGTTCAGGAGCAGCGCTCCGGCATGCCCCACCATCTCGGCCGATTCCAGGATGCATGACGCCATCACGGGTGACGCACCCAGGGCAAGGGTCACGTTGGCTGTGAAGTTGGTAACCACGTCGTTCGTGATGTGATGCACAAGGGGGCGTCTTTCCCTGACCTTGCCGGCCAGGGTCCTGACTTCCAAAGAATTCATCATGGGGACCTTCCATTGCTTTGCGGCAGGATTTCCTTCCGCGGATCCGAATCCGTTCAAGTTCCAGGGGTATGATCTCAGGCCACGAAGGGCCACCCCCAATCCTGCCACTACTCTATGGGGTTATATTCGCCCCGTCCAGGTATGCCAGGCCTTCCGGCCATCCAGCCTGAACCGCAGCAAAACACCGGAGGTGCGGAATGGTGGTGGTGGCGGCATACCTTGGCGTTCTTCTTCTTCTGGGCTGGCTCTCCCGCCGGGGGGGCGGTTCCGGCAGCGAATCCTACTTCCTTGCTTCCCGAAGGCTTTCCCCGACGGTGACGCTTCTCACCCTTTCAGCAACCAACTTCAGCGCTTTCACGGTGTTCGGGTTCAGCGGCCAGGGCTATGCCTCGGGCTTCCAGTACTACCCCCAGATGGCTCTTGGAACAGGATTGATGGCTGCCATGTTCATCGTGGTCGGGGTGCCGGCCCACGGACTGGGTGCAGCGAAAAAGCTGGTAAGCCCCTCGGAGATACTGGGCAGCCGCTACAACGGGCGGCTGGTGGGAACCGCGTCGTTCCTGGTCATGGCGGCGCTGACACTGCCATACCTGGCCATGCAGCCCATGGCGGCCGGTTACGCTCTGGAAGGTCTTTTCGGCATTCCCTACGCCAGCGGCGCCTCCCTCACTGTTCTGGTGATGGTTATCTACACGTTCCGCTCCGGGCTAAGGGGAGTGGCGCTTACAGACTGCTTCCAGGGGCTGCTGCTGCCGCTTCTCATGGCCGCCGTGCTGGTGGTCCTTCTGGTCAGGGGCGGCGGAACCGGGGTTCTCGAAGGGGTGGCACTCACCCATCCCGAGCTGTTCAGAAGGGGGCCCGAGTTCGCCCCGGGGATATGGCTCGGATACATGATGCTCTGGATATGGGCGGATCCCATGTTCCCCCAGCTCTTTCAGAGGTTCTATGCGGCGTCCGGCACCAGGGCCCTGTCCCTTTCCGCCAGGGCGTACCCCATCGTTACCGGTGCGCTGTTCCTTCTCCCGGTGACACTGGGCGTTATAGCCAGGCACTGGATACCCGAGCTTCCCGATGGGACCGGGGTGGACAGGATACTCCCACTGCTGCTCTCCCGGGCGTGCCCGGGGGTTCTGGAGGCGCTGCTCGTCACCGCAGGGCTGGCTGCACTGATGTCCACCATGGACTCGCAGCTTCTGACCCTCTCATCCATGTTCATCCGCGACATCTGGGAGCCGGTTTCCGGCAGGGAGGCCCCGGGCTGGGCAGGCAAGGCCCTTGTGGTTGTTCTGGCCGGGGCGGGGCTTCTGCTCTCGTTCCATCCCCCGGCGACGTTCCTTCAACTGGCAAGGGAGACATTCACCGGACTTGCCGCGCTGTTCCCGGTGTACCTGGGCACTCTCTACTGGAAGAGGGCCTCCAGGGCCGGAGCTTTCGCGGGCATTGCCGCCGGCTCGGCACTGACCGCGCTTTTCCACTTCGGAGTTCTCCGGGCCGGGGCCACCCTGCCCGTTGTGATGGTGGTTGCAGGGGCATCCCTGGCAATGGCGGGAGCAAGCATTCTGTTCCCCGACGGGACCGCTGCGCTGGTCAGGTCGGCCTTCCCGTGGAGCAGGCTGACACTCCCGGTGCTTGTGCTGGTGGCGGGCGCTGCCCTGAGCCTTCCCGTTCTTCCCGAAGCGCTGCTTTTCCATATGCCCTGGTGGGTCTGGGCATCGGGGCTGCTGTGCGTTGCCGCATCTTTCTCCATGGCCCGGCTCGGCATGTGGACACCTGAACTCTCAGGCGGAATAGTTCCCGCTGAAAGAAATGGAGGTTCCGATGCCGCTTGCTGCCCTGATGCTGATGTTCCTTCCCCCTGAGGTCACCTCCGCCGCTGACCAGGCGCTGGCTCCCCTTGGTATGACCCGGGAGAGCATGAACTTCGAACGGCACTGGTCAACCTCGGTCGTTCTGGCGGACCCGCTTGTACTGCGTGTCCTTTCGGACGTGTGGGAGCTTCCCGGGGTTGCGTTCCAAAGGTTCCGGGAGCGCATGGAGCTGTTGGAGCCGATTCCCGAAGCTGACGGTTTCCACCGGCTGCTGGCGTGCCTGGAGGATATCAACGGCGAGTACACGGCTCTGGCGGAAGGGATGGGCCGGGGGCTCTGCGACTCACTTTCCCTGGTTCTGGCAACCCTGTGGGCCGAGCCCGACTCGGAGCTGCCGGGAATGGAGTGGGGTGATGCCCACGCAGGCAGGGGCCTTCAGGCGCTGCCCGAATTCATGGAGATGCACCCGGAGAGCCTGGCCTGCCTCTTGCTGCGATGGCCCGGGATCGAACCCAGGCCGGTGCCGGATATGGTTGCACTGGCCGTTTCCGCCGCGGAGCCCTGGGTGGGCGCTCCCGGGATGACGGCGAACCTGCCGGGGGTTCAGGGCGAGGTGGTGGCATGGTGTCTCGACGGGTCTGTTCCATGGGTTGTGGGTGGAACCGGACCCAACAGCTATGGGGCGGATTGTCCCTTCGCGCTCATAGTTGACATCGGCGGCGACGACTTCTACGGCCCCGGGATCGGCGGAGTCGTGGGCGGAACGGAGCGCGGGTTCGTCTCCATGGTGGTTGACAGGGAAGGCAACGACACCTGGGAGTCCCGTGAGCTGCCTGTGGCCCAGGGCGGCGCACTGATGGGCTTTGCCTGCGTCGTGGACATGGAGGGGGACGACGTGTACCGCGCCGCGGGTCTGGCGCAGGGAAGCGGCATGCTCGGGCAGGGAATACTCGCCGACCTCTCAGGCGATGACGTTTACCTTGCCTCCATCCATTCCCAGGGGGCCGGCACAATGGGACACGGGCTTCTCCTGGACCGCAGGGGCGACGACGTCCGCCGGGTGGCGTCCTACGGGCAGGGTTTCGGGGGCCCCGGCGGGGTGGGCGAACTGGTGGACGGCCAGGGGCACGACGTGTACCTTGCGGGATTCGCATTCCTTCACGAACCTCTTCTGCCCCGTGACCACAGGGCCATGAGCCAGGGCTTCGGGATGGGCCTCAGGCCTTTCATCGCCGGGGGCATCGGCGTCCTTCTGGATTACGGTCAGGGCTGCGACACGTACAGGGCCGAGGTGTTCGGCCAGGGCTGTTCCTACTGGTACTCCCTCGGCATACTGGTGGACGAGGGTGGACAGGATGTTTACTCCGCCGCACAGTACTCCCAGGGAACCGGCATCCACCTCTCGGCCGGCGTCCTTCTGGACCTATCCGGCGACGACCAGTTCGTCTCCAGGAACGGCCCCGCCCAGGGAAGCGCACATGACCTGTCCACAGGCTTCCTCTTCGACGGGGAGGGGGAAGACATCTTCATTACCGACGGCGGCCAGGGCCTTGCCCTGACCAATTCGGCGGCTGTCTTCACCGACATGGGCGGCAGGGACATGTACGCCGTGAGGAACCTGGGGCAGGGGCAGGCAACATGGGCCAGGGGTTCGTCGGGCAGCGGCCTGTTCATCTCCCTTGCGGACGACGACAGCTATCTCGGGCGGGGAAGCGATTCAACGGCCTGGAGCGAGGAGTACTCGGCCGGCCTTGACCTGGCGGGTGTCACCCCGGCGGACCCCGAGTTCATTGAACCGGTGGGCGACCCTTCGGTGCTGACGCTCGATTCGCTTTTCAGCGTTGCCTCGGAATGGGGCGTGGGCGGCAACGCCGGCAGGGTGCAGGCGCATCTGGACGAGATGGTCTCCAGGGGTGACGCAGCGGTGGAATACCTCCTGACGGAACACCTTGATTCCTGGGACGGCCTGGAACACAGAGCCGTGACAGCGGTACTGAAAGGCAACAGGGACACCGCTCTCCGGATGCTTCTTCAACTGCTGGAAAGCGGCGCTACTGCCGGGAGGAGGTTCTCCAACACGGTGTCCTGGCTTGGCGAGGTGGGAATGGAGGAAGCAAGACCTGTGATAGAGGCCCTTCTTGGTGATTCCATACCTGCCGGCAGGGCAGTCACGGTGATACGGGCCCTGGGGGGCATCGGCTCGGAATCGTCGGTCCGGGTGCTTCTGCCCTTCGCAGCCTGGGAGAACGATCTGGTGAGGAGGGAGACGGCCGTGAGCCTTGGCAGGATCGCTTCGCCCCTGGCACGACCCGCCCTCGAGATTCTGGCAGGGGATCGCCGGCTCGATGTTCTCAGCGCCGCCAGAAGGGCACTCGAACTGCTGGGGGAGAACCAGGACGGCTTGACCGGCCAATGAGGCGTGCATATAGTGCGAACATGGGAAGCATGCGCTTCCATCTCCAGAGAAAGGGGAAATAGTGAAAAAGTTACTGCTTTCCGCGATGATCCTCGGCATGGTCCTTGTGTCGGGCTGCGCGGGCGATGACGATCCTCAGGGTCCCGGCGGCACCCTGCCCACCGTGCAGGACCTTGCCATCGGCGCCGCAAGCGCCGGCCGCAACATCGTTCTCACCTGGTCCGCAGTCTCCAATGTGGACGGCTACAAGGTGTACTTCCGCGAGACCGCCAACGGCACCTGGGTCGAGGCCGCAGACGTGGCCGCCACCACCTACACCCACGTGGCGACCGTTGCCGGCTACTACAGCGTGAGGGCCTACAAGGGCGACAACTACTCCGAGAACTACGCCACCGACGTGAACACCGTGCCCAACATCATCACCACCATGTACACCATCTACGACAGGTGGAGCCCCGCCCAGAAACCAAGCGGATTCCAGTTCGGCCCCACCGGCGGTACTACGGGAATGGCTGGTTCATCCTTTGAAAAGGACATCTACGCCTGGGACGAGCAGACCAAGGGCGACACCATCGTAAGGCTCTACTCCGGCACCTACGGCCCCTACGCCGGCGGCGGCCAGTACGGCGGCAACCCGACCTACATGGCCGACCCCGCCACCACCGGCTACGGCTGGTGCAACCAGTATCCCGGCTCGGGCTGGTACGAGAACTACGAACTCTACACCTCCGACAGCGCCGTTTTCTGCGCACTTCCCTTCTCGGGCGGGAACGTTATCTACGTCAAGATGTACAACCTGAGCATAGCCCCCGATCCCGACAGCCCTCGGGGCACCAGTGTCAGCTTCAGGTACGAGTACCAGCCGATGAACAACATAACCGTCTTCACCGGCAACTACTAAAAGACCATTGTCTTCACCGGGGGGGGCTTCGGCTCCCCCCTTTTACTTGGAGGATCCCATGCTTCACGTGATACTGGGCTCACTTGTGCTGACCGGACAGCCGCTCATCCTCCAGAACCCCGACACCCTTGTAACCCCGGTTCAGGGACTGCCGTCAGGCGTTTCCGCCGCCGTGACACGGGTCGCCGGCATGGACGGGGCCACATGGGGGGTGGGGGTGGTGGACCTGCGCAGCGGCGAGAGGTCGGTGAGGAACCAGGCCAGGAGGTTCAGGGTCGATTCCCCCGCGCTGCCCCTGGCAGCCTGCGGCATAGAGCTGTCCAACACCGGCGAGATGCCTCTGGACAGTCTGATAGCCAGGAACGAGAGATTCTGGGAGAAGCTGCACTGGGCACAGCAGGGAGGCAGGGGCGTGTGCGCCTCGGTCATCTGGAGCATTCGCGAGACCCGTATCGCAAGCTGGCTCAGCCAGGGAGGGTTCTCGGGAACCGAGGTGCACGGAGTGGACATTGACTACCCAACCCCCATCGAACTGAGCCCGAACACCATCACCGTTGACGACGCCCTGGCCTTCCTGGGTATCGTTTACCGCAACCTCGAGAACAGGGACGTGCGGAGGATAGGGGAGAACCCCCCCCTGTCACAGGCCAACCGCGAGACACTGGGAGTTTCCAGCACCCTTTACGGCTGGTTCGATGAGACCTCTTCCTCAAGGCATATATTCCTCATCGTTCGGAAACCCTCGGGCGAGGACTACGGGATTGTGATCCTCACGGAAAACCTGTGCTGCCCGGGCAAGGCGGACCAGGCCCTGGGGGTCCTGTGGGACTCACTGAAGAACTGAAACGAAGGAGTGAACAATGGCTGTGAACCTTAGGGGCAAAAGCCTCCTGACCCTTCTGGATCTGAGCCCCGACCAGATCCGGTACCTTCTGGACGTATCCCACAACCTCAAGGCCGAGCGTGTGGGCTTCCAGACCTACCAGCGCTTTCAGGGGAAAACCCTGGCCATGCTCTTCGAGAAGCGCTCGACCCGCACCCGCTGCGCCTTCGAGACCGCGTTCGGCGAGGAGGGAGGGCACCCGGTGTTCCTCTCCAGCGCCGACATCCAGCTCGGGGTCAAGGAGAGCATAGAAGACACCGCAAGGGTTCTGGGGCGCATGTTCGACGCCATCATGTTCAGGGGTTTCAGCCAGGAGATGGTGGAGGCGCTGGACGACTACGCCGGGGTCCCTGTGTACAACGCTCTGACCGACATGTTCCACCCCACCCAGGTGCTGGCGGACCTGATGACCATCGAGGAGCACACGGGCGAGCTTCCCGGGCTCTCCCTGGTGTACGCCGGCGACGGGCGGAACAACATGGCCAACAGCCTCATGATCGGGTGCGCCAAGATGGGGCTGGACTGCACAATCCTGGCCCCGAAGGAACTGCAGCCCCAGGGTGACCTTCTGGAGAGGGTGATGGGCGTTGCCGCCGACAGCGGGAGCGAGATAAGGGTGACCCACAGCCTCGAAGAGGCTATACCGGGCGCCGACGTTATCTACACCGATGTCTGGGCCAGCATGGGCGAGGAGGAGAAGGCCAAGGACAGGATCAGGCTCCTCACTCCCTACCAGGTGAACCAGGAGATGCTGGACATGGCCGGCAACCCCGACGTGATCTTCATGCACTGCCTTCCCGCCGTGAAGGGCCAGGAGGTTACCTACGACGTGATCGAGGGGAACCACTCCGTGGTCTGGGACGAGGCGGAGAACAGGAAGCACACCATCAAGGCCCTGATGGTGGCCACACTTCTTTAGCCCCTGCCGGGGACGGGCGGACGGATGAGGGCCTCACCGCAGGACGTCACGGTGATAACCGTGGCGGCCAACAGCGGTGAAGCCCTCCTGCGTTGGCGGGATTCGTGGGCGGCATCGGGCTGCAGGCTTCTGGTGGCGGACAACGGCTCCTCGGACGGCATGCCCGGGAGAGCCGGGGTTCCACTGGTGCGAACCGGCGGGAACCCGGGCTTCGGGGCGGGGGTGAACGCCGCGGCGGAAGCCTGTTCAACGGGCCTTGTCCTCATCACCAACCCCGACACCCTGCCCGCGAACCCCGGCTCGGTCAGCGAGCTGCTTGCCTTTCACCGCGAAGGAACACTGTCCGGAGCCGCACTGGTGGATGGAGCAGGAAACCCCACCCCCTCTGGGGGGCGATGGCCCGCCGTTCCCTGGGTGGCCGCCCAGGTTTTCCTCAGGGCAGGACCCCTGTGGAAGCCTGACAGGGTGGAGTGGATCCAGGGAGCGCTGATACTTGCGGAAAGGGAGCTGTTTCTGAAGGGACTTCAGGGTTTCCACCCTGACTTCCCCCTTTACTTCGAGGACGTTGACCTGTGCGCCCGGGCCCGGGCGGCCGGGGTGGGTGTGGAGTTCTGCCGGCATGTCCCGTTCACCCACGTCCAGGGTACCGGTGCCCCGTCAGCCACTGCGGTCAGGCTCGGCTGTTTCCACTGGGGAATGTGGAGGTGGTTCGTTCACCACAGGCCGCGGAGCGCGCCGCTCGTGAGACGGCTGATACTCATGAAGTGCGCTTCCAGGAGCGCATTGCGCGAACGCGGCTCACCTGTGCGTGAAGGCTACGCCATCGCGCGTTCATCGGTCAGGAGCGGGACCGCGCCTGTGCTCCCGGATCTGTGAGGACCTGAAGCCACTGCTCCGCAGTCTGCCTCCAGCTGAAAAGCCGCGCCCTTTCAGGCCCTTCTCTCCGCAGCCTCCTCAGCTCATCGGGTGAATCAAGAAGCCTCTGAAGCGTATCAAGAAGCTCGCCTTCCATGAATGGATCGAACCAGCACACGGCACTCCCCCCCAACTCTGGAAGTGAAGCTGCGTTGGAAGACAGAACAGGTGTTCCGCACTCCATTGCCTCCAGAAGGGGGATGCCGAATCCCTCGAAGAGCGATGGGAACACGAACAACTCCGCCTGCATGTACAGACGCTTCAGGTCCTCCCGGGAGATTCCCTTGAGCATCTTCACCTCTGCAAGCACAGCCTCCGGGATCCGCTTCTGTAACTTGTCCAACTCGCCGGTCTTCCATGAAGATACACCTACCATCACCAGCTGCAGTCCAGATCTGTTCATGGAGGAGTACGCCCGGACAAGTGCGGGCAAGTTCTTCCTCGGTTCGAAGGATCCTACGGTAAGAATGAAAGGTTCCCTGATGTTTAACCTTCCAAGAACCTCTTCCCCTGATCCCGGGATGGTTCCGGAGAGCGTTCCAGCCAGATGGATCACCCTTCGCGGTTTCATCCGAACCTTGGGGAACGCGTCAACGACCGTCTTCATGGTGTACCGCGATATGGTCACCAGTGATGAGCACTTTGCGAGGCTGGCCGGAATGAAGAGACGGTTCATCCAATAGCTTAAAGGGGTCATTGTTTCAGGATAGTGGATCCATGTGAGGTCATTAATATTAAGTACTGTAGGAATATCAACAGATATAGGCAGAATGTGTTCAAAACCAAGAAAGACATCGATTCTGTGCTTCCTGATCAGATGAGGTAACACAGACTGCAGCCAGAGAGTTCCCGGCATCCTTCTGTTGCGATGATCTACGACCTTGGTGAAACGCGGGGATACTATAGAAAACTGGAACTCTCTGTTGGAAAACAGGAAAATGTCATGATCCGGAACCATCCTCTGAAGCTCTGCAAGTATGTGCTCCAGAGAGAGGCCGATCCCGCTTCTTGGCCTGGACATGACCCTGCAGTCCACCCCTATCCTCATACCTGTCTTCCCTCGCGTATCTCGCCCAGAAGCTTGATGTAGGATTCGTAGCGGC
>CAZIPI010000009.1:15541-82339 GCA_964541235.1 uncultured bacterium | reverse complement strand
AGGAGGTATATTCTATTATGATAACTGGGAACCAATAATACATCAACATCGCCATCATAATCATAGTCTAACGGTTCTGATGACCATACCTCATGTGGCGAATAGGAAAACAGAGTATGCCATTCCCAGCCCGTTCCTGATCCATCTAGGTTCTCGCACCAGCCAAACCAGGCCCAACCGGGAATACTGCACAGAAAATCAAGATCACCGTCTCCGTCAACATCTGCGGGGCATAGATCCCTGTCGTCATGACAATCTTCCGAGATTGTTATTCTCTGCCAGGTTCCGTCTGCTTCACCCAGATAGACAACCAGGTATCTTTCCCAGGAGCATCCTTCAGGCCTGACAACTGCAACGAAATCGAGCATGGAATCTCCGTTGAAGTCGCCTGAACTTGCACAGAAAGCATTTACTAATTCCAGATCGACCGGTATTGTTGCCCAGACAGAACCACTGTGCTGGTTCACAAAGACGACCACAGCACCTGGTTCAAGCAATCCACACACAAGAAGGTCGTGGTCACCGTCACTTTCAAGATCAATGCACTCAATCGAAGCTGGTCCATTCAGTGCCGAGCTGATCAGAGTGAATGCAGGGAAATACTCAAGCCCCAGAAAGCCCGGAGATGTGTACCAGTTAACCGGGAGTCCGGTATCAAAGCTGTCATCCCATAGGGCAACAGGCCCCTGAGTGTAAGGTCCGCCTGACCAGTCGGTCTGAACTGCAGAATTTGCATATGAAAATGCTTTTATTCCAGACAAAAGAATGCAGATGTATTCTATCTTCATCCATGCGCCTCCGTTATCGAAAATCGTTGAAAGAGAAATAAATGTCAACATTTCAAACGCTGTGCCGGTTGAGCTCCGGGTAAGGGACTTCAATAGTGTTGTTGAGACATGGCTTGGTAAAACAGGCCTGATCAGCAGTGCTGATCCAGACTGGATTCGACCAGGCAGTCGATCCGATCTGGCGGAACTCCCTGTCAGCATCCCGAAACATCGTGCCCGGCAGAGTATATCTCTACCAGTGAAGCATTTCAGTGCAGGATCCGATCACCCCGGCATGGGGGGTCATGTTGCAGTCTTTTCTGTATTGTTGGACGATGTTTTGAAAACCAATACCGACGGAGGCAGTCATGTCACTCGCCCTTTCATTTCTTCTGGTCCTGCAGCTTCAGTACCCCTCCACCTTCGATCTTCGGGACGTGGGAGGGCAGAGCTACGTGACCTCGGTCAAGAGCCAGCAGGGGGGGACGTGCTGGACCCACGGGACAATGGCCTCCATCGAATCCAACATGCTGCTTACCGGGGAGTGGGCGGCCCAGGGCGAGTCTGGCGAACCCAACCTCGCCGAGTATCACCTTGACTGGTGGAACGGCTTCAACAACTGGCACAACGCCGACATGGACCCGCCCATAGGGAGCGGCGGGCTCACGGTTCACGAGGGCGGCGACTACCTTGTGACAACAGCGTACCTGTCCAGGGGGAGCGGAACGGTCAGGGATGTGGACGGCCAGTCCTTCGGGACCGCTCCTGGACTGAACTCACCTGACTACCACTATTACTACCCCGCCGATGTGGAGTGGTACGTGGGCGGTGACGACCTCGAATCGCTCAACGTCATCAAGTCGGCCATCATGCAGCATGGCGCCCTTGCCACCTGCTACTACGCCAGTTCATCCTACATGCAGAGCTATATTCACTACCAGCCCCCCGAAGCGGACGAGCTGCCGAATCACTCGGTGGCCATAATCGGCTGGGACGACAACATGGTCACACAGGCCCCCGAACCCGGCGCCTGGATCTGCAAGAACAGCTGGGGGGAGGGCTGGGGTTACGAAGGCTTCTTCTACATCAGCTACTGGGACAAGTGGTGCGGCCGCGAGCCCTTCATGGGTGCGGTGTCGTTCACCAATGTGGAACGCATGGAGTACGAGAAGCTCTACTACCACGACTATCACGGCTGGCGCGACACCTTCCCGGGCGCCTCGATGGTGATGAACGCCTTCGAGGCCACCGGCAGCCACTACATCACGGCGATCTCTTTCTTCACCGCAGACGACTCGGTCGGGTGCGCCGCTTCACTCTACGGCAGTTTTTCCGGCGGTACTCTCCATGACCTTCTGAGCAGCCAGGACGCGTTCTGTCAGGTCAGGGGTTTTCACACGGTCCAGCTGGACCAGCCCTTCCTGCTGCTTCAGGGAGACAGCGCCTACTTCGTCATGGAGTTCGACCGGGGCGGTTTCCCCTACGACAGGACGGCTGACGTCCCGGTGCTTCTGGGTTCTTCGGCCAGGGTCATCGTGGAGTCCACGGCTTCCCCCGGCCAGAGCTTCTACCACGACGGCTCATGGCAGGACTTCTACGGCTGTCCCGACAACCCCTACCCTGAAACCGGCAACTTCTGCCTGAAGATGCTGGGGTTCAACGCAGGGCTGAGGGTTTCACCGGGCGACCACGCCGTTTTCCAGGGCGAAGAGGGCGGGCCGTTCTCGCCTTCGGGCTCCGTCTGGCAGCTGGAGTACATGGGAGCGGGGTCTTCCCAGTACCAGGTCACCTGTGATCCCGCCAACTGGCTCACGCTCCTTGGTCCCCTGTCCGGCACCATCTCGCCCGGGCAGACCATTCAGATAACCGCGGCCCTTTCCAGCGACGCCAACTCGCTTCCCCCTGGGATCTATGTTTCCAATGTGTACTTCGTGAACGCCGGCGGCGGCCCCGGCGGCGCCACCTCGCGAGTGGTGCTGGTGGTGGGAGAGACGGGCGTGGTTTACGGCTGGAACATGGAAGTCAACCCAGGCTGGAACGCACAGGGAGACTGGCACTGGGGAATACCCCAGGGCTTCGGCGGCGCCCACGGCAACCACGATCCCTCGGGCGGTCATACCGGACAGTTCGTTTACGGCTACAACCTCTGGGGAGACTACGGACCCGGAATGCAGGCGGAGAACCTGACCACCGGCATGCTGGACTGCTCGGGCCTCACAGGAACACAGCTCCGGTTCAGAAGATGGCTCGGGGTTCAGGGCGGTTCGGGCGACAACGCCCGGGTGCAGGTCTCCACCGATCAGTCCCAATGGCACACCGTCTGGGAGAACGGCCCTGCGGAAACCAGTGACCTGGACTGGAACCTGGTGGTGTACGACATCTCCCAGTACGCCGACGGCGAGCCCCAGGTGTGGATAAGGTGGGTCATGGGACCTTCCGATGCCCAGTGGGAGTACTGCGGCTGGAACCTGGACGATGTGGAGATATGGGCGATCGGGGCGTACTCGGTGGAATCGGGAGAAGCCCCCGAGGCATTCGGTATCGGGTTCGCCGGGTGCAACCCCGCGGTGACCTCCACAGCCTTCCGGTGCTCGCTTCCTGCATCGGGCAGGCTTACTGTCGAAGTTTACGACATATCGGGCCGGATCGTCAGGACCATCTACGACGGCAACGCTCCCACGGGCGAGTTGAACATACCGTTCAGTCTTGCCGACTGCTCCGGCCGCCGCCTTCCCGCAGGCATCTACCCGGTTGTTGCACGGTGTGGCGGGCTGACCGCCGTGACGAGGCTGGTGGTCCTCGGGAACTGAGGACGGGAGGCGCAACCCGATGACCGACAGGGTAAATGCGTCATGGATATCTGCACTTTTCATGGTGGGGGCCGTGCTGGCGGACCCCACCCCTGATCCCGATAATCTCGACGACGGAGGCAGCCTGCTTCAGACCGTTGAAGCAACCGTGCACGTTGAGGGTGGTTTCAGCGGGGATTCCCTTCAGAGCTGGATACTCTACGCCGGGCCATCATTCGTTTACGTCTGGCGCCCGGAAGATCTCAGAGGACCCGGGCTTGGGCTTGAGTTGGGCGGAGAGCTCAGAAGGTCGCTGCGGCGCCCCTTATCCGGTCCCTTTCTTGGGGCGTACGCCGGGGTCGGGATCCTGTGGAGAATGGACGAAAAGGCTTCCGAGGCCGTCACTGCCGGCGTGAAGATTGGCTGGAGGATACCCGTCAGTTCGGGCATTCCGCTGGACGTTGAACCGTACGCCGGGGTCGGGCTCAGGCTCCTGACCCTGAGCGGCGGCAGGGAGTCATCCTCCCTGCGCGGGATCCTTTACCTCGGGCTGAAGCTTGATCTCATAAGGTAACGTCTTTCGTCGGTGAAGCACTTCGCGGGATGGGGTTTTCGCATTATGCTTCCGGTGGTTTTCGCAGGAGTTCGATCCGAACCAGCCAACGAATGGAGAGGCAATGCCCGAACCAATTGACAAAAAAGCGCTTATGGCTGCGGCTGAGCAGAGCGGAAGGTTCTACCCCCTCAAGGGCAGCTGGAGGGGCATGCAGATCTTCGCCGGAGTTCTGTGCTGCCTTCTGGTGGTGACCATCCCACTTGGAGTCTGGATCATCATCAGCGCCAGAAAGGCGGGGGCCGGGTTCACCGAGGAGGGATTCGGCTACAGATACCTCAATACGATCGCGGGGCGCTGGGAGGATGTGGAGTCGGTGACCCTTTCCTCCATGAGCGGCGCGGAGTTCGGCGGGGGCCTGGTTGGGCTGGCCGCCGCCTCGGCGGTGAAGGCCCGGACCACGGGTCTGAAGGGGCCTCTCCTGGTGAAGCTCAGGGGGAAGAGGATGCCCGTCATGATCCCGGCGCACATGATCGAGAATTCACTGGAGATGGCCCTGGAGGTCCAGAGGCTTTCGGGCCGGAGCTTCCTTCCCGAGGAGATGCGCCAGGGCGTGTGATGCTGATCCGTATTCCGGAGGGAGTGAGGTTGTGAAGACAGGCATCGAGCTTCCCGGGCGGATACCGCTGGCCAACCTGCCCACCCCGGTTCACAAGCTGGAGAACCTTTCCCGAAGCCTGGGAGTTCAGATCTTTCTCAAACGCGACGACATGACAGGTTCCGAGGCCTCGGGCAACAAGCTGAGGAAACTGGAGTTCGTGGTTCAGGAAGCGCTGTGGGAAGGGGCGGGGGCCCTGATCACCTGCGGAGGCCTTCAGTCCAACCATGCCAGGGCGACTGCTGTGGTCGCAAGGCGACTGGGGATGGAGTGCCACCTGGTCCTCAGGGGGCAGCCGGAGGGGACGTGGAACGGCAACCTCCTTCTCGAAAGGGTTCTTGGGGCCACCTTCACCTTTCTTTCCCCTGAGGATTTCGCCGAAGGACACCTTGAGGCCATGGAAGAGGCCGGACGCAGCTTCCGGTCACGGGGGATGAAGGCCTGCCTGATCCCCATGGGGGCATCGAACCCCACCGGCACCTTCGGGTACGCCGCGGCCTACCAGGAGATACTGGCACAGGAGGCATTGCTGGAGGAGCCCTTCGACGCCATCGTCTGCGCTGTGGGTTCCGGCGGAACCCTTGCCGGTCTTTCCCTGGGAAACATCCTTCACGGACGCAGGCACAGGATACTTGGCGTACCCGTCTGCGACAGCGGCGCCGTGTTCGCCCCCATAGTCCGCGACCTTGTGCTTGCATGCCTCGACAGGCTGTCCGCGGGCTGCCCTGCTGGGGGATTCGTTCCGGAGTTCATAGACGGCTACACCGGCAGGGGCTATGCCCTGAACACGCCGGAGGAGATGGATTTCATCACTGGGATGGCGGGTCGTGAAGGCGTGATCCTTGACCCCGTCTATACAGCGAAGGCCTTCATGGGGCTCCTGGGTGAGATACGGGCGGGCAGGCTGCCCGGTGTGCGCCGGATCCTGTTCCTGCACACAGGAGGGTTGTTCGGGCTCTTTCCAAAGGCTTCCGAGTTTTCTTTCCGGGATCAGTGACACTTCGGCCGCCTCAGGAGGCCTGCCGTCCCTTCTGGGACCATTGCGGGCACTGCCTCAGACGGTACCCCGGCGGTTCCCACCGCCGGGGTCCTTCTGCAGGTGTCCTACTCCACCGTTATGGGAATGCTGGCGAAGGTCCCTCCGACCCTGTCGGAAGCGTACCAGATCTCGTAGTCCCCGGGTGTCTCCGGGGCATCGAGTGACAGCGGACTTCCATCGGAGGTGTAGGCGTAGCTGGTGTACTCGCCCTCAGGGGAGCCTGCGGGGACTATGGTAATGTAGTCCATGTAGCCGTCAGGGCCGGTCCAGACCACTTCGAAGCTGGAACCCGGGGCCACCGTTGCCGGAGCCTCGAGCGTGATCTCCATGGGCGTGACGTTGATTACTGTCATGGCCAGCGTGGGGTTCGGGGAGGTCTGCTCTGTCGAGTACCTGATCTCGTACATTCCTTCCTCGACAGGTGCGGTGAGGCTGCCGGGGTTGCCGGCGCTGGTATAGACATAGTCGTCCCAGCTGCCTTCGGGGGCTCCAGCCGGCACGATGGTGATGTAGTCGCCGCGGTTGTCGGGTCCCACCCAGCCCACCTGGAACGGGGTGCCCGCTGTGATCTGTGCAGGAGCCATCACCGCGTAGTCGGTGACCATGACGGTTATGGGTTTGCTGAACAGGGTGGGGTTGGGGTAAACCTGCTCGGTGGAGTACCTGACCTCATACATGCCGGGCTCAAGTGAAGCCTGAAGAACGGCGGGGCAGCCCGAACCTGTGTAGGCGTAGCTCTCCCAGTCGCCCACGGGGGCGCCCTGGGGAACTATCGTTATGTAGTCGCCTGTGTTGTCGGGACCTGTCCACTGGACCTCGAACCATTCGCCGGCAAGCACCTCTTCAGGGAAATCGAGGGTGTAGGTGTTCGGTGTGACCCGCAGAGGGCTTTTGGCAAGGGTCTTCCCGTCCGAGGCCACGTAAGCGACCTGGTAAGCCCCTTCCTCGAGGGGAAGGGTGAAGGTCACCGGGGTGCCGGGCGTGAGGTCCGCGGACAGAAGATGGTCGCCCCCTTCTTCGCCGGCCATCAGGACTATCCGGTCACCCTCGGCGCCGGGTCCGGTCCAGGTTACCTGCAGCTCGGAACCTGCGTTGGACTCGCCCGGGAAGGTGAGTTCAGCCGAGGGTCTTCCGCAGGCCAGCAGCAGCAGCGCGAATGCGATGATAAGCCTTCTCATGATACCCCTTTTCCTCCTGGAGCCCCAGCGTGATGGTTGTGGTTCGGGGGCGGAGGGAAGATAGCTGATTCCGGCGGGATCCGTGAGCCTAAGGGCGTTCAGGCAGGTGCACGGCGAAGCGGCATTCAGCGTCTCCGTTCAGGAGGGAGCCGAGTATCTCCACCCTGACGGGCATGCCAGTGGCCCCCTCCCACTGCTGCCGGTACCAGCCTGCTCCGCAGTAGCAGAATGACGGGGGCATGCCTTCCGCGAGCTTCCTTCTGATAATCGGGCAGAAGCAGGCTGCCTCAGCCCTCTCCTCGGGGGTACGGGCCTTTTCGTAGCCGGCCTTGTCCCTCGGGCCCTTTCCGGTGAAGACCGTGCTGCCCTGACGCACCGCCTTCTCGCTCCACCCGCTGTCGGACTCCATGAACTCTATCACGCGGTCCACCGAGTCCATCGTTGAGAGCCCCTCTTTCCTGGCCTTCCCGAACACGGCCGCCAGTTTCCCGATCTGTTCCGCAGGGAAAACATGGGCGCAGCCCGAGAGGCAATCGTACTTCCGGAGATCGTCGGCCTCTTCGTTCAGCCTGCCCAGGGCCTCCTTCACCAGATCAAAGCGTCTGTCCAGAGGGGTCTTATCGGTGAGTTCGGCGCAAGTCCCGAAAACCCGTCCGGCGAGGGGTTCGCCCAACACCCTGATGAGGTTGTCCTTCAGAAGTTCCTCCCAGGGGTGTACCACCAGCCTGACCTCCACGGTGGCGTTCTCCGGATCGCCTGCGTCATGAAGTACCTCCACCCCGTACTCGTCAGTTACCAGCCCCGCATCTCCTGCGGCAGCGAACAGCTCCCGGTAGGCGTCCCGAAGCGTGGACATGGCCCCCCTGTGTGTCACAGAGAGGCATCGCGCCCGGGGCAGCAGTGTGTTGCTGATACGGCCGGATCCCCATGGAGAGGCCACCGGCAGCCCCAGGTCCGCCAGTATGCCCTCCTTCTCGCTGCTCACGTAATGGAGGACCAGCACGGGGGGGCCGGTGACCAGCCCTGCCGGCACGGCGGCGGTAAGTTCTGAAAGCAAGGGAATCATCTGGCTCCTGCTTTTCATGACGAAACGGATCCCGGCCAGATGGCCCTGATCCTGAAGGACATGCTTGACCTCAGGCATTTCGCCCCCTTCCTCATCCTCCCGGGTATAATAACATGGATTGGCCGCTCCTTGTGTGTAATGAAGCATGCGAAGCGGTCGTTCAGTCCTTTGACGGAGGTCTGCGTTTTGTGCTGCTTTGCTGGGTCAGAAGGTCCGGAACCCTTGCGGGAAGATGCGGGTCACCAGCTGAAGACCGGGAGGACCGCGGATGAAGGCGCGGCACCGGGCTTCGTGTTCATACGTGCCTACGCTGAGCTGAACGACTTCCTGCCTTCGGGATCAAGGCAGCGCAGGTTCAGTTACCCTCTGGCAGGGGGGAACAACATCAAGCACCTTGTGGAGTCGGCCGGCATTCCCCACACAGAGATAGAGATACTGCTGCTCAACGGGAACTCGGTGGGTTTCGACGCCAGGGTTTCCCCGGGCGACACGATCAGCGTTTACCCGGTATTCGAGGCTCTGGACGTGAGCCCCCTGCTCAGGCTGCGCCCGGAGCCCCTGCGGGACACCCGGTTCGTGCTGGACGTACATCTGGGTAAGCTTGCGGTGATCCTTAGGCTTCTGGGCTTCGACGCCCTTTTCCCCGGGGACGTGGACGACGGCGTCCTGGCGGACCTGTCCGCGGGGGAGAGGAGGGTCCTGCTCACAAGGGACAGGATGCTCTTGAAGAGGAGCATGGTCACCCGGGGCTGCTTCGTCAGGAGCCGTTACCCCGAGCAGCAGGCCGCCGAGGTACTGGACAGGCTCGACCTGCGGTGTTCCGTCAGGCCTTTTTCGCGCTGCCCGCTTTGCTCCGGCGAACTCCGTTCAGTGCGGAAGGAGAGAATCGCTCACCGCCTGGAACCCCTTACGAGGAAACACTACGATGAGTTCGCGGAATGCGTCAGCTGCGGAAGGATCTACTGGAAAGGCAGCCACTACACCGCTCTGATGGGTCTTCTCAGGAGGCTGGGGGTTGAACCCGGTGAATGAGTTCAGCACCTTGCCTTGCCCCACCTCCGGGGCCATGACCCTTCCCGGCCGCGGAGGCGCCGGGTGAACCGGAAGCTCCCGGTCTTCCTCTTCGCTGTCACGGGGGCGGTCACCGTGGCACTGATACTGCTCTGCAGGGACCTGGACAATTCCTCGGGATTGAGGTTCATCTCCGATGCGACCGGCATCAGGTTCCCGCAGGGCTGCTCCGGAGTCGATGTGCACGACGGGGGCGAGTTTTTCGTCGCGGCCCATCTCAGGCTGCCTCTGACCCATGTGGATGATTTTGTCGCCGAGTACGGCTTCAGCGACACCATTCCCGTCATCGAACCCTGGATCGGGCTTCTCGACCCCGGGAACCGTGAGGTTCCAGGGAACGCGGTCCTTGCAGGCCTTCAGGGCCGCAGTGAGCAGAACTCCTGGGCGTGCGCACTGGACCGGCATAGCGGCAGGCTCTGGGTGTTGGTTTTCTATCCCGACCCGGGCGGAACCCCTCCATGAGCAGGGGGGGGTTCCCTGAGCCGGTTACTGGTGCATAATTGCCATGTCCCTGCGGATTCTTCCGCTTTTTTGTTGCCACGCACAGGGAGGACGCGATGAGCGAGACCTTGGACCGTCTGTTGGAGGCATTTGCCGGGGAATCCCAGGCGAACAGAAAGTACCTCGCCTTTGCTGAGAAGGCTGACAAGGAGGGTTTTCCCCAGGTCGCCAGGCTGTTCCGGGCCGCCGCCGAGGCTGAGACCGTTCACGCCCATGCGCACCTTAGGGCGATGGGCGGGGTCCACGGCACCCGGGAGAACCTGGAGGAGGCCATTGCGGGAGAGACCCACGAGTTCAGGCACATGTACCCCGAGATGATCGAGACCGCCAGGGCGGAGGGTGACAGGCAGGCTCTCCGGTCATTCGAGTTCGCCAACGCCGTTGAGAAGATCCATGCCGCTCTTTACAAGGGGCTCCTTGAGACCATGGACGATCCCGAGACCGCTCAGTACCCCTACTACGTCTGCCCTGTCTGCGGCCATACCGCCGGGCGGGAAGCGCCTGAGACATGCCCTGTCTGCGGTGCCATGGGCAGCCTCTATAAAAGGGTGGACTGACCGTCCAGATACTGCCAGGGGTACCGGCCGGCTGCCCGGGTGAACCCCGGTTGTTCAGTCGGCGAGCCGTCCCTGGAAGGTGTTGCGCAGTTCCAGCTCCCGGCGGACCCGGTTCAGCACCGCAAGCTTGTTGATGCTCCAGGCCGGAGCCACGGTCAGGTGCGCCGGAGCCTCTCCTGTAAGGCGCATGACCACCGCGTCCGGTCTCAGCCTTTCCAGGAAGTCCACCGCCAGCGAGGCGTACCCGTCCAGTGAGAGCGGGGTGAACTCCCCCGCCAGCAGGCTCTTTTCAAGGGGTGTGTCCCGAACCACGTGCAGGTTCTGTATCTTGACCCCGGCCGTTCCTGAAAGGTTCACAAGCTCAACGGTGCTGAGGGCCTCCTCGCGGGTCTCGCCGGGGTAGCCCAGTATGACGTGGGCGGCGCTTCTGATCCCCCTGCGGTGAAGCTCGCCGAAGGCCTCGGTCGTATCCGCAGTGGTATGTCCCCTGTTCATTGCCGCCAGGGTCCTGTCGCTGCCGCTCTGCACCCCCAGTTCCACCCATACGAAGCTCCGGGCGGAGAGGGCCTCGAGCAGGTCCAGCACCTGCGCCGAGAGGCTGTCGGGCCTGGTGCAGAGGCAGAGACCGACCACCCCGGGGAAGGCCAGAGCCTCCCGGTACATGCCTTCGAGGGTTTCAGGAGAGGCGTACGTTGTGGTGCAGTCCTGGAAGTAGGCCAGGAATGCCCTCGCACCGTGCCTCCTGCGTATGTACCGCGTTCCGACCTCCAGCTGCCGCCCGATCCCGGCCCCTGGCGCGCAGTTCAGCGGCAGGGAACTCCCGGGGTTGCAGAAGGTGCATCCTCCGGTGCCCAGGGTCCCGTCCCTGTTCGGGCACGTGAACCCGCCCACGAGCCCCACCTTGAAAACCTTCTCCCCGAAGGTCTGCCTCAGGTATGTGTTGAGATCCCTGTACCTGCGCTCCATGCCCGGAATATAGGGGACGGACTTAGATAGATTAGTTTATTGCAGTAAGTAAATACGCACCAATAGTATGCAATCAGCAAGCCTGCATTGTGAGAGCCCTGAATCAACCCTGTCGAAGGCTCAAGGGGCACATCACACAGGATGCGCCGGAATGTATGATTGGCCCATGGAACGCTGGGCGGACATCTTCTTCGATCACTCCGGCATAACCCCGGGGAAGGGGGTGGACCGTCTTCATGAGGTTGCCGCCGCTTTCAGCCGCATCCCCTGGGAGAACCTGACGAAGTTCCTGCTGAAGGCAAGGGGCGAGGAGAGGCTTCGCATGCCCGGCGAGGTATTCGCCGGTTTCGCCAGGGACGGCACCGGGGGGACATGCTACTCGCTCACCGAAGCCCTGGCCTCTGTGCTTGTCACGTGCGGCTGGTCGGTCCGCCCTTTGACGGGGCACATGCGTCATGGCAGGAACATCCACTGCGCTCTTCTTGCGGAGAGCGGCGGGGAAAGGTTCCTTCTTGATCCCGGTTTCGTTGTACCCCTGCCGGTTAGACTGCGCACGGAGGGCGGCTTGCTCCACCTTCAAGGAAGGAAGCTCACCTGGACCCCAAGGGGCGACGGCTGGGACCTTCACACTGAGGAAGGGGAGGGAGCCCGGCAGTGGAGGTACCATCTCGAGGCCCGGGAGCTGTCCAGGAGCGAGTTCCTCGGCTTCTGGAAGGACTCCTACAGCGCACCCGGGCTCAACAGCCTTCACATCAACCTTTCGCTGCCGGACCGGAGGCTGAGCGCACACAACGGCAATCTGAGGATTTCGGGAGCGTCTGCAAGGGAGAATGTCAAACTTGCCTCGAACTACGGCGATGCGGTGGCGGAGGCCTTCGGGCTGAATGCAGCCCTTGCCCGGGAGGCCTGGCTGGTGCTCTCGAGACGCAAGGAGGAGAGGAGGGGGAATGACGGGTCCTGATATCCCGACCCCCGTCATGCCCGTGGTCAGCTTGCTGTCAGGGCCCGATGGCGGCGTTTCGGCGGTTCGGCAGGCGCTGGAGGGGTTCTTCGGCGGGATAGAGCTTGAAAGCGAGCCGTTCCCGTTCGACATGAGCGATTACTACGTTCCCGAAATGGGCGGAAGCCTGTTCAGGGTCTGGTTCTGCTTCTCAGACCTTCGGGACCCGTCTGAGCTGCCCGACTGGAAGGTCTATTGCCGTGGGCTCGAGCAGGAGCATCTTTCACCTTCGGGCAGGACGGTCAACCTCGACCCGGGCTACCTCGATCATGGCAAACTCGTCCTCGCCAGCTTCAAGGCTGCCCCGGACAAGATCTACATGGGGAACGGTGTGTGGGCGCACACATGCCTGCGCTACCGTTTCGGCGACTTCTCGGGGCCCGACCACAGCTTCCCCGATTTCATCGACGGAAGGTTCAACCGTTTTTTCAAAAAGGCGAAAGGCTTTTACCGCAGGCTTCTGAGGACACGCATGGGAAACGGGGCTTCCGAATGATCACATCCTGGCAGGACCATTGGGAGAAAGCCGCGGAGGAGGAGTGCCGGATAATGGAGGGCAAGCCCCTGCCTGAACTCCTTGAGGAAGCCCGCCGGGGCCGGTTCGGAGCCTACTACACCATGTGGAGCGTTATAGCCCGGAAAGCCACTGCTGAGGAAGCGGGGAGTGTGCTGCTAGGGGTGCTGGAAAGCGATGCCGACTACCTCCACCGCTATCACGCCGCCGATGCCCTGCTGAAACTTCTGGGCTACGATGGGCTTCGGCCGGTGGACCTCAGCGCCGACCACTCCCTGAGGGACCAAAACATCGCCTGTGTTCGCCGCGAGCTGGAGGAGAGGATCGGAACGGGTGACCGGCTACCCCGGGATGGCTGAAAGCCTCACCACGAGAAAGACTATCAAAGCGATCCCGGCCAGTCCCACGAAAACACGGCCCACAGGGATCACAAGTCGCTCGGGCAGGAACGCGAAGATCGAAGGGACCTTGAAAAGGCTGTTCAGGAACTGAGGGGGGCGAACGAAAGCGAAGAGTATTGATAGAACAGAGAATGCTCCCATCACTATCAGGAACGGCAGAATCCCGCTGATATGACCCAAGTTCAGCCTCCTGTATGTTTCAGTAAATAACCTGTGATGGCCGGATATTAAGACATTATCCTCATCCCGTCAAGGCTGCGGGGTTCAGGACGGCTGTCCACCGGCGCCGGAGGTGAAAGGAGCGGGCTGTACATCATTATGGCGTGGTTCTCGGTGATGAACTCCTCGCGTTTGACCTCTCCCGACCCGGGGTCAATGGTCTGCCTGAGGATCATGTTGTGCCTCGAGTATCCTCCCCACGGCTCCTGTTCGAACCTGTGGCATCGCTCGATCACCCTGTAGCTCGCCACAGCAGGCGATCCAGCCGCCAGTGTTCCTGAAAGATGGGTCCCATCAATCCCGAGAAGAAGCTGGAACATGTTGTCCGTGTCGTTCCTGAATTGCAGGTCAAGCGCGGGATATGAGCAGGTGGCGCCGCTTCCGAATGGCTGTCGCCTGTCTGCATCGGGGAAGACGTCGTACCCGTGCCTCCATCGCTCGGTGACCGTCAGGGGAGAGTGAAGCGCGATCCAGTACAGCAGATTGGAGAGCTGGCACAGCCCGCCCCCTATCCCCGGCACCACTCTCCCCCGGCAAAGCACCATGCCCGGCAGATATCCCCTGGCCCTGGCCGGCATTCCCACCTGACGCCAGAAGGAAAAGACCTGCCCAGGCCTGATGAGCAGGCCGTCAAGACTGCGGATGGCTATTCCAATGTTGGTTATCTTATTGTACTGAAGCCACATATCAGCATTGCTCAGATTTCGTATCAGAGGCGTTTGGTGTGAGAACACCCTGCATGGAAGGCGTGTGCCGGTTCTTTCGGAAGAGAAGTCGGTTCCCGAAAGGTACCAGTAGCCGCTCCGCCTGAGGAAGTGATAGACGCGCCCGGCCAGCTGCCTGATGCCTGACCTGCGAGGCGCCCGCGCCATTTCCCGCCTAGCGGAGTATGGTGACCTTTGCAGTTTCAGCCCCCCATGGTGTCTCGGCCACAACGAAGTAAACGCCGTTGCCGTTGGTACCCGGATCCCAGGACATGCTGTGGGCTCCATCTGTGAAACCTTGCTCGGCGATGGTATCCACAAGCCTTCCTGAGACGGAGAACACCCTTATGGTAACCCACGCGTCACTGCTCAGTTCGATGCTGAGCTGCATCAGGTCGCCGCACGGGTTCCGGGCAATGTGCATCATGGGCGGCTGTTCGCCGGTTGGTCCTTCCCCCACGTTCAGTTGTCCATCGCCTATGTCCAGAACGATCCCCTCAATGATGTTCATGCCGTACGGCATTCCGGTGAGAGGGAACTGGTACCATCCGTTGTACGAACCGTTCCACCCGAAGTTGATATGGTAGAAGCCGTCGGTGTTGTATCCGTCCACGACCACGTTGTGCCCGTAGTTCGGACCCTGGTCAACGATCGCAAGGTGTGCCGGCATGGCGTTCATCATGTTCTGTGACATTTTTTCGTACAGGCTGTCGGATGAGCCGTCAAGAAGAACACAGTCGCTGAAACCGAACCTGAGATAGGCGTCATAGGCCTGGTCAACCCCGAAGGTGCCCGAGACGGAGGCGGTGTAAACCTGACGGCATGCAGCGCCCGATGCGTACACCAGGGCGGCCTTGTCCGGTGCTGCAAGTGGCTGCTGAGCCGCGAAAAGCGCGTCAACCAGGTCCAGCAGACCGTTCAGCTCAGGCCATGACGGGAAACCATGGGCGACGTGATCGTCATCTATCCAGTAGTACTCGTGGTAGTTGTGCCAGTAGTCATCCGCATCGGTGAACCTGGTTCCGTTGGTGGTCGCCTCGAAGTGCAGGATGGCGCCCATGGCAACCGCCGGACATCCGGCCACGCTGCGCACCCCTGCTATGAGGTCCATGGGGCAGTACTGGTTGAATGGAGCCCCCTGGTGCCAGTTCTCCATCAGCCAGCCGCCGGTGGGCGTGGAGCCGGCGGGCGGCCATTGCTCGAGAAGAGCCGGAGTGAGGACTGCCGATGTACCCGAGGTGTAGTCGTCCCACAATGCCCGGTGGACCTGCAGGAGCGGATCCGGAAGGCTCCGGATGGAACCGAGGCGAAGCTCCATGTCGGTCTGAACCATCTCGAGCAGCAGGTTCCTTTCCGGTTCACCGGCAGTGTGGCTGTCATGGTAGGAGTACGCTATCACCGGCGGAAGGTCGCAGTCGCCTGAAGTGACCACGTAGCCCGAAGGGCTGAGCTGGAAACAGTAGGCCACCGGAGTGTCCCGCAAGGGGCTTCTGACCTCTGTCGTTCCCGTGATCTCATGTGTCATCCCGTGGCCGTCCCTTCTCACCCTGCCCTCGGCTGCGGAACGGGCCAGCGACTCGGTCACGGAAGAGGCGAAGACCAGAACCGACGGGACAAGCAGCAGGAACAGGGCTGTTTTCATGGAACTCCTTTCGAGGAGGGATGATCATGGTCGAGAACCACTGAGGAAAGGGCCTTCATGGCCGGTTCAACCATATCCTCCGGAAGGCATCCGAAGCTTATCCTGACATGCATCTCACCGGATGCTCCGAACGCTCCCCCGGGAATTGTGCCTATCCGGAACCTGTCCAGCAGGATCTCGGAGGCTCTGTAGCTGTTCACCCCAGGGCACGCGGCCAGCGTGAAGAAACCGCCTCCCGCCTCCCTCCACTGAAGCCCCCTTGAGGCTTCCAGAGCGGCCCGGCAGCTGTTGAGACGCTCCTTGACTTCCCGTGCCCTTCCCTCAACGAAACCTGTGAGCTTCAGGCATTCCTCGAGAAGGACCTGTGCAGGCGCCGGAGGACAGATAACCACGGAGTCCTGCACCTTCAGAGCTTCCTCCATCAGGTTGCCCGGGCCGAAAAGGTAACCCAGCCTCCAGCCGGAGATGCCGAAGCTCTTGGAGAAGCTCCCCAGGGTGAGCACATGCTCAGGTCTGTCATGGACCCATGGATGCCAGGGGCTTCCTGTGAAGTTGAACCTCTCGTAGGTCTCATCGATCAGGAGAGCGCACCCTTCGCGGTACGTGATCCCGGCAAGACGCTTCAGTTCATCCTCGCTCAGCACGGCTCCCGTGGGGTTGCCGGGATTGACCAGGACCAGCGCTCCGGCGCCGGGGACCTTCCTCTCGAGATCATCCCATGGCAACTCCCATCGCGCGGTCTCCCGCATGGGAACTATGTCGGGTATTGCGCCGCAGAACTGCAGGGCGAACATATGGTCGAAGTAGTAAGGCTCGATGATGATCACCCTGTCGCCTTGGTCCGTTACGGAAAGGAGGGCCCCCAGGAAGGCCTGGCTTGCACCGCAGGTGAGGTGAAGCTCGCTATCGGGATCGACATCGATGCCCCGCCTCAGCAGCAGGTCTTCTGCCAGAGCCGCCCTCGCCGACCGCGTGCCGGGATCGGGGCTGTACGTATGTACCGCCGGGTCGCCCATTCTTCCGGCCAGGGCTCGAAGGGCCTCTTCCGGAGGTTTGTACCACGGGACAGCCTGGGCCATTGAATAGACGGTTTCCCCACGGGACCGCATCTCCCTGATCCTGTTCATCATCGGGTGTATCGGCGGCATTCTCACCGCGGTCATCCTGACGGAAGCCTTCACAGAACCCCCAGTTGTTTGCATCCCGTGCAGGGTGCAGTATAAAACCGTTCTCAGGGAGGGCAAGTCTTGAGGGTTATCATCACCGTGAACTGCGGCTGGTGGAATGCTTCGGCACAGGGCGCAGTAATGCAGGCTCTGGCTCTCCAGCGCCTTGGACACCATGTGCTTCTTCAGGTGCCGCCTTCGGGCCCCGTGGCCGGCAAGGCATCGGCTGCGGGGGTCATGATTGTTGTACCCCGCAACCCCCTGGCGTTCATGGCGACGGCAAGGGTTCACCGCCCCGATGCGGTCTGCGCCCATTGCGGTCCCGGTCAGACAGCCGCCATGCTGATGCTGCCCGGGGTACCCCTCGTAAGGGTGAGGAACGACCAGAGAAAGGCTTCAAGCGGAGTTTTCCGGAGAATGGTCGACCGTCGTACCTGTCTTGTCGTCTTCCCTTCACCTTTCATGGCAGCCCGTGGCTTTCAGGGCGAAAGGAAGGGGCCGGTGGCGGTCGTACCCTTTCCGGTGGACACCGGCGTTTTCCGCCCGTCGGGGCATGCAAGGGAGAAGCTGGTTGTCTCGCTTGGAAGGTTGAGCCCTGTCAAGGGGCACAGAACACTGATAAGGGCAATGGCCGGGATGCCTCCCGACTGGAGGGCGGTGATAGCCGGGGAGGATGACCAGCAGAGCGCAGGCGAACTGCGGGCCTTCGCGGAGCTTCACGGTGTTCATGACAGAGTGGCGTTTCCCGGCCGAGTCGATGATGTGACCGCCCTTCTTTCCAGGGCATCGATGGGGGTCGTGGCCAGTCTCGGCAGCGAGGTGGTGAGCAGGGCCGGCCTCGAGATAATGAGTTCGGGGCTTCCGCTCCTTGCCGCGGCCACAAACGGGCTCTGCGACATCGTGCGCGACGGGGATACCGGCCTTCTTCACTCCCCGGGCAACCATGTTCAACTGGCATCTCAGATGAGGCATCTCGCCCTGGAACCAGGGGTGGCGGATTACCTGGGACGCAGGGCCAGGGAGTATGTTCAAAGCGAATTCTCCATGGCCGCAGTGGGCAGACGATGGGAACATGTCCTCGCCGACTGGTGTATCACACGGCAGTGCCCAATCCGAAAGGCGGACGTATGAGGTTCTTTCTTTGCATCCTGTTCCTCTTCTCCTCCCTCCGTGCGGCCACGGTATGGGACTGGGGCCAGTTCACCCGCAGATTCGTTCCGAACAGCGCCTGGGGACCCGGGGAGAGGTTTGTGTTCAGCGTGCAGTACGGAATAATGAGGGCCGGGACGGCATCGCTCTCTGTGACCGGCCCCGAGGACATGAACGGTCTTCTCGCCTACCGGATCACAGCAGAAGCCAGGAGCAACCCGGTATTCGACAGCTTCTTCACGGTCAGGGATGTGAACCAGTCCCATCTCGACATAATCCAGCTTCACACTCTCAGATACTTCAAGGACATCCGCGAGGGGAGCTACGCAAAGACCGAGGAAACCATCTTCTACCAGGAGGAGGGGGTGGCGCGGTATCCGGGAGAGACCAACCCCGACAAGATGGAGGATCCCATTCCCCCCCACGCCCTGGATGTTCTGGGGGCTTTCTACTACGCCCGCACGCTTTCATTCGATGTCGGCCAGAGGTTCAGCATGGACGTTCATGTTGACAACGACAACTACCCCCTCTGGGTGAACGTTCTTGAGAGGAATACCATCAGAACCCCTGCGGGGACCTTTCAGTGCCTCCTTCTCAAACCCGAGCTGAGAGGCGAAGGCATCTTCAAGCAGGAGGGCGAGATCTTCGTGTGGGTCACCGACGACAGCAGGCACATGCCGGTTCTCATGACCGCCTCGATGGTCATCGGAGAGATCTCATGCCTGCTTGAATCCTACACACAGGGTACGGTGCTGGAGCTGGAAAACCCCTTCGAATGAGACCGGTCTCCGGCCTGTCCCACTGCGTCCGCAAGGCCAGGGAATTGCTGGCCCTTCAGGGCATTCATACCGATATGGAGAAGCCTCTGGTGAACGGGGTGCAGGCCTCGGTATCTGATGGAAGCCGATCGTGCAGGGTGAACTACTACTGGTCGGAGAAAAAGGGATTCACCTTGGTTCCCGCAGGCGGCGATCCCGGGCTTGGCGCAAAGATCGGGACGATACTCACCGGCAGTACCGCGACCGGGGAAGCCACGGGCTTGAGGATCGGTACAGACGAAGCGGGAAAGGGGGACTGGTTCGGCCCCCTTGTTGCCGCCGGGGTTGCCTGCGATGATGAAGCCTGTGCCTCGCTTGTCTCCATGGGCGTAGCGGATTCGAAGACCCTGACCAACCGAAGGGTGCTGGAACTCACCGAGGCTCTCACTGTGATGGACGGCCTGGCCTGGGCTTCAAGGATAGTGCCCCCCACTGAGTACAACAGCCTTTTCAGCCAGTTCAAGGCTCAGGGAAGGAACAGCCTGGACATACAGGCGATGGCGCACGGAGATGTGATCACCGAGCTGTTCAGGAGGACCGGCGCCGGTTCGGTGGTTGTTGACAGGTTCTGCCCCGAGAAAAGGCTATCGCCCTGGCTTCCTGCGGGAAACTACACGCTTTACCTGCGCTGCCGCGCCGAGGACGATCCGGTCGTGGCCGCAGCCTCGGTGATCGCACGGGGCCTTTACCTTATGGAGCTGGACAGACTTTCCCTTGAGCTTCCCCTCCGTCTGACCCCCGGCTCCGGCGCTCCGGCGGACCAGCTGGGCAGGGAACTTGCGAGGATCGTAGGCAGCGACAAGCTGAACCGCTACGCAAAGGAACACTTCAGTAATTACGCCAGAGCAGTCGCCCCTTGACAAATTCGCCCCGATCGTGAAATATTTCTGCCCCATAGGGACGATTTCGGTCCCTGTTTTCGGGGTGAGTTCTCTGAACTGAAAATCTCAGTTTCAGGCATTCTTGCAGTATGTTACAGGAGGATTCCGGAATGAAGTACCTTGTGATCACTCTTCTCGCCGTATTCATGGCCTTCGCCAGCCTTGGCTGCGATGAGCCCGCCGTTGAGACCACCGATGAAGCCACCGTCGCCGAAGACAGCCTTGCCGTAGTTGAGGACACCGAGGCCGTCGAGGGCGAAGAGGCCGTCGAGGGCGAAGTTGTCGTCGAGGGCGAGCCGGTCGTCGAGGGCGAAGCTGTCGTCGAGGGCGAGCCGGTCGTCGAGGGCGAAGCGGCCGTCGAGGGCGAGCCGGTTGTCGAGGAAGTGGTCGAGGGCGACAACGCCGTCACCCAGTAACCTGATCCTGCTCTGAACAGGGGGGGAGGCTTCGGTCTCCCCCTCTTTCCATCCTCACTCCTTCGCGGGTTATCACCCTGACCGGAAACCAATGTGCCGGAAGCAGTTCTCTGTACGGGGACATGATGAAGCGTCTTCCAATGAGAACAAGGTCGGCCTTCTGGTCAGGGGTTCTCACCAGCCTGCCGGCGGCCTGGATGACCCGGTTCATGCCCGGGATCACGTAGGCGTGAAGGAATCCATCGCCATACACGGCTGCGTGCCTGGTCCGGACCAGTTCCTGTCTGGTGCATACCGAAGGAAGGAAGGGGCCGGCCACAAAACCTCCGCGAAGGTCGGGGAATGTCAGGTCCACTCCCTCGGAGAAGACACCGCCGGCAACAGTGAGGACAACCCTGCCTCCGCTGCATGCCAGGGCGATGAAATCATCCCTCTCCGCAGCAGTGGTGACCCTTGGCTGGACCAGGGGTTCGCACTCCCGGATCAGTGCCGCAACCTCCTCCATCCATTGGAAGGAGGGAAACCAGGCAAGCCATGTGCCGGGCGTCTTCCTCCAGGCACCCCTGAGCCTGTCCGCAACCATGGCAGTGGATCTGTCTCTCGTCTTCCATCGGGTGTCAACCGTCGAGTCAATCCAGACCCGCAGGTTTTCCCTTGGGAATGGCCACTCCGTTCCGGTCCACTCCGCGGATTCCCCGAAACCGAGCACGGGCCGGAAGTGGGAACACGGCGACAGAGTGGCGCTGAACGCCGTGACCGAGCCGCAGCGGCTGTGGACTTCACGGGTCAGTTCCGATGGATCCGAACAGAACCACTGAACAACCGTCTCTCCGTTCTCACGTCTCCCCAGAAGGTGGAATCTTTCATCCCTCCTTTCGGCCACCAGGGCGAAACGGGCCACGGCTCGCGACAGCTCAAGCGCCTCCAGGGGAAGTCTGTCGGAAGCACCCATCACCCTTTTCCAGCGCCTCATGTCGGCCCGGGGGGGGACCAGTTCAGAGGGGAGCTCATGATCATCCCGGGCATTGCCCGGAATGAACCCGCCGGCCGAGTCCATGAACTTCATCCAGGGTCTTATGAGAGCCGACAGCTTCCTGTTCCCCGACCCCCGCGCGTGACCCGATGCCGACCGAAGCCATGAAGCCCTGATCTCAGGTGACCATATCTTCATCACCCTCTCGGGGAGGTTTGCGGCTTCGTCAATCAGAAGATCGATCCGTGAAGCTGTTTCCTCCAGCGAGAAGAACCTCTTCAGGCTCGCCGAAGGATCGAAGACGTGATTGTAGTCGCAGATGATGAGGTCACACCTCTGTGCGAGACAGAGGCCTGCCTCGAACGGGCACACCCCTGCCCCGGAAGCCATTTCCAGCAGCTTTTCTGTGGTAACCACTCCAAGGGAAAGCAGTTTCCCGATCAGCCCCGAACCGGTCACCCGTTCTTCGAATACCTGGGCCAGAGGACATGTTTCAGGTGAGCACCTGTCTGTGTCCATGGGGCAAGTGTCATGCCTGGAGGCAAGGGCGACGACCCTGATGGGCAACCCCGCTTTTCTGAAAAGGGCACCGGTTTCAAGCGCGAGCCGTTTCTGAGTGTTCTTGGCGGTGAGAAAAAAAACGGTGTGCCATGACATCACTGCCGGTCTGGCGGCCCCGAACAGGACTGCTGCCGTCTTTCCGGTTCCCGTCGGAGCCTGGATCATGCTTTCACCAGAGGACTCAAGGGCGCTTCGCGTTGCCGATGAAAGCTCCTGCTGGCCTGGCCGCCATGAATCGTAGGGAAAACTGAAGTCAACCATCCGCTCCTTGAGTTCCTCATGGTGGCGCCACTCGTCCGAGACCAGCCTGGAAGCCTCTCGGAGAAAACGGTTCCAGATGGCCCTGAGTTCCTTTGTCTGCTGTGGCAGGCTGATCTCGCCCGAAGTGTCCGGATCTACGTAATGGAGCCAGCCCTGCCGGGCTTTGAGGGCCTTCATGTAGAAGTACAGCTGAAGCTGGTGACTCTTCAGCGGTATCTCCCTGAGCGGTGAGCATGTCTTGATCTCCCAGACCCCGTCCGGTGACACCACATCAGCCCTCCCTGAGATGTGGAACCTTATCCCTCCGCAGGAGGTCCTGAGCTCGACCCTGACCTCGGTGCTTCCCGATGTTTCCGCAGCCTTTGTTCGTTGCGCCCTCTTGTGGAACTTCAATCTTGTCTGGAGATCGATGGATTCATCTCCGCCCCTGAGGCTTTCGGGCAGAAGGCAGAGGTCCAGCAGGGTGCCGATGCTGCAACGGACGGTTTTTGTTCCTGTATCGAAGGGAAGGATCAAAGCTTCTGGCTCCTCCGGAAGTTCTGCGGGGTGACCGACCATTGTATATTACCAATAAACCCGGAAAGGAGAAGGCTTGGACAAGAGGGCTCTCATCAGCGCATCGGAAAGGCTGAGCAAGCTTCCGCCCTACCTGTTCGCCGAGCTTGACAGGAAGAGGGCTGCAGCCGTCAAGCGGGGGCTTGACATCATAGACTTCGGGATAGGCGACCCCGACATCCCCACACCGCAGGAGGTGGTGGCGGCCGGCCGGGAGGCCCTTCTCGACCACTCTTTCCACAGGTATCCCCGAAACCGGGGCAGCGAGTTCTTCCTGGATGCGGCAGGGAAGTTCCTGAACAGGCATTTCGGGCTTTCCCGCGATCTCCCGGCGGCTGCCGTCATCGGATCGAAGGAAGGGCTGGCCCATATTCCCATGGTTTTCTGCAACCGGGGCGACATCGTTCTGGTCCCAAATCCCGGTTATCCCGTGTACAGGGCATCGGCAATCCTGGCCGACGCCATCCCGGTGGATGTCCCGCTGGTGTGGGAGAGGGGCTTTCTTCCCGACCTGGACAGGATACCACCCGAGGTGCTGAGGCAGGCCAAGGTTCTTTTCCTGAACTACCCGAACAACCCCACCGGAGCAGTGATCACCCTGGCTGAGATGGAGGGGCTGGTCTCGTTCGCCCGTGAGAACAACATACTTCTTGTCAGCGACAACTCTTACAGCCACATCCGTTTCGATGGACAGCCACCGTTGTCCTTCCTTCGGGTTCCCGGCGCCGAGGATGTGGTCCTCGAGTTTCACAGCCTGTCCAAGACCTTCAACATGACCGGCTGGCGGGTCGGGTTCGTCGCCGGCTCCAGGAGGCTCGTGGAAACCTTCATGGGCGCCAAGGAGAACATTGACTCGGGGGTCTTCACCGCCGTCCAGGCTGCCGCAGCCGCGGCGATGTCGCTTCCCGACAGCAACATCAGGGAGCTTCTCGGGGTTTATGAAAGCAGGCGCAAGGTTCTTCTGGCCGGTCTGGAAAGACTGGGATGGGAGGTCTTTCACGCGCCGGGAACCTTTTATCTCTGGGTCAGGCTGCCCCGTGGGGCCGACTCCATGGCCTTCGCCGGCAAGCTTGTGAACCGGGCGGGCATAGTCGTCACCCCTGGAAGCGGGTTCGGCTCGTGGGGTGAAGGTTTCGTAAGGTTCGCGCTGACGGTGCCCGAGCCCAGGATACATCAGGCGGTGGGAAGGCTGGAGGAGATGGAGCTCTACAGGAACAGGCTCCTGCAGTGGCTGAGAAAGAAGGAAGAATGACCGGAAGCCTCTGCCTGAAAGGTGTTGCGCTTCCGGTGGCGATAGGCGTACTGCCGGAGGAGAAGCTGTTCGAGCGGGTTGTCCTGCTGGATGTACGGTTTGCTGGCCCCGCATCGCCCGAACCTCTGCTCGACTACGGCGAAGCGTGCTCATGCGTGGCTTCGTTCGCAGGGAACCGTTTCGACTACATCGAGCAGCTGGCGCATGCCGTCCATGCCGCCCTCCGCCTGCGCTGGCCCGGCGAATGGCGGGTCACCGTGAGAAAACCCCATCCGCCGGCGAGCCTGCCGGCGGAATGTGCCGAGTACACCATTGCAGGCTAGGCTGTTCGGCCTTGGCCTCGGTGGCAACACCCCGTCAACCAGGGGCTCTCTGCACGTGGCCGCCGATTACCTGCGGAATGCCGCAGGTGTTGTTGCGCCTTGCTTTTCCCGGGTTTACTCCACACCTCCCTGGGGAGGGGTTGAAGGCGGGTGTTTCATGAACTGCGCCGTTACAGGGGGCTGGAGAGGTTCGGATAGCGGCCTGCTCGCCGCCTGCAGGGAGATAGAGGCGATCTGCGGTTCTCCGGTGAGCAAGATGGGGCGTGCAAGGTCCATGGACGTTGACATCCTGTTCCTCGAGGGGGGCCGGAGCGTTCCCGAGCTGATTCTGCCTCACCCCAGGATGCACCTCAGGCGTTTCGTGCTGGTTCCCCTGGCGGAGGTCCACTCCGGCGTTGTTCCGGGCCTGGGCCGCACACCCCTGGAACTGCTGGCACAAATCGCTGATGAATCGCATATTACGCTGTGTGAAGAGATCGGCTTTGACTGAGTCACGGGAACTGAGCACCCTGGTGGTCGAGGGTCCTCCTGGAACCGGGAAGACCGCTCTCGCGAAGGCGCTGGCCGAAGCCATGAACGGGCGGCTCGTTCTCGAGAGACCCGAAGAGAACCCGTATCTCCCCAGCTTTCACCGCGATATGGGCAAATGGGCCTTCCAGACCCAGATTGCCTTTCTTCTCCAGAGGTATGAACGCCTTGGAGAGCTGAACCGGACCGATCTCTTCCATGGGCTTTCGGTGAGCGACTTCTGTTTCAGCCGTGACGGGGTCTTCGCCCGGGCGACCCTCTCCGAAAGGGAGCTTGGCCTGTACCTGAAACTCAGCAATGCCCTGGCACCGGAAACGGAGAAACCGGATCTGGCCGTTTACCTTCAAGCGTCACCGGGTTTTGTGATCGAAAGGCTGTTCAGGCATGGAAGGCCGTTCGAGAGGGATGTGAGCAGGAGCTGGGTGGAAAGGCTTGTTGATTCCTACAACACCTTTTTCCTTCGGGACAGGTGCTTCCCGGCACTGGTGGTCAACGCGGAGAAAGCATTGAGCGGCCGCAGGGCGCTTTCCGCCCTGGTTGAATCCATCAGAAGCCATCCCGGAGGGCTTTGCGGTTTCTCGCCGGTGTTCGGGAGGCTCATCTGATGGACTTGGCCCATGACGAGGCACGTATCGGTACCCTCAGGCGGGACTGGGCTTCCGGCGGCTTGACCGTGGGGCTGGTCCCCACCATGGGCGCCCTTCACCAGGGGCATCTCAGCCTTGTCAGGAAAGCCCGGGAGCTGTGCGACAGGCTGGTGGTCTCCATCTTCGTCAACCCTTCCCAGTTCGCTCCCGGCGAGGACCTTTCCCGCTACCCCCGGGACCTCCTCGGAGACTGCGAACTTCTGGAGAAGGAGTCCGTTGATGTTGTCTTCGCCCCGGGTCCGGAGACCATGTATCCCGAGGGGTATGCCACCCATGTGGAAGTCGCGCGGCTCACATCGGGCCTCTGCGGGGCTTCCCGCCCCGGGCACTTCCGGGGTGTGACCACGGTCTGCTGCCTGCTTTTCAACATTGTCGGACCTGACCTGGCCGTGTTCGGTGAGAAGGATTATCAACAGCTTGTTGTGATACGAAGAATGGTCAGCGACCTTCGCCTGAAACCGCGGATAGTTTCCTGCCCCATCGTCCGCGAGGATGACGGGCTGGCCATGAGCAGCAGGAACGCCTACCTGACCCGCGAAGAAAGGGCTCAGGCCGCCTTTCTGCACAGGGGTCTGAGGGCCGCGGCCAACGCGGCCGAAGATGGCGAGATCCGAGTTGACGGCCTGAGATCGGCTTTCAAGGGGGTATTGCTGGAGGCGCCGCTGCTGAACCTCTCCTACATCGAGGCGATCCACCCTGATACTCTGGAGCCGGCGGAACTGCTGGACAGACCGTTGCGACTACTTGCCGCGGTCCATGTGGGAAGTACAAGGCTGATAGACAACCTGGCCCTGGAACCCCCGCACCAATCACGGAGGATTTGATGCTGAGGAAGTTTCTTGGAGCGAAGCTCCACAGGATGAGGGTCACTGAGGCCAACCTCGACTACGCAGGCTCGATCACCATAGACGACGACCTGCTGGGTCTATCCGGGATACTCCCGGGCGAGCAGGTACTGGTGGCGTGCGTGAACACCGGCGCCAGGTTCGAGACCTATGTGGTAAGGGGGGAGGCCGGAAGCGGGGTCATCTGCATCAACGGAGCCGCCGCCAGGCTCTGCGCTCCGGGAGACCTTGTGATCATCCTTCAGTTCGTTCTTGTGGACACGGCCAGGGAGGAGCCCCCCTCACCGGTTGTCGTGGTGGCTGATGAGAACAATCTCTTCCCCGAGGTGCTCTGAATGCTTCATTCCGTTATCCTGGCCGCGGGCAGGGGCACCCGCATGAAATCCGACCTTCCCAAGGTACTGCACCCGGTACTGGGAAGGCCGATGCTCCTGAGGGTGACCGAGACCGCGGCTGACGCAGGTTGCAGGAGCATGACCGTGGTCGTGGGCCATGGCCGTGAGGATGTGATCCCGCTCCTTTCCGCCGCCGGGCTGCATTGGGTGGTCCAGGAACCCCAGCTCGGGACCGCCCACGCATTGCAGTGCGCCATGCCCTTCCCTGAAGGCGCGAGCGAGATCCTTGTCCTTCTGGGGGATGTGCCCCTGCTGAGGGTGGAGACCATCGGGGACCTGCTTGAAGCACGGCGAGCTTCCAATGCCGCCATGGCCGTTCTCACAGCCTACCCGCCGGATCCCTCCGGGTACGGCAGGGTTCTCAGGGGGCCTGACGGATCGGTGAACCGGATAGTGGAGCACCGCGACGCCACGCCTGAACAGCTTTCGTGCAGCGAGATCAACACGGGGATCATGGTTTTCGATGCAGGCGTGCTGCCGTCGCTTCTATCCCGTATCGGCAACGGCAACTCCCAGGGAGAGTATTATCTGACCGACGCCGTGGAGGCTGCTTCGGCTTCAGGGTTCCGGGTGGCGGCTGCGGCATCACCTGACTGGCTGGAGGTAAGGGGCGTCAACGACCCCCTGCACCTGGCGGAATGCACCAGGGCGTTGAGGCGCCGGGTGACCGAGCGCCTGCTCCTCTCGGGGGTTGTGATCCCCGACCCGGACGGCGTATGGATCGAGGATACCGCAGTTGTGGAAGCAGGCGCCTTCATCGGCAGGCATTGCAGGGTTTCGGGAAGCTCGGTGCTTACCTCGACAGCCAGGCTTCTGGACTTCTGCGTGGTGGAGAACGCCCTTGTTGACTGCGAGATGCCCGAGGGCTCAGTCAGGAGCGACTCGTGAGGAGGCTGTGGGCCTCGTGGAGGCATGGCTACGTAAGCTCACCGCAACCGCCCGGCTGTGTTCTGTGCCGGATATCCTGCGACCCGCCGGAGAATGACAGGGAGAACCTAGTCCTTCACAGGGGCGCCTTCTGTTTCGCGGTCCTCAACCGCTACCCGTACATAAACGGTCACATGATGATCGTTCCGTACCGGCACATACCCGACTTCACATCGGCGTCCGCGGAGGAGGTCCGGGAGGCGGTTGACCTGGTGCGCAGGGCTGAGAGCGCACTGCGCGACGGCATGAAATGCCAGGGTATGAACGGGGGCTGGAACCTGGGAAGCGCCGCGGGCGCCGGGGTCCCCGGACACCTGCATCTGCATGTCCTGCCCCGCTGGAATGGGGATGCAAGTTTCATCAGCTCGGTTTCCGGCGTGAGGGTCATCTCCCAGTCCCTCGACCAGGCCTGGGAAACCATATCACCGTTCATGAAGGGTTCGCCGTGACTCCTGTAAGAAGCCGTCAGAAGAGCCGTGCCAGGGAGGAATCCAGCCGCATCTGGCGAATAGTTCTGAGCGTTCTCGCACTTTGCGCCGTAACCCTGGCGCTGGTGTACAAGCCGGATCATGCCAGGCCCGGCCAGGAAACCGCTCAAGTCCGCGATCGGCCCCTGTTCACCGATCCATCCCCTGACACGGTTTACGTCATGGTGTTCAACGGTACCAGCGTGAACGGCAAGGGCAGGGAGGTCCAGAGGCACCTCGAGGGCAGAAGCGGATCCGTTCTTTTCATCGCCCCCTCAAGCGCCAGCAACGCTGACAGGCTGGACTACCTTGAGACGGTGGTCGTATCCCATGTTCCGGGCTCAGGCGCGGCGGCGGCTGTGGCGGAGCGGCTGGGCATCCCGGACAGCAACATAGTCTGGTGCCTCCCCGCCGGGGGAGCGCCGGAGGTGGATGTTTCCGTTTACCTCGGGCGGGACCTTGCCAGCAGGACCTTCATGCCCTTAACCCCAACTGAGACCGGAGGAACGATTGACGGAGATCACTGAGGGCCCGGACATACTTCAAGCCGTGGTGGAGGCGATCCACCAGCGTCACGGCCGGGGAGTGAGGGCCATGGACATGTCGGAGTTCCCGCTGACCATGGACGTTTTCGTCCTTGCCACCGGGGATACCAGAATACAGACCAGATCCATCGCAGACCATGTGGAAAGGGAAGCCAGGAAGCTTGGAAGGAAGCTCCACCACTGCGAAGGCTACGACGAGGGAAGCTGGATCCTTCTTGATTTCGTTGATTTCGTTGTGCACGTTTTCCTGCCCGAAACAAGGGCCTACTATTCCCTGGAAAGCCTGTGGAGCGACGCTCCCTTCCAGGACTACCCCGACGGAGGGACAGGCGCCACCGATGAATTCCCCGTTCTCGACCAGGACTGACCTGTGCGTCCGCATGTCGCGGGCCCTGTCCCGGGAGCTGGGATGCCCGAACGTTGATCTAAGCATCACCGGCTCAGTGGACCGGGCTTTCGGCGACCTTGCCTGCAGTTCCGCCATGGGGCTTTCCAAGACCCTTCGCCGTCCTCCCAGGGAGATCGCCGGAGTGATGGCCGCAGGTGCCGGCGGGTCCCCGTTCGTGTCCTCGGTCACAGTGGATGGCCCAGGTTTCGTCAACATCACCCTCGACGACGGCTACCTGACGGCAGTGACCCATCGCCTGGCGGTTGAAGGCCTGAGGGGGCTTCTGCGGGAGAAGGGGCCGGCAGGGACAGCCCTTGTTGAGTTCGTCAGTTCCAACCCCACCGGCCCCCTTACCGTGGGCCACTGCCGGCAGGCCGTACTTGGGGATGCCATCAGCAGGCTTCTTGAGGCCGTGGGCTGGACGGTGTTCCGGGAGTATTACTTCAACGATGCGGGAAGGCAGATGGACCGCCTGGGCGAATCCCTGGCCGCGCGTTACGACCGGCTCAGGGGGGGGAGCATGGAGGTTCCCGAGGGGGGCTACCAGGGCGGCTACATCATACAGTGGGCGGAGGAATTGCATGCCTCGGAACCCGGGCTTGAGTGGCCCCGGGACCGTGAGCGCTTCAGGGACGCCGCGGTCCAAAGGGCCTTCCGGCTCATCAGGGACGACCTTGAACTACTTGGGATAAGGTTCGACAGGTACTTCGCTGAAAGCGAGCTCATCCCCGATGCGGTGGAAGCCGTACTGGATTCACTGGAGAAGGCCGGGCTCACGTATCCCGACCCCGACCAGTCCGGCAAGACCTGGCTCAGGCTTACCGCGCTGGGCCGTCCCGAGGACAGGGTGGTTAGAAGGACCGGGGGCGGCTACACGTACCGGATGCCGGACATAGCCTATCACCTCGACAAGTTCTCAAGAGGGTACGATCTGCTGGTGGACGTGTTCGGCAGCGACCATATAGACACCAGCCGCGATGTGGAGGCGGCGGTGGCTGCCCTGCTTGACCCGTCGGATGTGAAGCGGAGGCTCAGGACCGTCATACACCAGTTCGTCACCCTCTCCCGGGGAGGCGAGACGGTGAAGATGTCCACCAGAGCCGGTGAATTCGTGACCCTCAGGGACCTGGTCACAGAGGTTGGAAGCCCGGACGTGACCCGTTACCTTTTCCTCACAAGAAGGGCCGAGGCTCACATGGACTTCGACCTCGAGGCGGCCCGCAAGGACTCGGAAGAGAATCCGGTGTTCTACATACAGTACGCCTTCGCCAGGATCGCAGGGATCATGCGCAACGCGGGGGAAAGGTTGATGGAAACCGATGTGCCCCGGGCTGCCCTGCTGCTCGATTCTCCCCGTGAGAGGCTTCTCCTCAGGCTGCTGGAAGCGCTTCCGATACGCGTGGCGGAAGCGGCGGATGAGCTCACGCCGCACCGTCTCACTGAGGCGGCCTCTGAACTGGCCACCGCCTTCCATGGCTTCTACTCCCACCACAAGGTCATGGACAATGAAAACGAACCCCTCACCAGGGCTCGCATGCTGCTGTGCCTGGGCTGCAGGGAGGGATTGAGGGGCCTGCTTGAACTGCTGGGCGTTACGGCCCCGGAAAGGATGTAGGGGAAACATGTCTGTTCTCGTTGTGGGTTCTGTGGCGCTGGATACCCTGACAACCCCAGCCGGAAAGGCCGAGGAAACCCTGGGGGGTTCCGCTGTCTATTTCGGTCTTGCCGCCTGCCCTCTGGATTCGGTACGTATCGTGGGGGTTGTGGGACCCGACTTTCCCAGGGCCGAGTACGACTTCCTGGCCACCAGGAACATAGATCTTGAGGGGCTGGTGACGGGGCAGGGGCCCACTTTCAGATGGGAGGGCGTTTACGGCCCGGATTTCGGCGATGCCCGGACCCTGAGAACGGAACTCGGCGTCTTCGCCGGGTTCGAGCCCAGGCTGCCCGAGCTGTACCGGAGCACTCCATGCGTGTTCCTGGCCAACATCGATCCCGAGCTCCAGCTCAGGGTCATGGACCAGACCGACTCGCCCCGCTGGATAGCCATGGATACCATGAACCTCTGGATAGACCGGAGGAAGGATCTGGTGCTGCAGGCCATGAGCCGTGTTGACCTGGTTTTCGTCAACGCATCTGAGGCAAGACAGATATCCGGGCACGGCAACCTCTTCGAGGCCGGTCGTTTCATCCTTGACAAAGGGCCCAGGTTCGTGGTGGTGAAGATGGGAGCCCAGGGGGCCATGGTGCTTGGCGGCAGGAACCCCTTCATCCTTCCCGCTGTTCCCGTGGAGAAGGTGATCGATCCAACAGGCGCCGGTGACAGTTTTGCCGCCGGCATGCTTGGCTATCTGTCCGGCTCCGGCGGGGAGCTGAACCTGGAGAACATCGCCAGGGCCCTGTGCTACGGCTCGGTTACCGCCAGTTTCGCCATCGAGGGATTCGGGGTGGAAGCTCTCCGCAACATAGACAAGGACATCGTTTCCCGGAGGCTTGCCTTCTACCTCTCCACGAATCAGCTCAACAGGATAGACCGATGACCCCCATGGACTACAGGAACAGCGGGGTGGACATCGAGGAGGGGAACAGGGCGGTCTCGCTTATGAAGGCCGAGGTGCGGAAGACCTTCACGGACAGGGTGCTCTCCGATCTGGGGCATTTCGGGGGGTTGTTCCGTGCCGACTTCCCCGACATGAAGAGCCCCGTGCTTGTGGCAAGCACCGATGGAGTGGGAACCAAGCTGCGGGTCGCTTCCATGGCGGGAGACTACTCGTCGGTGGGGGCAGACCTTGTTAACCACTGTGTGAACGACATACTGGTTCAGGGCGCCAGGCCTCTCTTCTTCATGGATTACATCGCCTGCGGCTTCCTCTCGGCCCGGGTGGCCGCCGAGATCGTGACGGGGATGGCAGGAGCCTGCCGTCAGAACGGCTGCGCCCTGCTGGGCGGGGAGACCGCGGAGATGCCCGGATTCTACCGTCCCGGTGACTACGATGTGGCCGGCACCATTGTGGGCGTAGTGGAACGGGAAATGATAGTTGACGGGAGCGCGGTGAAAGCCGGGCACGCCGTGGTGGGGCTTCCGTCCACCGGATTGCACACCAACGGGTACTCCCTGGCCAGGAAGGTGCTTTTCGAGCAGGCAGGGTTCACCCTTGCCTCGCGTCCCGATGAGCTTGCCGGCGGTTCGGTGGGTGAAGCCCTGCTATCGGTGCACAGGAGCTACCTGGGACCTGTTCTTCCCCTCCTTTCAAAAGGGCTGGTTTCGGGAATGGCCCACATAACCGGAGGAGGCGTACCGGGCAACCTTGACAGGATCCTTCCGGAAGGGCTGGGAGCCGTGATGGAAGGAACATGGCCCGTGCCCCCGGTCTTCGGACTGATAGCGGGAAGGGGGGGCATAGCCCTGTCGGAAATGCGGAGGGCCTTCAACATGGGGGCAGGGTTCCTTCTTGTCACACCTGACCCTGTGACCGTGATGGAGACCCTCAGGGAGAACGGAGAAGAGCCGTTCACGGCCGGTGAGATAACGTCCGGCCATGGTGTGGAGTTCAAGGAGGGTACCCCATGACGGGAGCTGCGGAACTTGCGGAAAGCCTGGCCCTTGACAGGGGCGGCAGTATTCTTCTCGCGGTGCTTGACGGGCTCGGGGATGTGAGCATTCCCGGGCTTGAAGGCAGAACCCCCCTGGAAGCCGCGGACATCCCGAACCTTGACAGGCTCGCCAGGGGAGGTGCCCTGGGACAGCACGTACCTGTTGCACAGGGGATCACCCCGGGAAGCGGACCGGCCCACATGGCCCTTTTCGGGTATGACCCGGTCGCAAACCTCATCGGCAGGGGAGTGCTTGAGGTCCTGGGAATAGGGTTTCCGCTCGGAAAGGGCGATCTGGCTGCCAGGATAAACTTCTGCACCCTGGACGGCGATGGAGTGATAACCGACCGGAGGGCCGGAAGGATCCCCACCGAGGAGTGTGCCCAGCTGGCTGAACTGCTTGACTCCATTACGATCCCCGGGGTGGAGGTGAAGGTAAGGCCGGTAAAGGAACACAGGGCCTGTGTTGTCTTCAGGGGGCACGGCCTTCAGGACGGAGTTCCGGACACCGACCCCGGAGCAGCGGGGCTGAAACCCCTTCCGGTGGTGGCGCCCACTCCGGAGTGCCGAAGGACCGCCGAGGTGGTGGAGCGGTTCGTAAGCCTTGCCGGCTCTCTGCTCAAGGGCCGGTCCAGGGCGAACGGCCTTCTTCTGAGGGGCATCGCGGTGAACCGCGAGTACAGGGGGCTGGGCAACAGGTTCAGGCTCGACCCTGCGGCGGTGGCCATCTATCCCATGTACAGGGGGCTTGCCTCGCTTCTGGGGATGACCCTTGTGGATTCGGAGCCGGCGGACCTTTCCGGGCAGGTCAGGGCGGTCAGGGAGGCCCGCTCCAGGGGGCATGACTTCGTCTTCCTGCACCACAAGTACACGGACAGCGCCGGGGAGGACGGCGACTGGCGGCGCAAGATATCGGCTCTCGAAGACTTCGACCGTGCCGTTCCCGGCTTCATGGAAGCGGGGTTCGATGTGGTGGCGGTCACAGGCGACCACAGCACGCCATGCCCCATGAAGGCCCACAGCTGGCACCCTGTTCCGCTCATTCTGCACGGCGGCTTCCAGAGGACCGGATGGAGCCGGGCGTTCACCGAGAGGGAGGCGGCGTCGGGAGCCCTGGGCACAATGGCCTCCATGGACCTTATGCCCCTGATGCTGGCCTCCGCCGGAAGGCTGGAAAAGTTCGGTGCGTGAGGGGCTTGTGTGCCTGTCCGGAGGTCTTGATTCAACCGCCGCCATGCTTGTCTGCAGAAGGGAATGGGGTGCGGTAAGGGCGGTCTTCGTTGACACCCGGGGGATGGGCCCCCCCGATGAGGCCCGGGCGTCAGCCGCCCTTCTTGGAGTGCCCCTTCATGTTGCCGATGCCCGTGATGCATTCGCGGAACAGGTTCGGCTTCCCGCTGAGCAGGCCTACTCGCTGGGTCTCACTCCGAACCCCTGCGTCATGTGCAACGCCAGGGTGAAACTGGCCTTGCCGTTCCGGATGCTTGTTCCCGGGGAGTACATGGTCACCGGCCATTACGCCCGGAGTTCAGACGCGGGGCTGGAAAGGGCGGCCGACCGCGGCAAGGACCAGAGCTATTTCCTGGCCATGGTTCCCGGGGACGTTCTGTCACGGTGCCGGTTTCCCCTTGCCGGGCTGACCAAGGCAGATGTGAGGCGGATGGTGCTCGATGCCGGGCTCCCCTTCATTGCCAGGGAGAGCCAGGATCTCTGCTTCCCGCTGGAAAGGCGCGGAGAGCCCGGCGACATTGTCACTGTCGAGGGCAGGAGGGCAGGGCGGCACAAGGGACTTCAGGGCTTCACCGTGGGACAGAGGAGGGGTGTGGGGGCCCACGGGATCCCCATGTACGTCGTGCGCCTTGACATCGGCAGCAACACCGTTGTTGTTGGTGGAAGGGAGCACCTGTTTTCCCCGGGGTGCCTGATAACGGATGTGAACGACCTTGGCCTTCCGCTCTCCGACCGTTTCGAGGCCCTTCTGCAGCTCCGGTCCAGGCACCGGGCGACCCCCGTTACCGCCCTGCGTATCCCCCGGGGTTTCTCCATCCGGTTCAAGAACCCCCAGAGCGCCGTGGCGCAGGGGCAGACCGGTGTTTTCTACAACGGCGACACCGTTCTGGGCGCAGGGATGATAAGAAGTTTGGAGGGGTGACCATGGGATCCGGCATACATGAGCTGAAAAGCAGACTGGGCGCAGTCGTTCTGGCTCACAGCTATCAGCCGGGGGAGATACAGGATGTTGCCGACGAGGTGGGCGACAGCCTGGAACTCTCCAGGTTCGCCATGAAGGCCGGGGCGCCGCTGGTGATTTTCTGCGGCGTCAGGTTCATGGCGGAAACCGCCAAGATACTCTCACCCCGGAGCGTGGTGAGGCTTGTGGCCCCGGGAGCCGACTGCTCGCTTGCCGCGTGCATGTCCGGCCCGGACGCCAGGGAGTGGAAGCGAAGCCATCCAGGCGCCTCGCTGGTAACGTATGTAAACTCATCCGTTGAGGTGAAGGCCGAGAGCTGGGCCTGCTGCACCAGCGCCAACGCCGTGGCGGTGGTGGAGGCTGCGCCGGCAGGCGAGGTGCTGTTCGGCCCCGACAGGAATCTGGCCGAGTTCGCGGCTGAACGGACCGGGCGCACCGTCATTCCCTGGCCCGGGGGCTGCCACACCCATTCAGGGGCGGACATCAGGGATCTGCGAAGGGCCAGGGAGATGTGGCCGGACGCCGCGGTGCTGGTCCATCCCGAGACCCCCCCGGTGTTCCGCAGGGAAGCCGACCATGTCCTGGGTACCGGGGGAATGATCGGTTTCATCAGGAACTCCCCGCTTGAAAGGTTCATCATCGGCACCGAGGAGGGGATGATCGAAAGGCTGTCAAGGCTCTTTCCGGGCCGGGGCTTCATGGCTGCAGGGGGGATCTCATGCCCCGACATGCGAAATGCAACCGTTGGCATGGTGATGGAGGCCCTCCTGGCCCGCGATCCCGGCATCACCATTCCGAAGGAGCTCATGGAGCCCGCTGGAAGGGCCCTCGAGAGGATGGCGGGGCTTTGACCCCCAGGATCGGCCTCACCCTCAACTGGGAAGCGAACCCCCCGGCTGTGGCGGGTGTGCGCGGCCCGTGGAAGTACACCCTGAACCAGTGCTATCTGCGGCTTTTCGAGGGTTTGGATGTGGTGCCCTGGGGCATGCTGCCCGGTTGCAGCCCTTCCCGGGCAGTCCGTGAGGTGAACGGGCTGGTCATGACCGGCGGAGGGGACCCTGCCCCGGAACTCTTCGGAAGGAGCGACCAGGGAAGCCGGAACCCTGAGCTGCACCGCCCCATCTGGGAGATGGCGCTCTACAGGGAGGCCAGGAATGCCGGCATCCCCGTTCTCGCCATATGCCTGGGGATGCAGCTTGCCGCCATTGCCGAGGGCGGTACGCTGATCCAGGACATCCCGACTGCGCTTCCAGGCGCCATTGACCACCAGGCCGGGCTTCATGATATCAGCATCCCTCCGGGTTCCGGACTTCACCGGCTTCTGGGAGGGAACACGCGGGTCTATAGCGCCCATCATCAGGCCGTGGAGCAGGTCCCCGCCGGCTTTGTCGTGGCGGCCGCCAGCCCCGACGGGATACTGGAGGCAATGCAGTCCCGGGACGGGCTGGTCACCGCCCTGCAGTGGCACCCCGAGAGGGATGGCACCGGCCCCGTCCTGGCGCAGGAGTTCGTAAGAATGGCAAAGGAAGTACATTGATCTATCGCTGCGTTCCCAGAATGGTCCATCGGATCTGGGGCTCGCTTCCGGGCGGGATCGGAGAGATCTGGTGGGTGTATGACGACCCGGAGGGTTCAACGGTGCTTCAGCCCCTTTCAGGCTCCGATTGCTACGAACTGGCCTCCGTCTGGCCGGATTCCAGGTTCCCTCTTCTTGTCAAGACCCTTCACACGCTGACGGACCTCTCCGTTCAGGTCCATCCCGGTCATGCAGGCGGCTACCCATGCAAGGATGAGACCTGGGTGGTCCTTGGCGGTCACGGCAGGATACTGGCGGGTCTGGCCCCGGGTGTCACCCGTGACCGTTTTGCGCAGGCACTGACCTCCGGGGCGATCTCAGGGGTGCTGGATGTCTTCGATGCTTTCCCGGGAATGACCATGCACCTCCCCGCCGGAACCATTCACGCCCTTGGGGCCGGGCTTTCCGTACTCGAGGTCCAGCTCAACTGCGACATGACTTACAGGCTCTGGGACTGGGGCAGGACAGGGCCCGACGGAGTACCGAGACCCCTTCATGTGGGACAGGGGATGGACTCGGTGGACTGGGCCCGGGACGGAAGACCCGTCCTGACTTCGGGGCCCGTGATCGACGGCGGCAGGTACCGCATGGAAAGGGTGGAGGGTCCCCTGCTCCTGGGGGGATGGGAAGTGCTCTTCATGCCGGGGAAGAACTCGTGTCTCCTCTCCGACGGCGAGGGTGGAAGGATCCATGCCGCACCCGGCTCATGGAAGGCGGTTTTCAAGGGATGAACGGAAAGAGAGTGTTCGGCGTGATCATGGCGGGAGGCAGGGGAACCCGTTTCTGGCCCCTGTCCACCTCTGCGAAACCCAAACAGTTCCTCGACCTTCTTCCCGGCGGCACCATGCTGCAGCTGACCGCGGAAAGGCTTCTGGCGGTAACGGACAGGGACAGCATCCTGGTGGTGACCGGCAGGGAGTACGGCGGACTGGTTGGAGAGCAGCTTCCATGGCTGCCGGAGGAAAACATCCTTCTGGAGCCGGTTGGCAGGAACACCGCTCCATGCATTGCCTGGGCCGCGTCAACGCTGGCCGGCAGGGGCAACCGCGACTCGCTGATGTTGGTGGCAGCAAGCGACCACAGGATCGAACCGGTGAAGGAGTTCACGGAAACGGCGGGTAGGGCGCTTGAGGCTGCGGATGCGGGGTTTCTGGTGACCATGGGGGTGGTGCCCGACTCCCCGGCCACGGGCTACGGCTACATTGAAAAGGGCGATGAACTGCTCCCGGGGGTCTATAGGGCGCTCTCCTTCCGTGAAAAGCCGGATCACGGAACCGCGCAGGCGTACCTGGCTTCCGGGCGCTACCTCTGGAACTCGGGCATGTTCGTCTGGAAGGTGGCAGGCATCCTTCAGGCCGTCCGTGAGCATCTGCCGGCACTGGACAGGGGGCTCCCGGCGGTGGAAGGCTGCACCAGCCCCGATCCCGGGAAGTTCCTTGCCCTGCCTGCTGTTTCCATAGATGTGGGGGTGCTGGAAAAGGCCGGGAACGTGGCCGTCGTTCCGGCATCCTTCGCCTGGAGCGACATCGGCGACTGGCCGGGTGCCAGGAGCGCCGGAGTGCAAAGGGGCGCAACGGTCATGGTGGATTCCGAGAACGTTCTGGTTTACGACTCGACGGGAAGGGTCACAGTGGTGATGGGGCTCAGGAACGTCTCCGTGGTCTCGACACCGGATGCGACCCTTGTCATGGCCGATTCCTGCTCCCAGAAGCTTAGGGAAGTGACGGAAGAGATCAGTGGATCCTGACCCTGGCGCCTGTGGGCATCCAGGAGTAGGCCCATTCAGCAGTGAACCTGCCCAGACGGATGCAGCCGTGGGAAAGCGGTTCCCCCAGCCTTGACTCAGCGTGGTTTCCCCCGGCCTGGTGCAGACCAATGGCTCCGCTTGGCACAATGCAGAGCCAGTAGGGCATCCTGACGTTGTAGGTGCTGGACATGGGGTTCCTAAGCCTGTAGAGGACGCTGAAATCACCGGTGGGAGTGGAGAAGTGCGGCGGCCTTCCGGTGGATACCAGCGCGAGGTTGGCCTCGCGCTCGCCGTCCTGGAACAGGATGTACTGGTTCTCTATCCTGACAGTGGCCGATCTCTGGAAGCCCTCCTCACCTGGCAGGGCCAGCCCCGAACTGCAGGACGTGTAGATCAGGGACGAGAGGATCCAGGCGGCAGTACAAGCGATGACAGCCATATTTCAACCTCCGTGGGGGATGAATACTGCAAAGCGCTTCGCTTCCGGTCAAGTCCCCGCGCTGTTGACTTGAACCGCTGGAAAGGCGAGATTACCGTATCTTTCCGAAGCTACACCAAGTTGTGCGGCCTCGGCCATTTTCCCTGAAACGGAGGATATGATTTGGCTAAGTATCTCGCAGTGATGGTATTGGGAGCTTTCCTGTTCATCTCCGGATGCTCTTCGCCGGCCATCACAGGAATCAAGGTGCACATCCAGAACGGCGACTACCAAAGGGCCATCCATCTCGCTGACAGCGTGCTCGCCGGTGCAGAATCGGCCAATGCCGAGGTCTGGTACTGGAAGGCAAGGGCCCACAGCTTCGTTCACGACTGGGAGAGTTCCGCCGAGGCTTTCGGCCAGGCCTACAGGCTTGAACCGGCGCGCCAGACCGAGATCGCCGAGTTCTGGTCGGTGTTCTACAACACGGCAAACAGCAGGTTCACCGGAGGCGACATCCCCGGTGCACTGGACATGCTGAGGACAGGCGGCGCCATAGCCCCCGAAAGACCCGAGTTCCCCCAGATGCTGGGCGACATCCTCCTGAATCAGGGCGAAGTCGCTGACGCGCTGGACAGCTTCGCGGAAGCCTTCACTCTTGGCCGGGCCATGGTGGCCGAACTCCAGCGCGAGAAGACCGTCGAGATCGATCCGGCCAGGCTCGAGTACCTTGAGAACGAGCATTACAGGGTGCTCGCGGGCACGGTTCTCTCCAGCTACAACTCCGCACGCATCCTCGAGAACCTGTATCTCCGTTCCGAGGAGCCTGCCGAGAAGGAAGACTACGCCCGGAGGGCTGTCGCGATACTTGAAGCCGGGCTTGAGATCGATCCCATGAACCCCGACCTTCTGGAGACAATGGGCGAGATACTCCTGATCCAGGGCAAGTACGACGAAGCGCTGGCCGTGTATGACAACGCCGAGCAGTCAATCATCCAGGGTGAGGCCGAGGGCTGGATCACACCCGAGGAATCAGCCTCCATGAGGGGCTCCCTCATGCTTACGAGAGGTTTCGCCCTGCTTGAGATGGAACGCTACGAAGAAGCCCTGGCCCAGCTCGAGTCCAGCCGCGGGTTCCTGGGTGACAGCTACGACGTGCTGGCCACCATGGCACACGCCTACGTTCTCCTTGAGAACTACGAGCAGTCGCTTGCGGTCCTCAACCAGGCAAAGGCCATTCAGGGTCTCACCGCAGACGAGATGGCAAACCTTCACTACATGGTCTTCGTGAACAACAGCAGGATGGAGAGGGACCAGACCGCCCTCGAATCCCTTCTCGCAGCCATCCAGTACGACCCGGACAACGCCATGTACTACGACTACCTTGCTTCCACCTACAGCCGACTGGGGCGGAGGCAGCTGGCAATACAGGCCATGGAGAAAGCGGAAGAACTCCGCAGACAGCAGTAGAAGGCTTCGTTCAACGGTTGCGGGGCGGTTCGCCGCCCCGCTTTCGTTACTGCCTGTCCCTGAGCAGCTTCACGAGAAGCTGGCCCTTTTCCACCCTGTCGCCCCTGGCGGTGGCCAGCTCCCTCACGGTACCGTTCACAGGAGAACATACCTCGTTGTGCATTTTCATCGCATCAAGGAGAAGAAGGGTATCCCCCTCCCTGACCCTGTCGCCGGGTTTCACCCTGATCTCGACGATGGTGCCGGGAATAATGGCCTTAACCGCTTCGGGGTCGGGTCTGGCGCCGCTCCGGCGCAGAGCGTTCCGGGGAACGTGGGTCTCGTAGGTGGTGTCGTCTATCACCAGTATGTCCGTCATCTTTGCACCTCCGGCTACAGCGGGATGTTGCCGTGGCGGCGGAAGGAGTTCCCGGGGTCTTTGCCTCCCGCGAACTCCATGGCGTTCACCAGGGCCTTGCGGGTGTCAGAGGGTACGGCGATAACGTCAACGTAGCCCCTGGCGGCGGCCACGTAGGGGTTGGCGAACTTGCTCTCGTACTCCTTCACCTTCTCGGCCCTTGTGGCCTCGGGATCGGGGCTCTCCATTATCTCCTTCCTGAAGATGATGTTCGCGGCCCCCTCGGAGCCCATGACGGCGATCTCTGCGGTGGGCCAGGCGATAACGGAATCGGCCCCCAGATGCCTGCTGCACATGGCGATGTACGCGCCTCCGTATGCCTTGCGCATGATGACCGTGAGTTTCGGCACGCTGGCCTCGCTGTAGGCGTAGAGAAGCTTTGCTCCGTGCCTGATCACGCCGGAATGCTCCTGATCCACTCCCGGCAGGTAGCCCGGAGTGTCAACGAAGGTTATGAGCGGAATGCGGAAAGAGTCGCAGAACCTGATGAACCTGGCAGCCTTGTCCGAGGCGTTCACGTCCAGTACGCCTGCGAGTACCCTGGGCTGGTTGGCGATTATGCCCACGGTCCTTCCCATCACCCTTCCGAAACCTACCACTATGTTGCCTGCGTAGTGCCTGTGGACCTCGAGGAAGTCCGAACCGTCTGTCACTCCGCGTATCACGTCGTGAACATCGAACGCCTTGCGCCTGTCGCCCGGGATGATGTCGTTCTTCATGGGTTTGGCCGGCTCCAGAGGCTTCAGGACGGGAGCGGGATCGAGGCAGCTGGAGGGAAGGAATGACAGCAGCTTTCTTATCTGCTGAAAGGCCTCCTGTTCGCTTTCGGCGAAGAAATGGGCGTTGCCGGTGATGGAGGCCTGCGTCATGGCCCCTCCCAGCTCCTCCTGGCTTATCTCCTCGCCCAGAACGGCCTTGATCACCTGTGGCCCGGTTATGAACATGTTGGAAACCCTGTTCACCACGAACACGAAGTCCGTGAGGGCGGGCGAGTAAACGGCCCCCCCGGCGCACGGGCCCAGGATCAGCGACAGCTGGGGGACCACACCGCTGAGCCTGGTGTTCCTGTAGAAGATGTCGCCGTAGCCGCAGAGGGAGTCCACACCCTCCTGTATCCTGGCTCCACCCGAGTCATTGATGCCTATCAGAGGGATCCTGCGGTCCATGCTGGCGTCCATTATCTTGACGATCTTGCCCGCATGGGCCCGGCCAAGGGAACCCCCCGCCACCGTGAAGTCCTGGGCGAAGATGGAGACCGGTCTGCCGTCAACCCTGCCGAACCCGGTGACCACACCGTCGCCGGCCAGTTTCTTGCTGTCCATTCCGAAATCGGTGGCGGAATGCTCCACGAAGAGATCGGTCTCGAAGAAGCTTGAGGGATCCAGTATCCCGTCGAGCCTCTCCCTGGCTGAGAGCTTGCCCTGCTTCTTCTGCTTTTCCAGGGCCTCGTCGCCGCCGCCCTTTACCAGCCTGGCCACCCTTCCGAAGAAGTCGTTTATCGCTGTGAAGATGGACATGGGTTCTCCATTCATTCGGGACACACCATACATGAACGCTCTGAGTTGTTGTTGCGAATATAGGCTCTTCACACCTGAGCGGGGAATGCCGGCCTACTGAACCAGGGCTCGAAGCTGCAGGATCCTGTTCCGGGTGATGTCCGTCCCGGCAAGCTCAAGCGCCCTTTCCATGGCGGCATCCCTCTCGGTACCCGTGGATTGCGCCATTCTCATGGCCCATGCCTCGGCGGCCACGTCCCCCGCCATGGCGTCAGGCGATCTGCCGGAGTAGCTGAATATCTCGTACTCCGACCAGTCAACATCTCCCGGTTCTATGGCAAAGAGCACACCTGAAGGCGTGAAGGCGGTTTCGCCCCATGCCCTGGTGGAGAACACCGGGCGGCCTCCGACAGAGGAGGGAAGCGGCCTTGCGAGGCGCAGGAAGAAGAAGTTGGCCAGCTGGTCGGCAGGGACCACGTCCGTCCTGTATCCCTCGTTGAAGATCATGTAAGCCACGTAGAACGTGCTGTGCCCCTCGGTATGCAGCACGGCTCCGGGCGGCAGCGAAGAGAGCAGGTCGCGGGTGTACCTGGGAGCCGCATCGTCCTGGGCGCGCCATGCGCCTCTGATGCCCCAAAGACCCCAGGGCAGAAGAAGGCACGCAAGAACCAGTTTGCCGGAAGCCCCCGGGACCGCCAGACGGTCCATCCCCCTGGCCGAAAGAAAGACCGCAGGGATAAGTGCCGTCCAGGCGAAGCTCTCGTAGTCCGGCACCCTGTAGGAGGACAGGAACAGTACAGCCGCAGCAAGGGACAGAAAGGCGGCCCGCGATGGTCGGCCGCCCATGACCGAAAGGGCCAGCAGAGCCATGCCGCACACAGGGCCAAGCGACTCGCCGAGCCTGAGCATGCCTTCCGCGGCGGGAAGCTGAAGCCTGCCGGAGTGCATGGAGTAGTAGGCGGCTGCGTGGGGCAGCGTGGCCGGACGGGTGTAGTGGGCAACGGTTGCCGCCGGAGCCCTGAGGGGGAGATAGAGCATGAGGCTCGCCGGCAGAGCCGCCAGAGCCATCCACCGTGAAAGCCATCTTCTGGACATGGCCAGCGGGAGCAGAAGCGCGGAGGCGGGATGACCCCCGAACACAGCCAGCGAGCCCAGAAAGGGCCCCGCCCTGGAGCGGCGGAGGGCTATGGCAAGAAGACAGAGAAGCATGGCGGTGCCGTGCACCTCTATGACGTTGAGCTGCGAGAGGACCGGTGGCAGAAGAAGGAAACCCGACGCCGCGGCGGCAGCAGAGGTGACAGAGGCTCCATGGCTGCGCAAAGCTGCGTAGGCGGCGGGAAGGCAGGCCCCCGCAGCCAGGCAGGTGAAGATCCTGATCCTGCCGTAAAGCGGGCCGGTTATCATCGAGGTCGCCCTCAGCAGCAGGATGAAAAGGGGATACCCCGGGGAATGAGCCACCTCAAGCCGGTGCCCCGCCAGCGCGAACTCGGCGCCGTCCACCGCGTCGAACGAGGGCGGACCGCTGATCCACGCCAGCGCCGCAAGCACCAGAGAACCGGCGGCAAGGCAAACCCCGGAACGGTTCGTCAAGGATACACGCTCCGGGCGTACCTGTCACACGCCGCAGCGATGTCGCGCCTTCCGGCCGCCTCAGCCGAACGTATGGCGAGGACCAGCACGCGCCTGGTGGGAACGATCTGGGCTGCAACCGCCCTCAGCGCGAAGTTCATTGCCCTTTCAGGGTTCCCGGCGGCCAGGTGCCATGAAGCGGCGGTCTCAAGGACCGAGATGTTGTCCGGCGCCAGAATGAGGCACCTTTCCAGAAGGTCCTCGCGGTCAGGAGGACCCGCGCCTCCGATCCCCGCCCTGAGCCTCGCCAGGGCGATCTCCAATGAGAAGCCGAACCATTTCCCGCTGAGCGTGAAGAGCGAGTCGTAGTTTCCGCCGGTGATGCCTGTCACCTCCACGGCCTGCGCCCACGTTGACTGGGTGGCACCAGGGGATGACAGGGCGGCCCTGGCGTAGGACAGGGCACCCAGCGAGTCTCCCAGGGCCATGTGCGCCCTGGAGTAGAGCACCAGAAGCCGCTGGGAGAGGCCGGCTCCGGCGTGGGCCAGCCCGAGGAAGGCCGTATCCCCCCGTGAAGCGGCCATTCCCAGAAGGAGCTCCGCCGCCTCCGCACCGCGTTCACCGGTGACATCCATGTAGTTCATGGCCCTGGTCCAGAGAAGAAGGCTGTCCCCCGCTGTTGAAGCAAGGTTCACCCCCACCTTCAGCATCTCCGGAGACGAGTCCCCCAGGGCTGTGCCCACCTGGTAGGCCCATTCGGCCCTGTGGTGCATTCCGGTGAGGTGGGCTCCCTCCGCCAGCGTTCTGAACCCGCCCCCCGATGCCGCCACCTTCATGGCCGATGCATGGCCGTGGGTGGACATGCCGCTTCGGAAAAAGGAATCAGCCTGCCGTTCCAGCCCCTGAATGCGTCCCCTGCCCAGGTCTGCCGGGGGGTTCAGGACTGCCAGGGCCATCACCGGCAGGGACAGGAGCAAACCGGCGCCCCTCTGCCGGAAGAGCCCCGGAAGGGTGGCCGCCGCGGCAAGGAGGAGGAAAGCCGCAGACGGGGAGGGAACACCGGCGGGTGACATGGCTGCGAAGAGGAGGACCGGAAAGGAAAGCCCGCGTGATATCCACCGGGGTCCCGGCAGGTTAAGCAGTGCAGCAGCGAGGGAGACCGCCACCAGCGTGTTCCATCCCGAGGCCCAAGCCACTATCAGAGCCAGGGAGAGCGCTCCGGTCCTGTAGCCTCCCCTGACCCCGGTGGAGACCAGAAGCCACAGGGCCGCCATCAAAGCTCCCGCGAAACCCACCGTATCGCCGAACGTCATGGCTGCCCGGGGGATGGCGGTGAAAGCCGCCGCGGTCCCGGCCAGGGCCATGGCGGCTCCAGGTGCAAGACCCGGAGATGCCTTTTTCAAAAGCGCCCACTGGGACGGCGCCAGTTTTCGGATCATCCAGATGGACAGGAGCGAGACGGGCACCATGTCCACCAGGAAGATGGTGAAGTGAGCCGCTCCGTGAAGGGGAACCTCGGTCACCACTCTCCACTGAACGAAGCGCTGGGTGATCTCCTGGACCGGGAAGAACCTCTCGGCCACGATCTGTACCAGGTACGGCCACGTGAAGAAGACGAGGAACATGGGCATGAAGGCCGCGGTGGTGAGGACTCCCCTGAGAACCCTGTGGCGGGGGGCCACGCACCATGTGAACACCCCCGCGAGAACGCAGCCCAGGAAAGCTTCCACACGTATGCCGGCGGTGGTGCCGGGCAGTGTCACAGCCGGATTGAAGAAGTTGGCAAGGAACCAGACCGCGTTCTCCCTCTGGAGCGGAAAGTAGCCGATGTCGCCGGTCACCCCTGAGAACACGTCGATGATGGGGGGGAGAAGCGTCAGCGTCCATGCCATGATCATGATCTTAAGCAGTTTTGCAAGGGGGAAGCCGCTGAAGAGGTGCATGAGCGATACGAGGCCCAGCATCGGGAAGACGTAGGCCACCGGGAAATGAAGGTAGAAGGCGGGTGCCTCGAACAGAACCCCGAGGGATGCCGCCTCGAGAACGTTTCGGATGATCACCGTGGCGGCGAAGAGGCCGCCGAGCTGGAGGGGCGAGGCCTTCAGGGCCACTCCCCACTCGACCCAGCGGTTCACTGTGTTTCTGAGGTTCATTGTATCTGCTCCACGAGAAGTGTTGCGGCCGGCACTCCGGTGAAGACCGATGGGTCCCACGGGAGTCCTGCGAGGATGGCAAGGGTCTTTCGAAACCCGCCGAAGGTCAGCCCGGGCACGAAACCGCCGGGGATCCCCCTCCAGTACATGGCGCACCATCCCCTGCTCTCATGGGAGGGCGGCGAGAACAGCACGAAGCGGATGTCCCTGTTCAGGGCTGCGTCTGCCCAGAAGGAGGCGAGTTCGCCCAGGGCCGCAGGTCCCGGCGGGTCCAGAGAGACGTAGATCATGTCGGGCCTGTACTTCTCGCGAAGGTTCAGAATAATCTGCTGCCCTTCCGGGTCCGGGGTCAGCACAAGGCCTTCGAGCTCCGCCCGAAGCCCCTCCGGATGGATGCCCACAGGAAGATGGTCCCGGTCCAGTTCCAGATCAATGTGCTGCCTCGTTCCGGGAAGCTGGAGCAACGGCTCCCTCTGTACGAGCATCAGCAGCATGCCCGCCGAGTCGGCGGCGGCCAGAATGTCACGGGCCGGCATGCCGTAAGGGCCGCCGCCCCTGGTGAAGAAGCACCAGGCCAGGCCTTCTGTTGAAGGCGGGTGGGGAACATCCCTCACCTCCACCATCACAATGGGTTTCGGGGTCGGCTGGAACAGGACAGCGGCGCCGGGCCCGGGATCGACCGCCGAGCATGCCGCCAGAAGAACAGGGAGCAGAGCCAGACTACTGCGGACCATGGGCCGAATATAGCGGAATGCGCCCGTGAAGGGCGCATTCCGGGGAAAACTCAGACCTACCTTGCGATGAGTACCTTGACAGTTTCCACACCACCGGGATGGTTGAGCATCAGGAAGTAGGTTCCGGTGGCAAGGTCCTCCCGGAGGCCTGCCGAGTGCAAACCGGCATCCATTGGGCCGTTGGCGAGAGTGGAAACCACCCTGCCCGACAGGTCGTAAAGGGCCAGTCGGGCGTGGCCGGGCTCGGAGAGGCTGAAGGATACCCGTCCTCCCGGTGACAGGGGGTTCCCCTCCACCGACAGGGCTGCCGCCGGAGCGGTCCCGCCGCCCTCCACTCCCTGGGAGAAGGTGATGTCGAAGGTGTAGGTCATGGAGATTGTGGAGACGGTCAGCATCGCAGGGTAGAAGATGGCGTAGTCCCAGCCTGTGGTCGGCACAGCAACCGACACCGTTCCGGCAGGGTACGAGGTGTCAACCCAGGAGCACTGCGAAGCCCCGTCGGTGTCCCACAGTATCACTCCCACCTTCCAGTCGAAGTTGTCCCGGCCGTCGAAGCTGAAGTTGACCCATCCGCCCTGGTAGTTGTCAAGCTTCACCCTGATCCATTGAAGGCCGTAGGTCTGGGGAGTGTAGGGGCCGTTGGTGCCCGAGGCGGGAAGCGAGGTGATGTTGTGGACCGTGAACACGTACGGGCTGCCGGACCATTGGGCGGCTTCCGGGAAGTACATGCCGCCGTCGTGCCAGTTGGAGCTCACGAACCACCGCCAGTACCCGTACTCCATGAAGCCCTGCTGCCAGGTCATTCCGTAGTGCTCGAACATGTCTTCCTGAGCGGTCATCATGTTGGGGCCCCTGAAATCGGCGCAGTTCTCCCACACCATCCTGACGGCCTCGACCTCGTTGCGCTGCCAGATGTAGAAGGCCCAGGTTACGCCCCCGTACCAGTAGAGGTTCGAGCCCCCGCCGGAGCGAATGTCCCACCAGGGTTTCCGGATGGGATTGTCGCCTCCGCCCAGGTAGCCCATGTAGTCGTTGATGTCCGGGTAGACCATCTCCTCCATGAAGACGGCGCAGTTCTCCATGAACCATGTGGGCTCGGTGTAGTCGTAGGTCATCTGAACCGCATGCTGGAACTCGTGGGCCACGGTTACCTTGGCAAGGTTCTCGCTCAGGCTCCTGTGGATGACTATGTGGCTCGCCGAGGCGTTGTGGGTGGAATCTGGCGGCTTGTACTCGCCGCCTGATGATGTGTAACCCAGGGCATCGATGTGCATGATGTAGATGTCGTACCTGTTGCATCCGCCCATGCCCGCGTCCGGCGGAGGGTAGAAGTAGTTCATCTGGTCGCACTGCACCAGCCATGAGTAGTCGGCGGCTGCGGCGATGGAGTTGGCGTAGGCCTCGGTCACAGCGTCCACTCCCTGAGTGGTGTAGTGAATGCGGAAATGGTCCGAAGGCGATATGAAGGTGATGGGGGGGCCGCTGAGAACAGGCCTTGCGAGCCTGCCGGCAACCTCGCCGGCCACAGGGGCAGACAGCTGGTCCATCATGCGGCTGGCTTCGAGGAGCGCCGGTGTGCCGCACGGCTCGCTGACGGCTTCCAGGGTGTAGGCCTCCGGAAGGGCATCGCGTTCCAGGACGCTCATGACAAGGTAGAGCGCCGTTTCATCCGGTGAAAGGTCACCTGAAGAATGGGCGTTCATTATGCGATCCAGCGTGGTGTCGGCCATTGCCACGGAGAACACCAGAGGGAGGATCAGAAGGACATATCTCAAATCATCGCTCCTTTCAAATAAGAAGGGGGGCCGAAGCCCCCCCGCAGGTTCAGTTCAGGACCGTTACCCTTGCCGTCACCCCGCCGCCGGGGCCGGCGAGCCTGACGAAGTAGGTTCCGTTCTCAAGACCGGAGGCATCCCAGTTGACGATGCTCTGGCCCTGGGGAAGCTCGCCGGAGGAAATGGTCTGGACCATCCTGCCGGCGGTGTTGTAAACGCTTATGGTGGTGTACCCCGCCTCTGGCATGGTCACGCTCAGAACACCCGAGCCGCTGAAGGGGTTGGTTCCGGCCTCGATCAGGAAGGGCCTGCTCTGAACGCCCTCATCGCCGATGCCGGTGGAGTAGGTGATATCCATTTCGTACAGGGACTGGAGGGTGGTGACCGTAATGGACTGGGGATAGATGATCACCCTGTCCCATCCGGTGGTCTCGATGCCCCATTCGTACGTTGCGGCGTCGTTGTCCACTATGGTCCACATGTAGTCGTCGGTGCCGTCATTCCTGGTCCTTATGACTCCCAGTATCCAGTCGAAGTAGTCGCGGCCGTCGAAGTTCACGGTTATCCAGCCCTGGTAGGGCTCTACGTTCACCTGGATCCAGTGGTTGCCGTAGGTTTCCGGCGGATAGACGCCGTTGTCAAGCGAGGCGGGAAGGCTCGTCACGTTATGGAACGTGAACACGTAGGCGCCCGGTCCCCACAGGGAGCACTCTTCGTAGGGGTAGTGGTCGTCGTCCGCCCTGGCTCCGGTGAACCAGCGCCAGGCAGTGTACTCGGCCAGCCACTCGATGAACGTGAACCCGTACTCGCCGGCGGTGGTCTCGATGGCATCCATCAGGTTCGCTCCGTAAACCGCGGCGCAGTTCTCCCAGACCCTTTTCACGGCCGTGATGGAGCCGCCGGTCCGGTACTGCATATACATGGGCCAGGGAGTAGCCCCGTAGTGGTACATCTGACCGCTGCGGATATCGTACCACGGACGGCGGAGGCAGTTCTCGCCGCTCTTCAGGTAGTCAGTGTAGAGGTTGGTGTCGAATACGACGTTCTGGGCCCAGGTGGCGCAGTTCTCCTTGAACCAGGTGGGTTCCGCGGTGTCGTAGGCGTTCTGGATGGCGTGCTTGAACTCGTGGGCGGAGGTTTCTATCATCTGGTTGTGGCCGTAGCTCTCGTTGTTGCTCATGGCTATGTGGCTCGACCAGTCGTTGTTGGGTGTGGTGGGGTCGGGAACCTCGCCGGCGGTGCTGCAGTAGCCCAGTGTCTGCCCGGTGAGGCTCATGATGTAAACGTCGTACCTGTCGCAGCCTCCCAGCCCCATGTCCGACGGCGGAGTGTTGAAGCCGAGGGTGTTGCAGAGGGTCTCCCAGGAAGTGTCGAAGGCCTGGGCCAGGATGTTCACGTAGTTCTCGTTGGTGGCGTTGGCGCCTGCGGTGGTCCAGTGGATCTTGAAGTAGTCGTTGGGTGAGATGGTGGTGTAGTAGGGATCCCCCGGGTAGGGTCTTGCCAGGAGGACGTCGAGTTCATCCTTCACCGGAGCCGAGCAGTTATCGTAGAGTGAGACGATCAGATCGAATGCCGGGGTCCCGCAGGGCTCGGATACCGCTCCCTCGCTGAACTGGGCCGGGACCTTCGACATGTCGTAAACACTGTAGTAGAGAACAAAAACCGCTTCGTCGGGTGAAAGTGCGTCCGTCTCCAGGGCGCTGGTCACTCTGGAGACGACTGTGTCACCCAGGGCGAAGGAAAATGCCACCGCTGTCAGTAGTAGAAATATCCTCACGTTTAAATGCCTCCTTTGCTGTTAGGCAGGAACTCATCCATGATGGTGCCGTACACGGTCTTATCCTAAAAGCTTTACCCGGCCGTGTCCACATGGTTCCGGAGAGGCGGTCCTCACCCGGTATTGCCCGGGAGGGGGCACACCTTCATACTTGCTGCTGCAACACCATCGGAGGAGATTATCTTGAAGTTGACATTTCTCGGCGGCGCAGGCTGCGTGACCGGTTCATGCCACCTTGTCGAGGCTGCCGGCAAGCGGATAATGCTTGACTGCGGTCTGCACCAGGGCAGGCGTGAGGAGAGCGAAAGGCTGAACAGGACCTTCGCCGCACTTCCGGGCTCGATTGATGCCGTGGTCCTGTCCCACGCCCACATTGACCATTCCGGCAAGCTCCCGGGGCTGGTGGGCGCGGGTTTCGGCGGGCCGGTGTACTCCACCGCCGCCACCAGGGACCTTGCCTCGATAATGCTGCCTGACTCGGCGCACATCCAGCAGGCCGACTCGGAGTACGTCAACAAGACCCGGAAGGCCAGGGGGCTGCCCCCGGTGACGCCGCTCTACGGCATGGACGAGGTGACCGCGACTCTCGAGCGTTTCGTCTCGGTTCCCTACGGTATGTCCTTTCAGCTGTTTCCCGGAGTGGAGATGAGGTTCCTGGAAGCCGGCCACATACTGGGCTCGGCGCAGATCGAACTCACCGTGACCGAGAACGGCGTCTCAAGGGTCCTTCTGTACAGCGGCGACATTGGCAGAAGGAAAAGGCCCATACTGAGGGATCCCGACCTCTCTTCGAGGCCGGACGTGCTGCTCATGGAGAGCACGTACGGCGGCAGGGTGCACGAGGAGGGCAGGGAGAGCATCGAGAAGCTCCGGAGGATCATCGAGGCCACGGTTGCCCGGGGCGGCAAGGTGGTGATACCCGCGTTCAGCGTTGGCCGGACCCAGGAGGTCCTCTACTCGCTCAGGCAGCTGGAAGCCAGCGGGGAGCTTCCCGACATCCCCGTCTTCGTTGACTCTCCGCTGTCATTTGACGCCACCGCAGTTTACAAGCGGCACCCCGAGTGTTTCGACGAAGACGCCCAGGGCATAGTCAACTCGGGGCAGGGCCCCTTCACCTTCGAAAGCCTGAAGTTCGTTCAGGGGGTGCAGGAGTCCAAGGCCCTGAACTCCATGAAGGAAAGCATGATCATCATCTCCGCGTCGGGAATGTGCGAGAACGGAAGGATCCGCCATCACCTGAAGAACACCATAAGCGACTCCAGGAACACCATTCTGATAGTGGGCTTCATGGCGGTGGAAACCCTGGGCCGAAAGATCGCCGACGGTCTGGAAACGGTGAACATCTTCGGCGAGCCCCACCGTGTCAGGGCGGCTGTGGAACAGATCCTGGGCATGAGCGCCCACGCCGACTCCAACGAACTGATGGAGTTCTGCCGAACCGTCGGGGGGAAGGCGGGGACCGTGGCCCTGGTCCACGGGGAAAAGGGGCAGGCCGAGTCCCTGGCCGCAAGGATCAGAGCAGGATCGGAAACCAGGGTGATCATCCCCGGGGCTGGGGACTCACTGGAACCGTGAGATATATTTCCAGGTATTCACTCGGTTCAGCCATCGGAGGGTCATGCATACAATTCTTGCCTGTGCCCTGATCCTGGCGGCAGGGTTCGATCCGCCTTTCCTTCCCCCTGCGACAGGGATAGGTGTCGAGACCAGCTCCCTCGGGGCAAGGGGATATGCCATGGGCGGCGCCGCCGCGGGCGTCCCCGACTCCAGCTCGGTTTCGGTCCACAACCCGGCCGCATCCTCCTGGGCCGCCTCCACGGGCCTCACATGGGGACTGGCCGGGGTGGGAGGAGACGACGGCAACAGAACGGGAAAACTGAGCTTTCCCCATGTTTCCATTGTATTCCCGGTTCCCTGGGGTGTCACCCTTTCTGGCTGCATTTCCTCCCGAAGCAGGCTTTCCGCTTCCGGCACCTTCGTGTATGACGGCGGGACAGGAACTGCGGACTGGGCCGGGGGCCTTTCGGAAGGCTGGTTCGGAGCGTCCGCCAGGGCCGGAGGCAACCTGGCCTTCGCCCTGGGAAGCCGGAGCACGTTCGGAAGGGTTCGGGGCGAGTTCCTCATAACCCCCGACTCCCTGCCCGGGCCCTACATGCCCCTCTCAACCCTCTACAGGGACGACGCGGTGTTCTCGCCCTCCTCGGGACTGCTGTTCGGCGCCTTCTGGAACACAGGCGTCTTCAACCTTGGAATGTCCATCACCACAGACAGGTCCGGAACCCTCTCCATTGACAGGGACGCCATGGGAACCCTCAGGGCGGACACCTCCCTTCGATACACCGTTCCCGGGGAGTTCACCGGAGGGTTTTCGGCAAGACCGCACAGAAGGCTCCTTCTGGCCGGCGATTATCACTACCGCAAAAGGCTCAGCCTTCTCTCCGCTACCGTCGAACCCGGCAGCGTGTACTCGGGGGGTCTGGAGTATTCGGCTTCCAGGAACCTCCGTCTCAGGGCCGGCGTTTCAAGGACCGAGGGGCTCTGGCGGGACGGAGCGACCAGGTACACCACGGGTGTGGGGTATTCCTTCGGGGGCGGCAGGGCCTCCCTCGACCTCTCAGCCGGGTACGAGACCTGGGGAGACGGGTTGTCCGAAACAACGGTCTATGCCACCCTATGGGCCTCGGAAAACTGGCTGAAGTAACGGTCATCATACCGGCCCGCATGGGCTCCTCCCGGCTCCCGGGAAAGCCTCTTGCCGATCTCTGCGGCAAACCCATGATAGTAAGGGTCGTGGAAAGTCTGGGCGGCTCCACTGAGCTTAGAACGGCGGTGGCCACCGACAGTCCGGAGGTAGCCCGTGCGGTGAAAGATGCGGGGCATGCCGCGGTGCTCACCGGCCCGGCCTCTTCAGGGACACAAAGGGTCTATATGGCCTGGAAGTCAATGGGGTCACCGGGAGGCAGGATAGTGAACCTTCAGGGCGACGAGCCGTTCGCCTCACAGGAGTGGGTACAGGCCCTTGCATCGGTTGACACGCAGGGCGTGGCAACCCTTGCATCCCCCATGGACCCTTCCGGGTCAGGTGTTCCGTCGAAGGTGAAGGCGGTGGTGGGAGAGCACGGCAGGGCGCTGTACTTCAGCCGTTCACCGGTACCATGGGGCATCGGTCCCTTCCTCTGCCATATCGGTGTTTACTGCTTCACTCCGGAAAGCCTGAGGACCTGCGCGGAAGCCGGTGAGACGCCGCTTTCCCGCAGGGAGGGGCTCGAACAGCTGGCCTGGCTCGAGAAGGGGGTGGAGATCAGGGTCGTCACCGGGGAATGGAGATCAATGGGAGTTGACACCCCGGATGACCTTCAGAGGGCAAGGAGGCGCTTCAGTGATGGCTGAGCCCGTATTCATAATGGGCCCGTGCGGGCTTGAGAGCCTGGAGCTGGGGCTCGAGACCGGCCGCTTCATAGCTTCACTGGCCAGGAGGCACAGTGCGCGCTTCATATTCAAGGGATCTTTCCTGAAGGACAACCGAACGTCCCGGGGAAGCTGGACGGGTCCCGGACTGGTGCAGGGTCTGGCAATGCTCGAAAGGGTTAGGGTGGAAACCGGCCTTCCGGTGCTCACCGACATCCATGTTCCCTCTCAGGCCGCTCCGGTGGCGGAGGTTGCGGACTACCTGCAGATACCGGCATTCCTCTGCAGGCAGACAAGCCTTCTCGAGGCAGCCGGGGACACGGGCCGTCCCGTGAACGTGAAGAAGGGGCAGTTCATGGCCCCCTGGAACATGGAGGGGGCGGTGGCCAAGCTCAGGGGCCGGGGCTGCCCCCGTGTATGGCTCACAGAGCGGGGTTCGTTCTTCGGCTACGGCGATCTGGTGGTGGACATGAGGTCACTGACGGTCATGGCCGGGATCGGTGACGGGGTCATCATGGATGTCACCCATTCGCTGCAGAAGCCCGGCGCTCAGAGCGGCGAGAGCGGCGGAGACCGCAGCTTCGCGCCCTGCATGGCAAGGGCTGCCGCCGCCTGGGGTGTTGACGGCCTCTTTCTCGAGGTCCACCCCGACCCTGCGAAGGCAAGAAGCGACAGTGCTGTGATGATTGATTTCAAGGGGGCTGAGTCCCTTGTGGCGGAGGCCCTCTCTCACTGGACGGGAAGGGAGGGCAACGGTGGGCGTCAGCTTGATTGAGATCAAGCCCGGAGGGGACATGGGCGGCTTCATATCCGTTCCCTACAGGCTGCACGGTACCGGCTCCAGATGGGTCCCCCAGCTGCTCTCACAGGAAAAGGTCTTCTTCGACCCCTCGAAGAACCCGTCGTTCCAGAACTGTGAAACCGTGTTCTTCGTTGCCGGCCGTGACGGTGTTCCATGCGGAAGGACGGCGGGCGTCATCTCAAGGGAGTACAACACGAAGAACGACTGCGCCACAGGGAGGTTCGGCTGGTTCGAAGCCGATGCACCGGACGCGGCGGAACTGCTCTTCGATGCCGTCGAGGGATGGCTGGCCGCCAGGGGGATGAACAGGATAGTCGGGCCCATGGGGTTTTCCGACAACGATGCCACAGGTTTCCTCGTCGAGGGCCACGAAGAGGAGCCCACCATAGTCGGCAGCTGGACTCCGCCCTGGTACGCAGGCTTCGCCGAAGAGCGGGGCTACGTGAAGGATGTTGACTACGTGGAGTACAGGATCACCGTCCCGGGTGAGATACCCGAGAAGGTCCGCAGGATGGCTGAACTCATTCAGCGAAGAACCGACGTGAGGGTGTTCTCCGAAAGGAACAGGAAACACCTGGCGGACAGATGGGCCCAGCAGGTCTTCCAGGTGCTGAACGAGTCCTACAAGGACCTCTACGGCACCACCCTGCTCTCCCAGGCCGAGATAGACTTCTACATCACCAGCTATCTGGGCCATGTGGACCCCGAGTTCGTCAAGCTGGCCGTTGACGGTTCCAGGGTGGTGGGTTTCATCATTGCCATGCCGAGCCTGACCGCGGCTTTCCGGAAGGCCCGGGGAAGGCTGTTCCCCTTCGGCTTCATTCACATTCTCAGGGCCATGAAGAAGAGCAGGGTCCTGGATTTCTACCTTGCCGGGATCCTGCCCGAGTACCAGGGCAAGGGTATTGACCTTCTGATGAGCTACGAGATGGGGAGGTCGGCTCTGGCCAGGGGCATGACCCACGCCGAGAGCAACCGCGAACTGGAGACGAACACCCGTATCCAGGCCCAGTGGAAGTTCTACGACAAGAGGCTTCACAGAAGGTCCAGGGTTTACTGGAAGAACCTCGCCCAGTATGACCCGCCCGGCACTCGATGAACTGATCCTTCGATGGCCAGTCTTACATTCCTTGTCATCTTCCTTGTCCTTATCACGCTGATCGTAGTGGTGCCCCTTCTTCTGCGCAGGTTCCACATACCTTCGGTCGTTGCAGTGATGGTGGTGGGGATTGTCATCGGCCCCAACGCGCTGAACCTGATAGAAGAGCTTACGCTGTTCCTGGGCACAGGATATCCGACCGAGAGCATTTACGGTGTTCTTGACTCGATGGGTCTTCTCGGGATGGTCTTTCTCATGGCCCTTGCAGGAATGGAAGTGAACCTCCGGATCGTCAGGGCCGAGAAACGATCGGTAGCCTGGCTCAGCCTGCTCACTTTTACATTACCAATGGCGACCGGATACCTGATCTACGCCTGTTTCCAGCCTTCGGACACCATAGGAAGCTGGGTCTACGCCTCTCTCTTTGCTTCGCACTCAGTCGGAGTCGTCTTCGCCACGATCCGCGAGTTGAATGTATTGAAGACCCGACTTGGCATCATTGTCCTTGCTTCCACGATCATTACCGACATGGCCAGCCTTGTGGTTTTTGCTGTAACCATTCAGTTCCACAGACACCTGTCAGCAGGAAGCGGACCAACCGGTGTATCGCTCTTCGACAGGATCGATCCTGGTATGCTGGGAGCATGGTTCCCGGTGGTTTTCGTCGCAGTGATAGCCGTCTTCATATTCATGTCCTTCCGGCTCGTTCCGAGAGTGTCGCGATGGTTCTTTTCCAGCATACGCAGTGACAGCGATGCAAAACTGACAGTGTTCCTTGCCAGTCTGCTGGTCATTGCCTTTGCAGGGGAGTTGATCGGGATCAGCCTGATACTGAGTTCATTCATCGGGGGAATGGCGCTTGCGCATGCAAGAGGCTTCCCCGAAGAGGCCGGTCTGCTCTTTCACAAGATCGAGGGCCTTGCCTACGGGCTGTTCATACCTTTCCTTTTCCTCACCATTGGAATGAAGACCGACCTGGGAGTACTCCTCGATGCCTGGAACAGCGCCGCGATAGTCGGAGCTACAGTCGTCGGGCTTGTGGCCAGCAAAGCGATCTCCGGCTGGTCCGCCCTTCGGATCTCCGGCTTCGGGAACAGAAAGGCCCTCTGTGCAGGGATAATGACCACACCTCAACTCGATGCGACCCTGGCTGCCGCTGCGGTCGCCCTGCAACTCGACATGATCAGCCCGACCTTTTTCAATGCCATCGTGTGCCTTTCGCTGTTCACGGCTCTGCCTGCGCCCATACTCCTGAAGCTCTTCATCAGAAAGTTCCGGATCAGGTTCGATCAGGCCGAGGATGCCCTGAGAAGTACCAGCGCGTAAAAGAGCTGGGTCTTGTTTGCGTCCGACTGCCTGGCCGGTCCGGAGTTTCTTTCGGGAAGCAGGGGCCGATTATCGGTCGCCCGCGTATATTCGGCCAAGGAAAGCATCGGGAGGAAGTGAATTGCTCGAAAAGATCCGGCTGGTGTGCCTTGATGTGGACGGGACCCTGACCGACGGCAGGCTCGTTTACGGCCCGGAGGGGGTGAGCCAGACCTTTTCCGCAAGGGATGGCGAGGGGATCATGAGGCTGCTCAAGGCGGGTTACCGCGTAGCCCTGGTGTCGCTGAGGGACTTCCCCTCCACCCGTCGCCGGGCCGCCGATCTGGGGATAGATCTTCTGGCCCTGGGCTGCGGGCGGAAGGATGAGGCCGTTGGAAAGCTCTGCGGTTTTCTTGGGATTTCACCCGCGAACGTCCTGTTCATGGGGGATGACTCCAACGACATCCCGGCCATGGAACTGGCGGGAGTGTCGGCCTGCCCGTCGGACGCAGCGCCCGAGGTGAAAAGCATGTGCGATATTGTGGCCTCCGCTGCCGGGGGCATGGGAGCTGTGCGGGAAGTAGCCTTGAAGATACTGGAGGCCCGGGATGAAATGGTTCGATGAAGCCAGACGGGTGATCGGTATCGAATCCCGGTGGTTGAGGGAAAGCCTTCGCCTCAACCGGAGAAGCTTCGACCCGGCTGTGGAAGTTCTCAGCGGCGCCACAGGGAAGATAGTCGTCTGCGGCATGGGAAAGTCAGGGCTGGTGGCCAGGAAGATAGCGGCCACCTTCACCAGCACCGGCTCGCCGGCCTACTTCCTTCATCCGGCCGAGGGCATTCACGGAGATATAGGAATACTTGCCAGGGGTGACGTTGCCCTGGTCCTGTCCAAGAGCGGCGAGACCCCCGAGATCGCGGCCATGCTCCCTGCCCTTGCACGGCTGTCCATTCCGGTGGTGTCCATGACCTGCTGGAAGGACTCGATCCTGGCCAGGGCCTCCAAGGCGGTCCTCGAACTCCCCGGGTTGGATGAGGCGTGCCCCCACAACCTGGCGCCCACCGCCAGCACCACCACCATGATGGCCCTTGGCGACGCTCTGGCCATGGCGCTTCTCCGGCTCAACGGCTTCTCTCCCGAAGACTTCGCCCATGTTCACCCCGGCGGGGTGCTTGGGCGCAAGCTCCTGCTCCGCGTGGAGGACATCATGACCTCGGGTCCCCTTCCCCTGGTTGACGAGGGGGTCACCCTCTCCGAGGCGGTGGAGGTGATGACCCGTCACCGTGGCGTGTGCCTCACCGCCGACTCCCGGGGGTGCATCTCGGGGATCTTCGTTTACGGTGACCTGGGCCGCCTCATGAGGAACAGGGTGGACATACTCAACCTCAGGCTGTCCGAGGTCCTGGTAAGGGAGCCGGCGGTGGTGCTGCCACAGGAGCTTGCGTCGGTGGCCGTGGCCGAGATGGAGCGGCGGGGCATCACCTGCATCGTGGCCGTTGACGGGGACCGGAGGCCGAAGGGGATCATGTACCTTCACGATGCTCTGCGGGAAGGCGTAAGGTAGCCATTGCTCCGGTCGTTCCGGCACAGACACGTCGAGCCCTTTCTGGCAGGGTGCGTGATCCGGCTCGGTGCGCTGCTTCCAGGAAGAGCGGGCTGGTTCGCGGCGGGGCTCGTGGGAGCCCTCGCAGCACTGGTCCCCTGCGGGGCGAACCGATTCATGACGCGGAACATCTCCGGAGTGGCGGGCCCGCTGGGGCTCAAGGTGTGCCGGAGGCGGGTTTACAGGCACATGGCCGCCGGCCTGCTGGATTTTCTCAGGCTTTCGTCCATGGACGACGATGCATTCCGGCGAGCCGTAACGGTGGAGGGCGGGGAAAACCTGGCCCTTGCCATGTCCGCCGGAAAGGGGGCTGTAGTGATAACAGCCCACTACTCCGCATGGGAACTCATTCCCAGGGCGGTGACGCTGCTGGGCCACAAAGTGGGGATAGTCGGGCGCAAGCTGTGGAACCCCGGGGTCTCCGACCAGCTTGACGCCCTGCGCCGCAGGTTCGGAGTGGAAACCATAGACAGGGGCGACGGAGCCATGAGACTCCTCAGGACACTGCGCGCGAACACTGCGGTGGGCATTCTCATAGACCAGGAGACCAAGGCCGTGGAAGGCAGGTTCGTTCCCTTCATGGGGATCCCGGCGCTTACCCCCACAGGCCCCGCCTCCATATGTCTCAGGTTTGGCATTCCCGCCGTGACACTTCATATAAGACGGGTTGGCATGAAGTACCTTCTCGTCATAGATCCCCCGGTGGATACCAGGGGCATGGAAGGCGATGAGGGAATCATGGCCCTGACCGGTGAGTTCAACCGCAGGATCGGGGAGTGGATCGTTGAGGAACCGGACCAGTGGATTTGGTTTCATGATCGCTGGGGCCGCAGCCCTGCTTTCAGGTCTGCCGTCGTGCGGTGAGCAGCCCGGAGACTACTCAGCCGAGACGGGCAGGATCCAGACGGTTTCGGGGTTCAGGCTGACCCAGGCGGAAGGCCCGGAGAGATCCTGGAGCCTTCAGGGCGATACGGCGGTCTATCTCGAGGATGACAGTCTTGTGACACTATCCGGCGTGTTCATAACCTTCTTCAAGGACAACCGCCCCGAGAGCACTGTGCGCTCCGATTCGGGCAGGGCCGGTCTGACCACGGGGACCACGGTCCTCTGGGGCTCGGTTGTGGCCGAGAACACCAGGGGAAGAAGGCTCGAAACCCAGCTTCTTCTCTGGGACGACTCACTTGGGGTCTTCTACACCGATTGTCTCGCGGTGTTCACGGTGCCTGAGGACGACGGGGTAACGGTGCTGAGGGGAAGGGGAGTGACCCTGAACACAGGCCTCGGCACACTGGGGGATGTTCTGGTCCATCAGTCCTTCTCGGCGGTTTACAGCGGGGAGGTGGACGATTTTGACTAGGATCGTGATGCTGCTGGCGGTTTTCCCGGCTCTGGCTGGGGTTTTCACCGTCTCTGCGCCCCGGGCCTGGTCAACCGAGCTTCCGGACGGGACGGTGGTGCTGGAACTCAGGGACGGGGTCACCGTGTCCGATGGTGAGGTCACCGTCACCTCAGATGAGGCGACCATCCATGAAACATCCCAGCTGGCCGAGTTCCGGGTGAACGTGAGGGTCACCCACGACTCCATATCGGCCTCCGGGGCATACCTCTCATATTCACGGCCTTCGGGGCTTCTGCAGCTCGTGGGCGAAGCGTTCCTCAACGACGGCGAGAGCACCCTGAGGGCGGACCGTATCACCTGGTTCAGGTTCAGAAGCAAGGCAACGGCCCTGGGCCGGGTTGTGATGACAGGGGACTGGCTCGGGGAGGTAACCGGCGAGTACGCCCTCTACGACGGGGATCGCGGCAGCCTTTTCGTGACAAGTGAACCCGTGCTGAGAAGGGTGGAGGGGGGTGACTCCCTGACGATAACGGCCCAGAGGCTTGAGTTCTTCCTGGATGAGGACCGGGCGGAAGCCCAGGGTGACGCCGTTCTCAGAATGCCCGCCAGGGATTTCATCGCCACCGGGGAATACCTTCTTTACCACGGCGATGATGAGAGGCTGGAGCTCATAGGCGCCCCGGAGGTCACGGCGCCGGAGGGGGTCCTGACCGGTGACTGGATGGAGGTGTTCCTCAGGGACGGGGAGCCCGGTTCCCTGCGCATCGAGGGGAACGCCCGCGGCAACCTTGCCAGGGGCGACACCACGACCGTCGAGTTCAGTTCACAAAGGGCGTTCTTCGCCTTCCTGCAGGGGGCTGAGACAGAGCTTGACTCGCTTCACCTCTCTGGAACCGCGACGATGAACGTGGTGAGTTCAGGCACTGAGCGCACCGAGGCGAACACCATAACCGCCGAGGACCTCGTGCTCCGGTTCGCCGGGGGCGAGATGGAGAGGGTCACGGCCTGGGGTGCCGTGAGGGGAACGTACAGCTGGAGCGGAGATCTTCGTGACTGACAGGATCCTTGAGGCCAGGGAGCTGGTGAAGTCGTACCGGAAGCGCAGGGTAGTGGACGGCGTAAGCGTCCAGGTGCACCCCGGCGAGATAGTGGGGCTGCTGGGTCCCAACGGGGCCGGGAAGACCACCACCTTCTACCAGATGGTGGGTTTCATAAGGCCCGATTCGGGAAGCGTCTGGCTGGACGGGAAGGACATAACCGGCCTGCCCATGTACCGCAGGGCAAGGCTGGGCATCGGCTACCTCTCCCAGGAGTCCAGCGTCTTCAGGAAGATGACCGTCAGGGACAATCTCATGAGCATTCTGGAGACAATGAAGCTCACCAGGTCCCAGAGGGACCAGCGGTGCGAAAAGCTTCTGAACGACCTGGGAGTGGCCCATCTCTCCTCTCAGAAGGCCTACACCCTCTCGGGAGGGGAGAGGAGAAGGGTGGAGATCGCAAGAGCCCTGGTGACACGGCCGGGCTACATGCTGCTGGACGAGCCCTTCGCCGGCATAGACCCCATAGCGGTGAACGAGATACAGGAGATAGTGGCCGGGCTCGCCAGGCAGGGGCTGGGGGTGCTGATCACCGACCACAACGTGCGGGAGACGCTGGCCATCACGGACAGGGCCTATATTATGTACGATGGACGCATTCTCATCTCGGGCTCGGCTGCGAAACTCGCGGATGATCCCGAGGCCAGGAAGATCTATCTCGGGGAGAAGTTCAGGCTGTGACCGCTGCGCAGGAGATGAGACCCCAGCTGGAGCTCACCCAGAGCCAGAAGCTGGTCATGACCCAGACCCTCCGCCAGCAGCTGGAGATGCTTCAGCTCTCGTCGCTTGAGCTGGACGCCCTGATACGCCAGGAGCTTTCGGACAACCCTCTCCTCGAAGAGGTTGACACACTTTCGCAGTCACAGGACGAACCCGAGCAGGAGCCCCGGGAGGCCGAGGGCGAGGAGGAGGAACCCTCCCGCCAGGATGAGTCCGAGGATGACACCATGGACATTCTCAGACAACTGGAGGAGGAGTCGGACGACTTCCCCTCAGGGCCCGCCTCCAGGGACGACGACCCCTGGAGACCGGAGCCGGAGAGCAGCATCACCCTGTCCGAGCATCTCATCAGGCAGGTCCAGCTGCTGGGGCCCGGCGAGGGGATCGAAGCTGCGGCTGCCTACATCATCTACTCCCTTGACCGGCACGGCCTTCTGTGCTGCGGTATCCAGGAGCTTCTGCTGGGGTGGGAGGGGGACCCCGCTCTGCTCTATCGGGCCCTTGAGGTAGTGCGCTCCCTGGAGCCTCAGGGGGTGGGACAACCTTCCGCACAGGAGGCGCTGAAGGTCCAGCTTGTTTCCCGGGGCTACTCCGAGGATTCGCTGGAGTACAGGATACTGGCGTTCCACTTCGACGACCTTGCCTCCCGCAGGATACCCGGGATCGCGAAGGCCCTGGGCGTATCCCCATCCAGGATCGAAGAGGCCTCCAGGGTCATCCTCTCCCTCAATCCGTGGCCCGGGGCGGATTTCAGCCCCGACTCCAACTCTGTTGTGATACCCGACCTGATAATCGAGAGGACAGATGACGGCTTCGTTGTGTTCCTGAACGACAGCCGCTTTCCCAGGCTTCACATCAGCGAGAGGAACAGGCGCGTCCTTGAATCGCCCTCCGCCTCCCCGGTGGAGAGGGAGTACGTGAAGACCAAGTTCCGCAGGGCCGGCTGGTTCATCAGGGCCATCTCCCAGAGGCAGGACACAGTGCTGAGGATCGGGAGGTTCCTGGTGGAGGCCCAGTCCGACTTCCTTGAGAACGGGCTCGACTTCCTGCGCCCCCTGACCCTTCAGCAGGCGGCGGACGCCCTGGGCTACAACGCGTCCACCATCAGCCGGGCCATCAACGGGAAGTACGTTCAGTCGCCCCAGGGGATACACGAGATGAAGTTCTATTTCAGCAGGGCGGCCGGAAGCGGGGAGACCGACACCTCGGCGGCCAGGGTAAGGGAGGAGATCAAAAGGCTGGTGAGCAACGAGGATCCCTCCGCCCCGCTTTCCGACGAGAGGATATCAGCGGTCCTGTCCGGCATGGGCATGCCGGTCAAGCGCCGCACGGTTGCCAATTACAGAACGGATCTGGGCATCGAATCCGCAAGGAAAAGGCGGAGATTCTAAAGGGGACCGGTATGAGCGACGACTCCTTCAAGGGCTACAGGAATCCCACCAGGGAAGTGATGGAGAAACTGGGCATAAAGGTTTGGGACGACGTGACCATAACCGCGGGGCCCAACACGTTCGAGGGCGTTGTGCTTCCAAGGAGCGAGACCGCCGACGAGAATCATCTGGTGCTCAAGCTCGCGACGGGCTACAACATCGGTATTGCGGCGGTCAAGATCGACGGCGTGACCATCAGGGGTTCACGCAAGGCGAACTACCACATACCCGAGCAGCAGTTCCCCAACGACCCGAGCCACCCCAGGGTGATGCTTTTCGGCACCGGCGGCACCATCGCCAGCCGCCTGGACTACAAGACCGGCGCCGTGATACCCGCATTCAGCCCCGGCGAGCTGTACGGCGCCGTGCCCGAGCTTGCGGACATCTGCAACCTTGAGACCGAGAAGCTCTTCGGCATATTCAGCGAGGACATGGGGCCGGTCCAGTACAAGGCCCTTGCCGAAGGCATAGCCAGGGAGATAGAGAAGGGCGTCGCCGGCATAGTCATCGGCCATGGAACCGACACCCTGCACCATACGGCCGCAGTTCTCTCCTACATGTGCCAGGACCTTCCTGTGCCGGTGGTCCTTGTGGGCAGCCAGAGGTCCAGCGACAGGCCCTCCAGCGACGCGGCGCTGAACCTTATCCACGCCACGAGAACAGCTGCCTACTGCGACGCGGCGGAGGTCATGGTGTGCATGTTCGGCCCCACCAGCGACCGGTACGGGCTACTTCACAGGGGCACCAGGGTCCGCAAGATGCACTCAAGCTACAGAAGCACGTTCAGGACCATCGGAGACCGGCCGCTGGCCATGGTGGACACCGAGAGCTTCACATACCTCAAGGACGACTACCGCAGGAGGGACCCGGACAGGAAGCCGGACATACGCCCGGTCTTCGACGAGCGGGTATCCATAGTTTACTACTACCCCAACATGAAGCCCGACATCATAGACAGCCTGGTGGACAACGGCTACAAGGGGATAATCATAGCGGGGACCGGCCTGGGCCACGTGAACAAACCCCTGTACGAACCTCTGAGAAAGGCCACAGAAGCCGGGGTACACGTTTACATGACCGTTCAGACCCTCTGGGGGTTCACCCAGATGTACGTTTACGACACCGGCAGGCTTCTCATGGAGCGAGGGGTCGTTCCTCTTTCCAACATGCTTCCCGAAGCGGCTTACGTGAAGCTCTGCTGGGCTCTGGCCGCAGCCGGCAGCCATGAGGAGGTGAACAGGATCATGCTGACCCCCATCGGGGGCGACATGACCGAGAGCGAACCGCCGGACGGCTACATGATCCTTCAGGGAGGCGTCCCCGAGGTCAGGGACGTTTTCAAGGGGATATTCAGGTAGGGGGTGAGGGCATGCGTCTCGACAGCGTGAAACTGGAGTTTCCCGAAGGATGCAACGTGATCCTGGGCCAGTCGCATTTCATCAAGACAGTGGAAGACCTTTACGAGGCCATCGCCGGCACCCTTCCCGGAACCCCGTTCGGGCTGGCCTTCAGCGAGGCTTCGGGACCATGCCTTGTGAGGAGCGACGGCAACGATCTGGAGCTGAAGAAGGTGGCCGAGGACAACCTTCTCAGGATCGCCGCCGGCCACTGCTTCATGATAGTTCTGGCAAGGGCGTTCCCCATACAGGTTCTCCCTGCTGTGAGGGCCGTACCGGAGGTCTGTGGGATCTTCTGCGCCACCGCCAACCCTGTGGAGGTCATCGTGGCCAGGACCGACCAGGGTGGAGGCATCCTCGGGGTGGTTGACGGCGAGCCGCCTACCGCGGTGGAGTGCCGTGAGGATGTGGAGGCGAGGCTGGAGCTGATGAAGCGTTTCGGTTACAAGAGGTAGTACGCGCCCGTTCACTGCCGGATGGGCCGTTGGATCCAATATGAGAGAAGGTTGGTCATGAAAGCCCTGTTATCGGTTCTTCTGGTTTTAGCGACGGCGGCTTCGTCCGGTGAACTCACCGTGACCATTCCCTTCGATCCCGGCACGGTCAGCGTGACCAGGGAGGGGATGTTCGACGCGGTGGAGGTTCCGGGCCTGCCCTTCGTCTTCACCGAGGGAGCCCCGTGCCTGCCCCTGATGCCGGTGAGGATCGCCCTTCCAACGGGATGCTCGGCAACCGGCATCCAGGTGCTTGCTGCGGACTACACCACTCTTCCGGGGGCATACAGCATCCAGCCCACCACCGCACCCGTCCCGATCTCGATCCAGTCGGAACACAGACAGGCACAGGAGGACCCGAGGTTCTACGGGAGGGATACCTCCTTCCCGGCCAGAGAGGCGGTGCTGACAAGCTCAAGCGTGTTCTGGGGCATCCCGCTGGCTTACGTGACCGTCCATCCGGTGCGCTGGAACCCCGCTGACAGAACCCTGCAGGTGATGAACCGGATGGTTCTCAGGGTCACCTACACCGAGGATCCCTCGGTGAACCTGATCTCACGCAGGACCGCGGCAAGCGAGGTCATGGCCATGGAGACGGCGTCGAGGCTGGTGGTCAACCCGGAGATGGTGAGCCCCTCCGGCGCCGCCATAGTTGACCCCCGCTCACTGGCCTTCGGACAGTACGTGATAATCACGCACCCGGACTACCAGAGCGAGGCGCAGCAGATCGCCGACTGGAAGACCGCCAAGGGCATTCCAGCCAAAGTGTTCACCACGTCATGGATCGAGTCGCAGTACTCCTTCACCGACCTGCAGCAGGAGATAAGGGCGTTCCTGACGGACTGCAGGGACCAGGGAACCGACTACGTGCTCATCTTCGGCGACCACGACAAGGTCCCGTGCAGGATGGCGCTGTTCGTGGGAAGCTCAAGCTACACCACCAACGGTCCCACGGACCTTTACTACGTTGACATCAACGATACGGCTCCTGGCGCCGATCTCTGGAACTCCAACGGCAACAGTGTCTGGGGGGAGGTGCCCTACCCCTACCAGTCCCCCCAGCCGGCCGGCTACGACCAGGTGGACTACCACCCCGACCTCTGGGTCGGGAGGGCAAGCGTGAACACGCCTGTGGAGGCCGCGACCTTCGTGGACAAGGTATTCCTCTACGAGGCCATACAGAGCACGGATTATTTCGAGACCGCGCCCCGGGAACTGAGGATTGGCTACACCACGGGCATCCTGTGGTACAGCCCATACATACCCGGAAGCGCCAGCGCCGAGTCCATCTCGACCTTCGTTCCCTCAAGCGAGTGGGAGGAGGAGAAGCTCTACGAATCCAACGGCACCAACAGCGCCGCCAACACCATAGCCATGATCAACGCCATGCCCCATCACGTTTACCACGCGAGCCACGGTTCCGAGACATCCATGTGGACCTCACAGGGAAGCAACTACACGGTGGCTCACATCATGGCCCAGACCAACGTCCAGTCCGGAGGCCTTCCGGCACTCTGGCAGTCCATTTCCTGCCTTATCGGAGCCCTGGACTACGGTTCGGACTGCTGCGGCGACGCCTGGACAGCTTCTCCCAACGGCGGCGGTTTCGGCTGCTTCAACAGCAGGTACGGCTTCGGCAACTTCGCCGGGCCATGCAAGGGTCCCAGCGAGATGCTCTGCATCAGGTTCTACCAGGACCACTGGGAGAACGACATCTACACCTTCGGTATCGCCCACGGCACCAGCATGGACTTCTACTGCCCCCCCGACAGCACCTACATGGACTGGTGCCTCAAGGAGTACAACCTGTTCGGCGACCCTGAACTTCCCATCTGGACCCAGGTTCCAACCGATCTCACGGTGACCCACCCTTCCAGCGTGAACCAGGCCGGTACAGTTGCCGTTACCGTGGCACAGGGCGGAACCCCGGTGCAGAACGCCAGGGTGTGCCTGCAGAAGGGGGACTGGCAGACCGGCGACATCTACGAGGTGGCCTACACCGATGGTTCGGGCGTGGCCGAGATCTACGTGAACCCCGAGACCACGGGGACCATCACGGTCACCGTATGGGCGCGGAACCACTTCACCTACCAGGGCTCCATCACCGTGTCCGGTACCGGTACCGGGCACACAGCGGCGCCCGTGGCGGTCACCGGATTCCGTCCCCCGGCGCCCAATCCCGCAACTCAGGCCGTTTCGATGGGGTTCAGCCTGGAGCAGGCGGGCATGGTGTGTCTCGAGGTCTTCGACCTGGCGGGCAGGAGCGTTGTCACGCTGGTGAACGGTGTGACCGGCCCGGGCATTCACAGCCTGGTCTGGAACCTCAGGGATTCGGGAGACAGGCCCGTTCCCGCCGGGCTCTACGTGGCCCGCTTCACCGGGGGCGGCACAACCTCCACCGGCCGCTTCATGGTGGTGCGCTAGGAGCAGTTCTGGGGACACTTTGGTTTTTCCCGAAGGGAAAACTAAGTGTCCCCCAATAAC
>CAZIPI010000009.1:6167-15441 GCA_964541235.1 uncultured bacterium | reverse complement strand
GTTCTGGGGACACTTTGGTTTTTCCCGAAGGGAAAACTAAGTGTCCCCCAATAACGCTTTGGTTTTTCCCGAAGGGAAAACTAAGTGTCCCCCAATAACACGGTCCAGGCATATTCCGAACAATGATACCCAGCTCCAAAGAAAAGTGAGGGAGTATCGGGAATAAGCTATCGGACCGGTTGAGGCTGCCGTGCCCAGGAACCATAGAACCGCGATCAGGAGAAGATCCGTATACTTCCTTCTGATGAAGGGTGTGAAGATGGCATACAGGAAACCGCCGATGAACAGACCTTGAACTGCCATCACTACCAGGTAGTATGCTCTCGGTACTGATCCTGCGTAGAGTGGTCTGAGAAATCTCGTTGCATGAAGTCCGGTAGAGAACAGCCTGGGCCAGCCTGTGAGATGTGGTATTATGTATCTTACAGGATTACTGGCAAATAGCTCCATTGTACGATGGGTGTAGATGCTGTCCCGTACCGACCAGTTGATCCCGCTGTCGTTCATCGCCATCGAATCGAGACCGGTGTGATATTCGACCCATTGGTCGTAAGAGTCGTTGTCTATCATCCACAGACGCTTGAGGGGTTCGTACGCCTGCTGGGTCGAAACGGCGTCAAGACCGAATTCGGTGCGGTTGTGGATCCTCCAGACGGTTGGAGGAAGGATTGCCATTGTCGCGAAGCAGGCGGTTCCTGCCAGAGCTTGCACACCCTTCAACCTCCCTAGTGGCACAAGAAGAATCAGCGCAATGGAAAAGATGAAGACTGCCATCATTCCGATTGGACGTATCATTGAGTTAAGGCCTGTAAACAGACCACATGCAGTCATCAATAGCAGGAATGCACCCATACTGTCCCTGCGTCTCACTGCAAGAATCCAAAGAAGACCTGAGAAAGCTGTTACTGCAGAACTGGGAACGTCAGTAAGAACAAGGGTCGACCAGAGGATGTTTGCCGGAGCAAGAATCATGGCCGTAAGTGCGAACAGAGCTGCCCTGGAAGAGCCGGAAACACACTTTACGATTCCGTAGCATGCAATTCCGGAAAGACCTGCGAACAACTGCTGAAGAAGAATTGTCAGAAGGAAGTCAGGCTGGAGCACCGACCGGGTGAATACAAGGAAGATTGGATAAACGGGCATCCACATGCCGGCCTGGTCATGGCTGCCGTCGCTGAGATCCGTGGCCATCTGTATGTACTGGGGTGAGTCGTATGCCATGATCCATTCATTCCACGAAGATGTCCAAGGGTTTCCGAGAGCAAAGACCAGGAGCATTCGTAGAGTTACAAGTCCGGATGCCCAGTACACTGCCTTCTTTGATGCCCGGCTCATTGATTCCTACTATTTCTATATAACAATGTCGGAGAAAACTCACCAATGAGCATATGATGAGATGTTTCCCAAAGCCTATCCAAGATAATTATCGACAGGTGAGAAAGGAAGAGCCCCTTGTTGTGACCCTGCTGGTGGTTTATTGGTTGAGCCATCTCCTCGTTGACAAGCTTCCATTGCTGTGCTATCCATAACAGATGAAAAAGATTTCCAGTTACAAGCCCTGGGTTGAAACTCTGAAGGCGTTCGGCGTAAGGCTCACGCGTCCAAGAAAGACCGTTCTGCAGGTTCTCGCCGATAACCGGGAAGGTCTCACCCCCGAGGAGGTCTGCAGACTGGGCAGGGTGTCCCATCCCGGTCTCGGACTGGTAACGGTCTACCGTGCCCTCGAGCTCTTCGAGAAGCTCGGAATGATCCGGAGGGTCCATTCCGGAGGGCACTGCCAGTCCTACAGCGCCAGCTTCGGCGACACCCACTTCGTTGTTTGCACGAAATGCGGCCGCGTCACCGAGTTCCCATGCTGCGGCCTTCTGCCCCTGTTCGCGCATGTAAGGGCGCGGACAGGGTACGAGGTCACGGGGCACATCCTTGAGATCACCGGGCTCTGCCCGGACTGCCTGAGATGCGGGGAAGACTAGATGAAGGGCTTCAGCGTTTCCCTGGTGATCCTTCTTTTACTGATGCTCTCATGCGGGACTCCTCCCACTGCTTCCGGGGGAAGGCTCTCCGTCTTCGTCAGCATCGTACCCCAGAAGCAGTTCGTTCAGAGGATAGCGGGAGACCTTGTTGACGTTACGGTGATGGTGGAGGCCGGCAGCGACCCCCACACCTACGAACCAAGGCCCGCGCAGATGGCTGCGCTTCAGGAAGCTTCCGTGTACTTCACGATAGGCGTTCCGTTCGAGGATGCGTGGATGGAGCGGATCGCGGCGATGAATCCCGGGATGAGGATTGTGGACAGCGCCGCGGGGATAACAAGGGTTGCCCGAAACGAGGGTCACGGACACGGGCATGATGAGGGTTCGCCGGACCCACACATCTGGCTGGCTCCGGGCCTTGTGAAGACACAGGCCGGAAACATCTGCCGTGCCCTGCAGGAGATGGATCCCGGCAACTCGCAGGTTTACGCCGAAAACCTCCAGGCTTTCCAGGCCGAGCTGGACCTTCTGAGCCGGGAGATCGGGGCTCTCCTCCTGCGGTCCGGCTCCACCGGCTTCATGGTCTTCCACCCTGCGTGGGGTTACTTCGCCGATGAGTTCGGCCTTGATATGATATCGGTGGAGCAGGGGGGACAGGAGCCCAGCCCCTCGGAGCTTGCCGAGGCTATCCGCCTTGCCCGTGAGCGGGGGATAACGGTGGTCTTCGCCCAGCCCGAGTTCTCCGCCGACGCAGCGGACATCGTCGCCCGGGAGATCGGGGGATCGGTGGTTCTGGTCAGTCCCCTTTCCGAAGACTGGGCAGGCAGCATGCGTCAGATCGCCGAATCCATCGCTGGAGGATCAGTTGAATGACACCGGCGAAGCGATAGTCCTGAAGGGGGTCACCGCCGGCTACGGCCCGGAAGTGGTCCTCGACAGTGTGAACCTGACCGTCCCCCCGGGGGACTTCCTGGGGATAATCGGCCCGAACGGCGGGGGAAAGACAACGCTTCTAAGAGTGCTGCTGGGCCTCGTTCCGGTCAGGAGCGGGTCGGTTTCCATCATGGGAGAGCCCCCCGCGGGCGGAAGACGCCACATCGGCTACGTTCCCCAGAGCGGCGGCCACGACCCATGGTTCCCGGTCACGGTCCGCGAGGTGGCCTCCATGGGAAGGGTCCATGGGGGCAACCTGTTCGGGAGGCTCACGCCCCGGGACAGGGAGATCGTGTCCGACGCCCTTGAAAGGACCGGCATGCTGGACCTTGCCGGCAGACCCATGGGAGAGCTTTCGATGGGGCAGAGGCAACGGGTCCTTTTCGCCAGGGCGCTGGCGGTCCTTCCCTCGATCCTGCTGCTGGACGAGCCCACCGCCAGCATGGACCCGGGCGCTTCCTCCGCTGTTTACGACCTTCTGCGGAAGCTCAACGGGACAGTGACCATAATCATGACCAGCCATGACCTGACCGCGGTGTTCTCGGAGGTGAAGACCATCGCCTGCCTCAACAGGACACTGCACTATCACGGGAAGGACAAGCTTACCGCAGAATCCATCGGAAAGACGTACCAGTGCCCGGTGGACATAATCACCCACGGCGAGGTCCCCCACCGGGTCTTCCCCGTTCACGAGGGCGGCGGCTGATGCTTGAAGCCCTTCAGATGACCTTCATGAGGAACGCCCTGGCCGCGGGGCTTCTTGTGAGCATAGCCTGCGGGGTCATAGGCAGCTTCGTTGTGGTGCGCCGGATAGTGTTTGTAAGCGGGGGGATCGCCCATGCCGCCTACGGAGGGGTTGGGCTGGGCTACTGGCTTCAGTACTCGGTCCTCTCGGGAACGGGGGCCGCGGCCGCAAGGCAGGGGATGTGGCCCCTCGCGTTCGCCCTGTTGGTAAGCCTCGCGGCGGCAGTGATAATGGGGTTGGTCACCCGGAGGGGAAGGCAGAGGGCGGACACCGTGATAGGGGTCATGTGGGCCATCGGAATGGCCCTCGGCGTGCTTTTCATTGACCTGACGCCCGGCTACAAGGCAAACCTGATGAGCTACCTGTTCGGAAGCATACTGGCGGTGTCGTCGTGGGAACTGATCGCCATGGCGGTTCTGGACGCCGTGGTTCTGCTTGTTGTAGCGCTTCTCTACAGGCCGCTTCAGGCCGTGAGCTTCGATGAGGTCTTCTCCGAGGTCAGGGGGCTTCCCGCAGGCGCCCTTCACATCACCCTGCTGTGCCTTGTGGCGGTGTCCGTCGTGATGATGATGCGGGTGGTGGGGCTCATCATGGTGATAGCCCTTCTCACCATACCGGCGGCCATATCCGGCATGTTCAACCGCAGGCTCTCCCTCATGATGCTCTGGGCGGTGGTTCTGGGGATCGTGTTCACCACCGCCGGCCTGCTGGCGGCGTGGCACTGGAATCTGACCTCGGGCGCCGCTGTGATTCTCTCCGCTGGTGTCTGCTACTTCCTGGCGCTGGCCTGGAAAAGGGTTGAAGGGAAAGCGCTTTGATGCACAATTTCGGCCCGGCCCGGCCCGGGGAAACCGTCGTTCACGGAGCGTGCAAGCCCGGTCATACCAGCGGGCAGGTGGAACGCTGGCTGTCGTTCATGAAGGACAGGGGCATCGGAAGGGTTGTGTGCCTTCTGTCGCCTTCCCAGCTGGAGGACTACCAGAATCCCCTGGTGGAGAGCTACGGAAGGTTCTTCGGACCCGGGAACGTTCTCTGGAACCCGGTGGAGGACTTCAACCTGATATCCCCTTCCGACATGAGCCACCGGATCATGCCGTTCCTGGCCGGATCCGAAAGTATGGGCATTCCGGTGGTGGTGCACTGCTACGCCGGAATGGGCCGGACAGGGATAGTTCTCGCAGCGTGGCTCTGCAGGGCAAGGGGGCTTTCCCCCTCCGATGCTCTGCAGGCGGTTACCTCCGCCGGCAGGAAGCCCGTGGAAGTGGTGGAGGCGGGAAGGGCCACCCTTCAGGATCTGCTGGCCCTGGTGGGTGGACCGTGAAACCCTGCAAGGTCCTTCTCATACACGGTTTCACCTCGGGCCCGTTCGCCTTCGAGTTCCTCATCCCGGCCCTCAGGAAGAGGGGATTCTCCCCTGTCGTTCCCACCCTCCGTGGCCACGGCCGCCGGTCATGGGAGATGATCGCAGGCTTCACCTGGAAGGACTGGCTTGAAGACGCCGGAAGGTCCCTTGAAGAAGCGTCGGGCGAGGACGGAGGCACCGTCGTCATAGGTCACAGCATGGGCGGTCTGCTGGCTCTCAACCTTGCCGCGGACAGCCCCTGGAAGGTCAGGGCACTTGTTCTGGCCGGCGCCGCCGTTCACCTGGCAAGCCCCTTCACCCCGGGGCACCTGCTGGGCTTCATGAGACATGTGCTGGGCAGGGTCTTCAAGAGCTGGGACATGACACCGTTCTACACCGACAGGAAAATGCTGGCATCGGACAGGAACTACCGCAGGGCGCCAATGTCATCCATAAACACCATGATCGAACTTGCGGGGATCACAAGGAAGAAGCTTTCCATGGTGACTGCGCCGACGCTGATCCTTCAGGGCAGGCGCGACAGAAGGGTCCACTGGAAAAGCGCCGGAATTATACACGGGGGCATCTCCACCCCGGACGTGCTGAAGCGCATCCTCATGTTCGAAAGGACCGACCACGAGATGTTCAGGGACTGTGAACGAGAACAGGTCATGGCCGGTGTGCTGGATTACCTTGAAGGTGCGGGAGACAGCCCTCTCTGACCGTGTCAGCTCTTGGCCTTCTTCTCCTTCTTCTCCTTGCGCTTCTCCTTCAGTGACTTCTCCGGCTTCTTCTTCACTTCCTTGACCTTGTCCTGGCTCTTTGCCATGGCTCACCCTCCTCTCGACTCCCGGTTCGTGTCTTTCCTATCCCTTGAGGGAACGGCTCCCAGCGTCTGCAGTATACAGGCCGGGCGCGTTCCACACCCATGCGAGCACGTTCTCAGAAAGCCACACTGATATACTCGGTTTCACATGGATTGCCCCCGGCTATCTCAAGGCTCCTCTCGCCGGGAGATCCGACAACAGACCAGAGCGTTCCGAACCTCCGTGAAGGGAAATGCGCTCCATGGGAGCACACAAGTCCTTCATGATCGCTGAGAGCCGATGCGACCATTGCCCTGTCGACTTTTCCGCCGCTTCCCAGCAGCTTCCTGAGACGGTCATACCGTGGATGCGAGTCCGGAGGGACCCAGTCCTCCTGACCCCGGCACTCGGGACAGACCGCATGGTTCGTCAGCAGAAGAAGCCCGTTCTCGGCCCTTCTCACCGCAAGGCGGCCGTCCGGAGCCGGTTCAGCCACCGCAGCATCGCCGTTCCTGTCAGCCAGCAGGTAGGTCCAGCTTCCCGTGAGCGGGAAGCCCGACAGCATCTCCAGTGCCTGGCCGACCGTTGCGCAGCGGTCAAGCAGGGCCCTCACGATGAACCAGAAGGTTATGCCGGGCTTAATGCCCCGTCTGAAGAAGGCTGCCTGCCCCGCGAACAGGCCTGCTTCATTGATGCCGTCCTCGCGCCCAGTCCAGATGTCGCAGTTCCCAAGGCTGGAAAACCCCTCAGCCGGGTAGGTGATGTATGTGGAAGCGGACCCGGCGGATACATCGTGGAAGAAGTCGAAGTTGCGTCCAACAAGAGTGCGCCCTTCGGAGGAAAGCTCAGGAAGGACAGCAAGGACGGTGCATGCCTTGTGCGGAAGATCCTCCGGGTCGTAGGGGGCGCATATCGAAAGGGCAAGAAGAGAGTCATGGTCAAGACCAGAGGCCTCTTCAATGCCAACCAGCTCTTCCAGCAGCCATGGGGTGTGCCGGCGCATCAGTTCCATGCATTCAACTGCGAAACCCAGCATATCCCGGCGGGGGGCTGGAAGGACACAGCCTTGCTCCTTCAGCAGTTCACCCTGCTGTCGGCCGATTTCCCTGTAGCTTCCGCGAAGGACTACCTTGTTCATGCCATGCGTCCCTTCCCTCGGCCGCTGCCATGGCAGGCAACACTCCCCGGTCTCAGGCGTTCCCGTTCCCGGTCCTGCCCGGCAGACCGATTTATAACCGCTCGGGGGTTATGGGTCACTGCGGCCCGCTGGACCGTTGTACCCCCACTTTTGCTATACTCCGCACTTGCCGGGAGGGTGCATGGATCCGGTAACGGTCTCCGCAATGGTCTTTTTCGTCACATACGCCGGCGTGGCGCTGGGCGGGGTGCCCAGGCTTGCGGTGGACAGGACCGGCATCGCCCTGCTGGGGGCCATTGCCATGGTGCTGTTCAGGGTGCTCACCCCTGCCGAGGCGCTGGGATCCATCAGCCTGGGAACGCTTCTGCTTCTTTACGGCCTGATGATAGTGTCGGCCCAGCTCAGGCTCGGCGGGTTCTACACCTGGCTGGCGGTGAGGATAGCCTCAATGGCCGGCAACCCCGGCAGGTTCCTGCTGGTTCTCATGGTCACCAGCGGCCTTCTCGCCTCGGTGCTGGCCAATGACATCATATGTCTCGCGTTCACTCCGGTGCTTGCCGTCGCCCTTCGACGCAGGGGACTGAACCCGGTGCCCTTTCTCATAGGGCTTGCCATGGCCACCAACCTCGGTTCCGCCGCAACCATCATAGGCAACCCCCAGAGCATGCTCATCGGCCAGACCGCGGGTCTGTCATTCCGCGAGTTCCTGTTCTGGTGCGGTCCGCCGTCACTGGTGTGCCTCGTCCTCACGTTCCTCGTGATACGGCTGGTTTACGGCAAACGCTTCTTCCTGCAGGCCGGCGAGCCCCCGAGCGAGAGGAAGTGGCCCGACTTCAACCGCTGGCAGACTGCAAAAGGGCTCACGGCGGCGCTGGCCGTTGTGGTGCTCCTGTTCACCGGGCTGCCCAGGGAGTGGTCGGTGATAGCCGTGGCCGGTGTTCTGCTTCTGAGCAGGAAGATGCACACCCGCTCCATACTCGGCCTGGTGGACTGGCACCTGATGACCCTCTTCTGCGGTCTGTTCGTTGTGGTGGCCGGCTTCAGCGCCTCGGGGATCCCGCAGGCGCTTCTGGCGCTGCTGGAGGAGAGGGGCATCTCCCTCTCGAACCCTTATGCCCTGTCCGTATCCGCGGTGGTCCTGAGCAACATGGTCAGCAATGTGCCGGCCACCGTCCTGCTGAGTCCCCACATGCCCCAGGGCGGGACCGTTCTGTGGTACATACTGAGCCTTGCCACCACCTACGCGGGAAACCTTCTCACCATTGGAAGCATGGCCAACCTCATAGTGATAGAGCAGGCCAGGAGCAACGGGGTCACGATCACCTTCCGCGAGTACGCCAGGGCAGGCTTACCGGTGACGGTGATGAACATGGCCGTTCTGTCAGTCTGGATACTTCTGAGGGGAGCCTGAACCCATCGAGAGCCTGAGAGCCTCCACCAGCGGCACTTCCGGCTCCCAGCCCAGCAGTCCCGATACATGGTCCTGCCCAAGCACCCATTCACCGGCGGTGAGTTCCCGGGCCTTGTCGCGGGTTACCATTGGGCAGGCTCCGGTGAGGCCCGCCATGGCCTCGGCCATGGCTCCCGCAAAGTGCACCAGCGCCTTCGGGACCCTAACGTGCAGCACCCTTCTGCGCGCCGCCTGCTGAAGGGCCTGATGGAACGCCGTCCATGTTATCAGCTCAGGATAGGAGGGCTGCAGTATCCTCCCCCCGGCTTCGGGGCAGTCCATCACCTTCGCCATCATCCGGGCCAGGTCGTCCACGAAGATGGCGCAGAAGGCGCCTTTGCCAAGGGGGCTTGCGAACAGGCCCCTAGAGGCCCATTTGAAGAGGTCCCTTGTGGCATCGTCGCCCGGGCCGAACACCGCGGGGGGCCTTACTATCACGTGGTCGGGGAAACCGGTCACCGCCCTCTCGGCCAGAAGCTTGCTTCTTCCGTAGGCCGTCACCGGGCCGGTACCGCAGGGGCCGGCGGCGGCCTGGCTGGATGTGAGTATGAAGCGCGCCCCGGGGCAGGATGTTCCCGCAGCCTTCACCAGGGCCGCGGTGGACGCCGCGTTGGCTATGTCGAACTCCTCCTGCGTCCTGGCCTTGACCGCCCCGGCCACGTGCTGGATCACGTCGGCGCCCTCCATGTGCCTGAGCATGCTGGATGGGTCCAGAAGATCCACCCTGGCAATGGCACAGCCAGGGGGAACCCTGGAAACGTTCGAGGAGGCACGCACGGCAGCCGTGACCCTGTGGCCGCTGCCCGAAAGCAGCCTTGCCAGAGAGCCGCCAACGAAACCCGTGGCTCCGGTGAGGAATACGTTCTTCATTTTCACATCCTGAATGT
>CAZIPI010000009.1:0-6067 GCA_964541235.1 uncultured bacterium | reverse complement strand
ACGAAACCCGTGGCTCCGGTGAGGAATACGTTCTTCATTTTCACATCCTGAATGTTGGGTCAAAGATAATACGCGGGGTTGTTTCCATTCACCCCGAAGGGTGTTAGATTCCGGGAAGTTATTTTCGAGACTGTCACTCCAGCAGAACAGGGTTCACCAGACATGGACATTTTTCGGAAGTGCGGTGAGTTCCACAGGCCCGCGCAGGTGAAGGCGCTGGGTCTCTACCCTTACTTCGTGCCTCTTTCGGGCCATGTGGGCGCCGAGATGGAGATGCAGGGGCGGAAGGTCATCATGCTGGGCTCCAACAACTATCTTGGGCTCACCGATCACCCCCTGGTCATGGAGAAGGCCTGCGAAGCCATACGCAAGTACGGCACCGGCTGCACCGGAAGCCGGTTCCTCAACGGCACCCTCGACATCCATCTCGAACTTGAGGAGAAGCTGGCATCGTTCCTGGGCAAGGAAGCCTGCGTAACGTTCAGCACAGGCTTTCAGGCCAACCTGGGTGTGATAGGCACCCTGGGCGACAGGGGCACCGTGCTCTTCATAGACAGGAAGAACCACGCCTCCATCATTGACGGAACCCGCATGGGCTATGCGAAGGTGGTGAAGTACAGGCACAACGACCTTGACAACCTTCGTCATCAGCTTGAGACCAACAAAGGGCATCCCGGCATGATAATCACCGACGGCGTTTTCAGCATGGAGGGCGACCTGGCCGACATACCGGGCCTGGCCAGGCTCTCCGCCGAGTTCGGCGTGAGGCTCCTGGTGGACGACGCCCACGGGGTGGGGGCCATGGGAGCCCACGGAAGGGGAACCGCGGAACACCTGGGGTGCGAGGAGAGAGTTGACCTTCTGGTGGGGACCTTCAGCAAGTCCTTCGCCTGCATTGGCGGTTTCGGCGCGGGTCCCGAGACGGTGATAGACTACATAAGGCATGTAGCCCGGACCAACATATTCAGCGCGAGCCTTCCGCCGCCTGCGGTGGCAACCGTTCTCGCTGTTCTTGAGATACTGCGGGAGGAACCCGGCCTTGTCCAGAAATCGCACGATGCCGCCGAAAGGTGCCGATGCGGCCTTCGGGACATGGGGTTCAACGTTGGCAACAGCGAGGCGCCCATAGTCCCCATCATCGTGGGGGAGGACCTTGTTTGCTTCAGGTTCTGGAAGGAGCTCTTCGAGAACGGTGTGTTCACCAACGCAGTGGTGAGCCCCGCAGTTGACCAGGGAGAGGCGATGCTTCGAACCAGCTACATGGCAAGCCACACACCTGAGATAATAGACAGGGCTCTCGAGGTCTTCAAAACGGTCGGGCGCCGCCTGGGGCTCATCTGAGGGGGGCCATGCCGATCACGATCGAGAGGGTTGACAGCCCGGCCCGGAAGCGTGAGTACATAAGGCTTCCGTTCCGGATCAACCGGGGCGACCCTGTCTGGGTTCCGCCCCTCCTCATGGATTCCAGGAACAGCCTGGACAGGAAGAGGCATCCCTTCCACGAGCATGCCGACGTTGAGTTCCTTCTGGCCCGGGACGGGAACGGGAAGGCAGTGGGCAGGGTGTGTGCCACAGTCAACCACGCTTTCGTTGAGTACCATGGCGAGAAGACCGGTCACTTCGGCTTCTTCGAGGCGTACAGGAACCAGGATGCCGCCACCGCCCTTCTGAACAGTGCCTCGGAGTGGGTCCGGGAGAGGGGCATGGAGAGGATCCAGGGGCCTTTCAACTTCAGCACCAACGAAACCTGCGGCTGCCTGGTGGAGGGGTTCGACACGCCGCCCATGGTGATGATGCCCCACAATCCGCCGTGGTATCAGGAACTGATACTCGGAGCCGGTTTCAGGAAGGAGATGGACCTTCTTGCATACTGGGCCGAGAAGGACAGGCACGACTTCGACCGTCTGACACGGGTGGCCGAACTGGTGAGGCGACGCGAGAACGTCTCTCTGCGCCCGATAGACATCAGGAACTTCACCGCCGACCTCCGGGTGATCATGGACATCTACCGCGAGTGCTGGAGCGAGAACTGGGGTTTCGTCCCCACCACCCGCAGGGAGTTCGACACCCTGGCACAGGAGATGAAGCTGATGATAGTGCCGTCCATGGCTCCTGTGGTGGAGTTCGACGGAGTCCCGGTGGCCTTCGGGGTCGCCCTTCCCGACGCCAACATCGGGATCAGGAAAGGCGGCGGAAGGTTGCTTCCGACGGTCCTGGCCCTCAAGGTGCCCCCGTTCCGTGTGAGGATAGACAGGGTGAGGGTGCTGCTGATGGGGGTGAAGAAGGAGTTCAGGGGAAGGGGGCTTGAAGCCCTGATTGTCGACAGCATAGTGAGGGAGAGCCACAGGCTCGGCATGGGCCGGGGGGAGCTTTCCTGGGTGCTGGAGAACAACACCCCCATGAGGGCCATTCTCGAGAAGGACATCAAGGCCGACATCTACAAGCGGTACAGGATATTCCAGAAGGAGTTCTAGAACATGACCACCAGCCGCCTGGTCGAACTCTACATCGAGTTCTTCAGGGGTAAGGGGCACTCGGTTATACCCGGGGCTTCCCTGATACCCGAAAACGATTCCACCATCCTCTTCACGCCCGCGGGAATGCAGCCCCTGGTGCCCTTCCTTCTCGGCGAGAAACACCCCGTCGGCCGCAGGCTGGTGAACGTGCAGAAGTGCATCAGGACCGGCGACATAGATTCTGTTGGCGACCCCTCGCACCTCACCTTCTTCAGGATGCTTGGCAACTGGTCGCTTGGAGACTACTTCAAGCGCGAGGCCATCACATGGAGCTACGAGTTCCTCACGGGAAAGCAGTGGCTGGGCTTCCACCCCGACAGGCTGTCCGTGACCGTGTTCGGCGGCAACGACCTCGTCCCTCCCGACCACGAGGCAGCCTCCCTCTGGATGGAGGCCGGCATTCCCGAGAGCAGGATCCACTACCTGGGCATGGAGGACAACTGGTGGGGCCCGACCGGCAAGACCGGCCCCTGCGGGCCCGACACGGAAATGTTCTACGATACCGGGAAGGAGCCGTGCGGCGGCGGATGCAGGCCCGGCTGCTCCTGCGGCAAGTACTTCGAGGTATGGAACGACGTCTTCATGCAGTACCGCAAGACCCCCGCGGGCACATACGAACCCATGAAGCTCAGGAGCGTGGATACCGGCATGGGCGTGGAGCGGACCGCCGCCATGCTCCAGGGCCACCAGAGCGTTTACGGGATAGCCGAGTTCCAGGGGCTCTTCTCCGGCATACGCGAACTGGCCCGTATCGAGGGGGAACCCGACCCTGGGCAGCTGAGAAGCATTAGGATAATCGCCGACCACATCAGGAGCGCCGCCCACATCCTGGGCGACGACCTGGGCGTAGCCCCCTCCAACCTGGATCAGGGCTACGTTCTCAGAAGGCTCATCCGACTCGCAGCCAGGCACGGCATGAAGCTGGGCATTCCCGAAGGCTTCACCTGGAAACTGGCCGAGCGGGTCATACACGCCGAGTGCGGGTGCTGCCCCGAACTGGAGCGCAACGCGGCAAGGGTGCGCGAGGAGCTCGAGAGGGAGGAGGAGCTCTTCGGAAAGACCCTCCAGGTTGGGGTGAAGGAGTTCCAGAAGCTGCTGCCCAACCTTCTGAAGAACCCGTCGGGAACCATACCCGGCAGGGTTGCCTTCAGGCTCTACGACACATACGGCTTTCCCGTGGAGTTCACCGCCGACCTTGCCGCCGAGGAAGGCATGACGGTTGACATGAAAGGCTTCGAGGAGGCCTTCGAGAAACACCGGGAGCTCTCCAGGAAGGGCGCCGAGCAGAAGTTCAAGGGCGGTCTCGCCGATCACAGCGATGTGGTGACAAGGCTTCACACCGCCACCCACCTTCTTCACGCCGCCCTTCGGAGGGTGCTGGGAGACCACGTGGCCCAAAAGGGCTCCAACATAACGGACCAGAGGCTCAGGTTCGATTTCAGCCACCCCGACCCCATGACGCAGCAGGAGATCGAAGCGGTGGAAGAGCTTGTGAACCGGGCCATCAGGGCAGGCCTGGACGTCACCGTGAGGGAGATGACACCGGACGAGGCACTGGAGAACGGGGCCCTTGGCTTCTTCAAGGACCGCTACGGCGAGAAGGTGAAGGTTTACTGCATCAGGGACTTCTCAGAGGAGATATGCGGCGGCCCCCACGTGACCAACACGGGGGAACTGCTGGGGTTCAGGATACTCTCGGAGAAAAGCTCATCCCGGGGGGTCCGAAGGATACGGGCGGTTCTGGAGGAAAGACAATGATCCTGTTCCTTGCGCTCCTCTCAGTTGTGGACTTCTCGGGAACGTGGGAGACCACCTACGGCAGGATGGTACTGACCCAGCAGGGCAGCCGGGTCACCGGCTACTACACATACCAGGGGCTCTCCAGCGTCGAGGGAACGGTGAACCAGGCCGGAAGGCTGGTATTCACCTACACCGAGCCCGCCGCGGAGGGGGAAGGCTGGTTCGAGATAGCCGAAGGGCGGCTCACGGGCATGTGGCGCCCTTCCGGAGGCGTTTCCTGGTCGCCATGGGAAGGCTACAGGTTCGGTGATGAGACCGGGGGCAAGTGGCTTGTGATACTGGAGGCCGAGTGGGAGGAGTCACTCGACGAACCCCACTACTCGTTCGGGGGAATGCTTTCGGAGTGGTTCAGAAGGGTTCCGGGGGTTCAGGTGAGGCACCGCTGGTTCCACAGCGACCAGGACCTGAGAAGCATGTGCGTCGAGGCTTCCATGCTCCCCGGCGACCTCTACCTGCTCATCTCCTCCCACGCCACCGTTGACGGCGTGAGCTGCAGGGGGGGCATGATCCCCCTGGCCACGCTGGTGGAGTGCATCGAGTCGGTTTCCCGGAACGCCAGGCTGGTCCACTTCTCGTCATGCGAGATCATGGGCGGAAGGCTTCCAGCAATGCTCGGAAGGCAGCGGGGCGGTACGTTCGTTTCCGGCTACGACAGGTCGGTGGACTGGTCAGCCAGCGGCATCATCGAGATCTACTACCTCAACCTGATGCTGGAGTTCGGCCTGGACCCCGAATTGGCAGCCGCCACGGTTCTAGCGTCCATATCATTCGCCGGTGACAAGCCCGGCACTCACGATGACGCCGCCGGGTTCACCTGGGTCGGCGCCGCTGGAAGGGGCCGATGAGATGGAACTCCTGAAGAAGCTTTGTGAGACCGACGGAGTAAGCGGCAGGGAGGACGCGGTCCTCGACCTGCTGATAAACGAACTCGGGGACATTGCCGACGAGACCTACACCGACCCCATGAAGAACTTCATCGCCGTGAGGCACGGGCAGGCCGGCGAGGAGAGGCTCAGGGTGATGCTCGCGGGTCACATCGACGAGATTGGCTTCCTGATCTACAACATAGACGAGAACGGCTTCGCCAGCATGGCCCCGGTGGGGGGCTGGCAGCCCCAGAGCATCTTCGGCCACAGCGTGAGGGTCCACACCCGCAAGGCCGGCATCCTCCCCGCGGTGGTCTGCCACCAGCCCGCCCTGACACCCGAGGCCGCGAAGCACCCCATGGAACTCGAGAAGCTCTTCCTTGACTTCGGCCTCCCCGGCGAGAAGGTGAAGGAGATGGTGGAGAGGGGCGACTGGGTCAGCATGGACACCCCCTTCACCGAGCTGGGCGACTGCTTCCTGGCCAAGGCCTTCGACGACAGGGTTGGTGTCCATATCATCGCCGAGGCCTTCAAGAGGTATGACAATCCCAACATAGACGTGTACTGCGTGGGCACCTCCCAGGAGGAGGTCGGCCTCAGGGGCTCCACCGTGGCAGCCCTCTCCATCGAGCCACACATAGGCATAGCCGCCGACATCACCGGTTCCGCCGACACGCCGGGCTGGCCCGGCTCAAGAAGGATATGCGAACTGGGCAAGGGCGTTGCCATAAAGGTTCAGGACTCCAGCGTGATAAGCTCCACCAGCCTGGTGAGCTTCATCAGGGACATCGCCGAGGAGAAGAAGATAGACCATCAGCTCGAGATCCTCGTAGCCGGAGGCACCGACACCAGCTCCATGCAGAAGTTCGGCGGAGGGACCCACGC
>CAZIPI010000008.1:0-92110 GCA_964541235.1 uncultured bacterium | reverse complement strand
AATTACAACTTCTGTCGCCCTTCAACCAGAATAGTGAAGGGGCCAAACGCGAGAACCCCGGAGGTTTGGGACCTCCGGGGTCGTTATGCCTGCTTTAGTAGCGCGGTCTCCGGGGGCCGGCGTTCCTGGGACGCTCTTCCCTGGGACGGGCCTCGTTGACCCTGATGTCGCGTCCGCCGACTTCCCTGCCGTCCAGGGCGCTGATGGCTGCTTCCGCGGCCGCCTTGTCGGCCATCTCCACGAAACCGAAGCCCTTGGGCCTTCCGGTGTCCCTGTCGGTGATGATACGTGCGCTTGTCACCTCTCCGAATTCGGCGAAGAGGTCTTCAAGCTGCTTCTCTGTCATGTCGTACGACAGGTTTCCAACATAGATGTTCATTTCTCTCCTAAGTGCCAAAAGCACCCTCCACAAGGCCCATACCATACTGAACATCGTTGTTCAGCACGCAAAACTAACAACTGGCGAAAAGCGCGTCAAGTAACGCTTTGGCTCTGCGGTGCAGAAAAAAACCCCGAAGGCTTGGGGCCTTCGGGGCTCTTCTCGGAACCGTTGTCTAGAAACGGGGCCTTCTGGGACCATTGCCGCCGGTGCGGGGACGGTCCTCTCTGGGGGTGGCTTCGTTCACCCTGAGGTCGCGGCCGCCGACCTCTCTGCCATCCAGGGCGCTGATGGCGGACTCGGCGGCTGCCTTGTCGGCCATCTCGACGAAACCGAAGCCCTTGGGCCTTCCGGTGTCCCTGTCGGTTATGAGACGGGCGCTTGTTACCTCTCCGAACTCGGCGAAGAGTTCTTCAAGCTGCTTCTCGGTGATGCTGTACGACAGGTTTCCCACATAGATGTTCATTTCACTCCTAAAAAAATCCGCCCACCATGGGCTGGTAAACTGAACACGGTTGTTCAGCGTGCCGACAATACCGCATTCGACCGCCGATGTCAAGTTAAAAGCCAATTGCTTCCGATGAATACCGGGAGTACCCCGCTTCACTCATCGAACCCGTAACGGACAGTTGTGGTATATAGCTTCATATCATACATATACATCTTCATGGCCGGCTCGCCGTCAGGGGGCGTGCCCCGGGGCTCAGCCTTCATCATATTCTGTGACCGCTCCGGGAGGTGCCGTTTTGCTGCAGGTCAACGGTCTGTCCGTCTCCGCCGGGGGAAAGGTCCTTCTGAAAGGGATCCAGCTTACGCTGCGCAAGGGTGAGCTTGTGGCCCTTTGCGGCCCGTCAGGGTGCGGGAAGACCACCCTGCTAAGGGCCCTGGCAGGGCTTGTGGACCCGGCTGAAGGCGAAGTGCTTCTTGCCGATGCCCATCCGGCTCAGATGGGCTGGCCCCTTTTCAGGCGGCGGGTGGTCCTGGTTGACCAGAGGCCGGTGCTTCTGCCTGGGACCGTCGAGGAGAACCTTGCGCTTCCCTTCACCTACGGCGTCTCACAGGGAGCCCCCTTTCCGGAGGCTGACGCCCTTGCCCTTCTTGAAGCCTTCGGCGTCTCACGGCAGAGGTTCTCCCAGGAGGCCCGTTCCCTCTCCCAGGGGCAGCAGCAGCGGGTGTGCCTGGCAAGGGCCCTGCTTCTGAAGCCGGATGTCCTTCTGCTGGACGAGCCCACCAGCGCCCTGGACCCCGAGGCGGTCTCATCGGTGGAGGGCACCCTGGCCAGCGAGACCAGAAGGCGGGGGCTCTCGGCGCTCATAGTGACCCACGACAGGGAACAGGCCGGAAGGCTCTGCGACCGGTCTCTGGACCTTTCCGAGTACGGGGCTGCGGCTTATGCAGGCTGAGAACACGGTGATAGACCTTTCCGCCCTGGACGTGGCCGTGGCGGCCAGCCTCGTGCTGGTCTCCGGCGGAATAAGCGTCGCACTGAAGCTGAGAATGGAGAAGAAGCTTGCCCTCGCCTCGCTTCGCACGGTGGTGCAGCTTCTCCTGATCGGTTTCGTGCTGCAGAAGGTGTTCGAGATCAGTACGCTCCCCGCCCTTCTGCCGGTCCTTCTTTTCATGCTGCTCACAGCCGCTCACACCGCGGTCGGACGTCCCGCCCGGACGTACTCCGGGCTCGGTCCCCTGGCGCTGGGCACCATGGCGGTAACCAGCCTCGCCGTCACCATCACCGCCACGGGGCTCATAATCGGGGTGGAGCCCTGGTACAGGCCGGCCTACCTGATACCCCTGCTGGGCATGGTGCTGGGAAACACCATGAACGGGATCTCTCTGGCCACCGACCACTTCCTCGAGACCCTCTCCGAGAGGAGGCACGAGGTTGAGATGGAGCTGGCCATGGGGGCCACGGCCTGGGAGGCGGCCCGAAGACCGGTGGCCGACGCGGTACGAAGAGGGATGATCCCCATAATCAACAGCATGATGGTCGTTGGAGTGGTTTCCCTGCCGGGGATGATGACTGGCCAGATCCTTGCCGGCACCGATCCGGCGGTGGCGGTCAAGTACCAGATAATGATAATGTTCATGATTGCCGCAGGGGCTTCCCTGGGCTCCATGGGCATGGTCCTCCTCTCGTACAGGCGGCTGTTCAACCACAGGCACCAGCTTCTGTACGACAGGATAAGGAAGAGGAGATCATGATTCTTCTGGTGATCACCGAGATAGTTTACCGGTTCCTGGACTCGTCCGTCCCTCCCCCCTATCACCGGAGCTACACCATTACCGTGACCCCGCAGGAGGTCAGGGTGGTGGTGGACAGCTACGGGGATGTGATCGCGGATGAGACCACGCCCCTGGAACCAGGCGTTTTCGACGGCCTGGTGAGTGCGCTCACGGAAAGCGACATACGGCCCTGCGAGACCGTGGAGCCCGACGGATGCACCGGGGGCACCACCGAAAGCCTGACGGTGTCCGCCGGCTCCGACACAGTCCTGTCGGGCTGGGTTCACCACTGCGGGGGACGGGAGTACGGCAACCTCCAGGGAAACCTTGAGGAGTTCGCGGACAGGATGCGGGCTCTGGTGCCGAACCTGGCTGAACTCCGCAGAACCTGACGGGCCGGGATAAGGGAGGCTTCAATGCTGGTAAGACACTTCTTCACACCCAGGCTGGCCCACAGCTCCTACATCATCGCCGGGGGCTCGGTCTGCGCCGTGGTTGACCCGTCCAGGGACGTCCAGGCCTACCTGTCCGCGGCGGCCGAACTGGGGGTCCGTATCACCCATGTCCTGGAGACGCACCTTCACGCCGATTTCGTTTCGGGTCACATGGACCTTGCCTCCATCACCGGGGCCCGGGTGGTGATGCCCGCGAAGGCGGAATGCCGGTTCCCGCACCTGGGGGTCCGGGAGGGCGATGTACTGGAGATCGAGAACATCAGGCTGGACGTCATGGAGACCCCGGGGCACACCCCTGAGCACGTGAGCTTCACGGTCACCGACACTTCCCGGGGAGACTCGCCCGCAGGCGTGTTCTGCGGCGACACCCTGTTCGTGGGCGACGTTGGCCGTCCCGACCTGTTCCCGGGAATGGCCGAGGAACTGGCCTCGAAGCTCTTCGACAGCCTCAGGAAGCTCATGGCGCTCCCGGACCACTGCGAGGTTTACCCCGCCCACGGCGCCGGCTCGCTGTGCGGCAGGGCCATCTCCTCCAAGTACACCAGCACGGTGGGGTACGAGAGACGGTTCAACCCCGCTGCGGCTGCCACCGACAGAAGCGCATTCATCCACTCCCTCACCGGCAGCATGCCGCCCGCCCCCGACCACTTCGCCAGGTGCAGCGGCATAAACCGCAGCGGACCCGCCACCGTTGCCTCCATTCCCCCGCCCGAGCCCCTTGAGGCGGATGCCTTCCACAAAGCCATGAGCCACGGGGACTGCTTCGTGCTGGACGTGAGAAGGTACGAAGCATTCGCAGGGCTTCATGTTCCCCGCTCCTGGAGCATAGACTTCACCGGGAACCTGCCCACCTTCGCAGGCTGGGTCATACCGCCGGACCGTGACATCCTTCTGGTGGCCACCGATGAGGCCGAGGCCCTGGAGACGGCGGTATGGCTTCGCAGGGTGGGGCTGGACCGGGTGAAGGGCCACCTTCAGGGAGGCATGTTCCAGTGGACCAACCGGGGCCTGCCAGCCGGTCATCTGAGGCTGGTCACCGCTCAGGAGGCCGCGGGCTCCATCAAGTCCGGTTCCGGGCCGCAGGTGCTGGACGTGAGGGCGCAGACCGAGTTCGCAGGCTCCCACCTGCCCGGGGCCCTGAACATCCCGGCCCCCGACCTCCGGACCGGGCACAGTGAGCTGGACCCTTCAGGCGACTACCTTCTGGTGTGCAGTACCGGCCAGAGGTCGGTCCTGGCCGCGGGCATCCTTCTTTCCCTGGGATTCAGGAACGTGGCCTGCCTCGCAGGGGGAATGAAGGGCTACGGAGCCGCGACGAACGGCCCGGAGTGCCCGATGTGCGCCATTCCCCACGGTCCCGGGGCGTTCAACGGCAAGGCGCCGACACCGGTTCACCCTTGAGGTATCTGTCGAGCCACTCCTGAGTTTCCCACATAACGTGCAGTACGGATTCCCTGGCTCGGTAGCTGTGGTCTTCCAGCGGAAGCATCACCAGTCTGGCCGTTCCCCCCAGGCCGTTCAAAGCGGCGAACATCCGTTCGCTCTGCATGGGAAAGGTTCCGGTGTTCCGGTCCGCAGCCCCATGGACGAGAAGCAGAGGTTCGGTTATCCGGTCGGCGTGCAGGAACGGCGACATGCTGATGTAGGCTTCCGGAGCCTCCCAGAGAGATCTGTCCTCGGATTGGAAACCGAAAGGGGTGAGCGTGCGGTTGTAGGCCCCGGTCCTGGCAAGTCCCGCGGCGAACAGGTCGGTGTGTGCCAGAAGGTTGGCCGTCATGAAAGCGCCGTAGGAATGGCCGCCCACCGCTATTCGGTCCCGGTCGGCCACACCCATCTCAACCACCGCGTTCACGGCGGCCTCGGCGTTCATGACCAACTGCGGGATGTAATTCTCGTTCGGCGGTTCTCCACCCGATCCCACAATGGGCATCGCCGGGTCGTCCAGCACTGCATAACCCCGGAGCAGCCATACCACGGGGCTCCACCAACCGAGGTAGTCGAAACTGAAGGGTGAGCCGGACACCTGGCCGGCGGCGTCAGGCGAGATGAATTCCCGGGGGTACGCCCACATGAGCAAGGGAAGCGGTCCGTCGCCGGTGCTGTAGCCCGGGGGGAGATAGAGGGTCGCGGAAAGCAGGAGGCCGTCAGCCCTGGTGTAGGTGACGATCTCCTTGTGCATCCCCGTGAACCAGGGGTATGGATGGGGAAACATGGTTACCTGATCATCCTGACCGGTCAGCAGGTCCAGAACGTGATAGTTGGGGTAGTGCGATGCAGATTCCTTTCGAATCAGGAGAAGGGTCCCGTCACGATCCAGGAAACGAACGGGAAACTCGTAGAAGGGGGGTGACGAGGTGAACAGCCTCGTCCTCTCTCCCCCCGCCAACCGCAGCAGATCGAGGAAAGGCCTGTCCCCCTCCGGAGAGGCTCCCTCGCCAACGAAGAAGAGACAGCCATCCCGGCGGAAAAGGACCGTCCTGCCCCTGCCGTCGCGGACTGTCATGGGGCTTCCGGGATCGTTGTAGGAATCCTCGAAGGAATAGTCCAGAAGCAGTTCCGGCGCCGCCCCGGCCACTCCCGGCCTGAGGCGGAAAGCCCTGACGTTCCTGGTGGGCCACCACCACTCGTACGCCACAGCCAGAGTGTCATCGCACCAGTAGATCCCCGAGAACCTGTTCTCGAATTCCGCCAGCACACGGGGTTCACCGCTGAACGGCGCCTCCATGGCGAAAACCCTGTCGCGAAGCTGAGCCGGCGCCCCCGCGTCTCCCCCATCCAGGGCCTCCGCCCAGATGAGTTCGGCGTCGGCGTCCTCCCTCCAGGAGACCGACCTTCTTCCGGTCACAACGCTCCCGGTGGTTATCGGGACCCCGTCCCGAACACCGTGGCTTTCAACAACCAGCACCGGGCGGCCGGCCATGTCCCACACCTCCGTCCCGCCCGGGAAGCGCCCCGCGGTAACCGAGTATGGAAACGGCCTTTCCACCGTGGTGACCAGCAGGAAACTCCCGTCAGGCGAGGGCGAGAAGTCCAGGATCATGCGCGGCTCCCCGATCGTCTCCATTGCTCCGTCCAAGCCCACCCTGGCAAGCTGGGTGGTCAGGTGGTACTGGAACAGCTCTTCATCGTACGGGCTCCCCAGCAGGTCCTGCTGGGTCCGGACGGGGGAAGGAACGCCGGTGGTTTCCTGTACCACCGGCCCCAGCGGCACCGCATCGGGTTCGGGATGATCCCCCCTCTGCCCGGGGATCACCGTGCAGATCAGTGCATCGCCACTACATACCCATGCGGGGTATGCCTCGGCCACAAGGCTTACGATCGGTTCCGTGAGCCTCACCGCGGTTGCATCACGAACCCTGATAAGCCAGAGCTCCACACCCTCGGGGGTTTCCTGTGTGAAAGCCGCCATGGAACCGTCAGGCGACCAGGAAAAGCTTTTCACCATGAGATCCGCGGGCATGCCGGATACATTGATCGTGTCGCCTCCGGGGTAACCCATGAGCATCAGACCGCTTGAAACAGATGTTCTTGATGAAGCCGCAGTGGATGGATTGAAGCGGATCCCCGCAAGGCCCAACTCAGGCATGGCCAGAGCCGCTATCGGGGGGTTTCGCACTATCGTGCGCAGGAGCCAGACCGAGGAGTCGGGCGAAACCGAGACCAGCGGAGCCATCGGGGCGTCGATGACCTCAGTTATCAAGGGATCGGGTTCGCGGTAGGACTGCATCTGCAGAACGGCCACCGCAAGGACCAGGCTAATCATTCACATCCGCTCTTCCGCCGGCCGGCTTCAGGGCCGTGCCGCACTTCCTGCAGAACAGGGCGTCATCCTGATGGAAGGCGGCGGAACACCCGGGGCAGACCGGGCGGGCGCCGACCCTCCCGGAACGGCCGGCAGTGGCCACTATACCGGTGGGTATCACGATTATGCTGTATCCCAGAAGCATTATGACGTTGGAGAGGACCTGCCCCAGCGGAGTCCGTGGGGAGAGGTCTCCGTAACCCACGGTGGTCAGGGTGACTATGGCCCAGTAGATGCTTAGCGGAATGCTTTCGAAACCGTTCTCCGGCCCCTCGATGGTGTACATCAGCGAACCCAGGACCACCACGCACACCAGCACGAAGAAGACGAACACCACTATCCTCTTCCTGCTGGCACTGATGGCGGCGAAAAAGGCCTGCATCTCGCTCTGGTAGCCTGAGAGGTTCAGCACCCGAAACACCCGCAGTATCCGAAGGAACCTGACCGTGGAGAGGAACTGGCTGCCGGGGACCACGATGCTGAGGTAGGTCGGGATCACGCTCAGCAGGTCCACCACCCCGAAGAAGCTCCGGGCGTACCGCATTCTATTGGTGGCCGCGTAGAGCCTGAGCCCGTAGTCCAGCGTGAAAAGGACCGTGAACACCCACTCGAGGGTGTGAAGCGCCTGGCCGTGGGCATCGTTGATGGAAGCCACACTTGCCGCCATGGTCACGGCCACACTGGACAGCACCACCGCGATGTGCGCCATGTCGTACGCCCTGCCCCCCGGCGTACCCGCCTCAAAGATCACCCTATTGAGGGACACCATACTAAATTTTTCTTACTCCTGACGTCCATTTCCTTTATAATCTTGAACCCGGACTTGAAGTTTTCTTAAACGAAGCTTCCATGGCGGTTGCCTCATCCCTGAAACCGTCGTTCCATTCCCCGCCGATCCTCATGTTTTCATGGCGCTGACGCCGCATCTCCGACCATTCCTTCTTCTCCAGGGATCTTTTCAGCAGGTCGTCCGCCCTGTCGGTGCGGCCCGTGCGGTGCAGGAGCGCGGCCAGAAGGCCCGCAGCCCGACAGGCGGCCCTCGGCGAGCCGGTATCCATGAAACGCTGAAGCCTCTGCTCCCGGTCGCCGGGATCCTCCAGCGCGATGAGGGCCCACTCCTTCTGCAGCCCGACCTCGTCACGGGTGATGGTGATGCTGTTGATGCTTATGGGAGCCAGGCAGTTCCCGGGGATCATGGACTCGGCGCGCACAGCCTCATCCAGTGCCCCCGAAGGATCTCCGGAGAGCATCAGAAGCAGGGAGTTGGTGTACGCCGTGGCAGGGCATCCGGTGTTCCTGGTCAGGATGGGTTTCAGGGCATCTCCAGCCAGATGAAGATGGCCTCCTTCGAGGAGCAGCCTGCACCGTATCAGCGCCATCTCCCGGAGAATGGCCTCGTCGTTGAGCCTGTGCGCCATTTCCTCCACCTCGCGAAGCCTGGCTTCAGTGCCCTGATCGTCCATGGCATGGTAACCCGCGTCAGCAGCCAGCGCCAGGGAGCAGGCCCTTCCGTAGAAGGAGGCCTGAAAGTCAGCGATCATCTGCGCCTGGTTCAGGTCTTCAATGGCCTGCAGCGGCTTTCCGCAGATCAGGTGGAACTCGCCGATATCGTGCATGAAATACCAGTGGAAAGAACCGGGGGAGTTCCTGAACCTGAGCATTCCCCGGCAGGCGGAGAGCCCCATCTCAGGCAGATCAAGGGCGATGGCGATCATCAGCTTCTTGTGCTCGAGGTGCGTCATCAGCTCGTCATGGCGCCTTATGCCGGGCTGCATCAGGCTTTCCGCCTCCTCAAGACGCTTCAGGGCCTTTCCGGCCTGACCGATCCTGCTCAGTGAATCCGACAGCTTGATCAGAGTGTCTATCCTGTGTTCCATCTCGGTGGCGGCAAGCATGGCCTCGAGCCGGACAACCGCCTCATCGCACCTTCCCAGCACACGCAGGCTGTCCGCGGCCAGCAGTCTGTGGGCCACGGCCCTCTCGGGAAATCCGGCCTCATCAGCCAGCTCGGCGGATTCGTTCGCTGCTTCCCGGGCCTTGTCCCACAGCCCGCAGTCAACCAGGGAGTAAAGGAGGCTCTCTGCGAGCCGGAACTCCTCGGCGGGTGTTCTCCGTGCTACACCCCTTGAGCGAAGCACGGCTCTCGCCCGCTCAAGACATGCCACTCCGGCGCCGGGCAGGCCGGTCTTCTTGTACACGGCCGCTCCATCCACGTAGTTCTCGTAAGCCTGCTGAAGGTTGCCGCACTTCTCCAGATGGTAGCCGGCCTCGAGGTAGTCGCCGGATTCGCGGCACACCCTGGAAAGGAATTCGTGGGCCGGCACGAGAACGCTCCTGGGAGCCGAGGCGTAAACTGCAAGCCTGACGGCCTCACTGGCGAACCTGAAACTCAGCAGGGCCTCGCTGCCCGGGGACAGAACCCCGGCCTTCACGCCGTCGTCCAGAAAACCGATGACCTCGCCCTCGGTGAGGTTCAGCGCTCCGGTAAGGGCTTCGAGCACCAGCCCTCCCCTTCTGTCAACCGAGGCATGGCGAAGCACCGTAAGGCATCCATCCGAAAGGACCGTAAGCCTTCCCTTGACTATCTGCTCAACCTTGTCGGGAACCGATGCGCCCTGCTCCCCGCCCGGAAAGCCTTCACCGGTGAACTCCCCTTCCGGGGAGCAGCCCGCCCTCAGATACTCGCAGGCGAACAGGGGATTCCCGCCGGAAAAACTGAAGACCTTCGAGGCGATCCCCGGGTTCGGTTCCGGGGAGCCGAGCCTTGCCCTGACAAGCTCGCCGACCTGGTCGAGGCTGAGGGGACCGAGATGAAGCATCTCCATCTGAGGGTATCCCGGTAAAACCCTGGCAAGCTTGTCCAGCGCTTCCATGCGGGCGGTTATCACAAGCGAGAAACCCGATGGGATCCCGACCCTCAGGGCATAGCTGAGGAATGACGCCGTTTCGCTGTCGAGCCACGCCGCATTGTCCACCATGAACGTTGCCGGTAGTGCCGACGAGAAGAACCCCGAAAGGGCTTCGAGAATGGAGAGCACATCAGGCCTCGCCTGTGAGGGATCCACATCGGGGAAGACCCCGGGGAAGACCCGGGCCAGAACTCTGGACAACGGCCCGTGAAAAGCCCCGTCTGCTTCAGACGCCGCCTTTCTGACCCAGGCGACCAGAGGTGCCCATGAAATGCCTGACAGCTCGGGTCTTGCATCAAGGCGGTAAATCCGCCTTCCTTCGAGCCCCGATGCTATCCTGTGGAGTATGGCCGTCTTTCCCGAACCCGCATCTCCTGTTATGAGAAGCCCCGAATTGCCCATGCCTGAAAGTAGGGCGACAGCCCGGTCCGTCTCGGTCTCGCGGCAGACGAACACGTCATCCTTCCAGAAGAGCGATCCGCCCGATTCCCCGGCGCTTCGGAAACGGCTGCCTCCCGAACTCTTGGCGCGGTACATGGCCTGATCCGCGGCCCTGAGCACATCGGTACTGCTACTCCCGTGGTCGGGGAAGACAGCCTCACCTATACTGGCTCCAACCCCCCACCTGGGTTTCAGTACACTGTCGAAGGCCTCGAGAAGCCTTTCCGCAACCCGGCGCCCCGAGCCTCTTCCGGGCACCAGGATTATGAACTCGTCGCCGCCGAACCTGACAGGCCGGTCATCGCTTCTTATCCTGTTGACCATGAGACCAGCGGCCTTCGCAAGGACCTGGTCGCCCTCCCCGTGCCCCATGGTGTCGTTCACATGCTTGAAACCGTCTATATCGAGGAACAGCAGCGAGAACTCCCGGCCGGCGGAGATCATGGAATCCATAACCTGGAGAAGGTAGCGGCGGTTGGGCAGCCCCGTCAGGTCGTCCACCCACGATGAGGACATATGGGAAGGGATTCCGTACCTGGCAAGCAGACCGGGACTGATGGTCATTCAGCAGCCTCCTTCAACAGCCTGTTTTCTGCGAAGAAAGCCGGTGCAAGTCAAGGACGGGCGGGATCGGCCGGGGAGCCCGGCCCGGAAAGGGTGTGTCCGGGCGGGCTCCCCGAGGAGAATCTAGATCTTCATCAGACGAAGGGCAGCCGAGCCTGAGGCGTCGCTGACCCTGGCGGTGTAAGCGCCCTGCGGAACGTCTTCGGCATCCCAGATGAAACTCCCGTTGAAAGGAGTTGTGAGGACTGTTCTCCCGGTGATGTCGAAGACCTGCAGTTTGGCCCCGGCAAAGCCCGTTCCGGTGATGAGCACCGAACCGCGGAACGGGTTCGCCCCCGCCTGAAGGCTCCTTTGAGGGACAGGTTCCACGCCTTCCTCGACCCCGGTCACCGTCTGAAGCCAGACCCACACGAAGCCGTCATAATCGCTGGAGAGAATGTCCGGAAGGCCGTCCTGGTTCCAGTCGTTCACCCAGAACCTGGCGCCGGAGTTGGGAACGGTGGCGATCACGCTGTACCCGCTGAAGACCGGGTTGTCGTTGGTGCCCTTGTTCTCGTAGAAGTAGATGTTCTTGTCGTTTGCTCCGCAGATCAGGTCCTTCAGGCCGTCGCCGTTCAAGTCGAAGACCTGCGGGCAGTTCCTGTAGTGGGCGATGGCCGTGGAGCCGTTCTGGATCAGGCTGTAGCTGCTGAAGACGGGAGCCGAGTCGCCTCCGTCATTGATGTACAGCCTGACATTGCCGGGGCTCTCGTTGCCCAGCAGCATGTCGAGGTGGCCATCCCCGTTCCAGTCAACAACAGCAGGGGCGGAATTCGCACCCACGGTAATGATGACCCCTGCACAGCTGATCTTGGGCATCTGGGTCAGGGTGATGGGGCTTTCGGACGTTCTGCGGAAGTAGTTCACATAGCCGTTCCTGTCGCCCACGATGATGTCCAGCATTCCGTCGTTGTTCCAATCCACTACCTGTGGATTCGTTGCGCCGGTGCATCAACCGTATGGCAGAGCGATGGGCGCTCCGTCGGCGTAGAGAAGGGTGTAGCTGTTGAAGACAGGGTTGGCGTTGGTTCCCTCGTTCTTGTAGAACCGGATGTTCCCGTTGGCGAACTGACCCAGCACAAGGTCCTTCAGGCCGTCGCCGTCCCAGTCCACCACGCATGGGGCGCCGTAGTAGCCCACGTCGATGATGGTGCCGGCGCAGGTGAGCTGGAATGGTGTCTGCCAGACCGGGGGCCACGCCATGGCCAGCCCCGAGGCGAGCAGAAGCAGGACAAAGTACTACAGCATGCAGCTCCTTTCATTGTTGCCCAAAAGCCTGCCGTTTCACTCTGCAAGCAGCGTCAGTCTCGCCCTTACGGTTGCCCCGCCGCTCTCCGCGGTGACGATGTAGATGCCCGGGGGGCTTTCCCGCAGGTCCAGAAGACCCTCCCCGCCGGCGAACTCTGAAAGGAAGAGCACCCGGCGTCCCGACAGGTCGTACACCGAAACACGGGCGGCAATCCCGGCAGGGAGCCGGAGCGAGAAGGGAACCACGCCCGACGCGGGGCTTTCAAGCAGCGACAGGGAAAGACCCCCGTCACCCCCCGAGGAGTGCTCCCCAATCCCGGTCGTGTTGCCCAGGAAGACGTAGATCCAGCCGCTGTTGCACCCCACCAGCACATCCGGGATGCCGTCGGAGTTGTAGTCCGCCACATGGGGCCTTGCCCTTCCTCCGCCGGAGAATGTGGTATAGACGTTCATGGGGCCGCCGGCGCTCTGAAGCACGGAGTATGACGAGAACTGCGGGTCCTGGTTCGTTCCGATGTTGGGAGCGAAATAGACCTCTCCCATCTCGTAACCCAGTATGAGGTCCTTCCTGCCGTCGCCGTTCAGATCGAAGGTCTGGGCCGTGGTGCGCCACTTGTTGTAGAAGCTTGTGTAATCAAGGTAGGAGGCGCTGAACACCGGCGAGTCCGGATCGTCGCCCACGTTGGGATAGACCCTTATGAACCCTCCGGAAGTTGATTCGGTGGTGTATCCCGCGAAAAGGAGATCGAGCTTTCCGTCCTCGTTCCAGTCCACAAGCCAGGGCGATGAATTGTAGTTGGACTTGATCTCGTAACCCTGGTCGTCGTAGAGGTTCCCCTTGAAGTGAAGCGTGCCTCCGCTGTTGCGCTGATAGAGCCTGAGGTTTCCGTTACGCTCGCCGAAGATCAGGTCGGGAAGGCCGTCGTTGTTCCAATCCACAACCTGTGGATTCGTGCAGCCCGTGCATCAACCGTATGAGCAGGTGATGTCGGCTCCGTCGGCCTGCAGGTATGCGAAGGTTGTGAACACAGGGCTCTGGTTGGTCCCGGAGTTGGGGTAGAACCTGACCTTCCCCTGTGTGAACTGACCTATCACCAGATCGTTCAGGCCGTCGCCGTTCCAGTCCACCAGGAACGGGTCGCAGATGATGTCGGCCACCAGGTTCACCCCGTTGGCCTGGATGATGAAAGGCGCGTCGAACTGCTGTGAAACGGCCAGGGCCGCAAACAGGAAGGGAACCGTTCTGAACACCTGCCGCTCCTTCCGCCGGTGGTTTCCTGAAACTGGCTACACAAAAGATATATTGGAAAGAGCCGGGCCCGTGTCAACGAATGCGCAGCGGCCCCTCAGGACATGTGCTCCTTCATGCAGTCCAGCATCTTCTGGTGATCCAGGGCTCCGCTGGTCTCCCTTATGGAGTGCATGGCGAGCATTGGGTTGCCCACGTCAACAGTGGGAATCCCGGTGCGGGTGGCCGTGATGGGGCCGATGGTGCTCCCCGACTGGGAATCCGTTCTTCCGGTGTACTCCTGAAGCGTCACCCCCGCCCTCTTGGCGCATCTGAAGAAGTAGGCGCCGGTCTCGACACCCGTGGCGTAGTTCTGCATTGCGCTCCGCTTCACTGCCGGACCGCCGTTGATGACGGGTTTCGACCGGGAGCTGTGCCTGCCGGCCCAGTCCGGATGAACCGCGTGGGCGCAGTCGGCGCTCACCATGACACTTCTGGTCACCGCCCTGAAGTACTCCTCGCGCCCGCCGCTGAGGCGCTCGAGAAGTGTCTCGAGGAACGGGCCCGCGGCTCCCTGTGTCGTCCTGCTGCCAACCTCCTCGTTGTCGAAGAGTATCACCACCGCCGTGGACTCGGGAGCCTCCACCCGGGCGATGGCGTTGAGGGCCGCATGACAGCTTGCAATGTCGTCTATGCGGGAGGCAGCCAGGAACTCCCTGTTGATGCCGGCAAGCACCGCTCTCTCAAGGCTCGTGAGCTCGGCGGAGAAGAAGGCCATTTCATCTGTCTTGAGCCCTGCGGAATCGGCGACAGCCTTCCTGAGCGAAGCGTAGTCGTCGGCTGTTGAGAACACCGGGTGCATCTCGCTTTCGGGGTTGGCCCTGAACCCCTTCTTGTTCACTTCCCGGTTCAGATGTATGGCAGGAGAGACTATCCTGAGAAAGGGCTCGTTCAGCCTGTAAAGAAGCACCCTGCCCTCTTCGGTGACGGCCTTGCCCGCCAGGCCCAGGTCGCGGTCGAACCAGGTGCTAAGAAGAGGTCCGCCGTAAACCTCGATCCCCAGCGTGGCAAGCCCCTCCCTGTAGGAGTAGGGTTCGCTCTTCAGGTGAAGGCCCGGAGCGTCGGTGTGGGCCCCGGTGATACGGAACCCGGCCTCGGAGGGCGGGGAGCCCCCCATTATGAATGCAGCCAGTGTCGAGGGGGAATACATGGTGAAGTACCTTTTCCCGGGCTCGATCTCCCATCGGTCACCCTGGTCGAGCCTCTGAAAACCGTTCTGCTGAAGGAATCCGGCGCTCACGGCCCCGGTGTGGGCCGCAGTGGGACTCCCGTCAAGGTAATCCATCAGGGATTCAAGAATGGGCTGCATTTCAGTCTCCGTTCTTCTCGGCGTAGTTCTTCACCTGGAATATGAAAGCCTCGAGCCTCGACGTGTTGTCGGTGTCCTCCTGCCCGTCGAACGCAAGGTTGAGCCAGGGCAGTTCGGGCCTGTCGCGCCTGATCCTTCTGGAAACCGCCGCCACCACTGTCCCCGGAAGGCACCCGAAGGGCAGCACGTTCACCGCGCCCTGAATGCCGCCCCGGTCCAGCAGGGCAAGGGGGGCCCCGATGCAGAGTATGGCCTCCCCCCCGATGTTCTCGGGCATGTAGGGTTCCGCCGCCCTGAGAATGGCTTCCGCGCCCGCATGGGGGGTGTCGGCCAGCAGTCTTTCGAAAGGCTTGTCAACGGGACGTTTCATCATGGCCATAACTCCGGCCTTCAGCCTGCCGGCAATGGCGTTCCCGTTCCTTCCCAGCCTTTTCGACTTCTCGACGTAGCTCAGGTTAACGAAATCCAGCCACTCGGTTACTGGGCTGTACACCACCTCGGCGCCAAGCTCTTCAAGACGGTCGTGGGTGTTGTCGTTGGCGTACGGGTCGTTCCTTATGTAGATCTCGCCGAAGACCGCCACCCTGGGTCTTCTGGGAACGTCGTTCACCGCCACCGCCGAAAGGGCCCTTGCGGCGCGGGACGCGGCCCTTCCCAGGCTCTCCCCCCTTTCGGCGCTCCGGCAGATCAGCTGAAGCTGCTCTGAGCACACGGCATCTGTCTCGCCTCGGTTCTTCTCGTAGGGGCGGATCCTGTACTTTGCCCTGTACATGTTGTCAACCAGTGTGACCCCCTGGAACAGCACCTTCTGCCTGTTGAAGGAGGAGAGCCCCTCAACGCTGGAGTAACCGTCGCTGCTGGTGGAGGTCAGGATTGGAACTCCCCCGTGCCCCAGCCTCTTCAGGATCATCCTGTGGTACTGGCAGTACTGACCGAACCTGCAGGGACCGCTGGCGGTGCCCATGAAGAAGGCCGTTCTCTCTGGTGGGTTCGCCTCGAGGACCTCCATCATGCTCCCCGAGGTGATTATGGCCGGGTAGCACTCCCTGCCGCTGGTGACGCTGCGTCCCAGAGCCACGGTCCGTGATGAGGTGGGAGGCACCACCTTCGCATCATGGCCTGCGCTCCTTGCCACGGCGGCGGCCACGTGACTGGCGTCGCTGAGATACGGTATCCATAGGGTCCGGCCCCGAAGGGATTCGCGGGGAAGCGGCCCGGTCTCCTGCGGTTCGGCGGCCTGTGGACGCCGGGAGTCCAGCGAGTCGAGGAAGGCCTCGCACCTGGTGATGATGCCCGCATCAGCCGCGTGCTCGTCGATCTCTATGCCCAGGAAGGGCTTGTCGCCCATGGTCTCGGCGAAGATGTGCTCGATGAAGCTGTCGGGCCCGCAGCCGAAGTTGGAGATGTACACGGCGTGAAGCCTGTCATCCCTTTTCACGGCCTCCGCAGCCGCGATGATCTTCTGGCCGTAGGCCCAGTACATGTTCCTGTGCTTCTTCCAGACATCCTCCATGGGCAGTTCGAGGAAGTCCATGGGTATCACAAGCCCGCCAAGCCTGGCCAGTTTCTGCGGAAGGTCGGTGTTCACCATGGGGTCATTGCCGTTGTAGGGCCTGCTTACGATCACGAATGCCTTTCTGTCGCCCACGGACAAAAGAGCCTTCTTCCCCTCCCTTAACAGGGCTGCCCTGAACTTCTTCTGAGCGGCGACAGCCCTGCGGGATGCCCTCGCCGCAGCCTCGCCGGTGAAACCCATCTCAACTGCCAGTTCCTTCAGCGGCTTCAGCCACAACCTGCCGGGAAGGCTGAAGTCCAGCACCGGCTTCAGCGTAACGGGGGCCTTTCTCTCCTTCAGGGAAAGGCCGGCGTCAAGGAGATATGGAGCGGCTTCAACGAAGGGGCAGTTGTAGCTCTCGGTGAACTCGCCTGCGGCGGGAGCGCTCCTCAGGATGCTGGGAATGAAGAGGTAGTCCACTCCCTGGTCGAGCAGCCTTGCTGCATGGCCGTGGGCGATCTTGACCGGAAAGCAGGTGTCCGCGGCGGTGCTCTCCACGCCCCGATGTACCGTGGCTGCGTCGGAGGGACCGCTGGTGACCACCCGGCACCCCAGCTCCCTGAAGAAGGTGCCGAAGAACGGGTAGAGCTCCCAGAACCACAGGGCTTCGGGGATGCCCACCACAGGCCCGTTGGGCTCCAGCTCCGACTCTTCAGCGTGCTCTCTGAGCAGCCTTTCCCGTATCGGGAAGAGGTTCTCTCCCCCTGGTCTGACCTGAAGGCTTCCCGTTTCGTACTTCTCGCACCTGCCCCCGTAATAGAGCTTCCTGCCGTCCTGAAGGGTTACCCTGTGGATCTCGCAGCTGTTGGCGCAGGCCTTGCAGACGAAACTGTCCTGGTGCCAGGTTTCATCGGCAAGGCTGAAACCCCTGAAGGAGGTTGCAGCAGGCTTCATGTCGCTTGCCAGAAGGGCCGCACCTATGGCTCCCGTAACATCGTGATGGGGCGGCACTATCACCTTCCTGTCGCCAAGCACGTAATTGAACGCTGCTACGACGCCCTGGTTGAAGGCTGTCCCGCCCTGGAAGAAGATCCTGTTCCCTATGGCCCGCCTTCCCACGACCCTGTGCAGGTAGTTCCGCACAACCGACACGCAGAGGCCCGCCACAATGTCCCTCAGGGGGGTCCCGTCCGACTGGTGACTGACCACGTCGGTCTCCATGAACACTGTGCATCGTTCGCCGAGCCTTGCCGGGGCCGGGGAATCCAGTGCCATCGGGCCGAAGCCGGTGATGGGTACTCCCAGCTTCTCCGCCTGCTCCTCAAGGAAGCTCCCGGTGCCCGCGGCACACACCTTGTTCATCTCGAAGTCCACCACCCTGCCGTTGCGCAGGGAGATGAACTTGGAATCCTGGCCGCCTATCTCGAAGATGGTGTCCACGCCTGGGTCGATGTGAAGCGCAGCCCTTGCCTGGGCTGTGATCTCATTCCTCACCGCGTCTGCGCCAACGAAATCGCCCGTCATGTATCTTCCGCTGCCGGTGGTTGCCGCGCCCAGAACAACCGGTTCACGGCCCAGGTCGGAGACCATCTGCCTGAGGCCGTTCCTCACAGCCTCCAGCGGGCGTCCCGCCGTCCTGAGGTAAACCCGGGCCACCACGTTCCCCTCAGGGTCCACGGCAGCCAGGTTCGTGCTTATGGAACCCACGTCTATGCCCAGGTAGATGCCCCCCGCCGCCCCTCCGGCACAACTGTGCCCTGCGGGAGGGAGTGCGAAGGGAGCCAGGGACTTGAGATGCGGATGCTGCCCGCCGGCCGGCGCGTCCGCCGCGGCGCTCAACGCGCCGGGGGAAAGACGGGCGGGTTCCTTCATCGAGAGGGCGGCTCCCGCAGCCACAAGGACCCTGAAGTGGTCCGGGATGAAAAGCGTGTGCCCCTCCACCGCCTCCCGGAACGCCCTGACCATGGCGGGGTTGGCTGCCACACCGCCCACGAAGGCCACCGGGCCCCTGAACTCCCTGCCGGCGGCGATGGTGCTTCTGAAGTTCCGGGCAACGGCGAAGCAAAGGCCGGCGGCTATCTCGGAAACCGTGGCGCCTATCTGCTGAAGGTGGATCATGTCGCTCTTGGCGAACACGCTGCAGCGCCCCGCTATCCTGGGCGGTTTCCGGCAACCGCGGGCCAGCTCGCCCATCCCTTCGGGAGAGAGGCCAAGCCTTGCGGCCTGCTGGTCGAGAAAACTGCCGGTTCCCGCTGCGCATATGGTGTTCATCGCGAAATCGTCGAACACCGGCCGGTCCCCTTCGTGCCGGAACTGAAGGAGCTTGGAATCCTGCCCCCCCATTTCCACCACGCTTCCGGCATCCCCTACGAACGCGCGGACAGCGGCGGCCAGGGCAACAACCTCGTTCACCGGTTGCACGCCCAGAACCCCCGCCAGCCTCAAAGCTCCGCTGCCGGTGAGTGCCACAGGCAGGGCAACCCAGTCGGGAACGCTTTCGAGAAGGGCTGCCAGCGCTCCCAGGGGATCGCCCCTGTGCCTGGCGTAGGCCTCGTAAGCTATTGAACCATCCTCAAGCACGGCGATCTTCGAGCTCACCGAGCCGAGATCGATGCCGATGACCCGGCTGTTCATTCTGCCTCCAAAGGGGAAAGACCGAATATAGCCCGGCTTCCCGGCCGTACGCTACCGGCCGGCCCGGGGGCTGGTGCCATGCCATCACACCGCTTTTCCTTATATACTTATCCGTTGGCACAAATCTGGAAGGGCGGCTGCCATGGGCGGAGAAACGCTGAAACCGGTTATCTACGGTTCCGGAGGGCTCGGAGGAAAGGCATCGGGCCTTCAGTTCGCCATCAAAACCCTGGAAGGCTCGGAACCTGCCGGGGAGAGCAAGGAGATACCGGTATTCGTACCTTCCTTCAGGGTGATCACCACAGAGTACTTCGACGATTTCATCCGGCGCAACGGGCTGACGGGGTATGCGGAAACCACAGAACCCGACGACAGGATCGCCGCAGCCTTCATGAAGGGCGAGATATCGCCGATCCTGGTGGGTGACCTGATGAGCTACATCAGGGAGACAAGAACCCCGGTGGCCGTCCGCTCCTCCAGCCTCCTCGAGGATGCCAGGAACGAGCCCTTCGCCGGGATCTACCAGACCAAGATGATCCCCAACAACCAGCCTTCCGACACCGACCGGTTCAGAAAGCTCATGGAAGCCATCAAGTTCGTCTGGGCTTCGACCTTCTTCCAGGCCGCCCGCGACTACCTGGGAGCCACAGGCCACACCCCGGACGACGAGAAGATGGCGGTAATCCTTCAGGACGTGGTGGGTGCAAGGTACGATGAGCGCTTCTATCCGGTCATCTCCGGGGTCTGCCGCTCCTTCAACTACTACGCCTTCGGAAGGGCAAGGCCGGAAGACGGTGTGGTGAACCTGGCCCTGGGACTTGGAAAGTCCATCGTGGAAGGCGACCCCACCTGGAGCTACAGCCCCGAGTACCCCAAGGTGCCCCCTCCGTACGGCACCCTGAAAGACCTTATGAAGCTCACCCAGAACTCGTTCTGGGCAGTGAACATGGGAAAGCCACCGGAGTACGACCCCCTTCTGGAGACGGAATACCTTGTTAAGTGCCAGCTCTCCGAAGCGGACTACGACAACACCCTGCGCCTGGTGGCCTCCACCTACGACCCGTCGTCCGACAGGCTTGTGCACGGCGTTCAGACACAGGGCCCCAGGGTCGTCACCTTCGACCCGGTGCTGAAGGATCGTCTGATCCCGCTGAACAGCGTTCTGAAGCACCTTATGGAGCTCTTCGGCAGGAGTTCCGGCTCTCCGGTGGAGATCGAGTTCGCCCTGGAGGGATACGCCCCGGGCAGACCGTCAAGGCTGGCCTTTCTTCAGGTGAGACCCATCGTGGCCACGGACAGGGTGGTCAACATCACGTCAGGCGATGAGAAGAGCCAGCTGCTTCTTCTGAAGAGTTCCAAGGCGATGGGGAACGGCGAGTGGGACAACATTTCGTGCATTCTCTACATGAAGCCCGATTCATTCAGCGCGGCAAAGACGCCCCAGATGGTCAGGGAGATATCCGGGATCAACAGGGAACTCACCAGGGATGGCAAACCCTATCTCCTCATGGGCTTCGGCAGGTGGGGAAGCTCCGACCCGTGGCTCGGGGCGGGTGTGAGCTGGGGTCAGATCTCCGGCGCCAGGGTCATGGTCGAGATAAGCGGCGGCAAAATGAACGTTGACCTGAGCCAGGGCTCCCACTTCTTCCACAACCTGACCAGTTTCGGGGTGTCGTACTTCTCCGTGAACGAAGCCTTCGACGGCCGGATAGACTGGGAATGGCTTTCCGGGACCGGTTCCACGCTGGCTGAAACGGAGTACCTGAGATGTGTACAGCTTGACAAGCCGCTCCTTGTAAAGGTGGACGGAAGGAAAGGAAAGGGTGTGATCCTCAGATGACCGATGAAGCCTCCCGCTCCCAGAGCCTGTTATCCTCGCTTCGCGAGAGGGCGAAGGAACTAAGCTGCCTCTACAGGGTGGATGAGATACTTCTCTCGTCCGAGTCGCTGGACACCAAGCTCCACATGGCGGCAGACGCCATACCCAGCGGCTGGTACAGCCCGGAGCTGTGCGGCGCCAGGATACGCTACATGGGGATGAACTACCAGTCCAAGAGCTTCCGGGAAGGCGGAGTTTCCCTGACGGAAGACCTCACCGTCCAGGGGAACACCGTTGGAACACTCACGGTCGCATACCCGGGCGAAGTGCCCAAGCTGGAGAACGGCCCCTTCCTCCCGGAGGAGAAAAAGCTGGTGCGCACGCTGAGCCAGAGGCTCTCGCACACCATCCTTCACGAAAACCTCGCCCAGGTGTTCGAGCAGGAATCCCATGAGAGCAAGACATGGCGCGCAGGCACCGAATCATGGCGCTCGATCCTCGAGATGCTTTTCATCACCGACAGGAAGCTTTACAAAACGCTTTGCAGAAGGCTTCTGAACCATCTTAACTTCATTGGCGTTCCCCAGGCGCAGGACCTGTTGAACAAGTGGGTCGGTCAGACCACCAACGGCTCCGAGCCCGACCACGAGGGCATCAACCAGCCCATCCCAAAGCACATGATCGACATCAATCCCAGGATCGTCGAGGAGATACTCACCATAACAAGCTCGGTGCTCTCCGACGATCAGCTCATGAAGCTTCTGCAGCGCTGGGTGGGCGAGAACAGGATCGAGCACTTCATAAACGTTCTGGACGATCACGCCAGCGCCATAAGCGAGATCATCCAGGCCATGGATTCACACAAGACGATAGTCACCGAGGAGCTGGCCCTCTCGCCGCCGGTGCTGAACGCGGTGAAGGTCTCCCTGATCCGTCGCTTCGTGAGCAGAAGGCTGGACTACATCAGCACCCTGAAGGACTATGTGACCCTGAACGACTTCTACGAGCTGAGCAGGTACCTGATCTTTCCCGCCAGAAGCCACGGGCAGCTGGGCGGAAAGGGCGCCGGCATATTCCTGGCCGGGCAGATACTCAAGCACGTGACCCAGGACGACCCGGTCCTGAGCAACATAAAGACCCCCAAGACATGGTACATCTGCTCCGACGGGATACTGGACTTCGTTCACTACAACCGCCTCGAGGAGCTTCTCGAGTACCGCTACAGGTACATCGAGGAGATAAGGATGGAATACCCCAACCTGATACAGCTCTTCAAGAACTGCGCCTTCAGCCCGGAGATGATGCAGGGGCTTTCAATGGCCCTGGATGACCTGGGTGAGAAACCCCTCATCGTAAGAAGCTCAAGCCTTCTTGAGGACAGCAGCGAGGCCGCCTTCAGCGGGAAGTACAAGAGCCTCTTCATCGCCAACCAGGGCACCAAGAAGGAACGGCTGGAAGCCCTGATGGACGCCATCTGCGAGGTTTACGCCTCGATGTTCGGCCCCGACCCCATCGAGTACCGCGGAGAGAGGAAGCTGCTGGATTTTCAGGAGGAGATGGGCATCCTGATCCAGGAGGTCGTGGGGACCCGGATGGGCGACTTCTTCGCCCCCGCCTTCGGCGGAGTGGCGTTCAGCAGGAACGAGTTCCGCTGGTCCTCCCGCATCAAGACCAACGACGGCCTTGTGAGGATAGTTCCCGGGCTTGGCACCAGGGCGGTTGACAGGCTGGGCGACGATTACCCCGTGCTTCTGGCTCCGGGGCAGCCGGGCCTTCGTGTGAACACCTCCATAGACGAGACCATTCGCTACGCCCCCAAGTACATGGACGTTATTAACCTCTCGAAGCGCAGGGTCGAGACGGTGAGCGTGGAGGAAATGATCAAGGCCAACGGAGGCGGCTACCCGCAGTTCGAGAAGGTCTTCTCCGTCTTCCGCGACGGCATGCTCCACCAGGTGAGCCCGTTGACGGACTACGAGAAGGAGTTCGTCCTTCCAACCTTCGAGGGGCTCATGAGCGGGAACGACTTCGTCCCAATGATGAGGCGCCTCCTCACCCTCCTCGAGCGCAGGTGCGGCTTCCCGGTGGACATCGAGTTCGCGGTGGACGCCGAGAACGTTTACCTGCTTCAATGCAGGGCCCAGAGTTCCTGGCAGAAGGAGGAGAAGATCCAGCTCCCCGAGAGACCCTCCCAGGAAAACCTGCTCTTCACTGCCGAGAAGTTCGTGTCAGACGGCCTGATACCGGCGGTCACCCATGTGGTGTACGTTGTTCCCGAAGCCTATGACAACCTGAAGGACATGAACTCCCTGATCAACGTGGGCAGAATAGTGGGCAAGCTGAACGGGATACTGCCCAAGGGAAGGTTCGTTCTCATGGGCCCCGGAAGATGGGGCAGCCGGGGCGATGTCAAACTGGGCGTCAGGGTCACCTATTCCGACATCAACAACACCGCGGCGCTCATCGAGATGGCGTTCAGAAAAGGCAACTACGTTCCCGACCTCTCCTTCGGGACCCACTTTTTCCAGGACCTGGTCGAGGCGTCCATAAGGTACCTTCCCCTTTACCCCGACGACGAAGGCATCGTGTTCAACAGGGCTTTCTTCGAGAACAGCGAGAACTCTCTTGAGAGGATCGTCCCCGATGCAGGAGCGCTCTCTGACGTGGTGAGGGTCATTGACATCCCCTCCATGACCGACGGAAGGTTCCTCCGGATCGCCATGAGCGGCGACGAGGGGAGGGCCATGGCGTTCCTGGTGAACGAGGAGACCGTATCAACACCCGAGGCCATCAGGAAGATAGCCGGCCGCGAGGCGGACAAGATGAGTCAGGACGAGCACTGGATCTGGCGCCAGAGGATGGCGGAAAAGCTTGCCCTGGCAATAGATCCCGAGCAGTACGGCGTGAAGGGGGCATACCTGTTCGGAAGCACCAAGAACGCCACAGCCGGCCCGTGCAGCGATATCGACCTGCTGCTGCACATCACGGGGGCCGAGGGCACCAAGAAGCTTCTCATCGCCTATCTGAACGGATGGGACCTCTGCCTCAGCGAGATGAACTACATAAGGACGGGCATAAAGACCAAGAGCATACTGGACGTTCACATGATAACCGACGAGGACATAGAGAAGAGGAACTCGTACGCGTCCAAGATAGGAGCCGTCACCGACCCGGCCCGGCCGCTGGACATGATGAAGAGCAGAAGGACATCGAGCTAGCGGGAAGGCTCACACCAGCTCCCTCTCGGCTTCCGCCGGTCTTTCCGGATCGAACCTGACCAGCGCCAGTTCGGGGCCGTCATGGGCGGCCCCCATCATCACCGTGGAGCCGCAGTCCTCCTTCCATCGGCCGGTAAGCCTGGCTGACTCGTGCACATGCCCGTGAAGTGTGAGCATCGGGCTTCTTCCGGCTATGAAACGGCTGATGGCGATGCTTCCCACATGCACGTCAAGGGGAACGAAATCCACGCTCTTCCCGTCAAGGGCGGCCCTGTCCAGACATGTCCTGTAGGGCGGGGAATGAAAGAGGAAAATGGCCCGTGAAAGGTCGTCCCTTCCGGCAAGCGCCGCAAGGTCCTCGGATATGGTGGCGAACCGGAGTTCATACTCCGAAACAGGCACCGAGAGCATCCCGTCCCCCGGATGGATGCAGCCGGGGTCGGCGAACCTGGAAACATCGTAGCGTTCCCAGTCCTTGAGCAGAAAAGGAGTGGGTGGGATGTACGAGTAGCCGTAAACCGTGAATCCCCCGAATGAAAGCTTCCTGCCGTGGGCGTATTCCCATACCCCCCTGGAAGCCGCGTCCATCACGGCCGCCTCCTGAAAACGCCCGTCGTCGTTCCCCAGGATCATGAACACCCTGGGGTAGCCGGTTCCCATTCTCTCTCTCAGACCCGAGAAATACTTGAAAAGGAAATCATTCACGAAATCGCCGTATTCCCGGGCCATCGAGAGCTGCCTCACATGGCCCGGCAGCAGGTCCCCCCCCATGAAGAGGGCCGATGGCCGTTCAGCCTCCAGAAGCCTGAACAGCTTCTGGTACCTTGTGATGTCTCCATGGAGGTCGGTTACGAAACAGCATGTCTTCATGGGGGAAAGATAAGAAAAGGGGGGCCCGGAAGCCCCCCCGAAAGTCTGAGGGCTAGATCCAGCCCCGGACCCTGCATGCCTCCACAACGCGGTTGACGCTGATGATGTAAGCCGCGTCGCGCATGTAGAGCTTCTGCTTCCTTGCCAGCTCGCTCACGGCCAGGAAAGCGTCGGTCATTTTGGCGTCGAGCTTGCCGAGCACCTCGTCCTTGGCCCAGAAGTAGTTCATGTTGCACTGGACCTGCTCGAAGTAGCTGCAGGTAACCCCCCCGGCGTTCGCCAGGAAGTCGGGGACCACGAAGATGCCCTTCTGCTGGATGACCTTGTCGGCTTCGGGAGTGGTGGGGCCGTTTGCTCCCTCGGCTATAAGCTTCACCCTGGGGGAGATCCAGCTCACGTTGTCCTTGTGGATCTGGTTCTCAAGGGCGCAAGGCAGAAGGATGTCAACGTCCTGCTTGATCCAGTCGTCCCCGGAGAGGATCTTGTAACCCAGCTCCTTAGCCTTGTTCTTGTCTATGCCGCCGAACTTGTCGGTGATCCCCAGCAGGGTGTCGATGTCTATGCCGTCCTCCTTGAGGAAGGAGTACGACGTCTGGTCGCCCTGGTCCCAGCAGCTCACGCAGATGACCTTGCCGCCCAGCTGGTTGTAGAGCCTGATGGCGTACTGGGCCACGTTGCCGAACCCCTGAACGCTTGCCAGTGTGTCGGAGGGACGGATGCCCAGTTCCTTGAGTGCCTCGCGAACGGTGAAGATGAGCCCGAAGCCGGTGGCCTCGGTGCGCCCAAGGGAGCCGCCCATGCCGACAGGCTTGCCGGTGATGACACCGGGGTACTTGGCGCCGGTCACGGCCTCGTACTCGTCCATCATCCACAGCATGTGCTGGGCGTTGGTCATCACGTCAGGAGCCGGAACGTCCTGAAGGGGGCCTATGTTCCTGGCGATCTGGCGTATGTAGCCCCTGCAGATCCTCTCCTGCTCCCTGTGGCTCAGGTCGTGGGGATCGCAGATGACGCCGCCCTTGCCCCCGCCCAGGGGGATGTCAACAACGGCGCACTTCCAGGTCATCCACATTGAGAGGGCCCTGACCGTATCAACGGTTTCCATCGGGTGGAAGCGGATGCCGCCCTTGGCCGGTCCTCTGGCATCGTTGTGCTGGCACCGGAAACCGCGGAACGTCTTCACAGTTCCGTCATCCATGCGAACCGGAATATTGAAATGGTACTCCCTCATGGGGAATCTGAGGAAATCCCGGGCGCCCTGATCCAGTTTGAGGTAATCCGCCACCTTGTCAAACTGCTCCTGTGCCATTTGGAACGCGTTGAAGGTTCCGGTTGACATCAGAAACTCCTCTCTGTGTGAATGCCCTGCAACGGACCGTCCGTTGAACAGGCCTGGTTACGTTACCCTGTAAAGCTTCACCCGTCGGGGTTCTGCGGGTCAGGTCAGAACGTGAGCTGATCCAAGGAATACAGAGCAGCCCTATTCTATGAAAAAAGATGCGGGTCGGGAAGTGTCTGTCAATTCACAGCAAAGATCACATGCTGTGGGTGCCTCGTTTCACTCTGGTACAATACCGGGGCTCAGAACTCGTAACCCACGCTCAATTGATCTTTTGAGAAGAAGATGGACACCTTTTTGGCATCCTGGGCCCTGGAGATGGTCTGGAAGTCGAAACCCTCCTCCACCCCGTTGATGACCCAGGTCAGGTTGCACATCACCTCACCCGGAGGCATTTCGAGCCTGGAGGTGAACGTCTCGTCGGGTGCGATCCCCGTCCAGCTCTGTGAAGCGCCGGCTATGGTGAGGGTCACCGATTCCACCCGCTGTCCCGTGCCGTTGTTGAGGGAGATCTTACCCTCACCGCCGCAACCTGATACCAGGAGCAGCAGAACGGCGGAAAGAACCAAGGTCTTTTTCACTTGATCTCCCTTCTGTCTGGAACGAAAACTCCGCTGAAAGCTACTTGGAAGTATAATTCAACCTGACCCTGTCCGGAAAGGAACCGCTTGAAGGCACTCCTGCTTCTGATACTGGCAGTCTGCGCCCTGCCTGCCTGGGGCTACGTGGGCCCCGGAGCCGGATTCGGGATAGTCACAAGCTTCCTTGTCTTCCTGAACGCACTGGCCGTTTCCCTTTTGTCATTCTTCTTCTGGCCGGTGCTTGCCCTTATCCGCCGTTCAAAGCAGCGGCGGCGCCCGTTGGCCCCGAAAGCCAAAAGACTGGTGATACTCGGGCTCGACGGCCTGTCCCCCATCCTCGTGGAGAGGCTGTGGGAAAAGGGAGAACTCCCCAACCTCAGGAAGCTGTCGGAAGACGGAGAGTTCAGCCACCTGGGAACCACCACCCCCGGCTTATCGCCCGTGGCCTGGTCGAGCTTCCAGACAGGCGTCAACCCCGGAAAACACGGTATCTTCGACTTTCTGGCGCCGGACAGGAAAAGGTACCTTGCCGTACTCTCCTCGGTCCGCACCGACACCTCCTTCAGAAGGAACCTGCTTGGCAAGAGGCGAACGGTGACAACCCAGACCCTTCTTCGAAAGAGCGCTCCCTTCTGGAAGTACCTGGGGATGTTCGGGGTGAGGTCCACCGTTCTCAGGGTGCCCATCACCTACCCCCCGGAGCCCCTGGACGGCCATCTTCTCTCGGGGATGTGCGTGCCCGACCTTCGGGGAAGCCAGGGCTCGTACACGGTCATGAAGCCGGGAAAGACCGGGACCATGACCGGAGGCTTGCAGGTCCTGCTCACCCCGGCGGGCTCGAACCGCTGGAAGGCTTCCATTCCGGGTCCCGAGGGTGCCCATCCCTGCGGGATGACCCTGGACACGGGCGGCAGGCGGCCGAAACTCACCATCTCGGGCAGGACCATCAGGCTGGAACCGGGCGAACTGAGCCCATGGACCACGCTCACATTCAGGGTTGAAGGAAGAAAGGTCAGGGGCATTGCCCGGTTCAGGCTCTCCGAGGGGCCTTTGCTCTACTGCTCGGCCATACACGTCGATCCATCCGCCCCTGCGGTTCCACTGGGTCACCCCGTTCACTACTCCAGGTACCTTGCGGGGACCACCGGGCCCTTCGCCACACTAGGCCTCGCCGAGGATACATGGGCGCTCTCCAACGGCCATCTCGACGACGCGTCTTTCCTCCGCCAGTGCCGGGACATCTTCTCGGAACGTGAAAGAATGTTCAACGACGCACTGGAGAAGAACAGGTCGGGGCTTGTGGTATGCGTTTTCGACACTTCGGACCGGATCCAGCACATGTTCTGGGGCGCCGGGTTCCGGGAGGGCTCTCCGATCAGGCAGATGTACGCCGAGATGGACGCACTGGTGGGAAGGGTCAGAAGGAGACTGGGCAGGAACGACAGGCTAATCGTGCTAAGCGACCACGGCTTCGCCCCGTTCCATACCTGCGTGGACTTCAACAGGTGGCTGGTCGAACAGGGCTACATGGTGCTGAATGACGGGGTGGACACCGTGGAGACAGGTTACGACGGGGTGGACTGGAGCAGGACCAGGGCATACTCCCTGGGGCTCGCCGGGATCAACCTCAACATCAGCGGGCGGGAGGGCCGGGGGATAGTGGATCCGGCCAGCGCGCAGACCCTTGCAGGCGAGATAGCGGCAAGGCTGCATCTTCTCACCAGCCCTGAAGGGGAAAGGGTGATCCGGAGCGCCAGGCTGGGCAGGGACGAATACACAGGACCCTACTCCCAGGACGGCCCGGACATCATCCCGGGAACCGCCCGCGGCTACAGGGCAGGCTGGAACTGCGTAACGGGCGGAGTGGGTGACAGCGTTCTCTACCCCAACCGGCAGCACTGGAACGGCGACCACAGCTGCGACCCCGACCTGGTGAAGGGTGTCCTCTTCACCAGCTGGAAGCACGGAGCCCGGAATCCCCGCATCATAGACATAGCCCCGACGGCGCTGCGCATCCTGGGGGTCGAACCTCCCCCGCACATGGACGGGAGGCCTCTATGAACCGCAGGGAGTTCCTTAGAAGGGCGGCCGCCGGTTCTGCCCTTCTGGCCCTCAACGCCGGGTGCGGCAGAATCATCTCCCCGAAACGCAGGGTGCTGGTGGTGGCCTTCGACGGGCTCGACCCCGGGCTCGTGAGGCGCTACTCCGCCGCCGGGCTCATGCCCAACACCAGCAGGCTCATCGCCATGGGCTCCCTGCGAAACCTTGCCACCTCCAACCCGCCCCAGAGCCCTGTGGCCTGGTCTGGCTTCGTCACCGGAGCCGGGCCCGACGTGCACGGGATCTTCGATTTCGTCCACCGCAACCCGGCCGACCTTCAGCCCTACCTGTCCACATCCCGGGTGAACCGGCCGGATAAGACCCTTGACGTTGGCAACCTCAGGCTTCCCATCTCCGGCGGAGGCGTGGAGCTTCTCAGGAAGGGCGAACCCTTCTGGAGGGATATCCTTCGTCGCGGGATCCCGGTTACCATGGTCAAGCTCCCTGTGGAGTTCCCCGCCCCAACGGACAGGGGCGGCCGCTTTCTGTCCGGCATGGGAACGCCCGACATCCGGGGCAGCCAGGGAAGCTTCACCTTCTTCACCGACGACCCCAGGTCGCTCAGCGACGATACTTCGGGAGGCGTGGTGGTCCCGGTGAGGGACTACGGCGACGGGTGCTACCGGTGCAGGGTGGCCGGTCCCGCCAACTCCCTGGTGGAAGGGGCGCCCGTAATGGAAACCACCGCCGAAGTCCGGGCGGACAGGGTATCCGGAGGGGTGAGGATAGATCTTCAGGGCCAGTCGTTCGTACTGGCCGAGGGACAGTGGTCACCCTGGGTCAGGTTCTCGTTCCAGGCCATCCCCGGGATCTCCACGGTACGGGCCATCGGCCGCTTCTACCTCAAGGAGCTGAGCCCCAGGCTCAGGCTCTATCTGTCGCCGCTCAACATAGATCCCGAGAACCCCGCCCTCCCCATATCGGGGCCGGACTGGTTCGCCCGAAGCATAGCCGAGGCAGTGGGACCCTATTACACCCAGGGCTTTCCCGAGGATACGAAAGCCCTCTCCAGGGGCGTTTTCAACGATGACGACTACTTCTCCCAGGCCACCAACGTCTTCGACGAACGGCTCAGGATGTTCACCCACTCCCTGAACAGCTGGAACGACGGGCTTCTCTTCTTCTACTTCTCAAGCACCGACCTGAACCAGCACATGTACTATCGCACCATCGATCCCGAGAGCCCGCTCCACTCCTCGGTGCCCCCCCGTTTCCGGGGGATAATGGGAGAGCTTTACGCCAAGGCCGACAGGGCGGTTGGCCAGGCCATGGAACTCATTGACGGGAACACCGAGCTGATGATCATCTCCGACCACGGCTTCGCCCCCTTCAACAGGGCGTTCGGCCTCAACAGCTGGCTTTCCGCCCGGGGGTACGCCCACATATCCAGGCCCGAGAACCGCAACAAGGACATGTTCGCATGCCTGGACTGGAGCCGGACCTCGGCGTACGGGCTGGGGCTCAACAGCCTCTACCTGAACCTGGCCGGACGCGAACCCGACGGCGTAGTCACCCGGGATGAGGAGTACGGGCTCCTGCAGAGGCTGGCCAGCGACCTGGAGAGCGCCACCGACCCCCTGAACGGCCGCCGCCCCGTTGAAAGGGCATACATAGTGAGGGACCTTTTCCCCGGCAGGGAACTGCCGCCGTACGCTCCGGACATGATAGTGGGTTACTCCAGGGGCTACAGGTGCAGTTGGGAGACGGCCCTGGGCGCATTCCCCGAAGAGGTCATCACCGACAACACAGACCCCTGGAGCGGAGACCACTGCGTCGCCCCGATCCTCTGCCCCGGCAGCCTTGTGACAAGCTCGCCCATGCCTGAGGGCCTGGCCCTTTCGGACATGGGCAGGGTGATCGGCGAAACCCTGGACGGCGAAACATGACCCGGGTCTTCGACACTCTGCTTCACCCGCTCAGGGCAAGCCAGCCGTTCATGGGACTCATGGCCGTATCCATGATGTTCGGGGTGGTGATGATCCTCATCTTCAAATACGCCTCGAACCAGCAGGCGATCGGCGCTGTAAGGCGGCGCATGGGCGCCAGAGCCCTGGGAATGCTGCTCCACCTCCACTCCCCCGCCGCGGTAACAAGGACCGCGGCTGCCCTCATGGGCGACAACTTCGTTTACCTCTGGATGATCCTCAGGCCGATGCTGGTGATCGCCGTACCCTTCATCGTGACCGCGGCCCAGCTGGATGCCCGTTACGGGAAGGCGGCGGTCCAGCCTGGTGAGACTGCCACGATCACCATCACCTGGCACAGCCTTCCGGAGAGGGAGCTTCTCCGGCTTTCGGGAACCGGGCTCCACATCCTTGAGCCGGTGGTGATGGTGGACACCCTGAAGCAGACCAGCTTCAACGTCAACAACCTGACCCCCGGCGCAGTGCTCAGTGCGGACGGCGCATCCTTCCCGGTGGGAGCCGCGGCAGGCGGTTCAGGGGCCGTTGTCTATAGGGGCGCGGAACGAAGGAGTTTCCTGAGGAACCTCACTGCACCTCATCTCGCAGGGCTGCCTTCGGACAGCCCCGTCAGCCGGGCGAGCGTCTTCCTGCCCGCGGCCAGGTATCGGGTCCTGGGAGGAAGATGGAGCTGGCTGGCAGTCTTCCTCGTATTCAGCGGCCTTGCCGCCGCCGCCGGCGCGGCGGCCTTCAGGGTGAAAGTTTGATCCATCAGCCGGAACACGGGCAGGAACTACCCCTCCCGGCACTCCACGGAAGAAGGGCCTTGCATGCCGAAGCTGAAACTGAAGTTCGACGACCCGTTCATGGAAAGACTGAGGAAAGTGGCAGGGATAGGAGGCTACTCCTCCGTTGACGAGTTCGTGACCCATGTGCTCGAGCGAGAGATGGAGAAGCTGGACCCGAGCAAGGGTGAGTCAGAGGAAGCCATTCGACGGAAGCTCGAGGGACTGGGCTACATCTCGTAAAGCCGGGCGATCCCCGCAGGCCATCGAACAGACCCTGAATCAGGGTCCGGCCGTAAGGCTCGCCGGGCAGCGCTATCTCAATAGAACACAGCGCCTGCCAGATAAACAATGGGCCTTGGGGATTCCCGCCCCTTCTTGGGGGCCGGGGGAAGTCCCCGGCGACCACCTACCCCAGGAACGGGTACCTGAAATCCCTTGCTGTGTTGAAGCACTCCTTCAGTGTGCGGATGCTCACCCACCGCAGCAGGTTGTAGATCGAGCCGGCCTTGTCGTTGGTGCCGGACGCCCGCCCGCCCCCGAAGGGCTGATGCCCCACTGTTGCCCCGGTGGTCTTGTCGTTGATGTAGAAGTTGCCCGCCGAGTGGGTGAGTGCTGCCTCGGCAATGCCTATGGCAACCCTGTCCGTGGCGAAAACGCCCCCTGTGAGGGCGTAGGGTGATGTGCTGTCGCAGAGGGCGAGTACCTCTTCGTACTTCGAGTCATCGTAGAGGAACACCGTGAGCACAGGGCCGAAGATCTCCTCCTCCATGAGCCTGCAGTGGGGGTCGGTGGTGAGCACGACGGTGGGCTCCACGAAGTAGCCGGTCTCGTCGCTGCAGCCCCCCCCGAAGACTATGGAGCAGTCCGGGCAGGATTCGGCGTACTCGATGTATGAACGGATGTTCTGGAAAGAATCCCTGTCTATCACGGCGCCCATGAAGTTGCCGAAGTCCTCCACCGGTCCGACCTTCACCGCCGGAAGGCTTTCGGCAAGGATATCCCTAAGCTTTGGCCAGAGGGACACGGGTATGTACGCCCTGGAGGTTGCGGAGCACTTCTGCCCCTGGAACTCAAAGGCGCCCCTGATGAGGCAAGCCGCAAGACCGCTGACCTCGGCGGACGAATGTGCAACCACGAAATCCTTGCCGCCGGTCTCGCCAACGATGCGCGGGTAGGTCACGTAGTTCCCGATGTTTCCCGCAACGGTCTTCCACATGGAGTTGAACGCCCTGTTCGAGCCGGTGAAGTGCACTCCGGCCAGGTGCCTGTTCAAGAGGGCCGTGGGACCCACCTGTGATGAGTCGCCGGGAACGAAGTTGATGACCCCTTCCGGAAGCCCCGCCTCGCGGAACACCTTCATGAGTTCCCAGTTGGAGAAGACGGCGGTGGAAGCCGGCTTCCAGACGATCGTGTTGCCCGCCAGGGCCGGAGCCATGCAGAGGTTGCCTCCGATGGATGTGAAGTTGAACGGCGAAACCGCAAACACGAACCCCTCGAGAGCCCTGTACTCGAGCCTGTTCCAGGTGGCGGCAAAGTTCTCGGGCTGCATCTGGTAGATGGTCTGCATGAACCAGGTGTTCATCCTGAGGAAGTCGGCCATCTCGCAGACTGCATCAATCTCGGACTGATGCACGGTCTTGCTCTGGCACAGCATTGTGCTTGCGTTTATGGCGTTGCGGAACCGCTTCGATACAAGCTCAGCCGCCTTCAGGCATACTGCGGCCCTCTCGTCCCAGGGAGTGCGGGACCATGCCTTCCAAGCCTTCCGGGCCTCTTCGACGGCAAGGGCCACCTGTTCCGGGCCGGCCTTGTGGAAAACACCGAGCCTATGCCCGTGATCGTGGGGAACCCGGCATTCCCCCAGGTTGCCCGTGCGGACCTCCCTGCCCCCTATAAGCAGCGGGATCTCAGCTTCGGATGCCCGGAAAGCTGAGAGCGAAGCCTTCAGCCCCTCTCTCTCCGGGCTTCCCGGGCGGTACTCCAGGACGGGTTCGTTCCCCGGCCTCGGGATCTGCAGAATGGCGTTCATGGAAGTCTCCTTTCCAATGCGGGAGGCGCAGCCGTTTCCCGCTGCACCCTATCGGCCCGGGGGGCATGGCACCGTGCTGTAGCCCCGGGGGCTCGGAGAGAGTCTCAAAGATTTGAGTGCGGAAGATACAAAAAAATCATCCGTTCCTGCAAGATAACGTGCATAGGCCCCTCGAGGCGGGCTTCCGGTCCGGCTTGCCGGGGTCTGCCAGGGGATTTATGCTAGTATCCTGTCGTTCAGGGGGGATATCGGCATGTGGTTCGTTCTTGCAGGCGCGCTTCTGCTCACTGCTTCAGGACTCCCGGGGGATGAGCCGGCTCTTCCGAACCCGGGCAACATGGTCGGGTACCGTGAAAGGGTCGGCGAAACCTTCTTCTTCCTGGTCAGGGCTGACACGGAGGGCAGGGCATGGGGTTCAGGCGTCTATACCGATGATTCCATGCTGGCCACGGCTGCGGTGCACGCGGGGGCTCTGCCCCGGGGGGTGACAGGGGTTGTGAAGGTCACCATGCTCCCCGGCCGGGAGAGCTATCCCGGTAGCACGCGGCACGGCGTAACAACCGACAGCTGCGGCCCCTGGCACGGAAGCTACATGGTCGAGCCCGTGCCTGAGATCATTGCCGGCTCAGGAACGGAACCCGTGGAAAGGGCCGGGCTTGGCGGAACGGCCTTCGCGGCATTCCTGGTCCCCTGTGCCCTCTGGCTTCTCTTCAGTGCCACTTCAAGAAGGGCCGCGGTTCTCTACAGGGCGTACTTCAACGTTTACATCGGAGTCTATTCCGTTACGGCGCTCCTGTTCACGCTCATGTCCCGGGGGCTGTACATGCCCGGGCCTGAAAGGGCGCTCTCGCTCCTTCTCTTCTCTTTCATTGCCGGCTGCGTCTTCATAGGGGTTGCCGGCTATCTGGTCTCGAGGTCAGGCTTCCCCTTGCGGGTCTCCGGGCACGCCGCCATGGTCTCATCCATGGGGGCTGTGGGAATAGCCGTGTTCTGGATCTCGGTGTTCCTCCTGATGGGAGGGCCGCTGTCCCGTTTCATCAGGGAGGAGGGGATGCGGGAGGCCGCCCGCGAGATACCCGGGACAGGAGTCTCACGCAGGGTGACATCGGGCTTTCACTCGGTCCTGCTGCCGCTTCTGCTCCTGCTCACGGGGCTTGTAAACACACTGAGGGTGTTCAGCATGCGGGACCGCATAGCCGAGAGGATGATGGACCCTGAGCCCAAGAGGCTACACGTGGGCTATGTTCTGCTGGGGCTCTTTCTCCTTGTGATGTTCCTGACGTGCGCCACCGACTCTGGCCTGATAAGGTGACGGGTCAGTTCAGAAGGCAGATGGAGGCGGTGGCGGTTCCCGACGGCGTGGAGAACCTGCACAGGTAGATCCCCGAAGGAAGCTGATTCCCCGCGTCATCCCTGGAATCCCATTGAACAGCCCACTCGCCGGCTGTGATCCGGCCTTCGATCAGGGTTCTCACCGGTCTGCCCGACAGGTCGAACACCTGCAGCGAGTGATGGCCGTCCACCTGCGTCAGCAGGTTGAGCGACACACTCTCCGAGAATGGATTCGGCGCTGCAAGAATGCCCGCCCCTGAAGCGGGGCCCGGTCCGACACCGCTTCCGGTCACCGTGAAGCTGACGGTGTCGCTGGCTGCGATCGAACCTTCCGACCAGGAATTCACGACAAGCAGGTGATCTCCCGGATCAGCGTACAGGTCGTCGAGGTAGGTCCACACAAGACCCGTCCCGAAAGCGTAAAGATTGCCGTCGGTGGAACCGAAGTACATGACGCCGTCGGTGACTGACGGAGTGCATTGCAGCCCCCATGCCGGGTTCGGCGACGGGTCGAACTCCCAGATGATCCCGCCGGTGGCCGCATCGGCGGCGTACACCCGGCTGTATGGTTCAAAACACCCTCCCCAGAAGACCACGCCGTCCGCCACCGCCGGAGAACCGTGAAGACTGCCGGGTATTGCCCACACCCTTGAGCCGTCGCTCATCCTCAGGGCAAACACCGAGCTGTCACTGGGTGCAATGGCCCCGCATATGATCATGTCTTCGAACACCGCCGGCGTTGGTTCGACAGTGGAAACGCTTACATTGGTCTCCCATTCCAGGGCTCCGGTCATGGCGTCGAACCTGTGCACCGCCCCGTCCCAGCCGCCTATGTAGATCTTGCCTTCCACTATCGTGGGCGACGTGTCCCAGTATCCGCCTTCGGTGATGGTGTGCGACCAGACGGTCTGGCCCGTCCCGGCGTCCAGGGCGCAGAGGGGGCCGTTCCAGGTGCCGACGAAGAACATCCCGTTCCAGGAAGCAATGCAGTTGCCGATCTGGCCGGAAATGATGGTGCTCCATTCAAGTCCGCCGTCCGAAGCTGAAAGGCAGTACACATTGGTCTGGCCCGGAGACGAGTATTGGTACCCCGCGCACGCAACCCGGCCCTCTTGAACGCAGGGGGTCCCCCCTTCTGCGTTCGGGCCGTGGAAAGCCCATATCCTCTCTCCTGCGGCGGCGTCCAGGCAGTACACGGAATCCTCCCCCTGAACGTAGAGCCGCCCGTCCACATGGGATGGCGGATCATCATGTGCACCGCCAATGGGGTAGCTCCATATCTCCTGGCCGGTGGCGGCTTCCAGGGCGTAAACCGATGAACGGCCCACCTGGTACACCACGCCATCGACCACGATCGGGTTCTCGAATGTGTGCCAGTCGCTGCAGACAGGAGCTGTCCAGAGCACCTCGTTCGTCATCGGGGCAGGAGACTGCGAGCAGCCGTGGTTCTGGTTGTTCTGCATGTAGGTCGGCCAGTCCGTGCTGAGCCTTGGCAGGGGTACTGATGATCCGCCGTCAAGTGTGAACGTCACGGAATCTGGGAGCACGTCATCGTTCATCACAAGGACCCGGAGTTCGAGAAGAGCGGTTCCGTAAACCCCCTGGTCAGCCGGATGGACTATCTGAACGCTCACCGCGCCGACCAGGGTCATAAGGATCACTGCTGCCATGATGCCTGCCTCCTGTTTCAGCGGCAGGGGGCACCCGGGAGCCCGGCGTCACTCCACGCTGTTCACTGCCCCCGGTGTTCCCCAGCACTTGTCATCGCCTGTCTCGGGGTCGGGGCGCGGGCAGTCGAAGTCAATGGAAGCGGCCCAGTTCCCGGCATTGTTGGGACCCCGGACGTTGATCTTCTCGAGGGATGCCCCGGTCCCGTCGGCGGCGCTGCGGTTCCGGCCCTCCTCCATGCCCCAGTGGTCGGTGTATGCCAGCATGTCCAGCATCATTCCGAAGCGGTCGCTGAGGGTTATCATGTCGGAGGAATTTGAGAGCCCCGGCCATTCGCCGGTCCAGGAGACCACCGGAACGCCAGTTCCGTATGCGCTGACGAAAGACTCGATGTGCGCCGGGACCACTACCCTGGCGCCGGGCTGCAGCAGAAAGGCGTCGAGCACCAGGCCGTTGCCCCTGTCGCTGAGGATCATGCCGGAAAGCTGAACCGGAGCGTCTGTGAGATTGCACAGCTCCACCCACTCGTAAAGGCTGTCGGCTCCCAGGGTGGGGCCGTCGGGGTTGTACATTATCTCGGTGATGACCACGTCGTTCAACGCTCCCAGCAGAGAAACGGCGAGAAAGGCCGCCTGGAACATGATAACCTCCCGTGTGCCCGGCAGGGGCTGTGGAATGTTTCCGTCAGAACTTCAGGTAACTGCCGACCCTGAAATATGGCCCGGAGAAGTCCAGGGTGAAATCCCCCGTATGGTCGCCTTCCAGCTTCACGTCGCAGTGCCGGTAGCCGCCCTCTGCCCCGAACACCAGCGGTATCCCCAGCACCCCCCCCGATTCCTGATCGATCCTGGCCCCGGCCGTGAAACCCAGCCCCGAACCCTCTTCGGAAACCGCCGTGTTGGGTGTGTCGATGCTTCTGCTCACCATGGCCAGCGACGGGCCTGCCCCCACGGAGAAGGCGGGGCTTCCCGTGAGCTTCCAGTAGGCGGCAAGGTCGATGTTGACCGACCGGTCTTCAAGTGCCACTATCTCATCGCTTGGGCTGCCCAGCAGAAAGCCCAGGCCTCCGGTGATGATGCCGAAGAGCAGGTAGCCGCCCGGGTTGTAGTTCTCTTCGTAAACGCCGTTGAACCTCTGCACCGACACCGCTCCTCGAAGCCTGAGCCTCTCCGAAACGTCTCCCAGTGCTTCCACACCCCCGGCCCAGGACATTCCGTCGAGCTTCAGGGGCAGGCCTCCCTCGGCCAGAAGGTCTGCGTAGTCCTTCTCGTCGGCCATGGAGGGGAATCCGCCCTCGAAGGAGAAGCCAACCCTGAAGGAACCCCCCAGCAGCATCAGGAGGGACATCGCCGACAGTATCTGCGTCATTGTCTGTTCACCTCCAGTATCTGCACGGAGATCCTCTCCCCGTTCAGGTAGATCTCGACTGTGTAGAGGCCGTCTCCGGGATACTCGCCCCCGGAGTCCAAAAGGTCCCAGGTCACCGAGTGGCTTCCCGCCTGCTGCTGCTCCGATGAAACAAGGGTGCGAACCGTGGCCATGAAGCTGTTGCGCACTAGAACGTCAACCGTGCCCGCGGTACCGGTCTCGTAGAACACCTCGACAGCGTCCTGGACCACGGTGAACGGATAGCCCGCGTCACCGCACGAGGCGGCCAGGACCATGAGGCCGGGCAGAGCCAGTGTGAAGAACCATCGCCGCATGCCAACAACCTTCCTTTCCATAAGAGAGGAAATCATAGGTCGTTTATCATACCATGAGACGGAACAAGGGGGTAGCTTGAGGAAGGCGGGCTCAGTCCCGGCGGGGAAGGGCGGCCATCACAGTTTCCGCGTACAGCCTCGCCCCACGGCTGTTGAGGTGTACGCCGTCCATGGTGAGGAATAGACCCCGGCGTCTGGCGATGTAGTCAGCCCCGGCATCGGGAGCGGTAACCAGGGAATCGATGAAGACCGATGAATGACGGTCGAGGAAGTAGCCGGAGGGGCTCTCAAGGTTCCTCAGTTCCCCATCGAACGCAAGGGCCACATCCGCCAACCGGATGCCCCTATCCCCCGCCAGTTTCCTTATCACCGAGTTGTAGCGGTTCCTGATACGGTTCAGGTCCGACCCGAGGGTCTCCCCGAGACAGGCGATGGTGGCAAGCACTATCTGCACGCCGTCGGGCACCAGTTGCAGCAGCTCGCCGTAGGCCTGCATGAATGCTTCCGGGGTGGTCATGGGAACGCTGCCGTGGAACTGCATGTTCCTGGCCATCTTCTTCCATGAGCCGCCCCTCCGGTGGAACAGGGGAAGAAGTATGTCGTTGGCCCCCACCTCAATGAAAAGAACGTTCGGTACATGGCCCGCCAGCAGCGGGCTCAGGCGCCAACGGGTCTCGGTCACGGTTGAGCCCCCGCGGCCCTCGACCGAGGTCTGAAAGGGGCACCCGAGCCTGGCCATCATACCGGGGTAACCCACTCCGGGATGCCCGGCGGTGAGGCTGTTTCCCACAAGAAGAAGCCTGTTCATCAAGGTCCCCTCATCCGGTCGGCCCCCGCTGCCCCGGGCCGCCCCCCAGAGCGGCCCGGAAACGGCTTCGTGTGCTAGAACGACTCTATGGAACGGCGGATGATCCCCACGCAGTCCAGTATCTGCTCCTCGGTTATCACCAGCGGCGGGGCGAACCTGATAATGTCGCCGTGGGTCGGCTTGGCAAGCAGACCATTGTCGGCCATCTTCAGGCAGACGTCCCACGCTTCGGCCCCGTTGGTGGGTCTTATCACAACGGCGTTCAGAAGCCCCTTGCCCCTCACCAGCGAGATCATGGGCGACCGGATGGCCCTGAGTTCCCTGCGCAGGACCTCCCCGAGCTTCTCAGACCTCTCTGCCAGCTTCTCCTCCCTCACAACCTCAAGGGCGGCCATGGCAACCCTGGCCCCGACGGGGTTCCCGCCGAAGGTGGAGCCGTGCTGGCCCGGCTTTATCACAAGCATGATGTCATCATCGGCGAGAACCGCAGAAACGGGGTAGAGACCCCCGCTGATGGCCTTGCCCAGAATGAGTATGTCCGGTCTCACGTTCTCGTGGTCGCACGCGAGAAGCCTGCCGGTGCGGGCGATGCCGGTCTGGACCTCGTCCGCTATGAAAAGGACGTTCTTCTCCCTGCACATCCGGGCTGCGCCGCTGAGATAGCCCTGGTCGGGAACGAACACACCGGCCTCGCCCTGGATGGGTTCCACCATGAAACCGGCTACATTGCCGTCTTCCAGGGCCTTCTCGAGGGCGGGAAGGCTGTTGTAGGGTATCCTCTCGAACCCGGGGGTGTAGGGGCCGTAGTCGCTGTAGGCATCGGGGTCGCTGGAGAAGGAGACAATGGTGGTGGTCCTGCCGTGGAAGTTGCTGTCGCATACGATGATCTTCGCCTGGTTCGCCGGAATGCCCTTCTTCTGGTAACCCCATTTCCTGCAGAGCTTGATGGCCGTCTCGACTGCCTCTGCGCCGGTGTTCATGGGAAGAACCTTCTGAAAGCCGAAGTACTCGGTCACGTACTTCTCGAACTGACCCAGCACGTCGTTGTAGAAAGCCCTTGATGTAAGGGCGAGAACCCCGGCCTGGTCGGTGAGGGCCTTGACTATCTTCGGGTGGCAGTGCCCCTGGTTCACCGCCGAGTATGACGACAGGAAGTCGTAATACCTCTTCCCCTCCACGTCCCAGACATGAACACCCTCTCCCCGGGCGAGAACAACGGGGATGGGGTGGTAGTTGTGGGCCCCGTACCTGTCCTCGAGTTCCATGGCCAGTTTGGACGTCATCTTCTCGGCGGTCATCTTTCACGCTCCCGGGCAGGCGGCATGCCCGGCCTCCCATTGCGGAAACCGGATACTGCCGATGTTTCAGTGGTGAAGGCGGGCACGCCCGACTTCGCTTGCTTTGATCTTGGATGCTAACGAAGCCGCCCCGGAAAGTCAAATCAGGTCCGGCCATTGTCCCCCGCGGGGTCCTGCGACATATAAAGCGTTGTTTCACAGTAGCGGGGGGAGTGATGGTTGAGCTCTGAAAAGGGGAACTACGTTCCCTGGTCCGTTGCACAGCTCCTTTCCGGGGCGCTGTGCGCCGGGCTCACGTTGTTCTGGGGCGGGCCGGCCTTCATCGTGATACCGGCCTCCCTTTCTGTGCTCGTGATCTACAAGCTCCTGTTCAGATGGGAGCATCGGGCAACCCGCGGCGAGATGCAGGCCATGCTCAGGGTGTTCTCCCTGTCCAGCCTGGCCACCCTGGGGCTCCTGACCCTGTTCCACGGATTGCTGGACGGCGTATGGATAAACGCCCTGTGGGGCACCGCCCTGGTCTCGCGGGGTGTCTTCGGCCTCGTGTTCTTCGCCGGGACGGGCGGCATCGCACCCGAAAAGGAAGGAAAGGATCAGCTGGTATGAAAGGAATATGCATTCTTCTTCTGACGCTGGCCGCCGCGCTGCTGGCCGAGGCCGACACCGCGGTCATGCTTGAGGTGACCCCCGAAGGGGCCTTCTACCGGCTCCCTTCCACCGCCCCAACGGCTCCCGCGGCCGGATCGCCCGGCACCGATTCCGGGCTGCTCTGGCACTTCAGCCAGGTCCAGGGGCTCACCCAGAAGACGTGCCCAATGGGCAACAACGGTGAGTTCGTGTTTACCGGAGGCTGGTACGGAGGGGGCATGATGTTCCAGGGATACTCCGGTGACGGTACGGTCCTGTGGCAGTCCGAGCCCGAACTGGGACCCAACGAGTACTGGACGTCCCTTGGAACAGGCACCTCGGCGGCGGACGACGCGGACCGCTACTGGCTGGTCAGGGTCTTCTCCGTTTGGAACGACAACGGCACCCCGGGATACACCAGCGACGACTTCCTGGTCTCCGAGAACAACGTTCAGGTGTGCCTCTTCAATGGGGCCTCCTCCGATCCCCTCTGGACATGGGACGGTTCCGGAAGCTTCGCCACGGGATGGATCGACCAGGCCGGAAAGTACCAGTGCTCCCCGGACGGCTCGGTGTTCGCACTGGGCGGCGAGACGGGCGGACATCTGGCGGTGGCGGTGTTCCATCATGACTCGCCCGAGCCGGTTCTGATGTACGAGAACTCCTCCTTCACCTATTCGCCCAGACAGCTCCGCCTCACCGCCGACGGTTCCAGGATGATCTTCAGCGCCGGGGCCACCCTTCTAAGGGTCAACACTTCCACCGGCGAGCTGGAGGACACGTACGACCTCGGGGCCTCAACGGACTGCTTCGGCGTGTCACCCGACGGCTCTGTGGTGGCCTACGGCTTCACTTCAGCCAGGCTTGCGGTCTGGGATGGAACAGGCTATGCCCTAAGCTGGTCCAGGAGCGTGTCCGGTTACTACGCCGGCGCCGCGGCAGTGGCCGGCGACAACTCGACGGTCTTCTTCGGCTTCTACAAGAGCAACTACCTGAGCAACAGGATACTGAGGTTCGACGCATCCAGCTCCACACCGGTGTGGACCTACGACTACCCCACAGGCTCCGGCGCCAACCAGGACGTTGTGAGCTGGATGGACTGCTCCGCCGACGGGAGATGGCTCGCAGTCTCGTCATGGGGGTGCGAGAGCGGAGGCGGCGACGAGGTGATAGTTCTTGACGACACCTCGCCCTCGGCTCCGGTGTTCTCCATAAACACCCCCGGCTCCATGTTCCATGTGGACATCACTCCGGACGGCAGCCTTCTCTCAGCGGCCGGCAAACATGTGCATGCCAATGTATTCGGCTCTGGTGCCGACGTTTACATGGCGCAGCTTTCCACCACGGGGGTCGAAGGCGCGGGATCATGCGGCCTGTTCGTATCGGCGGCACCCAACCCGTGCGCAGGAGCGCCGACGCTGGAACTGCGGCTCTCAGAACCCGGAACCGTCGAACTGAGTGTGTTCGACCTTGCGGGAAGACCGGTCCATTCCGTATCCCTGGGGCTTCTTGCACCGGGGAACCATTCGGTGGCCGTCCCCGCCGGCCTGGCCAACGGTGTGTATCTGGCCCGGGTAACCTCGGGCGGAGAGGCGGCTTCCGCAAAGGTTGTGATAAGCCGCTGAAGAACAACGGGCCGCAGGCCTTGCCAGGGGTTCCCGAACCTTGAGGATCGGAATGCAGTCGTGGGGCTCCCAGGGCGACAACCGTCCCATGGCGGCTCTGGCCTCGAGGCTGGCCGGGGCGGGCCATTCGGTGAGGCTGGTTGTAAGCGACATTCAGGGGAGGGACTACTCGCCCTTCCTTCCTGTCAGGGGGGTCCGGCTGGTGACGACCCCGGTGCCCCGCCTCTCCAGGGAACAGCTGGACCGGATCGGAGCGAAAGCCCTTGCCATGCGCGATCCCCTGAGGCAGTTGTCCCTGGTCATGAAGCACCTGTTCGATCCTCTTCTGCCTTCGATCACCGCAGAGGCATCCGCCCTTGCCCGGTGGTCGGACGTTGTGGTTGGCCACTTCACGGTGCATCCCCTTGCCGCCGCCGCCGAGAAGGCGGGAGTTCCCCACGCCGCCGTGGTCACCACCCCCATCCTCATCCCGTCAGGATCATGCCCGGCACCTGGCTTCCCATGGATGGGGGAAACCTTGAACAGGATGCTCTGGAGGGCGGGGAGCCTGCTTCTCAACCTCCTGGCCAGGAAGGACGTGAACGGCCTGAGGAGGAGGTTCGGTCTCCCCCCGGTAAGGGACGTGCTCATGGGGTCCATCCTCTCGCGGCGCCTGAACCTTGTGGGAACAAGCCCGGCCCTCTTCCCCGAGCCCGGGGACTGGGATCGGTCATGCAGGGTCTGCGGCTGGTTCGGCGGGGACCGGGAGGCGAACCCTGTGCCCTGCGATGCCTCTCTCAGTGCTTTTCTGGATGAGGGGCCTCCCCCCCTGCTGGTCACCGCCGGAAGCATGATGCACGTGGAGCCTGAGCCCGCGCGCTGGCTGGCAACGGTGGTGGAGGCGGTCGTCTCCTCCGGTTCCAGGGCTGTGGTCCAGCACGGCGGGAGACTTCCGGAAACGGTCACCCCGCACAGGGACATCCACTTCGCCGGAGAAGTGGATCACTTCCGGGTGTTCCCCGGATGTTCCGGGGTGATCCATCACGGCGGAGCGGGTACGACCCACGCGGCAGCCTACTGCGGACGGCCATCGGTGGTGGTGGCGTACGGGGTTGACCAGGGTTTCTGGGGCGGAAGGCTGCGGGAACTCGGCCTTGCCCCGAAGGTCCTGAGCAGAAGGGGCCTCAAGGCGGACAGACTTGCTGCGGCGATACAGGAGATGAAGGGCTCACAGGAAATGCTGGCCGCCGCGCAGAGGACCCGAGCCCTGATGCATGGGGAGGACGGCACCGGCCGGGCCGTGGAACTCATAGAAGCCCTGTGAGGCGCGACGGCCGCGAAGCCTCCTACACCCGCTTCCTTCTCAGAAGGTTCGAGTTTGTCACCACCGTCACGGAACTGGTGGCCATGGCTATCTCGGCCAGCACCGGGTGCATCCAGCCGGCCATGGCAAGGGGGATCATCACTGTGTTGTAGGCGAACGCCCAGAAAAGGTTCTGCCTTATCTTCCTGAACGTTTCCCTGCTGAGGTTCACCGCGGTGACAATGCCCTGAAGGTCATCACGGACAAGGGCCACATCAGCGGCCTCCAGCGCCACATCGGTCCCGGTGCCCAGGGCGATGCCCACATCGGCCCCTGCCAGGGCCGGGGCGTCGTTGATACCGTCGCCAACGAAGGCCACGGTCCCGAACCGGTCCCTGAGCGCCGCCACCTCGGAGAGCTTCCTGTCCGGGAGCACCTCCGCGGTCACGTGGCGTATTCCCAGAAGGGCCGCGATGGCCTCAGCCGTCCTCCGGTTGTCGCCGGTTACCATGACCGTCTCCATGCCCATGGACTGAAGCTTCCTCACAGCGGCTGCAGCCGAGGGCTTCGGCTCGTCCCTGGCTTCGAAGACCGCGGCGACCTCGCCGTCGTCAATGAGAAGGAAGGCGGTGGAGCCTCTTCCCCCGGCCTCTTCCATTTTTACCTTCACCTGGTCCGACAGCGCCGCCCCGAGGCCGGCCGCGAGTCTCGCGGAGCCCACAGCCACCGGTCTGCCCTCCACCGTGGCGGAGACCCCCATCCCGCTCTCGTTCCTTGCCCCCGAGGGCTCGGCGTAGGAAACCCCCATCCGCGCCGCGGCCTCCACCACGGCCAGGGCAAGGGGGTGGTTCGACGAGGATTCCACGGAAGCCGCCATGGAGAGGGCCTGTTTCACGGATGAGTTCCCCGAGGGGTGGACCGCCACGATGACAGGCCTTCCGGTGGTGAGGGTTCCGGTCTTGTCGAATGCCACGGCCTTCACTCCCCGCAGCTGCTGTATGGCTGAGCCGCTTCTGAAAAGCACTCCCCGCTCTGCCCCCATACCGCTCCCCACCATGAGCGCCGTGGGGGTCGCCAGGCCCAGGGCGCAGGGGCACGCAATGACAAGCACCGCCACCATGGCCAGGAGGGCCGCGGTGATCCCCCCGGTTGCGCTGACCCAGGGAAGGAAACCGCCCAGGGCTCCGAGCCGCTCCGAAAAGCCGGGGAACACCAGATGGACCGCAAGCGTAAAAGCGGCGGTGAGCATCACCGCGGGAACGAAGACCCGGGTCACCCTGTCGGCGAACTCCTGGACGGGGACCCTGGTACCCTGCGCACGTTCGACCATGGCTGCCACCTGCGCCAGGAAGGTCTCCCTTCCCACCTTCACCGCCCTGACCTTCAGAAGGCCGTCCAGGTTCACCGATGCCCCTATCACCATGTCGCCCTGAACCTTGCGCACAGGCATGCTCTCCCCTGTGGCCATGGATTCGTCGGCGCTGCCCTGTCCCTCTTCCACGGTCCCGTCGGTGGGGAACTTCTCTCCGGGGCGGACCACCATCAGGTCACCCACCCTGACATCCTCCGCGGGTATCTCAACGATCCCCGCTTCCCTCTCCACCCTTGCGGTCCTGGCTCCCAGCGCCAGAAGCCTCCTTATGGCCATGGAGGACCTGCCCCTGGCCCGGGCCTCGATGTACCTGCCGGTGAGGTGAAAGGCCATGATCATGGCGGAGATGCCGGCGTAGTTCGCCACCGGGGCAAGAAAGGACGCGGGTCCGGTGAGCAGCGAAGCCCCTGAGCCAAGGGTTATCAGCGAGTCCATGTTGGCGTTTCCGCTGAGCAGCGCCTTGGCCCCGCCCCTGAGAGTGGGGAGACCCGCTATGAAAAGCACAGGGAGAGCAAGCAGGATGAGCCCCAGTTGGTACACGGACTCGCCGGGCCACGCCGTGTGAAAGAACATGTGCGGGATCATCCACAGCATGACGGCCCCGGTGGGGATCCAGGCCCACAGCAGCCTTCTCAGCGCGTCGGCCAGGATCCTCTCCTCCCGTTCCCCGCCCGTCTCGGATCGGATGCCGCCGCCTGTCTCCACCCCGAAACCGGCCCTTTTCACCGCGGCCTTCAGGGCATCGGTGTCAGTCATGGACTCTATCACCGTTACAAGGGCGGTCCCCGTTACAGGGTCCACACTGGCCCGGAGCACTCCCCTTGTCCCGAGAAGGGCCTTTGTAACGGCGTTGGCGCAGGAAACGCAAGACATGCCCGTTATCTCAAGGCGCAGCTCCGCCCCGGGCACCGAAAAGCCCGCCTTCGCCACCGCGTCCGCGATGCCGGATGCGGTAACCCCGGGGCCTGCGGCAAGACCTGCGGAACCGGCGGCAAGGTTCACCGAAACGTCGCTGACCCCCGGGATGCCCTCCAGGGCCCTCCTCACGGCCGCAGCACATGCCCCGCAGGTCATTCCCGCCACCTGCACGGTGATCCTTCCGTCGCCCATGTGATCCCCCCCTCAGGAATGCCAACGCCTGCAGACCTTTCCTTGTACCCTCTCATATGCTGCTCCATATTACACCTTGTCAACAACCAGGGGAGCGATATGGCCATGGTCCCTCCGATCACCGTCGAGCACCTATCCAGAAGCTTTCAGACAAAGGCCGGGCTTGCGAAGGTTTTCGCGGTGAACGATGTGAGCTTCACCGTGGAGCCGGGCGAGATACTCGGGTTCCTGGGCCACAACGGCGCCGGAAAGACAACCACCATGAAATGCGTCCTGGGCCTTCTCAGGCCCACTTCCGGAAGGATAAGGGTCTGGGGAGAGGTCCCGGGCAGCGCCTCTGCAAGGGCCAGGCTGGGCTACATCCCGGAGAACCCCGATTACGAGAGCAGTTTCTCAAGCCTTGAGCTTCTCAGGGCCTTCGGAGCCATGCGGGGGCTTCAGGGAACCGACAGGGACTGGTACAGGATCCTCGAGAGGGTCGGGCTCAGGGGCTGGGAAACCGTCCGGCTTCGCAACTACTCCAAAGGCATGCGCCAGAGGCTCAGCCTGGCCCTGGCCCTTCAGTCCTCCCCCGGCCTGCTGGTGCTGGACGAGCCCACCGGCGGCCTGGACCCCATAGCCAGAAAGGAGTTCCGCGACATCATCCTCGAGGAGAACAGGCGCGGAGCTTCCATTTTCCTCTCCTCGCACCTTCTAAGCGAGGTGGAGAGCATCTGCCACAGGGTCCTGATACTGAACCGGGGAAGGGCGGTGAGGGCCGGAACCCTCGAGCAGCTCCTGGGCGGAGAGGAGACCCACCGCATCACCTACACCGCGGAAGGCGCGCAGAAGGAGATGACGGTACCCACCGGAGAACTTCAGGCCGGCATTGACATGCTCCGGGGAAAGGGCTTCCCGGTGACCGGCGTGGAGAGAACCTGGAAGAGCCTGGAGGAGGTCTTCCTTTCCGCCACGGAGGTCACGGAATGAAGGGCGCCCTTGTCTTCAGCCTGATGACGCTTCGAATGCTGTTCAGAAGGAGAACGCCCTGGGGCATTCTCATAGGGGTGCTGCTGGCCCTCGCGGCCATTGCCCAGGTTCCCGGCTTCTCGGTTGAGAACCAGGGCAGGTTCGTGCTGGATTTCGGGCTCTTCGGGATCGAGGTCGGTGCCCTGGTCCTGGCCCTGGGTCTGGCCGCCAACCTGTTCCCGAGGGACAGGGAGCAGCGCACCGTCATGCCCCTTCTGGCCGTGCCCCTCTCCCGGTGGCAGTACCTTCTGGGCCGCTTCTTCGGTGCGGCGCTGGTCCAGGCCTCGGCCCTGGCTGCGAGCTGTCTGGGGCTGGTGGTGATACTGCTTCTGAGGGGGATCCCGGTCCCGGGCGACCTTTTCCCGGCCACGCTTCTGATAATCACCGAAGGCTGGTTCCTTCTGGCCACGGTGTTCTTCTTCAGCTTCTTCACGTCGCCGCCCCTGAACTGGCCCCTGACCACTGTGCTTTTCATAACGAGCCAGATGAGCGTCAGGGACTTCGCCGCTCTTGTTCCAGGCAACCCCGGGCTCATGAGGGGGATAAGGCTTCTCCTTCCCCACGCCGATGTCTTCCATATAAAGGACCCGCTTGCCCACGGCTTTGACGTGCCTCCCCTCTTCTTCCTTCTGGCGGTCTTCTACGGGCTCTGCTACACGGCTTTCATGCTCAGCCTGGCCCTCGCCGTCTTCAGGGGCAGGGACCTGAAGTGAAGCAGACCCTTCTTCGGCTCCTGCTGTTCCTTCTTCTGCTCTGTTCATGCACCGTCAACTCCGACCCTGCGGAGAGCGCCCCCGGCCATGCCCTGGGCGAAGAGTGCGATCTGGACCACGATCACCACCAGCACCAGCCGGGGCACATCTGCAGCGAATCGCAGTGGTTCTTCACCCAGCCCTGGGCGGCGCAGTGGTACTGGGGCAAGCTTCTCAGGGACGGCCTGATCCTTCTGGCCCTGGCTTCCCTGCTCACGCTCCTCTCCGGAAGGAGGCGCGGATGAAACGGTTGGGGCCATGGATCCCGCCTGGCGCCGCCGCGCTCTTCCTGTTCCTTGCCTTCCAGAGCGGAAACCTGGTGAGGGACCGTTACAGGGTGGACATCTCGGGGAACCTGAACGCCGTGGGCTCGGGGATAGAGAGGCTGAGAAGGGTCGCCGCGTCGGCCCTCTACCTGCAGATGGACGATTACCACCACATCGGAATGTACCAGGGGCAGTCCTGGACCACGATAACCGACTACCTTCCCCAGGCATGGCTGGTTTCTAGGCTCGACCCCTCCTTCTCGACGGTTTTCGTTGACGCGGCCAACCACCTTGCGGTGAACCTGGGAATGGCCGGGGAGGGCCTTGAACTGGCCAGGCAGGGTGTGCTTCACAACCCCGACAGCCTTGACATCAGGTACGAGTACGCCTTTCTTCTTTACGAAACGGGAGTGGGGGAACCGGACGAGATCATGGCCGCGGTACTGGACTACAACGTACTGCTGAGAATGAACGGCGGCGACCATGGCGGCCCCTTCAGGGAGGCCTCGGCCTCCATGCTGGCCTCCGAGGCGCTCTCGGGCCCCATGCCCCGTTTCGGAGAGCTTTACCGGCGAAGATCGGAGTTCACAGGCCTGGCCACCAGAGCCGGGCTGTTCTATCCGGGCTATCTTCACGACTCACCTGAAGAATTGGACGGAGGCCACCAATGACGTACACCATGCCCATGGATCTCACCGCGAAGATCATCTGGTACTGCACCCCGGTTGACGTTGAAGCCGGCGACGTGGTCCTGAAGCGGGGGGACACCTCCAGCGACCTCTACATTATCACAAGGGGAAGGTTCAGGGTTTACGATGATTCCAGGAACGAGGACTTCCTACTGGCGATGCTGGAGAGGGGTAGCGTCTTTGGAGAGATGGCATTCCTCGACGGGCTTCCAAGGTCGGCCACCATCGAGGCGTGCACTGCGGGAAGCCTTCTGAGGCTCGGTGAGCAGGAGTTCAACCGGATGACCATAAAGGCCCCTGAAACCTCGGTGAAGTTTCTGAGGGCGCTGTCCGGCATCGTGTGCAGAAGGCTGAGGGTGATGAACGACGCCCTGGCGGGCGTGGCCTTCAGCAGCGGTCCCATGACCCCGGAGGAGGAGCAGGAACTCCTTGAGACCATAAGGGCCATGCATCACTCGGTAAGGGTCGAGCTGGAAGAGGAATGATCAGTCGTCGTCCCGGTGTACCGGTTCCACGACCCATATGAAGTGGTTGCAGTCGGAGAGGGGGACCCTCTCGAGGGTGTAGTTGCACCAGTCGCTGTCCTGGATCCGAAGATCGTACCAGCCCCTGGTGACCTGAAAGACGAGAGAACTGTCCGGCCTCAGCACCGACATTCCCAGCATGTCAACCCATTTCTCGCGTCCGGCTTCCGTGATCCATACGAAGTACAGTTCAAGGCCCGTGCCGTTCCGTATCTCGACGGTGGCAGCCGTGGCAGCAAGGGCTACTATGAGAACGCACAGGACAGCTCTGTTCATCATGACCTCAAAGGGCTCTACCCCCGCCCGCGCTTTCTGTTCCCGCAATGGAGAGGCTGAACCGGTTCCTCTCCGGGTCCACACCGATGACCATCACCTGCACCCACTGGCCCACTGCCACCACGTCCGAGGGGTGCCTCACGAACGACCGGCTCAACCTGCTCAGGTGGACCAGCCCGTCGGTGTGCACACCCACGTCCACGAACGCCCCGAATCCCGTAACATTGGTTACGATCCCGGGAAGGACCATACCCTCCTTCAGGTCCGCGAGGCTGTGGACATCGGCGAAGCTCCGGGCTTCGAACAGCCTTCTGGGGTCCCGCCCCGGTTTCTCGAGCTCCCCGAGTATGTCGGTGAGGGTGGGAAGACCGGCGTCATCGGTCACGTAGTCTTCCGGCCTTATCCCGGCCCTGAGCGCGGGGTCCGCCATGAGCCCCTTCACGTCGGTGCCCATGTCACCGGCCATGCGCTCCACAAGGCCGTACCGTTCAGGGTGTACCGCACTTGAGTCGAGGGGATGGGTCCCGTCGCCTATCCTGAGAAAGCCGGCGCACTGCTGGAACGCCCTGGGGCCAAGACCCGGAACCGCAAGAAGCTGGCTCCTTGAAGAGAAGGGCCCGTTGCCGTTCCTGTAATCCACCACCGCCCTTGCCGTCCTGGGGCCCAGGCCGGAAACGTATGTAAGGAGCCTTGCGCTTGCGGTGTTGAGCTCAACCCCAACCGAGTTCACGCACCTCGTCACCGTGTCGTCCAGCGTGCGCTTCAGAAGCGGCGGGTCAACGTCATGCTGGTACTGCCCCACCCCGATGCTTTCAGGGGAGATCTTCACCAGCTCGGCAAGGGGGTCCTGAAGCCTTCTTCCTATGGAAACCGCTCCCCGGACCGTGAGATCAAGGTCGGGGAACTCATCACGGGCTTCCGCAGATGCGGAATACACCGATGCCCCGCTTTCGCTCACCATGACCACCGTCAGACCAAGGTCGAGGCTTCTCAGGAACGCCTCGGCCTCCCTGCCGCCGGTCCCGTTGCCGACCGCGGCGAACCCGGGACGGAACCTGCCGGCAATTGCCCTGAGCATGGCAGCGGCCTCGGTCTTCCTGTGGAGCATGAACACATCATGGTGAAGAAGCGCGCCCTGTGGGTCCAGTACAGCCACCTTGCAGCCGGTCCTCAGGCCGGGGTCCACCCCCATCACGCTCTTCCTTCCAAGGGGAGGCGCCATGAGAAGGTCCTCGAGGTTGCGGGAAAACACCCTGACCGCTTCCCTGTCGGCGGATTCCTTCGATTCCGACCTGGCCTCGGTCTCCATCTGGGGACCGAGAAGCCTTCTGAAACCGTCGGCGACCGCCTCTCCTATCTGAATGCCCTCGGGCGTGTCCTTCCTTTGAATGAACCTTCTCTCAAGGATGCCCAGCGCCTTCTCCTCGGGTACCGTTACGGAAAGGTTCAGGAACAGCTCCTTCTCTCCCCTGCGCATGGCGAGGACCCGGTGGGAAGGGGTTCCGGCCACCGGTTCGCTCCACGAGAACCAGTCGCGGTATTTGCGCCCCTCGTTCTCCTTGCCCGGAACGACCCTGCATCGGTAGGAACCTTCCCTGCGGTACAGCGCCCGCATGGACTCCCTGGTCCGAAGGTCTTCGCACGATCTCTGGGCGATGATGTCCCTGGCGCCCTCAAGGGCTTCCACGGAGGAGTTCACCCCCCTTTCCGGGTCAACGAACTCCAGCGAGTAAACCAGGGGGTCCCCGCCCCTCTGCTCCATGATCCTCTCCGCCAGGGGAAGAAGCCCCTTCTCCTCGGCCATGGTGGCACGGTTCCTTCTTTTGGGCCTATAGGGAAGGTAAACGTCCTCCAGGCGTGCCATGGTATCGGCGGATCCCACGGCCTTCCTCAGTTCTTCCGTGAGAAGGTCCCTCTCCTCAAGCGAGCGCAGCACTGCGCTTCGCCTGGCTTCCAGAGCCCTCAGGGCGGAGGCCTGGTCTCTGAGCGCAGCCACCTGCACCTCGTCAAGCCCCCCGGAAAGCTCCTTCCGGTACCTTGCTATGAACGGTACCGTCGAGCCCTGATCGAGGAGTTCGATCACGGCGCGCACAGCCTTCTCGGGCAGCCCCAGGTTCCTTGCCAGCAGCGGTATCATGCCGGTAATATACGGGCGGCTTTCAGCGGCGCCGCTTGCGGGGTGAGTATATTACCGGCCGTTCGATACCCGCCGCATTCCCCCATACGCTTTGGAGACCACATGAGCAGGCAGTTCCCCCTGGAAAGGCTTCGGAACATAGGCATAATGGCCCACATAGACGCAGGCAAGACCACGGTCTCCGAGCGCATCCTCTTCTATACCGGAAGGTCCTCGAGGATAGGCGAGGTCCATGACGGGGCCGCCACCATGGACTGGATGGAGCAGGAGCAGGAACGAGGAATAACCATTACCAGCGCCGCCACCACCGCGGTCTGGAAGGACCACCAGATAAACCTTATCGACACCCCCGGGCACGTTGACTTCACGGTCGAGGTCGAGCGGAGCCTCAGGGTGCTGGACGGGGCCATCGCCCTGTTCTGCGGTGTGGGCGGGGTCGAGCCCCAGAGCGAGACCGTCTGGCGCCAGGCGGACAGGTACGGCGTTCCAAGGATAGCCTTCGTGAACAAGATGGACAGGTCCGGGGCGGACTTCTACGGAGTCCTCCGCTCACTTCACTCCAAGCTTGGGGCGAACGCCATTCCGGTCACCATCCCCATCATAGGCGACACCGGTCTGGAGGGAGTGATCGACCTTGTTGACAACGTGGCCGTGTTCTACGACGAGCTTTCCAGCGGCATGAAGTGGAGGGAGGCTCCCATTCCCGACAACATGAGGGATTCGGCGGAACGCCAGCGGCTGATACTCGTGGAGAAGGTGAGCGAGGTGGACGAGAGCCTTCTTGAGAAGTACTGCGAAGGTGTCCCCATCGCCCGTGAGGAGCTGTCCCTGGCGATACGGAAGGCAACCCACGCCCAGCTGGTATGCCCGGTGCTGTGCGGCAGCGCCTACAAGAACAAGGGGGTTCAGCGGCTGCTGGACGCGGTGGTGGCCTACCTGCCAAGCCCGCTTGACCTTCCTCCGGTTATCGGCGTCACCCCTTCCGACGGCCGGGAGACCACCAGGATCCCCAGGGACGACGGACGGCTGGCAGCCCTGGCCTTCAAGGTGGCCACCGACAAGCACACGGGAAAGCTTGTTTTCGTAAGGGTTTACAGCGGAACCCTGGAGGCGGGGAGCTACGTGTTCAACTCCACCTCCGGGACCAGACAGCGTGTGGGCCGCATCCTGAGGATGCACGCGAACCGCAGGGAAGCGGTGGACTGCCTCTACTCCGGGGAGATCGGCGCGGTGATAGGGCTCTCGGACACGGTAACGGGGGATACCCTTTCCTGTCCCGACAACCCCATAGTCCTGGAGGCCATCGAGTTCCCTGCCCCGGTGCTCAGCGTGGCCCTGGCCACCGAGAAGAGACAGGACAGGGACAGGCTGACCGATGCCCTTTCCAAGCTCTCCGAGGAGGATCCCACGTTCGTTGTGGAGACCCACGAGGAAACGGGTGAAACCCTTGTGAGCGGCATGGGCGAGCTTCATCTCGAGATAATCATCGACAGGCTGAAGCGCGAGTTCAACGTGGAGACCAGAACATCTCCGCCCCGGGTGGCCTACCGTGAAACCATAACCGGAAGCACGGACTGGAACGAGAAGTTCGTGAAGCAGACCGGCGGCAAGGGGCAGTACGCGCATATCGTCTTCCGCCTCTCCCCCCTTCCAGCAGGCAGCGGGTTGGAGTTCGAGAACAGGGTGACTGGAGGCAACATTCCCAGGGAGTACATACCGGCCATCGAAAAGGGCGTCATAGATGCCATGAAGCGCGGGGTCTATGCGAAATGCCCGGTGGTTGACGTGAAGTTCACCCTGCTCGACGGCTCCTTCCACACCGTTGACTCATCCGAGATGGCCTTCCGTACCTGCGCTTCCATGGCTTTCACCAAGGCTTTCCTTCGATGCGCCCCCCAGATACTCGAGCCGGTGATGGGCGTCACCGTCATGACCCCCGAGGAGTACGCCGGAGGGGTGAGCGGAAGCATATACGAGAAGCGAGGCATGATAACGGGCATGGACACCAGGGGCACCTCGAAGGAGATCAGGGCGATGGTCCCCCTGAGCGAGATGTTCGGCTACGCCACGGACCTGAGGAACGCCACCCAGGGAAGGGCCTCTTTCGCCATGCAGTTCGAGCATTACGAGCCTGTTCCGCTGAGCGTTGCCGATGAGATAGTGAAAAGGGCCAGGCAAGGGGAATAGCACCCTCCCGCGTGACTACCCGCCCCCCGACACCCCGAACACCCTCTCGCTGCTGAGCCCGGCTTCCCGTAGCACCTGAAGCCTCCTGATCTTCCTCGTGGTGGTCTTGGGGAACTCGCACTCCCTCAGTATGAAGTTGGATATCCTCTTGTACGACGGGTTCTGCGAGTTGACACGCCCGATCTCGCCGCGGATCATTTCCAGGCCGAACTCCTCGGTCAGCTTCGTGCCCCTGCTTTCAGCAAGGCCGATGAGGGCCTCGTAGTCAGGAAAGACTATGGTCCATATCTCTTCGCCCTTGGTTTCGGACTGCCTGCCGAACACCAGGCTTTCCGAGATGTGCCCGCAGCGGTTGAGCTGGTGCTCCAGCTCCTCGGGGTAAACGTTCTTCCCGTTCTTTGCCACTATGACGTTCTTCTTCCTTCCGGTAACCCGGAGAACGCCGTTGCGCAGTGTCCCGAAATCCCCGGTCCTGAACCATCCGTCGGGGGAGAGCACCCGGGATGTGGCTTCCGGATCGTTGTGGTAGCCCAGCATCACATTGGGTCCCCTGACAAGGATCTCCCCCGCCCCTTCCGGGTCGGGTGAGTCAATCACAACCTCCACGTCCGGCAGGGGCGGCCCCACGGTCCCGGGCTCGCATACGTCGTACCTGCACACGGCTACGATGGGCGAGCACTCGGTAAGCCCGTAGCCCTGAAGCATCCTTATCCCAAGTTCGCCGAAGCCGCGCATCACCTGCGCGTCCAGAGCAGCACCCCCGGAAACGAGGGTTCTCAGCCTTCCTCCGAAGCGCTGGTGGACCTTGGCAAAGACCCTTCTTCTCAACCCCCGGTTTCCCAGGAACTCCCCGGCCGAGCACAGGGCCTTGCCCGCAGCGAACTTCAGCGCCCCTCCCCTGACGCTCCGTATCTGCCCGGTTATCCTCCGGTACATCCCCTCCCAGAGCAGGGGGACCCCAAGCATGATGGTGATGCCGTTGGCGGAAAGGTCCTCGGCTATGCAGCGCAGGCCCCGGGAGATGACGACGGTGCATCCGTGCTGAAGCGGGCAGAGAAACCCGCATACGCACTCGTACATATGGTGGAACGGAAGGACCGACAGGAAGACCTCGTCGTTCCCTATCAGGGCCGACGAGAGCATCATCTGTATGTCGCTCAATATGTTACCGTGAGAGAGAACCACACCCTTGGCCGAGCCCATGGTCCCCGAGGTGTATGAGATCACGGCGGGATCATCGGTATCGCTGCCAGCGGGAAGCGGGCCGGGCCTGCCAGAGCCCCGTTCCATGAGCTGTTCGATGGTGGGGAACAGGGGGTCCCCGGGGCAGTTCATCACGAAATGGGCTTCGCAGCGGGTCTTTCCGGTTCCGGCAAGCCCCTTCACCTCATCCTGGAACGCACCGTCGAAAACGAAGACCCCGGCTTCCGAATAGTGGATGATGGCACTGATGTCAGCCGGAGGAAGCTCCCTGTCTATGGGAACCGCCACGCCCCCGGCCTTCAGGGTTCCCAGGAAGGCAACGGCCCACTGTATCCCGTTCCTGCCCGTCAGCGCCACGACGGGCCTATCGCCCAGTTCCAGAAGCCCCATGGCGAAGGATTCGGCCATCTCCCTGATGCGGCTGAACGTGACTTCGACCGTTCCGCCGTCCGGGGCGGTCTCGCGCATGAAGACCCTGTCCCCCCACTTTTCGGCCGAGGCGTCCAGCATGGCGGGAACAGTGCCGAACCTGCGGACCTCCCGCAAGGGCCCGCCGGGGTAGGTTGGCCTACTCATGGCTCACTCCTCCATCGTCGGCCGGGGGGGGACACCCGGCATCGGTCCCTTCAGGCCAGGGCCGCCGAGGGGCGCGGCACTGCCTCGTGACGGCCCAGATCGCCGCATCCCTGTACTCCCCGCCCTTCTTCAGATAGCCCCTGAGAAGCCCCTCCCTCTTCATGCCGGCCTTTTCGAGGACCCTGCCGCTTCCCGGGTTGTCGGGGAAGTGCAGCGCGAAGATCCTGTTCAGCTCCATCTTCCCGAAACCGTACTCGATGAGCCTCTCGACCGCTTCGGTGCAGTAGCCCCGGTTCCAGCGTCCGGGGGTTATCCAGTAGCCTATCTCGGCCGAGTCCCACTTCGAGCGGAGTATGCCGGCGCACCCCACTATCTCGCCGGATTCCTTCTCCACAATGGCGAACACGCCGCCGGTCTTCCCCGCAAAGTCGTTGTATCTCCCCTGTATGAATGCGCTTGCGTCGTCAATGGTGTAGGGGTGAGGAACACCGGCGGTGCCTTCGGCGATCCCGCTGTAGTCCGCTGCCCTCTGAAGGCCCTCCTCATCACCGGGCACAAAGACCCTCATCAGAAGCCTTCCGGTTTCCAGGACAGGCTTCGGTATCACACCCGGGTTCCGCTTCATGGAAACGCTCCCGATCCTCACCCTGAACACGCAGGTGCCCTCCAGAGCCCGGTCTGAAACCTGGCGGGAGCTTCCCGAGAACCATTCCAGAAGTATCCGGATGCCCTCCCTCTTCTCCTCCGGGGCCGAAAGGAATTCCACGGTGCCGTGCCCGATGACGCTCTCGTAGTGGATGTCGTCGTCCCCCACCACCTCGATGATGGACCCCATCTCGAAGACCACCCTGGGATCCCTGCGCAGAATGCTGATCTTCTCGCCTTCAGGGGCGCTGTGAAAGTAGAGACAGCCGTCTCTGAAACCGAAGCACATGGGAACGAGCCTCATCCCCGGTTCGCCGCTCATGCCCAGCGTGCAGACTTTGTACCTGCGGATGGCCGCCGTGATCTCGCCGGGGTCCGTGACCTCCCTGTCGGCCCGTCTCACTTTCCTTCTCCCGTCATTGTGTGCATTGTTGTAAGCAAGGTGATCATGCCATCGAATATGCAACCTCAGGGAGTGAGAACGGGATGGAAGCTCTGCTGGCGATCGTGCTCTTTTCGGGATTCATCAGCGTAAGTGTTCCAATTGGTCACATGACCGCCGGCGAGGCTTTGCTTCAGTCCGGCCAGGGTGTTTCCGTGAGGGTGGAGGGAGGGCTTCCCGGATGGGTCCCGGGAGCGCCGGACCTTCCGGGGGTTCCCTGGGTCCAACCCCTTCCCGCAGGCCGGTCCGCGGTCTCAGTCCAGGTGGTGAGGGATGAGTGGACGGCCGTTCCCGGTGTGGCATCCGTCCGTCCCCTGCCCCCTCCCACTCCTCTGTGCCTTCAACCCGCCCATGCGGGCATTGCAGAGCCTGACCCGGCCATTTACGGCGTTTCAGGTTTCTGGCCCGGGTCCCCCGTCCTTCTGGCCGGCACATCCAACAGGAACGGGTCCCCTGCGGCTGAGCTGATCGTCTTCCCGTACCGTTTCGATCCCGCCCGGGCTGAGCTTCAGAGGCTCACGGCACTGGAGGTCAGGATAGTCACCGAGACGGCGCCGCCCCCCCGGGGGGCCGGGCGGGAACCGGGCTTCCAGAGGATGCTGGTGATAACGGTCCCATCCCTGAAGGGTGTTTTCGACCAGCTGGCCGCGCGCAGGTACAGCGAGGGCATCCCCACCGAGGTGGTGACCATGGACGAGGTCCTTCTGTCCGCAGGCGGGCGCGACGATGCGGAAGCCCTGAGGAACTACATCATAGCCTACCGGCAGACCCACGGGCTGGACTACGTCCTGCTCGGAGGCGACATCGAGCACGTCCCGATGCGCTACGCGTTCGCCATGGAGTGCCAGGCGGGTTTCCACCCCAGGGAGGACAGCCTGCCCTGCGACCTTTACTACTCCGACCTTGACGGAGACTGGGACGCGAACCAGAACGGCATCTTCGGCGAGATCGGGGACGAGATTGACCTTTTCCCCGACGTTTGGGTGGGAAGGGTCACGGTGAACGACCCCGCCGAGGCCCAGGCCTGGTTCGACAAGCTGGCCGCCTATGAAGACTGCACACAGTACGGCCATCTTCAGGATGTCCTCTTCCTGGCCGAGGTTCTCTGGACCAATCCTTTCACCGACGGGGGGGTGAGCAAGAACCTGATACAGGAACTCTGCCTTCCCGGCTTCATGAGCGTGACGAAGCTGTACCAGACCCTGGGGAACCTGAACACGGGCACCGTGGCCGCTGCCATGAACGCCGGCACCAACTTCATCAACCACAACGGCCACGCCTGGTACAACGGCATGAGCATCGGCCCCGGAGGCCTTATCGGAGCGTCGTTCCTGAACGGGCTGAACTCCGGCGGCCGGTATTCGGCGCTCTTCTACTCCATCGGGTGCTGGAGCGCGGCGTTCGATTTCGACGCGGTGGCCGAGCACTTCCTCACAAGCCCGCAGGCCTGCGGGGTGGCCTTCATCGGGAACTCCAGCTACGGCTGGGGCTCACCCGGCAACCCGGCATACGGGTACTCGGACATACTGGACAGGTACTTCTTTCAAAGGCTCTACCAGGACAGGAACACAAGGCTGGGCCAGACCCTGGCCGAGGCCAAGGACTTCTACATCCCGTACGGCAGGTGGGAGAACGTTTACCGCTGGCATCTCTACCAGGTGAACCTTCTGGGGGACCCATCGTTCAGACCCTACAGGAAGATACCCTCCATACCGGTTATGGACTTTCCGCCATTCGTCACCGGGAACACGACCTCCTTCCCGGTCCAGGTATCGGGATGCATGACCGAAGGGCTCCTGCTCTGTGTGCACGACCAGGGTTCCAGCCACTTCACAGCGGTTCTCGACGCCTCGGGCCACCATTCCTTCGTCTTCGACACCCCGCCCGCGGGGGACGTCACGGTAACCCTCACAGGCAGCGGTGTCAGGCGCACCAGCCTGGTCTGCCCCCAGGGCACCGGGGCGGGACTGGTGGTGGCGGACTTCAGTGTGGAGGATACGGGGGGCGACGGGTTCCTTTCACCCGGAGACAGCGCCCAGGTGAGCCTTACCGTGATGAACCACGGCACGGAACCGGTTCAGGGCATAGGTCTATCCGCCCAGTTGACAGCCGGTCCCGCGGTTCTGCTCTCCAACTCCATGACCTTCCCCGACCTGGTCCCGGGAGAGGCTGCCCAGGGTTCAGCGCCGCTTCTGATCGCCGTTGACCAGGATGCCCTTAACAACGGCACCGTGAGCCTCCTGATCAGCCTCTCATCACAGCAGGGCTCCTGGGAGGTGCCGCTCACCTTCCTGATCCACGCCCCGGGCCTCTATTTCGCCACCTACTCCGTTGATGACGGCGACGACATGGTCCCCGAACCAGGAGAGACCTTCTCGCTGGTGCTGAACATAGCCAATACAGGGCTTCTGGACGCACATGAGGCCTGTGCCGCAATGACATCGTTCCCTTCATGGATGACCTTCCTGTCCGACACCGCTTTCTGCCCGCTGATTCCTTCAGGATCCACGGGAGAGTTCACTTTCCAGTGCGTCCTCTCGCCCGATGCCCCTTCGCCCTCGTTCCCCTGGCTGCATTTCCAGCTGCAGACGCCCACCACCGGGTACGAAAGGGCTGACTCGCTCAGGCTCACAGTGGGAGAGACCGGTATCGTCCATGATGTTGAATCCGGCCCCGAAGGATGGAGCCACGGCGGCACAGGCGACATGTGGCGCATAACCGGGCTCAACAGCCATTCCCCGGACAACAGCTGGCAGTGCGGCGGCGACGACGGCTACCAGGACGGCATGAACTGCTGGCTCCAGAGCCCCGACATGCGCCTGGCGCCCAACTCCTCGCTCAGTTTCTGGACCACCTTCGATGTGGCGCTCTACGGCTCCGACGGTCTGTACCCCGTTCTTCTGAACCTCACCGCCGGAACCGCCGACACGCTTGACTTCATCGGGTCAGGCGGCGCCCTCCACGGCCAGGGAAGGGGCATGGGAACCGGCTGGGTGAGCTTCACCTACGACCTTTCCTCAGCGGACCCTGAAGACACCTACCGTATCGAGTTCCGGTTCCGTTCCGACATGGACGGAGACACGGGGATCGGTTTCTTCATCGATGACATAGTGGTCTCCGGCGGGTACCAGGGCGAACTGGGAGCCAGTGAGCCGGGTCCTGTCCTGCCGGCCCTGGGATACCCTTCCCCCAACCCGGCCTCATCGGCGTTCTCCGTTCCGGTGAGCACCACCGTTCCCGGCACCTTCGTCCTGGGGCTTTACGACCTTGCGGGAAGGCTGGTGATGAGCGTTCAGGGAAGCAGCCCCTTCACCGGGGAGGTTCCAGTGAACACAAGCGGGCTCGCCTCGGGTATCTACCTGCTGAGGCTCTCCGGAAACCCCGATCCCGCCAGAAGGGTCGTGGTGCTCCGGTAGCGGGAACACCGGAAGGCATCGGGCGGTATCTCTTCTGGAGGGAAGAGAGGGAGTTCTGATGCGCGGCATTGCCTTGACGGCCCTGACAGCTCTGCTGCTGGGAGTTGCCGGACTTCTCGCTTTCGGAGGGAACGGAGATGCCATGGGTTACAGGGAACTGACGCCCGAGGAGGAACGGGTGATCCTTCACAGGGGCACCGAGCGACCCTTCTCCGGGGAGTACGTTGACCATTTCGAAATGGGGACCTATCACTGCAAGAGGTGCGGAGCGGCGCTCTACGGATCATCTGCCAAGTTCCGCTCAGGGTGCGGATGGCCGTCGTTCGACGGGGAGATCCATGGGGCCGTTGAGAGAAGGCCTGACCCCGACGGCTTTCGCACCGAGATAGTCTGCGCGTCCTGCGGCGCCCATCTGGGGCATGTCTTCGAGGGGGAAGGCCTGACACCTGCCAACGTGAGGCACTGTGTGAACTCGATCTCGATGGTGTTCATTCCCGCCGTCGAAACCGAGACCGCGGTCTTCGCAGGAGGGTGCTTCTGGGGCATCGAGAACTTCTTCAGCAACACAGAAGGCGTGATAAGCGCCACGTCAGGCTATACCGGAGGCTACATGGAGAGCCCCACGTACCGCGAGGTCTGTTCCGGGGAGACCGGGCACGCCGAGGCGGTCCAGGTGGTCTTCGATCCTTCGGTGATATCCTTCGAAAGCCTGGCAAGGCTGTTCTTCGAGATCCACGACCCCACCACGCCCAACAGGCAGGGCGTGGATGTGGGCAGCCAGTACAGGTCGGCGGTCTTCTACCTTTCCGAGGAACAGAGGGCAACGGTTGAATCGCTCATAGGGATACTGACGGAGAAAGGCTTCCGGGTGGTCACCGAGGTCAGACCGCTGGATATCTTCTGGCCCGCGGAGGACTACCATCAGAACTACTACGGAAAGAACGGCGTGCGCTCCGGCTGCCATACAAGGGTCAACCGGTTCGACTGATCCCTTCGGTGAACCAGCGCGGAGGTCTTCTTCGGGTCCAGACCGCCATGCGGCGTTTCTCCGCCATGTAGTAGCTCCTGTACGCGGACACCGGGTCGCCGGGCACCCTGTACTTCTCGGGCATGGCCTGGGCGAACGGGGTCAATCCCACCCGCGGGATAGACGGCGTCTCCATGACCTGGACCACCAGAGCTGAAGCGTGGGGGGCTCCCCTTCCGAATCGGTGGGTGTACTCCCGGCCAAGGGCGAGTGTGAGCCTTCTGAGCCACAGCCAGTTCTCAAGCGAGTCTCCCGCCCACAGAGTGCAGGGATGATTGCTGTGGGTGGGCCGGTAGGGTACGGGAACGCCGTGCCGCGCCGAAGCTGTACAGAGCATCTGAGCGCCCTCGAGCACCATTTTCACCACATGCGGGTCGCTGTGGTACCTGGCGCAGGCCCGTACATCGGTATCGAGAACGAAGATGTTCACAGGTTCCGGACGATCCCGTCCAGCCGGGGTCTGAGGGCTGTCACCGCCCTGGCCCTGTGGCTCACCCGGTTCTTCTCGGCGGATGTGGCCGAAGCGAAGGTCTTGCCCAGCTCGTACGAATGGAAGACAGGGTCGTACCCGAACCCCCCAATCCCTTCGGGGGTTTTCGTGATGCAGCCCAGCACGGCTCCCTCCTCCAGCAGCTCGTCACCGGATGGCGTCACCAGGGCCGCCACCGTCCTGAACTCCGCCCTTCTCGCCCCGTCATCCTCTCCAAGAAGCGCGTTCAGAAGCTTCCTGACGTTGTCGGCGTAGGAGCAGCCCGCCCCCGCGTACCTTGCGGAGAACACCCCAGGCGCCCCTCCGAGCGCCCAGACGAAAAGCCCGGTGTCTTCCGCCAGCGCCGGAAGCCCCGTTGCCGCAGCCGCTGCCCTTGCCTTCAGAAGGGCATTCTCGGCCAGGGTCAGCCCGGTTTCCTCCACATCCCAGTCCGGCCGCCAGTCCAGGATCGAGCCAAGCGGCAGCCCGGGAAGAAGAAGCCTGATCTCGGAAAGCTTGTCCGGATTGCCGCTGGCAAGAACGATCCCGGGGGTTCCTGTCATTCACCCACCGCATCCATCTGAAGCGGGACCACCTCTTCGATAACGGCTTTCAAAGCATGCTCAGCCATGCTGTTGAGGGCGGCCAGCTCCGCCGGTTCCTTTTCGGCGGTGGCCTGCATCTCGATTATCCGGCCGTCGGCGGCGGCCACCACGTTCATGTCAAGGTCTGCCGCCGAGTCTTCCGAGTAGCACAGGTCCAGCAGCAGTTCACCTTTGACCATCCCGAGGCTGACTCCCGCCACCCAGCACCGCCAGGGGTCGTGCTGGAGAGCCCTGTCCGCCATGAGCCTTAAAAGGGCCAGGCGAAGCGCCACAGCGCCGCCGGTGACCGAGGCTACCCTGGTGCCGCCGTCAGCCACCAGTACGTCGCAATCAATGGTTATCTGCCGCTCTCCGATCCTCTCAAGGTTCACGCACTGTCTGAGGCTGCGGCCCACAAGACGCTGGATCTCCTGGGTCCTTCCCTTGAGAACGGCTCCCCTGTCCCTTCTGACCCTCTTGTTCCCGCTTCCGGGAAGCATGTCGTACTCGGCCGTTATCCAGCCGCAGCCCTTTCCCTGAAGGAAGTAGGGAACCCTGTTCTCCACCGTGGCCGAACAGAGGACACGGGTCTCTCCCCAGTTCACCAGCACGCTCCCCTGGGGCTGGGGCTGGAACCCGATCTCGAACCCTATCTCCCGCAGCTGCAGGGGAAGCCTTCCGTCTGCCCGAATGCTATCCGGCATGTTCACCAACCTGTATCTGTGTTACCAGTGGAACCGCCTTGCCCAGGAATCTCTGGGCTATCTCCTGGAACTTCAATGGTATGTCGCTCACATAGAAGCTGTTGCTCCCCGCGGTGCCCGAAAGCTCCGGTCCCGGGGTATCCAGCAGTTCCCGCACTTTCAGGGCCGCCGCCTCCGCTGAATCCACCAGCTGAACGCCTTCGCCCAGCACCCGCCTGAACACAGGCTTGAGAAGGGGGTAATGGGTGCACCCCAGCACCAGCGTGTCTATACCCTCCCTGATCAGCGGGTTGGTGTACTCCCTGATTATGGCCTCCGTTACAGGGTGGTCCAGCCAGCCCTCCTCCACAATGGGAACCAGCAGGGGGCTGGGCTGAGCCGAGACCGCACGCACGCCAAGGCTCATCAGGGCGTTCTGGTACGCCCCGCTTGTGATGGTGCCGTGGGTCCCGATCACCCCAACACGGCCGCTGGCCGAGAGGGAAGCCGCCATCTCGGCGCCGGGAACGATCACACCCACCACGGGCACATCCACAGCGTCGCGGAGCGCGGGAAGGCTCACCGAACTCGCCGTGTTGCAGGCGACCACGATCATCTTCACCCTCTTGCCGGTCAGGAACCGGGCATCCTCCAGCGAGAAGCGGATCACGGTCTCCGGCGACTTGGATCCGTATGGCAGCCTTGCCGTGTCGCCGAAATAGAGCACGGACTCCCACGGCAGAAGGCTGTTCAGGGCCCTTACCACGGTAAGTCCGCCCACTCCCGAATCGAAGACCCCTATGGGAGCGGTTCTCATCGTCTCGGGAACACCCCGGGCACCCCCGAGAGCGGTATCCCCGACTCGGAGCCCTCGGAAAGCTGCCCGTTCACCAGGGGAACCAGAAGTGTGTAGCAGACGAACCTTGTCTCAACCGTCCTTTTCAGGCCGCCGGTATCCAGTGCCCTTGGCATGTCAACGTAGAGCGTGTCGTAGCTGTTGAAGGCCCAGAGCCTTTCCAGTTCAGCCTCGCCGAGACCCGACGCCCTGCCCCAGCTCTCTATCAGGAACTGGGTCTCCACGGGGATGAAGGCGGTGGTTTCTGCGGATGGAATGGTATCCACCACCGGAGCCGAGCCGGCGGTGACGAACACAGAGCATGGGGAGACAGGCCAGCGGGTATCCCAGGGGGCTGTCTCATCGGTTGACAGCTCGAACTCGCCCGGGGTGAACTGGACGATCCTCAGCGTGTCAGGCCCATGAACCTGTTCGGCTTGCTGGTCAACCGGAACCTGGTCTATGTCCAGCTTCCTGTTTATCATGCTCATGGCCACCGAGGACAACAGCCCCATGGCCACTGCTATGGCCGCCGTCACGAGAACGGCGCGAACAACGAAGGCCGAGCTTACCTTCGAGTCCTTTTTTGACCGGGCCTGTCTCCGGGTCGTGTTCCGGGTCAATGGTCAACTCCTTCTGCGTAGGCGGCTATCGCGTCAACAATAGCCTGCGCCGCCCTGAAACGGAAGTCCAGGGAGAGAAGCTTCCTCTCCTCCACGGGGTTGGATATGAAGGCGACCTCCACCAGCACAGACGGCATGTAAGCCCCCCTGAGAACGTAGAAACCGGCCTGCTTCACGCCCCTGTTCCTGCTTTCCGGGAATGCAGCGGCGAGCCTGTCCTGTATCATGGCCGCCAGTGAGCTGCTGTTGCTGAGAAAAACTGTCTGGGCCATGTCCGCCAGGATGAAAGACAGCGGGTCCTCGGGGGGGACCGGTTCGTCCTCCAGCTCCACCACCTTGTTTTCCAGCAGTTCCACGGTCCTGGCATCGCTGGTTCTGGCCCGGGAGAGGAAGAATGTCTCGTGCCCGTAGGCCTCCCTGTTGGTGCTTGCGTTGCAGTGGATGCTTACGAAAAGGTCGGCCCTGTTCACGTTGGCTATCCTGGTCCTGGCCCCCAGCGACAGATACTCGTCGGTGGTCCGGGTCATGACAACCCTTACACCAGGAAGCCTCAGCCGAAGCAGGTCGCGGACCATGAGCGCGATCTCCAGATTTCGGTTCTTCTCGAAGGTTCCGGCGGGGCCAACGGCGCCCGGGTCCCTTCCTCCATGGCCAGGGTCTATGACCACGCAGTCGAATGTAGCCAGCCACGGGCTTTCCAGGCCGCGCTCCATGGCGGCGAAGACCAGCGAGTCAACGCAGACGCCGGTTGTGTCAGGCATTGGGGGAGGCCCCCTCCATGAGAGCATGGGAATTGTAACCGGCTCGAGGGTTCTGGCGAAGAGCAGAAGGACAGTGCTGTCTCCGTTCATGGCGTAGTCCACCGAGACGATCGAACTGTCAAGAACGGCGGTGAAGCCCAGTGAATCGGTTTCCAGCGCCCGTACCCAGAGGGGAAGCAGCACATGGGATGACTCTGCGCCATCAAGGCAATCGACCCTCAGGTGGTAGCCGTGAACAGAGACAGAGGTTTCGCCGGGTTCGAACCGGTCCGGCGCCGAAAGCTCGAACAGCACGCCGTCAAACCTTGGGTACAGGCTGAGTGAGGCCGATACGACAGCCAGGGTCAGCAGGATCATGGTTCTCTGAGGCTGTGCTTCATGGCCGCCTGAAGCCTTCTCTGGCTGTCCCGCTCGGCAAGGTCCGCCCTCTTGTCGAACTGTCTCTTCCCCCGGCACACCCCCAGAAGCATCTTAGCCTGACCCCGTTCGCTGAAATGGATGTCAAGGGGAACAAGCGTCATCCCCTTCTCCTCCACCTGGCGGCTGAGCCTGTTAAGCTCCCTCCTGTGGGCCAGAAGCTTGCGGGGGCGTTCGGGATCGTGGTTCTCCCTGGCCTCGGGGTACTCGGCCACCGACATTCCGTGGACGAAAAGCTGGCCCGAGTCGTCGAATGCCGCATGAGAACCGGACAGGCTCACCTTTCCGGCCCTGATGGACTTGATCTCGCTTCCGGCAAGGACCATGCCCACCTCCAGCGAGTCAACGACATGGTAATCGTGTCTCGCTCTTCTGTTGCGGGCGGCGATCCTCTGGTCTGAACTCATGCATGCGCCTTTCCAAGGCAGTGAATATAGCCGGGTCCATTGACTTGTCCACGAAATGACCCATAATACCGCCTCGGCGCCGAGGTGGCGGAATAGGCAGACGCGCCAGGTTCAGGACCTGGTGAGGGCAACCTCGTAGGGGTTCAACTCCCCTCCTCGGTACCAGCAGCAGGGGGAGGCATCCGCCTCCCCCTATCCCGTTGCCAGTATGCCCCCCACTATGGCGGCAGCGGTTCCCGCCAGGTCTCTGGGCGTGATCCTGTGGCCCGCGAACAGCGTAGAGGGTATCATCAGGAAGATGGGCGTCATTGAGATGAACGTCGCGGCCACACCTGCCGGTATCAGACGTATGGCGGTCATGGAGAGGGTAACGCCGATCACCGGTCCTGTAATTGTCCCCAGTGTCAGGAACCTCATGGCCCTGGCCTGGCCCAGGGCTCCCAGGACCCTTCGAGACCTTCCAAGAAGCAGCGTTATGGGCAGAAAGGCAAGAGCCGCCGCCGCGACCCTTATCTGGGTGGCGCCGATGCTGCTCACCCCTTCCAGACCGGCCTTGCCCGTCACGAGCCCGGCGGCCTGGCCAAATGAACCCAGCAGCGCCAGAAGCACGCCTTTGCCTGTCAGTGCCCATCCCCTTCCCGGGCCGTTGGTCTGCGTGAGCACCATGGCCACACCGCACGATGTCAGAAGAATGCCGCCCCACTGGGAGAGGGAGAGGGTCTCACCAAGAAAGCCCCATCCCAGCAGCGCGGTCATGAGAGGCACTGTAGTGTAGATGACCATGGTTATCCTGGCGCTTATCCGCACGAAAGCGCTGAAGAGGCAAAGGTCGGCGATAACGAATCCGATGAGGCCGGAGATGACAAGAAGCACCAGGTTCTCCCGCGGCACCCCCACAGGGAGAAGGCTGCCTTCCAGAAGACCCGCTACAGGCAGCAGTATCAGGAAGCCCAGGAAGAGACGTATCACGGTCACGCTGTAGGAGCCGATGCTCTTCCCGGCCACCTCGAAGGAGAATGAGCAGGCGGCCCAGCTTACGGCTGTGCCCAGGGCCGCGAGTATGCCTGCGGTCAAGTGTTCCTCCCTCCGAATCATGCGAATATAATCGGCTGGGAGGGTGCACATGGTGATAAGACGCTACGACAACAGCCTGGATCTGGAGCCTTGCCGCAGGATATGGCGCGAAGCGGGGTGGCTGCCGGACTGCCCGCAGGGTCTTCAGGCGATGGAGGACTACTTCATCGGCAACCAGTGTACGGTAGCGGAGCTTGAAGGGCAGGCTGAAGCCCTGGCGGTAGCGGTTCCCGGAACGCTTCGCCACCTCCGGGAGAGGCTGCCCTTCCTGGCTGTGACCAGCGTTGTCGTGGGGCATGCCTCACGAAAGAGGGGTCTGGGGGCTGCGGTGACGGCGCAAGCCACCGCCAGGGGCGCCGAGGACGGGTGCGCGGTGGCGGCCCTGGGGATCTTCGAGCAGGGCTACTACAACAGGCTGGGCTACGGGAACGGCCCGTGCACAAGGATTGTGACGTTCCGTCCATCCGACCTTCCCGGAAAGCTGCCGTACCCTGAAAGACCGTGCAGGATCGGTCACGCGGACCTTGACGGCATCTACGGCAACATCCGCACCAGAATGGCGTGCCATGGTCAGGCCCTGCTGTCAAAGAGCTTCTACGATGCCGAACTGCGCTGGGACGGCAAGGCTTCGGGACTGGGCTGCCGGGACCAGGGCGGAGCCCTCACCCATCATCTATGGTTCTCCGGAACTTCCGGTGAACACGGCCCGTGCAGGGTGGGCTGGCTCTGCTACGGCAGCTCATCGCAGCTTCTGGAGCTTCTGGCCCTTATCCGGGGGCTTGGCGACCAGATAGACCTTGTGATCATGGAGGAACCCCCGCACCTGCAGTCGCAGGACCTCTTCAAGACCCCCATCAGGGATTCCCGCATGCTGCACGGGGGCAGGACCCGGGTGGGTATGAGAACCCTCTCCTACACGCAGTTGAGGATCCTCGACCTGGGGACCGCCCTGAAGAACACCCGGATTCCCTGGGGAGAGCAGCGTTTCAACCTGACCCTCACCGACCCGGTGACGGACTTCCTGCCACCGGGTTGTTCATGGAAGGGATGCGCCGGAGAGTACACCGTGGTCCTTGGCCCTGAGTCCAGCGCCGAACCGGGGCACACCCGGGGCCTTCCGGAAATGCGCGCGGACATAGGGGCCTTCAGCAGGCTCTGGTTCGGAGTGCGGCCGCCCTCTGTCCTGGCTGCAACCGACGGCATCAGGGCTCCGGAACCGCTCCTTCAAAGCCTGGACGGGATACTTCCCCTGCCGGAACCCAGGTTCAACTGCGATTTCTGAGTGAGACCCCGGGGAACAGCTCCCCCACCCTGGGGTTCACCCTGTCCCTGCCCGATAGCACCGGATCGGCGATGCCCCATTGAATGCCAAGATCGGGGTCATCCCAGGCGACTCCCTGCTCGTCTGAACCATCGTAGTACCTGTTGACCGCGTAAAGAAGCCTGGCGTCGGTCAGTGCCACGAAACCGTGGGCGACGCCGGGCGGGATCAAGAGGCACACCGGCTCGCCGGATGAGAGTTCTATGACGGCAGTCCTGAGAAACCCCGGAGAGCCTTCCCTGAGATCGGCCACCGCGGCCCTGATGACCCCGCTTACCGGGATCCACCAGTCCGACTGGTTCCTGTGAAAATGAAGCCCCCTCAGCCCCCCTGCCCTGGTCTCGCTCAGGTTGAGCTGGATCTCGTCGGTGAAAAGGCCGGGAACCCAACGGGATCGGAAGACCTCCATGAAAAGGCCCCTCTCGTCGGGCCAGACCGTAGGCTTTACCATTTCCACACCCGGTATCCCGTTCAGGATCACTCTGCTGACCTCACCCATGCGAACCCCCATATTCAGTTTCATCGAGGCAATGAATTATTCAAGAAGGGAGAGACTTTGAAAAGGCATGAGGTGGCGGGCATCCTGCTCAGGGAGCTGCCTGCGATGTACCCCGAAGCAAGATGCATGCTCGAGTACGGCAGCCCGGAGCAGCTTCTGATCGCCACGATCCTTGCGGCCCAGACCACCGATGAGGCGGTGAACAGGGTCACCCCGGTGCTCTGGAGCCGGTTCCCCACACTCATGGGCCTGGCCGGGGCGGACCGGGAGGTGGTTGAGGGAATAGTCCATCCCCTGGGATTCTTCAGGAACAAGGCCTCCTCCATCATCCGGGCATCACGACACCTGACTTCTCTGGACGCCTTCCCCTCCACGATGGAAGCTCTCATCCTCGTTCCCGGGGTCGGGCGCAAGACAGCCAACGTGGTCCTGGGAGAGTGCTTCGGAGTGCCTGCCATCATCGTGGACACCCACGTGAAACGCCTCTCGAACAGGCTGGACCTGACGGATGAGAGCGACCCCGACCGGATCGAGGCCGACCTCAAGGCCCTGATCCCCGCCAACCTTCAAACCGCCTTCAGCCACCAGCTGGGCTTCCACGGCCGCTCCCTCTGCAAGGCCCGCTCCCCCCTCTGCCCCTCCTGCCCCTTCCTCTTCTGCAGGGGACGGACTAAGAAAGATTAGTTTGTTGCTCTATATCATTGTTTATCAATTATATACAAACTGGTATCAGAAAATGCCTGCTTCAGCAGTGGAGAAGGAAGAAAGGAAGGGCAACCATTTCTGGTTGCCCTCCTTGCATTTAGGCTGGTAAACTAATCTATCTTAGTCCGTCCCCTAGTCCATGTCGCTGAGGCTGACGTTCCAGCGGAAGCCGCTGTTGTCTATGTAGATCTGCCAAAGGGTGTAGGTGTCGCCGTCCACGTCCACGCACTTGATATCGTAGTAATTGCCGGCAGGGACATAGAACGAGAAGGTGCGGCCGGGGCTGAGGATACTGCTTCCGAGCCTGTCCTGGCCCCAGGGCATGTCGGAGGGATCGCAGTAGATGTAGTAGATGTCATAGTTGCCGAGGTCGTTGTAGATGGTTACCTGGGCGGTCCCGCCGGTGGTGGTGGTACTTCCGGACCAGTTCCTCTCGCCGAGGTCGCTGAGGGTAACGTTCCAGGTCACAGTGCCGGTGATGGGAACGTTCCATACTATGTACTCGTCGCCGTCCTCATCGATGAGCTTCACATCGTAGTTGCCGTTGGTGACGGTAAAGGTCTTGGTGGCGCCGGAGGAAATGATTTCGCTGGAGCCAAGCCAGTCGTTACCCCAGCTGTCAGCTGAAGTGGGCGAGATGTAAACGTAGTAGATGTCGTAGCCGCCTGTCGCGTTCACGATCTGGAGACGGCCGGCGAATGCCGGAACAAGCATTCCCAGAGCCAGGAGAATTATGAAAACGCTTTTCAAGACTTGCCTCCCTTTTTCAGGTTTTCCTCCACAAGGAGGGGACGGTGCATAATGAGCACTGCGGTTCGCCGTGTCAACACGGTCAGCGGTACTACCGCTTTCCGGGGTCGTTTATTCCGTTCCGAGCCGGACCGGGGTATATTCCGTGTGTCGTCCCGATCCAACACGAGGAGTGACCATGAACTCAGCCGCGCAGTTCCGAATGGGTCTCGGAGCCCTGAAAGGCCGTCTGGGCGCCAGGATACCGCTGAACGTGATGCTGTCGGTCACGGACAACTGCCCAAGCCGCTGCAACTACTGCAGCATACCGGAACGGTGCCGCCCCGACCTTTCCACAGACCAGTGGAAGAGGCTCCTTGAAGAGATGCGTGAGGCTGGCACCATGCGGGTCGGCATCTGGGGGGGGGAACCGATGACCCGCAGGGACATAGTGGAACTCTGCTCGTTCGCCAGGAACCTGGGGATGTACGTAAGCATCGATTCCAACGGTTACCTGTTCCCGGCCCGGCCTGAGATACTCGATGCCGTTGACCATGTGGTTCTCTCTCTGGACGGCCCCCCGCACTCCCACGACGCGAACAGGGAGCTGGGCAGCTGGCTGAAGGTGATGGAAGCCATCAGGCTCTGTTCCGGAAGGGTGCGGCTGTGGACGATCACGGTACTCACTTCCAACAACATAGGGGAACTGGACTGGATAATGGAAACCGCTTCCGAGTACGGCTTCATGACCACTTTCCAGACCCTGCACCACAACGACTCACTGGGCGGTGACACATCCGCGATGCGGCCTTCCAACGACGAGTACAGGCAGGCTTTCCGCAAACTCCTGAAGATGAAGAAGAACGGGGCTCCCATCGCCCTGAGTTCGAGATTCCTCGAGAAGATAGCGGGCTGGCCCGACTTCACCCGGACGAGGCTCGACGGGAGGTTCTACGGGCCAAGGTGCAGCGCGGGCCGGATGTATTGCAACATAGATGCCGATGGGCGGGTTTACCCCTGCTCACTGCTGATCGGCGAGTACCCGGACGCCAGGAACGCTCTTGAGACGGGCTTCCTGGATGCCTTCCGAGCAGCCCGGAAGATACCGTGCCACTCCTGTACCGCCAGCTGTTACCCTGAGTACAATTTCCTCTACGGGCTCTACCCGGCCGTAGCACTGGACTGGCACCGAAGCGTTGTCAGGACAGACAGGATGATGGAAGCCGCAGGCAAAAGGGAGACCCCCGGAAGCTAGCCGCCTTCCGGGGGTCGAATGCCTTACTGGAGCTGGAACCTGTACTGAAGGGTGGTCCAGACCGCCGTGGGCACGTTGTTGTTCCTGGCGGGAGTCCAGCGTGTGTTCCATGCCGCGTTCATGGCAGCCTGGTCGAGGGAGCTTACTCCGCTTGAGGAGTAGAGCTGGACCTGTTCCACCGATCCGCCGGTGTTGACGAAGACCCAGAGGGTCACGTTGCCCTCGATCCCGGCCATCCTTGCCATCTCGGGATAGGCGGGCGACGGCATGTAGGTGCATACCGGGAACACCTCCACCGGCATGAAGCGCGGTGGACCGGCCTCGTCTGAACCGGTGGGCAGCTGTTCCGGGTTCGTCTCGACGGTACCCACCACGGAGAGGCCCAGAGTGTCAGAACTGAGGCTGATGATGAGGTCCGGGGTTATCTCCCGCACCACCTGCTCGATCTGTGATTCCATGATCTGCTGCTGTTCGTCCACCTGGTCCTGCTGTTCCTCCACGGTGGTGTCGAAAGGAAGAAAAGTATCAACCGCTTCCATCACGCCGTCGGTGGTCCTCACAGCAAGCCTGCCCAGTTCGGAAGCGGGGAAGAACTGGAACAGCAGGTTGACCAGCAACAGGCCCGCCATGAGCCCCACATCGAAACCCGGCGAGTAGTTCCGCCTTCTGGCTACGCTCATTTCCGCACCTCCCTTCTCTGACTGAAGTACGAAAACCACGGAGGATCTATTCCACTTCACTTCCGCCTTCAACGGGGTACTTCCTGGCATTCTTGCGGATCTTGTCGTTCACCGCGCTCTCCGGGTCTATGCCCAGCACGTCGAAAAGCCGCAGAGCGTAGATGGTGATGTCGGCCAGCTCCTCACCGGCATGGACCTTCTGCTGCGGAGTCAGATCGGAACATTCGGCCGGGGTCATCCACTGGAAGATCTCCATGAGTTCAGCGGCCTCCACAGCCAGCGCCATGGAAAGGTTCTTCGGGGTGTGGTACTTTTCCCATCCCCTCTCCCGGGCGAAGGACCGGACGCTGTTGTTAAGTTCCTTCATTTCATTCCAGCAGAAGAAGCCTCGAGACCTGCCTCAGGTTACCCGGGGCCCTTGCTTCAAGAAAATACGTTCCACAGGGAAGAACGCCCAGAACAAGAGAACGGTTCCCGGGCGCCAGCGACTGGTTCGCAACCATTCGCCCGGCGATGTCGTACAGCGCCACGTCCAGCGGAAGATCCTCGGTACCCTGCCAGTCAATGGTGGCGATGCCGGATGAAGGATTAGGGAAGACCCACAGGGTAGATGTTCCTCCGGGAGGCGGTGCGGGGGACTCGTTGACGCCAAGTACCAGGTTGCAGAGGACCTTCACTTCGGGATCGAAGACAGCGCTTTCAGGGGTGAAGGGAAGTTGGAACATCTCGGTCTGGCTCTGAGAGTCATTCCACATGGTGACCAGGGTATCCTGGCCCTGACCCTCTACGAGGAACTCCAGAGGCATGGTGAAGAGCGTCCCGAACTCCTGGGTCTGGTTCACCGTTATCTCTATCTGGCCAGGAGCGAACTGGTAGCTTATGTCGTACATCGGGTAACCCCAGCCATGGACCCATGGATCGAAGAACCACGAAAGATCACCGTAATAGGCCTCGAAGTGCTGCTGCAGGTCATCGGTGGTCGCCAGTGCGAACTGGAACTCCTGAAAGTAGTCGCCAAGAGCGCTGAAGAAACCCTCGTCACCCAGAATGCACCGGAGCATGTGAAGCACCGAAGCGCCCTTCTGATAAGTGGTGTAGCTCCAGTACTGCTGCGGCGTCGAGGGGGATGACAGGGGAAACAGCTCACCGCTGTTCAGGTAGGGCACCATTATCTTCGTGACTATGTAGGAAGTGTAGGCATCCTTTCCGTAGGTCTCCATCCAGAGCGGCTCTCCGTAGGTGGCGAAACCCTCGCTCAACCACACATCAGACCATTCAGACTCGGTGACGCAATTCCCCCACCATTGATGCGTCATCTCATGGGCAAGGAGCCAGTCGTAGTTGGTGCTGCCATTTATGGCGCTGGCGATATGGAACACCGCCGACTGGTGCTCCATGTCGCCCTTGGGTGTCTGGACGTAGCTGAACTTGCAGTCCCAGGGGTATTCACCGAACAGGCTTTCCATCCTGGCCATCATCAGGTCAACGTTCTGGAAGCTTCCGACCGCATCCTCCACATCCCAGGAATAGACGTAGTAGTACAGCCTCGGGTCGTCTTCGTCGTGAAGCACTGCGTAATCGGCAACACTTATGGCCGCAAGATAGGTGGACATTGGCAGAGGCTGATCCCAATGGTAAGTAAGGGTGCCGTCCCCATTCTGGGTAACACCTGCGGAATCGCCGTTTGCAACCGCATATAGAGTGTCGGGGACAGTGATGCTGAAAGTGAAACCGGCCTTGTCGGATGGGTGATCCACGCACGGGAACATGCACTTCCCCATGGAGGGATCGTCCTGATAGAGGCCCACTCCCATCTGATAGGTCACGTAGGGGTGGAACCAGAACCCGCCCCATGTCTCATGATACGGCGTCCCCGAGTAGCTTATCACCAGTACCACCGTGTCCGACGGACCCGCCGGGGGCGACAGAGTCACAAGGAGCGAGTCGCCCTGCTGCAGGAAGGCCACGGGTGCTCCCCCCATGGTGACGGAAGAAACCTCGAGCTGCTTCAGGTCAAGAACCACCAGCTCCAGTGATGCTTCAGTTGGAAGCAGGGTCACTGTTGCGATGCCGGTGAGTGTCTCTGCGCTCCTGTCTATGGCAAGGTCAAGGTCGTACTGCACCACATCAAAAGGCCTTGCTTCATACTCATATTGGGTATAGAAGACGGGAGGGGCCAGCGGGCGCGTCCAGGCTGCATTGTCCGGCATGGGTGCTGCGATCATCAAAAGAAGCTGTAACATTCACTGCTCCTCCCAGTCAAGCAGAAGGCCATCTATGAATTCCCTGATTATGCTCAGCCGCGGTATCATTCCCTCCCGGATCGGCTCGACGCAGGAAAGAAGCCTGAGGAGACGCCTTGCGGTGTGGAACTCGGGTGTGTTCTCCCTCACCTCGGCCAGCAGGGGTTCGGCGTAGGGTTTCAGCACAGCCAGTTCGTAGGGCAGCGAGGAGTTGAACATCAGGTCGGCCTCTTCCTGGTACGGGAAGATGTACTTCCTCTCCCCACGGCGAACGCTGGCCCATCCGCCGATGGTTTGCGCAGCAGTGTAACCCCTTGAGAAGCTGTCCCTTACCATCCTTCTCAACAGCCTCCCGTCGGAAGTGGACATCCGGGTCAGTCTGTCAATGTTGAGGGTTGTGAGGGCGGAAATGTAGATCAGGAACTTTGAATCCTGATCCAGCCCTGGTGTCATTCCCGCGTTCAGCCCGTGGATACCCTCCACCAGAAGGACATCACCGTCGGCAAGTTTCATGGGGATGATCCCGTCCTCCCTGATCCCGGTGTGGAAATCGAACCTGGGAAGTCGGACCTCGCCCCCTTCCAGAAGAGCCTTAAGGTGGTTCCCGAACAGGGCCGTGTCCAGGGCTTCCAGACACTCGAAATCATAGGAACCGTCAGGGTGCCTGGGGGTTTCTTCCCGGTTCCTGAAGTAGTTGTCAACACTTATCATTCTGGCCCTGAGCCCTTGAGCCCCCAGGTATGCCGCGAGCATGCGGGTGAACGTGGTCTTGCCGCTTGAGGAGGGTCCCGCCACCATTACTATCCTCTTCCTCGGGAACTGATCGGTCACCTGGTTGACTATCTGGACCATCCTGCTGTTCTGATAGAAGTGGCACATCATCACCAGCTCGCGGCCTCCGTCCTGCCGGATCCTCCTGTTCAGGGCATCGAGGGTCTGCGTTCTCATGACCTTCAGGTGCCTCTCCTCGAGGTCCAGCTCGTGCCCGAGTTTCTTCCTGTCATGCCAGGGGGCTATGGAGGGCCAGCAGCCAGAACCGGGAAACCGTAGGATGAAGCTGCCGCCAAGGGGGCGAAGCTCCCAAAGGGTCAGCCATGAGGTGTCGGGCACAGCGGGCCCCATCGCGAAGGCAGAGCATTCTCCCAGTTGATTCAGGTGGTACTCGCCCGTCCCCTTGTGCCACCTGGCAAGAAGACCAGGTTCTCCCTCAAGCGATAATGCCTCTTCGGAAGAAAGAATACGGTGCCTGAACGGAAGAGCCTTTTCCACTACGGCCTGAAGTTCCTGTCGTATTCTCTCAACGGTTTCGGACTGGTTCGGAAGCGAGTCTCCCTCCAGCCGGCAACGATATCCAAGGGAAATCGCATGCTCGACCCACAGCCTGGCTCCGGGGAACGCGGTCCTGCATGCCAGATCCAGGGCCAACACCAGCCCCCTCCGGTACACCTCTCTTCCCTCGTCTGAGTCCGGAGGCACGAATTCTCCGGATACATCGGCCCCAAGCGGCCTGATCAGGCCGAAGGGGTCAACTACAGCTATCCCGGGTGAGGAGGAAAGCCTTGAATCCCTGGTCATGAACCCGTCCTTCCGGTAGAGGGAACCCTTCGCTTCAATCATAGGCTCACCAGGGGCGGGTGCAAAGGTGGTAAAAACGGGGCCTACGGGCAGTGACAGGTGACTCATAGTTCCATCGTATGGCACTTTGACCTATGCTTGACCAGTGCTGTTAACTCCTGCCGGGCAGGGCCTGGGGCCATTGCCGGCGCACCTGCCGGTACCGTACCCCGAAAATGCCCGGAGAGGACCGAATTTGTCTCCACTTCGATTTTATTGTAACTATAAAATGTATGTAGAGCAGGACCCCGATTACCTGGGCCCGGTTTGGGAGAAGGATTTCGGGGTATGGTGTGATGGCGCCCTATATCGTCTTACGATGATGTGTTAGTGTCCATCCCACCGTTGCCTATGGCGGCTGCGCCTGTTGACCTGCCCGTTGGATGTGGCCATTATCACAACATGGAGGTGATGACATGGAATTCCTGTTGGTGTTTCTTCTTTTCTTTTCCTCCTCCCCTCCCCTGCTGGATGTGGAGGACTCCCTTGAACGGGGGGGCACCGCTCTCTACACGGTCTCCCTTCAGGAGGGCACCGAGTACTGGATCGTGCTGGAGATAAGGGGGAGCAGCCCGGAAGCTGATTTCGACGTGATCGTAGCCGGACGGGAGATGAACCTCGAGCAGTTCATGAACCTCCCCTACCGCGAGGACTTCGAGCTGGCCAGGACACACCGGTGTGCCTCCGGCGAGGAACAGGGATCAGAGAGCTTCACTCTTTCGGCTGACTACACCGGTGTCTATTACATCGTTGTGCACGACGTGAGCAACCGGGGCGGCAACTACCGGCTCAAGCTGCAGTAGCCTGGTATGGCCCGTGATTTCACGGTCCTCGAGCTCAACAGGGCCGCCGGCGAAATCCTTGCCATGGCTTTCCCCGAACCCGTCTGGGTAAGGGGTGTGGTGGCGCTGGGAAGAAAAGCCGGAAGGACCGGTCACCTCTATTTCCAGATCGCAGATCCATGCCCCGAGGGCGATCAGACCCCGGCTGCGGCGGATTGCGCGCTGTTCGCCGGCGAAAGGATCAGGATCGCCAGGGAGCTGGGAAGGCTTGGGATCCAGTTCGACATTGAGGACGGGATGGAGGGCCGGTTCCAGGTAACACCCAGCATCTACGACAGGAACGGCAGATTCTCGTACATTGTGCGGGGGTTCGATCCGGAGTACACCGGCTCGGCCTCGACGCTTCACCTGAAACGCCTGGTGGAAAAGCTTCAGAAGGAAGGGGTGCTGCGGGAGAACGGTGAGCTTCCCTTCCCCGATCTGCCGCTGCGCATCGGACTGGTAACCGCTGAGAACTCAGCGGCATCGCAGGATTTCCTTCAGACCCTCAGAGAAAGCCAGTACCCTTTTGAGGTATTTACATCCTGGGCGCCCATGCAGGGGGAGGAAACAGCCAGGGGCGTTACCGCAGCCCTGGTCAGACTGCTGGGCATCCCCCGGCTGGATGCGGCAGTGATAACCCGCGGGGGCGGAAGCATCACTGATCTGGCCTGGTTCAACGACGAGAGCATAGCAAGGACAATAGCCCAGCTCCCGTTCCCGGTCATCTCCGGGATCGGTCACGAAACCGACATGACACTGCCCGACTTCGCAGCCCATACGAGGGCCAAGACCCCGACCCACGCGGCAACGATCGTAGTGGACAAGGTGGCCTCTTTCGCCGAGGCCCTGGAAAATGCCGCAATGAGGCTTCAACGGGCGGCTGCGCCACTGGTGTCCAACGAGCGCCTGAAGCTTCTGCACCTGACCGCCTCACTCGCGGAAAGGGCTTCCAGGCCTTCCCTGAAACGCCTGACGTTCCTCTCAAGGGCCACAGCCCTCATTCAGGGAAGGGTGCTTCCCAGGGTTTCGGGGCAGCACAGGCTGCTGGATCAACTCTCCTCAAGACTTTCGGGCAAGGTCACGGAACTGGTTTCGTCACGGTCTGCCAGGATAGATGGGATGGAGTCGGCGGTCGCCCGAAGGGATCCGGGGAAAATGCTCGCCCTGGGCTGGGCGCTGGCCATGGACACTGAAGGCAGACCCTTGGGATCCGTATGCAATGTCAAGGCGGAAGACAAGGTATCACTGAGGCTTTCCGACGGAAGGCTTCATACCCGGGTGGAAAGGGTGGAGCGCAGTTGAAGACAAAGAACCAGTCCTACGCCGAGATGATGGAGGAACTAAACAGACTGGTGGATGAAGTGGGCCGGGAGGACTGCCCCGTTGACGGCCTCGAAACCAGGGTTGCCCGGGCTGCCGAACTGATAGGGCTTCTCAGGGAAAGGCTGAAGGCGACGGAGATGGCTGTAAAAAGCGTACTTTCAACGCTGGAAGCTTCCGAGTAGATCCCCTACCCTATCCACCACATCCCCGGCCCCGGGGTCAACAAGGACCACCGAGCCCGGCGACAGGGGGCCGAACCTGTTACCGTCGCTTCGGCGGAACAGGGCCACCACCGGAACGCCCATCGCGCTCGCCACATGCATCGGACCGCTGTCCGGACACACAAGCACCGCCATCCCTGATACCTCTGCCGCGAACCGGGCCGGGCTCATTCGGGGCATGGCCACCGCTCCCGACCGCTGAAGCAGCCCGGCAAGGTCGCCCTCCCTCTGACTTCCCCAGAAAACATGTACAGGCCCCAGTTCCGCAAGGCCCTTCGCCACTTCGTGAAAGAACCGGTCGGGAAAGGCCTTTCCACCCTTCGCTCCGGGATGCAGGCCTATCACCCTATCCCCTGGCTTTCGCGGAAGCAGAAGGCGGGGCGGACTCCAGCGGGGCCATCGGGGCCATACCACACCCAAAGCGTGCAGTGCCCTGCTCTCATGCTGATCGGGCCCTGGCATTCCAGCCGGAGAATGGGTGTACCATCCCGGCGAAGCCCCCAGAGGCGAACCAATCCGGACCGGGCAACCGGTCAGGGCGGTGACAACCGCCGATGAAAGGGAGAATCCATGGGGGTGCGATGCATCAACAACCGCTTCGAACCCGGTACTCCTGAGTTTCCGGGCAAGCCCGGCAAGCCGCCAAGGCCTCCAGATCATGGCCTTCTTGTCAACAGGGATGAGCCTCCACCCCTGCCCTTCGAGTATCCCGTGAAAGCCCGAGCTGAGAAGAAGGCTGACTTCCGCCTCGGGGAACCTCTCCCTCAGGGCATTCAGAAGGGACGTGAGCATTACCAGGTTCCCCAGCCTGTTGTCCACCCTCACCACCAGGATCCTGCGGGGTGACTCAGGAAGAGGTGCTGTCCTGCGGGGAAGAAGGAGCAGTTTGAGGAAAGGTTCCAGAGCCCTTCGCCCCCAGCGTTCGAAGCCCTTCAGGCTCATGCCATTTCCCCGTGATGAGTCCAGCCGTCGGCCGATGTTATCGTGACGTTCATGAAGGTCCCGAATGGCCGGTCGCATTCATCAACGACAACCGTCCTGTTTCCGGGCGTTCTTCCAAGGACCTGTCCCTTGAGGGTTCCCTTTCCCGTCAGAAGGACCGGCAGGGTCCGCCCCTCGAGCTGGGCCGACCTTTCCCGGGTAATGCGGTTCTGCAGGGCCTGAAGCCGCTGAAGCCTTTCCAGTCGTACTGCAACCGGAACCGCTCCGGGCATGTCCGCGGCGGCGGTGCCTTTCCTCTCGCTGTACCTGAAGAGGAAGCCGTAATCGAACCCGACCTCCGACAGCAGCGAGAGGCTCAGGGCGAAGTCTTCCTCGGTCTCCCCCGGGAAACCTGCTATCATGTCGGTGGACAGAACGATGCCCGGTATGGCACTCCTCAGCATTTGAACCTTCTGAAGGTACTCGCGCCTGGTGTATCCCCTGTTCATGGAGCTGAGCACTCCGTCGCTGCCGGATTGGGCGGGAAGATGGAGTGCGGGGCAGATGTTCCCGCAGGAGGCCATGACCCCGACCATTCTCTCGCCCAGGTCCCTGGGGTGGCTGGTGACGAACCTCACCCATGCCGGAGACGCCTCACGTGCAACCTCCGCAAGGAGCTGGTGGAAAGCGGTATGGCCGCTGCTGTACGAGTTCACGTTCTGCCCCAGCAGGGTAATCTCCCTGTAGCCCGATTCGACGAGCCCGCGCACCTCCTGAAGTATCATTCCGGGGCTTCTGCTTCTCTCCCTGCCCCTAACATGGGGAACGATGCAGTAACTGCAGAAGTTGTCGCACCCTCTGGTGATGGTCACAAAAGCCCTTGGAAAGGTATTCCTCAGCGATGGTAGGTTCTCGTAGTCGTCGATCCCCTGTTCCACCAGGGCCCTCCGCCGTCCATCGGAAACCAGTTCGGGAAGCCGGTGATAGCCATCGGGTCCCACCACTATGTCGATCTGGGGAAACCTTTCAAGCAGTTCTTCGCCATGTTCCTGGGCAACACAACCGCATATCACAACAAGGGGTTTGCCGTCCTTCCGGGCACCGGCAAGCTGGGTGGCCCTTCCCAGTGCCCTGATCTCAGCCTTCTCCCTCACGGCGCATGTGACGACAAGGACAACGTCAGCGCTCTCCGGGCCCATGGCTTTGAGGTATCCGCTGGAAGCAAGTATCCCCTCCAGAAGCTCCGAATCCCTCACGTTCATCTGGCAGCCGTACACTTCGATATGGTAGCGGAGCATGAACGTCAGCCGGGTATCGAGAATTCCATCGCCAGGCCGGCGATGATGGGAATTCGCAGATTGTCGTCGAGTGGAATGTCAACGAGTTCCGCTATGGCCGCCGCAATGCTGCCCGCCAGGAGGCCTGCGGGTGTCAGGACCCAGCCGAACCTTCCCGATAGCGAGAGCAGCAGCCAGGAAGCTCCGAGACATGCCACCAGGGCGGAAAGCGTGCCTTCCAGAGTGCGTCCGCCAAACAGCGGGGTTACCCCGAAGTGCCTTCCAACCAGTGCGGCCGAGCTGTCACCAAGGCTCAGAAAGACCAGGGAGGCAACAGCAATCTCGGTGCGGAACACCATTATGGTCAACGCGGCGCTGGCCAGCATCACCGTCGAGGCGGTCATGCCGCCCTCCTGCTCCTTGGGTCGAAGCATTCTGCCGAAAATTGCCAGGAAGAACTTCCTGAAGACCTCGTTCCTTGCCCGAAGAAGGTCCACGAGGAGAAGAAAGAGCGCCGCGGCACACAGGAAGAGCACCATGTCGGTGCGCCTGATGAAAACAGCAGCCACCGGTATGGCAACCGACGCAACGTGAACGGACTTCCTCAGGAACTCCTCGACCAGAGGCATCTCGTTGATTCTCAGAACCCTACGCCTGCGCTGAACCTGTGGGTATTGTCAAGCTGATCGTGCCCGAGCCATGCGTAGTCAAGCGAGACCGGCTTGCCGAACAGCCCGATCTTCAGCCCGATACCCGCGGTCATGTTGCCCTCGCTGGAACCCAGCCTTATCCCCACTGTGTCCCTTATCAGGAGCTCCATCCCGGCCCTTGTGTCGAGACTGACCTCTCCCCTGCTGTACTGGGCGGAATACTCCCTCCCCTCGAACCGGAAATCGCCGTCGAGGCCCACGGTGAGCACAGAGGAGAACTTGCGCAGGGGTACTGTGAAGGCTGCGCCCAGCTTGGCCGTGGGGTTCACCACCTCGCTGTGCCCGTTGTTCCAGAACAGGTGGGTTCCGGTGATGTCCTGAAGGTTCATGCCCAGGGAAAGGGCGCCGGTGGGCTTCCAGAGGAGCCCGGCATCGAGCCCCAGGCCCCAGGCGCTGTAATCCATCAGCTGCCGGTAAACCATCTTGAAATTGGCGCCGATGGAAAGCTCCTCGGAGAGCGGCCTTGACCATGACAGGTAGAGCGCGTTGTCGGAGGCGCTCTGCCAGGTTATCCGGCCTTCGTCGTAGATGATCTCCTCGCCGGGATCCCACTGGCCGTTGCCCTCAGTCCCGCTCGGGTTGAGATCGGGGTGGTAATCGTCGTTGCCGGAATCGCCGGGTTCCCCGGTGCCGTCCTCCCCGAAAACGCCGTCGGAGCCCGTATCGTGCCACTGAAGGTTGTTCGTGTTCGCTATTCTTCCAAGATCGGTCCTGAACAGCGAGGCGCCGATGGCATCGTTCCCCATCCTGCGCGAATAGGCCAGGTAATCGTACGAGATCAGTCCGCCGAAACGTTCCGAGTGCATGAACGTGGCGTTCTGCCCGGCGGTGTTGGACAGACCCGCCGGGTTCCAGTATCCGGCAGTGCCGTCATCGCTTATGGCTACAAAGGCTCCGCCCATTCCAAGAGCCCGGGCGCCCGCCCCGACATACATGAACTCACCGGCGTACTTAGCCGCGATAACGGGTTCCACAGCAAGAACAAGAGAAGATGCCATCAGGATGATTTTCACAACTCGCTCCCGTCAACCAGTTCACTGATCAGTTTCCGGTCCTCGAGGCTGATCCGGGTGTAGAAGAGCCCGACTCCCCAGGTGCCGTCATGCTGCTCCTCCTCGCGTATGACAACGGCCCTGGCTTCTATCTCGGCTTCGGGAAGCCTTACCGAAACATCTACACGGGTCAGGTCGCCAAGCGGGGCGGGGCAGATGCAGTAAAGCCCCGATGCGCTCAGGTTCAGGGCGTTCACGGGCAGGGAAGGCATCCCGGGGGTGCTGAGGAAGACCTGAGCTTCACTGGCGCTCCGCTTCGCGGCTCGCCTCTCGGTACGGATCAAAGCTTCCTCGTTCATAATTGAACCTACCTCACTGCGGAGTGAATGGTTCCTGCGGACACTTCTCAACGGAATGGAATATAAGGTACAACAGAGTATAGGGAAGAGCCTGCTTCACAACCGTGCCTGTCGCTGCACTTCGGGGATCCTTCATTGCGGAAAGATACCCATTCCAGTATGTTCATCAAGGTGAATCTTGACAGAGGGATGTTTTTGTCGAAGGATACCGCTGTATGCCGGGGTCCGGCTTCTCAACACCAATGAAAGAGGGGAAACATGAACGAGTTCAATATCAGCCCCAAGGAGATCGAAGAGGGCAAGACCATGGGCGGTGTCGCCTATATCACATGGATCGGCCTTCTCATCGCTTTCATCACAGGTAAAGAGAACCGCTATGTCATGTACCATGTACAGCAGGCTCTCATCGTTCTCCTTTTCGCCCTTCTCACCCCCATTCCGGTCCTTGGATGGATCATCGGCCTTGCCTGCCTCGTCTTCGCCATCATTGGTCTTCTCAACGGCTTCGGCGGCAAGGTACAGCCTGTTCCCGTGATCGGAACCATCGGCTACAAGTTCAACCTCGTTAAGCCCGCGGCCTCCTCTGCTCCCCAGGCTCCCGGCACCCCGGACGTTGAATAGCTGATTCCTCAGGAAAACAGGGGCGGCGCTCAGCCGCCCCTTTTTTCTGCTCCGGGGCCGATCCGGAGGTCGAGGCAGGTCACTCCCAGTTCACTCCTGAGGATCCGGGAGAGCAGATGCCTCTCCATATTGCCCCTGCACAGTATCTGAGCGGCGCCATCCCCCTGGGAACCCACTCCCTTGGCTCCCCATGCGAGATCGCGAAGCGCCGGATGTTCAAGGACGCTATGAAGCAGCGGGGCTGTGAGCTCTCCGGGGCAACACGGCGCAACATCGGTGTCGAAAACCTTCTGGGCCTCGTTCATCAGCAAGCCAAGCCCCCTGGCGTCTCCCTCTCTCAGGGCTTTCGCTGCAGATGTGAGTAGCCTTCTGTTGGTTGCGCCCAGCGCTTCCCTGAGCCCCCTGTTACCGCTCAGAAAGGCTTCATTGAGGTCACTCAGTATCCTCCTGGTGTCCTTTCTGCCCTTCAGGTCGACGATCAGATAGAAAAAGTCTCCTCCGGAATTCAGCCCTTCAAAGTCAAAGCCATCGCCGTCGAAGTTGAGAAGCACCGGCCGCCCCCTGCCCAGGGCGCACGCCTGATCCATCCTTCCGCACTCGCTTCCCGTCATGAGCTCGCCCCTGTATGCAAGGTCCATCTCCTCCTCCACGGACAATCCAAGCTCGTAGACGAGGTTGAATGCCCGGGCCGTGAGAACGCAGATGGCTGCGGATGAGGACAATCCCTTCCCGAGCGGAAGGGTACGGCTGAATACATCCAACCTGAGGCCGCCGACACCGTGTTCCCTAACCATGAGGGCGGCGGTTCCCGCGGCGTAGGAATCGAACGAACGGCTCAAGGCAACGCCCTCCAGAACCGGGTGTTCCGCCCGATACCTGTTGGACTGGTGCCCTTCACCGGAAGGAGAAACCTGAGTCAGCTCGAAGAACTCACCGATCCCTTCCGACCTGGCGAAAAGGCCCTGATCGGTTCCCGTGATCAGGCACCTCCCGGGTTGAATTGAGGGATCGGTGCTCCTGTATCTCCCTGCCCAGTCGGAGTGCTCGCCGAACAGGCAAAGCCTTCCGGGAACGAAAAGTTCAACCATCCGATGGCTCTGCTCCTGCATTCAGTGTTCCGTTCCCATGCCGGGCTGGGATGGGCATCCCGTCCTCATGGTTAAACATTGTTAAAGTTGAAGTTTGATATTTCTTAACATTCGCCACGATTCAGAGAGAATAATTTAGTATGGTGTCCCACAATTGTCCCAGCCGCGGAGGGTGTAGAGGCGGGTCAGCTCCTCGCGGAAGCGATCCGCGTCCAGCGACACAGGTTCCCCGATGAAGGGGTTCACCAGGTTCTCGGGCCTTTGGAAGTATGGTTTCAAAGACTCGTCATCGGCCCGGCACCTGCCGAAGTTCCTTATCAGAAGCCTCCTCTCGGTGCTGAGCACCCTGGCGCTGGCGGCGTCGAGCTGGGCGTCGGTCCACCCTGTTCCGGTAAGGGCGTTGAACATGTGCCTCTCGAACGTGGGGCCCTCCATGTCTCCGGCCCTGGCGAAGTTGTCTTCGGTGCGGTTGGAGTAGATCCTCGGGAACACCTGGTCCCCCACTGTGAGCGAGTCCTTCATCACCGAACGGTTGCCGTGCCACGCGGCCGCCACGGCCTTCCCCTCGTACCCGCTCCGGGGATCGGCGGCATCGGTGGTGCCGTACACCCTCGCGGAGACCTCCATTATCCGCTCCCACGAAAGGCCGTGCACCGGAGAGCATATCCTGCTCCACCCCATGATGTTCTGGGCGTAGCCGTGGGCGCTCGAGATGGGGTCGCGGGTGTCTATGGCCCACTGCAGGGCGCTCACCACCCAGTAGGGGAAGAAAACGTAATTGATATGGTCACCGTGGCCGTCCCAGTGGCCGGCGTACCCCCATGCGGGAAAGAGCCGGTCCAGGCTATCCTTCCCCGTGCCCAGGATGTGGCAGGCCCTTACGGTGCCCTCCGCAAGGGCGCTCCTCACCGTCCCCTCCCTACGGGAGATGCCCATGAGAAGGTGCTGCCAGAAACGGGGATCGTCCAGGTCCGTACGCATCCCGTCCACATCCGTGAGCAGCCCCCGATCCGCGAGGCTCCTGAGCCAGGGCGCCATGCCTATCAGCAGCTCCCAGTGGTTCAGGCCTTCATCGTTGGCTATCTGGCCGATCTCGAACCCGGCCTCGAAACCGATCTTCCAGTCGTAGAAGCTGTTCTCCATGCCAGGGAAAAGGCCCGCAACGCAATCCATCTGCCCCGAGAGCCTTCGCCCCGGGCTGAGCACCGCGGGAACGCTGGTGTAGAACCGGGCGTCGTAGCAGCGCACCGCGCACCCCTGGGTGCACGCCTGGAACTTCTGCCCGAACATCCGCACCCTGTGGGGGTCCAGCCTGGGCTCATGGGGCCATCCGTGGCTTCCGTGGGCCTCGGCCCTCACCAGGTCGCACACCTTCCTGAATGTATCGGGCTCCGCCACAGGGATAGGCAGAGTGCCCTTCACCGCGATGGCCTTCAGGTTCTTGGAACCCATCACCGCGCCGAAGCCCCCCTGGCCCGAGGCGCTCTCGGTCTCGGTGGCCATAATTGCGATGCGGCAGAGGTTCTCGCCCGCCGGGCCGATGGCCAGCACCCTCCACCCCGGGCTGTCCATCAGAAGCTTCTGGGCATCGTAGATCCCCTTCCCCCACAGGTGGGAAGCGTCCTCGATGGTGCAGAGCCCCTGCTCTATTCTCAGAAAGACCGGACGGTCAGCCCTTCCCGTTATCACCAGCCCGTCGAAGCCGGCATGCTTCAGGGTGGGACCCCAGTGGCCGCCGAAGGACGACCTTGTGTACCACTCCCTGGGGTACCCCTGGGCCGAGAGGCCGCATACGGTGGTTCTTCCCGAGAAGGGCGCGGAGGTGCCGGTGAGAGGCCCGGTGAATATCATCAGGGGGTTGTCGGGGCTCAACGCCCCCGTACCGGGCTTGATGGAGTCACAGGCAATGCCCGCGGCCATGGCCCGGCCTCCGTACCAGTCCGGAAGCAGGCTGGAGGTCTCCTGGGTTTCCACCCTCCGCCTGGACAGGTCAACGTGAAGTATCCTGCCGGCGTAGCCCCCGTAACCCCTCATGATCCCCTTCCCAGCAGGGGATCCTGCTCTTCCTGCGGCATTCCCCGCGCTGCGAAAAGGGGGTCGGAAGGCTCCAGAAAGCGTATCACCCCGAAGGAGCACGCCTGGGCGCAACGCGGAAAGCCGCCGCACAGGTCGCACTTCACGGGAAGGTCAACGTCCGCCCTCCAGCTCATGGCGCCGAAGGGGCAGGCTGCAACGCACTTCCTGCAGCGCACGCAGAGTTCAAGGTCCAGCACCCAGGCGCCCGTATCGGCGGACCTGCCGATGGCCCCGGACGGGCAGACCCGCGCGCAGCCGGGGTCGGAACACTGCCTGCAGTAAATGTGCCTGTGAATGCCAAGGAACGGATCGAGCTCCACCCTGAAGACGGAAGCTTCAGGGTCGTGGCTGCCTGCCCTGGCCTGGCCGCATACGACAGCGCAGTTCAGGCATCCCGTGCAGGGAACAGGGTTTACGGCAAGTCTTCGGGTTACCACGCTCCTCCAGTTCCGGTACGCATGATAAACCCGGCCAGCAATACGGTCAACTCGATGCGGGGAAGGGCGGGGACGGGTATATTCCGGTCATGGCAAAAAGAGTCACCGCCCTTTCCGGGCACGAGATAGACACGATCGTCAAGGCGGGGCTGGCGGACCCTTTCCAGTACCTGGGAATGCACCGCACTTCAGAAGGCTTCATTGAGATACGGGCCTTCTGCCCCGGCGCCTCCTCCATGATCATGGTCCCCGATGAGGGCTCGCCGGTGCCCATGGCCTGCGTCCACCAGGACGGCCTGTTCGTGTTCCGTTCGCCGAAACGCGTCGAACCCTTCGCCTACAGGCTCACGGTGACCCGCGGGCGGGTCTCATGGACCACCCGTGACCCGTACTGCTACCTGCCCCAGCTCGGAGACATGGACCTGCACCTCTTTAGCGAGGGCAGACACATGAACCTCCACCGCGTGATGGGGGCCAGGCTCAGGACAGTTGGCGACACCCCCGGCGTGCTCTTCTCCGTCTGGGCTCCCAACGCCGGGGCGGTGAGCGTGGTGGGAAGCTTCAACGACTGGGACAGACGGCGGCACCCCATGCGCTCCCGGGGGGCCAGCGGCGTGTGGGAGCTGTTCATACCCGGCGTAAGCGAAGGAGACCTTTACAAGTTCAGCATACTCAAGCCCGACGGCGGCCAGCTGGTCAAGGCAGATCCCTTCGCGCTCATGGGCGAGATGCGTCCGGGAACCGCCTCGATAGTATCGGACCCGTTCCGGTTCCAGTGGGGCGACGGCCAGTGGCTGCAGGCCAGGGGCGGGACCGATCCCTTCTCCGCCAGGATATCCGTGTACGAGGTCCACGCCATGTCGTGGGCCGGCGACGGAAGCGGCTTCACGGGCTGGGAAAGGCTGGGCGACTGGCTCATCCCCTACCTTGTTGACATGGGGTTCACCCACGTTGAGCTGATGCCGGTGATGGAGCACCCCTTCGACGCCTCCTGGGGATACCAGGTCACGGGCTTCTTCGCCCCGACCAGCCGCATGGGGACCGCCCACGACTTCTGCCGGTTCGTTGACCGCTGCCACCGCAGCGGGATAGGCGTCATCCTCGACTGGACGCCCGCCCATTTCCCCATGGATGACTGGGCACTGGCAAACTTCGACGGAACCCACCTCTACGAGCATGAAGACCCCAGGCTGGGCCGGCACCCGGACTGGGGCACCCTGATCTTCAACTACGGCCGGAGGGAGGTACGGAACTTCCTGCTGGCCAGCGCTATCCACTGGCTGGACACTTTTCACGCGGACGGCCTGAGGGTGGACGCGGTAGCCTCGATGCTCTACCTCGACTACTCCAGGAAGGAAGGGCAGTGGATCCCGAACCGCGAGGGCGGAAGGGAGAACCTCGAGGCAGCCTCGCTTCTCAGGGAGATCTGCCACGAGATCGGATGCCGTTTCCCGGGCGCAATGATGATAGCCGAGGAGAGCACTGCCTGGCCCGGGGTGACCCGCCCTCCAGAGGCCGGAGGCCTGGGCTTCCACTTCAAGTGGAACATGGGCTGGATGAACGATACCCTTCAGTACTTCAGCCGCGACCCACTCTTCAGGAAGGGCGCCTCGTCAGAGATAACCTTCAGCGCTGTGTACGCCTGGAGCGAGAACTTCATCCTGCCCCTGTCCCACGATGAAGTGGTCCACGGCAAGGGTTCCCTGTACGGGAAGATGCCGGGCGACGACTTCGGTAAGAGGGCCAACCTCAGGCTCCTGCTCTCGTACCAGTGGCTCTTCCCCGGCAAGCAGCTTCTGTTCATGGGCTGCGAGAGGGTTCAGCAGCACGAATGGAGACCCGACGAACCGCTGCCCGTGGGCGACACCCGCATGGAAAGGTTCGTGGCTTCGCTGAACTCCCTTCATGGCCGGTTCCCCCAGCTTCACCTCGAGGACTGCAGGTACTCGGGTTTCAGGTGGGTGGATTTCTCCGACGAGGCATCCTCTGTTATCTCGTTCCTGCGCCTGGCGCAAGGTCTTCCGCCGGTGCTGTGCGTGTTCAACATGACCCCGGTCCAGCGGGACGGGTACGGATTGGGCGTTCCGGTTCCCGGGGCCTGGAACGTTGTCCACAACAGCGACGCCGAGGCTTTCGGGGGCTCAGGGCTGCATCTTCCTGAAAGGGCCGACACAAAACCCCGGGCGCTGCACGGGATGGAGCAGAGCATCGAGCTGAGGCTTCCTCCGCTCTCATGCCTTGTCCTCCACCCGGGAAGCTGAAGCGGGAACCTTTTCATATACTCCTGCGGGTACGAAGGGAGGAGCCCATGAAGTCCCACACGGCATACCTCTGGTTCAACACCTCGAAGAGGACGGAGTTCATCAACATCACCGGCCGGGTGGAAGAGGAGGTGGCCCGAAGCGGTATAAGGGAGGGGTTGTGCCTGGTGAACCCCATGCACATCACTGCCAGCGTCTTCATAAACGACGATGAGCAGGGGTTGCTTGAGGATTATCGGGTGTGGCTGGAGAGACTTGCCCCCCACGACCCCGGGAAGTACCGGCACAACCTCACCGGAGAGGACAACGCCGACGCCCACCACAAGAGACAGGTGATGGGCAGGGAGGTGGTGATGGCTGTCACGGGGGGCAAGCTTGATCTGGGAACATGGGAGAGGGTCTTCTACGGGGAGTTCGACGGTTGCCGGCGGAAAAGGGTGCTGGTAAAGATCATCGGAGAATAGGAGAGAGATCATGAGGAAGATCGTTTTCATCGGGGCCGCCATGGGGCTTCTGGCTGCCGCGGGCTGCACGGGCCAGGGTTATCCGCCCTATCCGCCCACCATCACAGTGAACGGGGTCGGCACGGCCTACGCCGAGCCGGAGATGGCTGTGATCAACTTCGGGTTCAGCGTAAGCGAGGATGACCCTGAGATGGCGGTACAGACCGCCGCAGAGATGGCCGAGTCGGCCATCGCGGGAGCCGTTGAGGCGGGTGTCGAGGCTTCCGACATAACCACCACAAGCTACTCCCTCTGGATCGAGGACGAGTACGACTACAACAGGTACGAGTACACCGGCAGAAAGCTCTACCACCTCGACCACGGCATGACCGTAAAGGTTCGTGACACCGAAATGGTCGGGGCGCTCCTTGCGGCGCTTGTAAGCGGGGGCGCGAACACCATCTATTCCGTTCAGTTCACCATCGAGGACAGGGCCGCCCTGTACGCCAGCGCCAGGGAACTGGCCCTTAGCGATGCGGCTCAGTCGGCGGAGCAGCTTGCCCGGACCCTGGGCGTGAGCATCAGCGGTGTCCAGAGCGTGAGCGAGTGGGTTGACTACTACTCCAACCCTTACGCCGGCGGATACGGCTACATGGAAGCCGAGTCCTACCCGCCCGTGAACGCAGGGAACCAGTCCGTAACGCTGAACGTAAGTGTGTCCTACACCATCAAGTAGTGTACACTGACCTTCCGCCCCCGCATCTCATGGCGGGGGCGGACTCCCTTCAGGCCCTTCTGCTTCGGGCATCCACCGAAGCCAGGGCCTTCTTCTTCGCCGAGATCGGGCTGGAGGCTTCCCCCGACGAGGTATCGCTGTGGGGCACGCCTGACTTCGCCGAGATCATCGTGGAGTTCGGGAAGCCCGGCCATGGGAATGGAATGGACAGCATTACCGTTCTGCTTAACGGACTTCCGCTGCACCTGCTTCAGACCGGCGACCTTGCGGATCCCGAGAGTTCTTCCCTGCTTCCGCGGTAAACACCGGCGCTTCAAGCGATGACATGCTTCGGGGGCATTCTCTTCGGAGAACCATGTAGATCATCCAGCCCAGCGGCACTAGAAAGCGGGGCCAGCTGGGCAGGGCGCCCAGGGGGGCTCCCCACACCAGGGCCGACGCCAGGAACCAGCCTGCGGCCGTGAACCTTCCCCTGGCGCATAGTTCGCGGAGAGGGAACACAATGAACAGCCCGTAATGGATCCACACGCAGGGCATGAAAACAAGAAGGTAGAGAACCGCAACTGAAAGCACCCTTTCCCTGTCTGGAGAGCACAGCTTGCCTCGCTCCCTCAGCAGGAGGAAAGCTGCAGACAACCCTGCGATCATGGCCAGTGAGGCATAGACCGCAACCGACACTTCCCTGGTGTTCCGGGCCAGCGCCACCCTGAAGGAGTGGTCCTCCATCGCCCTTGCCCTGTCTTGCGGTGAAAGAGCGCCATCCGTGATCATTTCAACTGCATTCGTGATAGAAAGGTTGTTGACTTCTCTGAACCCCCAGGTCATTCCGGTTCGCTTCATCCAATGAGTCCAGGCGGGGAAGGTTCCCTGTCCGAAGACAAGCGCCGAAACCCCGGACAGAAGAGCGACAAGAAGCAGACACGAGACAGCGGCGCGCCTGCCCTTGATGAACAGGGCCAACGGCAGGAAGCATACCTTCTGAAGAGTGAGAACAACCGCCGCAATGCCAGCCCGTATGCCGGAAAAGCCCTGACAAAGAACCAGCGCCAGCGCCAGCAGCATGAAGGATGTTACCTGGCCGCAGACGATGGCGTCGTAAAGCGTCTGGGAGACCGTAAGGAAAAGCAGGGCTCCCGCGGTGAACACCAGAGCCCCGGGCTTCCGCAACCGCTTCGAGAGAATGAACACCGCGAGCCATGCAGAAACGGCGCCGGCGCCAATCCATCCAAGCCTGAACCACCTGTAGGGTACAACCTCGAGGGGAAGCATGGTCATGAGAAAGGGCGGCGGATACAAAAGGGGGGAGGGTTCCACCGCCATGCCCCGTGCGGCAAGGCTGGCCCGGGAATCATCAATGTCGTAAGCGTCGCCGCCGTCACGGTTGGCGTAGTAGCCACCAACATAGCTCATCAGGTCCAATGGATGGAAGGGAACCCGGTCCCGAACCCTAAGAACCGTTATCAACAGCCCTGCCAGCATTATCAGGAGTATTGGATGACGGGCGAAAGAGCCGCGGGG
>CAZIPI010000007.1:93760-96804 GCA_964541235.1 uncultured bacterium | reverse complement strand
GCTGTCCGTCGTTGCTGCAGTTCGGAAGACAACGTCGTTATCATTGGCCATGCAGTCTTGCCGGTAGAGGGGCTTCTGGGCCTGACGTGGAAGAGGAGGGTGGTTCATGTTGCCTTGCATAATCCAGGTAATGATGTGTTGCTCCTTAGAGCAGGTCACGGTTCTCGCCGACTACACATTCGATTGCACCAGTGATTTCGCGGTAAGCGCCGAAGGGGATGTGGTTTTCATATCAGGTGACGGGACTCTGGTCAGAGTGGATCCCTATGACCCGCAAAGCGCCCGGGAAATGCAAGTCCAGTGGACCGGGCAGCTGGAGGGCTGGGAAAATGTCGGCTCTGTCTTCAGTTTGTGCGGAAGCCCCGATGGAACGCTTATCTGCTACACCGCTAGGGCATTCGTGCCTGGCTCGTTCCTTGCGGACGGCACCGAGCATATCCCCGCTCCATTGCTGGTTGTCTGCTGTGGCCCGGACGGTTCCGAACCTAGACTTCTCGGGCTGGCCCAGGACGCGGGCGGCGGGCCATACTTCGGTTTCACAATGGACTCCAGGCATGTCTACGGATCATGGGCAAGCTGCTCACCCTCCCCGGAAAGCTATGTCAGACACATCAGAAGGGAAACCGGACCAGCGGCAGAACCCTGGCTCATGGTTGACGTGGTCACCGGCAGCAGAAGCGGAAACCGTGCAGTGTTCGAAGATGGCTTCGTTGCGAACAGTGTATCAGATATCGTCGCCACTGGCGGTGACCCTCCAAACAGGATAGTCGATGTGATGAGCGGCGAAACGGTCCTTGCGAGAACAGGGGCTTGGAGTGACGCGATCATTGATGTCTGGGTGCTTCCGGATGCCGGCCTTGCCGGCAGCCGGCCTGGAGCTCAGGTGCTCCGCCGCATCGATGGCACTGAGACCATCAACCCGGGAGATCCCTACGAAGTGTACTGCCTTCTTCCTGACGGAAGCTGCGTTTTCAGTCAGGACCGGGGGAGAACGGTGTCTGTGGGTCACATAGACTGGGATGATTTCTCCTGCGTTCCAACCCATCAGATCACAGCCCTTTCGGGCATGCTCGACAGGTGGGTCATCATGAAACCCCTTCCGGAAAGGGAGCCTGGCGGCGGAGTACCTGGTTTGGTGTTCATGAGAAGCGAGACCCTGTACTTCATCGAACTGCCTTCGGCGGAATGAACCGGTTTCCAGTGAAGCACGCCAAAAGGTATACTGCATTCACTCTCTCGCGCTGGCCAGGCAGATCGCAAGCGAGGGAGCCGTAAGCGAAAAGCGCAGCAGCCGTTCAAGATGCAATTCGGTCGGCAATCAGGCACCTGGGAGGATGGCCACCCTTTAACGACGCCTGATCGAGGTTGCCTGGATCTCCACACGCTGCGGTGAGTCTTCGATGTCAACTGCTCCGGTAACCAGCACCCGGTCGCCAACTCGCAGCGTTCCGAAATCGTCATCTCCATCCACATAGACGATTCCGGTCCCGTCGTCGAGCATGAAGTCCTCCGCAGAAAGCATTCGAGTGATTGTGCCTTCCAGAACGACTTGCGCACCCTCAACCGGTGAGGATAGAACATCGCCTATCGATGATGTGACTCCCCCGGAAAGGCTGACGACAGGCGTGGTCGTACCCGCAGTGAGCGCATTGCGTCGAACCGCCGATGCCTGTATCTCGATGCGATTCGGCGAGTCCTCAATGTCAACGGTTCCGGTCACCTGCACCCGTTCACCTACCAACAGCGAACCGAAGTCGTTGTCGCCATCGACAAAGACTTGCCCTGTCCCGTCATCCAGTATGAAGTTCTCTGCGGACACCATCTGGACGATGATGCCACTGAGAACCACTCGAGAACCCTCAACAGGTGATGCGAGAACGCTGGCAATGGTAGTTGCATCACCCCCGGGCAGCATGCCGACCGACAGAGTAGCGTCCACCACGGGAATCCCTTCGGCTGATGATGCAGCAGCATCCGCTGGCAGGCTGCTGACAGCAGGAGCCGCAGTGGAACCCGGCGGCGTCGGTGTAGCAACCTGCCGGGAAGAAGCGGCTGAGGCAGTACCGCACCCGGCTGGGCACAGGATCATGAATGCAATGCAGATCAAACTCCTGCGACACATCCGATGGCTCATGAGGACCTCCTTCCAAGGGCAGTTCCCTGCCCTGTACTGCTCAACAGCTGCAACCCTGCACTAATATTGCATGTTCTCGCGGCTCGGAGGCATTGCCTGTACCATGCACTGGATACGAGGTTCGATCCGGCTGCCGAGTCCTGCAGGACTTCTCCCTGGTCTGTAAACACAGCCATTGGCTTCCAACGGAAGAGAGATCGGTCTTTCCACAAAGACACATTCAAGCTCTCCACATGCTCTACTCTCTGCTCCGAGACAGGCGATACGCAAGAATTGTTTCGTTGCTCGTGTTGTTCGCAAAAGCATCAGATGGAGGCTGGTCTTGAGTACCGGAGGAAGGTGTCCCGTTAGGTGCCAGTTTTACACCGCAGCCCGGGATCGCCGATACCCGTCCATGACGCTCTTTTGATCCTGTCGCAGAAAAAAGGATCATTGACAGGGAATATTCCCATCAGCTATCATCCAAACATGCATTAACTGCCTTAGGAGGATGAAATGAAAGGGTTTCTTACCGTACTGATGCTGTGTTCTTTCGCCGTTTCGGGGGAGGATGTCACGATACCCGACAGCCCAAGGGACATGGGAGAGGTCAGGTCTGAGCTGTTCCTGTTGAAGGAAGCGATCTCGTCAGCCTACGAAGAACTGCTCTCAACCGACTCCGAAGCTTCAGGCGAGATCCTGATCACCTTCTCCATCACTCCCGAAGGTGATGTCACTTTGGCTGCGGTAACCTGCACGGAAGGGCTTGAGACCCTGCACGACGCGGTTCTCGAAAGGGTGGAGGCCATGACGTTCCTTCCGGTTCCGGAGCAGGTTGGGGACCTCCCTGTTTCGGTTCCGGTGAGCCTCCTGCCGCCCCGGTAGGGATTGGTTCCAAGCGGGCAAGACAGCTGGTGCGGGCCGGCTCACC
>CAZIPI010000007.1:0-93660 GCA_964541235.1 uncultured bacterium | reverse complement strand
CTACCTGCTGCCCGGGCTGGTAAACTGAAGCACGGCAGCACCCCCTGCGATTGACCACATGAAGCCCGGCGGCTATGCTTTGGCCTGAAGGACCATCGTCTCCGGAGATTTCATGTGAGCGCACAACGGATACGTATCCCGTTCACCACAGCGGTGCGGATGATAGGCAGCCATGCCGTCGGCCGCATCGGCGACCAGCTTAAGGCCATAGCCTTCATAGTCATCTACCTTTCGGTATTCCAGTACGCCGTGTTCGGAAGCGCGCCCCAGGACGCGCTGTCAACCTCTGTTGGGATCGGAATGGTGGTGCTTGGCCTCACCCTGTTCCTCGAGGGGCTTCTCATAGGTCTTATGCCCCTTGGCGAAAGGGTGGGCATTCAACTCCCATCCAGAAGCGGTAATGCACTGATCCTGGTTTTCGGCCTGATCCTCGGGGTAACCTCCACACTGGCCGAACCCGCTGTGGCATCGCTGCGGGTTGCCGGTGGAGGCATAACCGCCTGGGAGTCGCCGGTTCTCTTCCACCTTCTGCAGGTGAAGCCACAAGCCCTTATCTACGCCATTGGCGCCGGGGTGGGCATCGCAGTGGCTCTCGGCCTGCTCCGCTTCATCATCGGCTTTTCGGTGAAACCCCTGGCGATCATCCTGACCGCGGTCCTTCTGGGAATGACCGTGCTCTACTCCAGGTCGCAGGTCCTGTCACCTGTGCTGGGCCTGGCCTGGGATACGGGCGCCGTGACCACGGGTGCAGTCACAGTTCCCCTTGTCCTTGCCCTTGGAGTTGGGATATCCCGATCCACCGGCAAGACAGGCGACTCCGGCAACGCCTTCGGAGTCGTGATGATGGCCTCTGCATTGCCTGTGATAACTGTTCTTCTTCTGGCTCTGATGCTGGCTCCCAGGCTGCCTGCCCCCTCCAGCGAGGAGGTCTTCTTCTCCGCGGAGAACCGCGATGCGGCCCTGGCCGTTTTCGGCACGGAAAAGGCTCTGGCCGACTACGCCATGACCGCAGGCGGAGAGGGAACACAGGCCCTGTTCCCTGCCACGCCGGATGCCGGCCCGGAGACCCCGGATGTTCCGGTCTCCTTCGTGTCCAGGACCGGTGTTCCGGGAACCCTTGCAGGAGAGCTGACGCCTGCTTTAAGGGCGGTCCTTCCATTGACGCTCCTGCTTCTCGCCGCCCTTTTCATGCTTCTTCGAGACAGGCCGAGGCACACCGACGAGCTTCTGCTTGGGATCCTGTTCCTTGTTTCAGGGATGGCCCTGCTCACAGCCGGGATCCGGACCGGTCTGGCTACCCTTGGCGACGGTGTGGGCCGAAGGCTTCCGGAGATCTATACAACAGACTCTTCCGTGCAAAGAGAGATACTGCTCGGGAATTTCGACACATCGCTGCTTCTGCCGGCGCTGGACGCTGAAGGGGAAAGGATACAGGTCTTCTACCTCGATGACGGCAGTGGGTACAGCCCGGTACCCTATGTTCCCGAGCGCTACGATCCCGCAAGCGGGGTCTACACCCACCGGGTGCTTGCTTCTCCTCTGCGCTGGAAGGGGCTCAGCCGGTTCGGGATCGGGGTGATCCTTCTTTTCGCATTTGGAATGGGCTTCGGATCAACATTGGCTGAACCCGCCCTGAGGGCTCTGGGCAGAACAGTGGAGATACTCACTGTGGGTACTATCCGAAGTACGGCAATGGTGAGGGCTGTCTCCCTGGGGGTCGGGATAGGGCTTGTGGCAGGGGTTCTCAGGATCATCCTCGATATCCCTATGGCATGGATGCTTGTTCCGCCCTACCTCCTGCTGATCCCACTCACTGTGGCAAGCGAGGAGAGATTCACGGGGATTGCCTGGGATTGCGGGGGTGTCACAACAGGGACCATCACTGTGCCGCTGGTGCTTTCCCTCGGGCTGGGGCTGGGAAATGCGGTGGGCATCGCCAACGGATTCGGCATTCTTGCCATGGCATCGGTGTATCCCATCGTCACGGTACTGCTGTACGGAATGATGGTCAGATTCCGGCAGAACCGGATACTGAGGGCCGCCATCAGGGGGGAGGACCACAATGGCTGATGCGGGAACAACCGTTCATCGCATAACCGCCGCGGTTCACCAGCAGAAGCACGGAAAAATGATCGCTCTTCTTGAGGATCTGAAGGTCGGCAGGGTGGTGATGGAGAACGGAAGGAGCCTTCGGCGCCTTCTCACGCGAAAGCGCTTCGAGCTCAGGCGGCAGACAGCCAGACCCGCCGAGTCCGCGATCCACCTGTACCAGTTCAACTCGATCCCCTCCTGCTCGGAAGACGTCATGAGAAGGATAGCCGAGAGCCTTGAGCTCAACCGTCCCGGAAGGGGGGCAATCTACGCGCAGGAAGTGGTTGAGTACGTGGCGGACCCGGACATTGCACGGGAGATCCCGGAGGAGCCGCCTCCCGCGCCGCTCAGGGACCTTGCGCTCATAAAGTGCATTCTGCCGTCGGGCTCCGGAGGGCCGGACATCTCAACGCTGGCGCTTGAGATCGGCGCCGGAGTCCCCATGGTCTCCCTGGGGCACGGCACGGGGCTTCGTGACAGGCTGGGTCTTATCCGCATCACCATCTCACCGGACAAGGAGATACTTCGCCTTCTGGTCCCGGCGGCGGACTCCGAGGGGATAGTCCGTCTGCTGGTTGAACAGGGCAGGCTTAACAGGCCGGGAAAGGGCTTCATCTACTGCTGCCCGGTGAAGTACGGCTTCATGGACACACGGTTGGGCATCGGCTTCCAGGAACACTCCGCCAGCATAGGTCAGATCATAGCCGCCATTGACGACCTGAAGAAGAGCACCTCCTGGAGGCAGCGTTTTTCGGGGACCGAACCCGGCTCGCCGATTCGCTTCCAGGGGGATCACTCGGTAATGACCCTGGTGTGTCCCGAGGAGCATTCCGGTTTCTATGTGGAGACTGCGCTGGAGAATGGGGCACAGGGAGCTACCATGGCCAGGCTTCAGCATCTGGGCATAGGGGATTCCCCGGGCGCCGCCGGGGAGCGGTGCATCTTCGTGGTCGGTACATCGGCGGAGAAACGGCTCACTGAAAAGCTTCTGGAGGAAGGTCAGAAGCGCTCGGACCCCCCCGCATCACTCTACACCCACCCGGCCCGTTTTATCTATACTTACAGAAGGTAGGTCTTTGGCCACTGGAGCGGTTCGTTGCAGCGCGCTCCATGCAATCCCATCGTGTGACGCTACCTTGGGGTCCTCACCAGCCTGAACCCCAGGTAGTGCTGCCTCTCGTTCTCCATCTCGCAGAACCGTGAGAACGGGGTGCACACCCCTGCGCCCAGGTCGAAGCTGCCCCCCCTCGAGACCCTGTAGGACCCGCTGCCCTGGACCCATGGGGAGCCGTCGGTGGGTGCGCCCTCGTAGTTGTGATGGTACAGGTCCTCGCACAACTCAATCGCGTTGCCCAGCATGTCATAAAGGCCCCACGCGTTGGGCATCAGTTCAGCGACAGGATGCAGGCGGTTGCCGGAGTTGTCCCTGAACCAGTATCCGGAAGGCTGGTCCCCGGTGGACAACGGGAGATCCGAACCCGCCCGGCAGGCGTACTCCCACTCAGCCTCGCTGGGAAGCCTGTAAATGTATCTGGGGTCCAGCACGTTCATGCTTTCCGCGAAACGGATGCAGTCAGCCCTGTTGACGTAATGAACCGGGAATGAAGGCCCCTCTCCGTAGAGCATCCTTGTCGGGTGCGCAGAATCCCTCTGATCCCGGATAGTGATGCCGAGAACCGCCTCCCACATCGCCTGGGTCACTTCGGTGGTCATGATCTCGAACGCGTTCAGCGTCACATTGTGAACAGGCACGGCATCGGCCCACTCATCGGCGGACGGGTCCCCCATCAGCATTGTCCCTGCGGGTATCTGAACGAACTCCATGCCCGGCACATCAATGTCCGCACCCGGCGCTGCTCCCAGGAAGAACAGGATGAGGATGGCATACTTTCCGACATGCAGATCCATCGTACTCCCCCCCCTTCAATGACCGGTTCACAGCCTGGAGGCCACTTCCCTGCCGAAGTCCACACACTGCTGGATGGCGCTGTCATCAGGGTTCCAGAGGCACTTGAGCCCCTGGTTAACAACTTCGAAACCCGCTCTGGCGAGCCAATCGCTTATCCTGGCAACGCTCTCGCCGCTCCACCCGTAGCAGCCGAAGGCAGCGGCCTTCTTGCCCTTGAAGCGCAATCCCTCGATCTCCTCGAGTATTCCCGCGGTACCGCTGGTGATTCCCTTGCCGATGGTGGGAGAACCCACCAGTATCGCCCTGGATCTGAACACCTCGGTTATAACGTCGTTCTTGTCGGACTTGGAGATGTTGTAGAGCTTGAGGGCAACATCACCCCGCTCCAGGCCGATGCCTTTTGCTATGCCCTCGGCCATTGCCCGGGTGCCGTCCCACATCGTGTCGTAGAGAAGCGTGACCTGGTTCTCGCTGTAGTCGTCAGCCCATGAGAGGTACTTCTCCACTATCTGAGCCGGGTTCTGTCTCCATATGACGCCGTGGCTTGTGGCGATGATGTCAATGGGCACTCCCAGGTCCAGAACCTCCCGGATCTTCTTCTTCACCATGGGGCTGAAGGGGGTGAGTATGTTGGCGTAGTACTTGATGCACTCCCCCATCAGCTCGCTCTGGTCCACAAGGTCGTTGAAAAGCAGCTCGGTGGCGTAGTGCTGTCCGAAGGCGTCGTTGCTGAAGAGAATGCTGTCACCGGTCATGTAGGTCGCCATGCTGTCCGGCCAGTGAAGCATGGGCATCTCAACGAAAACCAGCGATTTCCCGTTCCCGATATCCACAGTGTCGCCCGTTTTCACCGGGTGGAAGTTCCAGTCCTGATGGTAGTGCCCCTTGAGGGATCTCATGCCGTTGGCCGTGCAGTAAACCGGAGTATCGGGGATATGGCGCATCAACTCCGGAAGCGCTCCGCTGTGGTCGATCTCGCCATGATTGGCCACCACCAGATCAATGGACGGGAGTTCGATCTCCCGGCCGAGGTTCCTCACGAACTCCCCGGCAAAGGGTTTCCAGACGGTGTCTATCAGAACGTTCCTGCCTTCGCGGATCAGGTAGGAGTTGTAGGTGGAACCCTTGTGCGTCGAGTATTCGCTGCCGTGGAACTGCCTGAGCTCCCAGTCCACCTTGCCCACCCATGTTACGTTGCCCTTCAAGTGCTTTCCCATATGCACATCCTCCGCTCCATTGGCCGGTTCCGCCGCCCGTCGGACATCTTTGTCATGGGACGCCGCCGACAGGCAACCCGAGTATCGGAGATATGCCATGCCCCGAGCCGTCAATCAAGGCTAAGGCGGAAGCCGGGTGAGTTGGATGCAAGTCTCGCTTGACGGGATATGCGGGGATGGATCGGTTCTACCCACGATCTTCCGGAAGTGGATGACACAATGATCACCGACGGTTCATGATGTATTAATAATTATAAATATTCAGTATTGTGCAGCATTCTTATTGCTTCTGTGTTTGACGATACCCCTTCCCCTGTCTATGTTTCGTGCAACCGGCACAATCGCAGGTGCGTTACTGCGTTGTTACCGTTCGAAGGCGGTCTGGGAGCGCATCTCGATTACCATGAAGTTTGAAGACACCCTCAGTAAGAGCTTCGTTCTGCTGGATCCCGAGGTCAACAACACACGGGACCTTTTCCACGTCTTTGCATCACTTCTCCATGAGAAGGGTGTGATCGAGGACGAGGCAGGCTTCGTGTCCGAGCTTGAAGCCAGCGAGGCCAGGGGCTCCACAGGGATCGGGCAGGGCATTGCTCTGCCGCACCTGATGATGGACGAGCTTGACAGAAGCCACATCCTGATCGCAAGGGTAAGGACGGGCATCCCCTTCAACTCCCTGGACGGCCAGCCCGCAAAGCTCATCATTCTTCTTCTGTCGGCGAAGAAGAAACGTGCGGAGTACCTGAGGAACCTCGCCCGTGTCGCCGGAGTGCTCCAGCGGGAAAACGTGATCGCGCAGCTGATGGAAACACCGGACCCTGTCTCGGTGGTCTCGATCGTCTGCTCGAAGCACAAACCCACCTGCATCCGCCGCCATGCCAGGCACATCTATTTCCTGGCCACCGTGGGGGCCGTGTTCATCCTGTTCGGGCTGATACTGCCGAGAATACCCATCCCCGAAGACGACGCGGCAGCCATCCAGGCGGGCTACATGAAGTTCAACGAGCCCCAGTGGATCCAGAAGCAGGTAGCCGCCGCCGGCGTTTTCCTGGCCACGGTGATCGGGACCCTGCTGTTCTGGCGGCACCGGGTGGCGATAGCGGCCTTCGGACTTGGGATACTTCTCCTCTCGGGCACCATGGACCTTGAGACGGCTGTGCAGTTCATGAACATTCCCACCATTCTGTTCCTCATCTCGATGATGGTGGTCATCTCCTACATGGAGTCACTGGGCTTCTTCGAGCACATCGTTTCCTGGATAGTGAACAGAACCGGGCCGCATCCCCGAAGGATCTTCCTGACACTGATGCTTTCGGCAGGCGTTCTGGGGGGCCTGGTCAACGAGGTCACAGCCATCTTCATCGCGGTGGCCATAGCCATAAGCATATGCAACGCAATGAACCTGAATCCCTTTCCTTTCGTCATAGGCCTTGTGTTCGCAACCAACACGGCCTCGGCGCTGACCATGATCGGGAACCCCATAGGCATCTACATCGCCTTTGCCGGCGGACTAACGTTCATGGACTTCCTCAGGTGGTCAACACCCATATCACTGGTGATAGTCCTCCTCATCTCTTTCATGCTTCTTCTCATCTTCAGGAAGCAGATACCATCCAGAGCAAAGGCAAGGTCCGCGGCACCCATTTCCGGACCCGAGGTGAACCCGAAAAGGATGAGGACCGGAGGCATCCTCTTCGCGCTCCTGATAGGTCTCATCGGTTTCTCAAAGCAGATAGACGATGCGCTCGGGCTCCTGCCTAACACCAGCATAGTGGCCATACCCGTCGCCTTTGCCGGTATCGTCATCTTCATGGCCAGGAACAGGGGGAAGATGCTGATCCAGGAGGGTGTGGACTGGTGGGCCATCCTCTTCTTCATGTTCCTTTTCGCCAAAGCGGCATGCCTGGAGTACACCGGCGTCACGCCCAAGATCGCCTACCAGATCCTCTTCATCTCCGGAAGCGTACACGGCGGGCTGTTCGGCGCCGCCTACAGCGTAACCATAGTTTCACTGGCGGTGATAACCGTCTTCACCGCCTTGGCATCGGGCTTCGCCGACAACCTTCCCATAATCGCCGCTCTGGTGCCTGTCATAAAAACACTTCAGATAGCCGGTCTTCCCCACTCTTCCATCCTGTGGTGGGGCCTTCTCTTCGGAGGCTGCCTGGGGGGGAATCTGACGCTCATCGGTTCTTCCGCGAACATGGTGGCGCTGTCCATCTACGAGAAGTCCGAGGGAAAGCTCATCGGTTTCGTAACCTGGCTGAAACTCGGCTTTCCCGTTGTTGTTGTTTCGGTGCTTGTCGCCCTTCTCCTGCTGCTGATCCAGATCGGCGTTTCCCCCTGAACAGGCTGCCGGGGGTATCCACCTCCGGTGGAAATGGCTACATTCCATAGGGACCAGCGAGAAGCGCTGCAACTTCCCGCGAACCAGGGGAGGCAGGATGAAAAGTCATATCGGCTTCTTACCCCTTTGTACCGCGGTCTTCCTGGCACTTTCGGCCCTCCCGGGCGTGCTTCGGGCTTCGCAGACTTACACGGACGTCACCTCCCTGATGGGGATCAGCGTCCCGGGGCTCGGCAGCGGAGCCGCCTGGGGGGACTTCGACGGCGACGGCGACATGGACCTTCTGGTATCCAGTTCTTCCTACCCCTACCATGTGCACCTGTACAGGAACGACGGATCCATCTTTGTGAACGTAACGTCAGGTTCCGGACTGGACAACGAAGCCCGCAACTTCGCGGTGGCGGACTACGACAACGACGGGCTGGACGACGTTGCCTTCATTTCATTCGGCTACGAGAACGCCCGCCTCTACCATTGCCTTGGGGGAATGCAGTTCGACGACGTTAGCGACACTGCAGGCATCTACGGCACCTACTCATGGCGGTGCGCATGGGTTGACTACGACGACGACGGAATGCTTGACCTGTATTTCTGCGGCTCGACCAGCTACCTTTTCCGCAACCTTGGAGACGGTGGCTTCGAGGAAAGGGCTGCTTCCGCGGGCATACAGGCCGGAGGCAGGAGCTGCGCCTGGCTGGACTACGACAACGACGGCGATGAGGACTGTTATGTGGGCCGCACCACTGCAAATCTGCTGTACCGCAACAACGGTGACGGAACTTTCACCGAGGTCGGCGCTTCCGCGGGCGTGAGCGACCCCGGAGGCACATCGGGCGTGTGCGCCGGGGATTTTGACGGCGACGGCTTCTTCGACCTGTACAGCGTGAACATCAACAGCCCCTCCAACAGGCTGTACCGCAACCTTGGCGACGGCACGTTCCAGGACGTGACCTCTACCGCCGGTGTCGGCGATGTTGGCGACGGACGTACCGCCACCTTCATAGACATCGACCATGACGGCCTGGTGGACCTGTTCACCTCAAACCATGTGAACCCCAACAGGCTTTACCGTAACAAGGGCGACGGCACCTTTACGGACATCGCACCGCTCCTGAACATCACCTCCCCCCCTGACCCATTCGGAACCGGCTTCGCGGATTACGACAGCGACGGTGACATAGACTTGTTCCTGGCAACCCATTTCGGCAACAAGCTGCTCCGCTGTGACGGGATGCCCAATCAGTGGATCAGTGTCACCCTGGTGGGAACCGTTTCAAATCGAAGCGCCATAGGCGCTGTGGCAAGATGCGTCTCCGCGGCCTGCACCACCTATGCCAGGGTTGACGGCGGACACGGGATGGGTGATTCCGACAGCAGGGTGCTGGGGTTCGGCCTGGGGAACAGCGCGGCCCCCTGCGAGATAACCGTCTTCTGGCCATCGGGGATCGTTGAGGTATTCCAGAACATTTCTGCGGGCAGCTTCGCCGTCCTCACCGAGGGCGAGGGAACCGGCACCGAGGGATCAGTGACGTATGCAGATCCCGAAAGCTTAACAGCGTATCCGGTTCCAGCGGTGGGAACCTGCTTCCTTGAGCTGGGATCCCCGTCCGATATCGGCGGGTCTGTTCAAGTGCTTATCCTTGACGTCTCCGGAAGGGTTGTCAGACGGGAGAGTATCGAACTGTCAATAGGATGCGGCACACTGGCTGTATCAGGCCTGCCCCCGGGGGTGTACAGCGTTTTCGCTTTCCGGGGAGAATGGAATGCCCGGGTCAGAATTGTTATCCTTCGGTAGCGATCAGGAAGACTGAGAAAGTGATCGCCCACTCAGGAGACTTCCCTGAACTTCCTGAACCGGTGTACGACTTCTCGAACGCTTCCCAGTGCTCCCAGCTACCCCATGAGGTCCTGCCAGCCTAACCAGCCGAGCCATCCGATCTTTGCTCAACATCATTTCCCGCAGTGAGCAGGGAGATCCATGCGCTCATCATCGCTGCACCCCTTGCTGAGCGGTTCGCCGGGGGGTTCGGCGGAACGTCTCATGGAAACATGCTCCGGCACGCTCATGGTTCACGGGTTGATTCCTTTTCTGACCGGGTAATATTCCTTTTGATCCCGCGATGCTTCCTGGAACATCGGTATCCCGGAATCAGGCCCTACCATCCCTGACTCCCCGAAAGAAAGGCTGAACAATGCCCGGAACCAAGCCGCTCCTGCTGTTCTGCTCTGTTCTGGGAGTTGCCATGGTTCTCGCTGGTCTGCTGGCGGACACGCTTTCCTTGGGCAACGGGAGGGGCTTCGGTCACATTCAGCTACTGCTGACGGTGGCAGGGGGAACACTGACATTGCTCACCGCAGGCAGCAGGACCCGCCCGGAAGCCAGATTCGCTCATGTGTCAACGGTCTTCCTCAACACTCTTCTTCTTCTGGCCTTCCTCGAGCTGACAGCCACTGCATGCCTGAGGTTCATGGACCGGGAAGGCACTCCCGCGGTAACGAATTCAGACGGTTACGATGAAGGGCTTTACCCTGGCTGGACCTACATGCCTGCGGTGACGTTCAGAAGCGTCCCCAACGTTGCCTCAGGCCTTGTGACAACCGACTCCGTCGGATTCCGTGTAACCCCCGGAAACGAGCCTGATGCCCAGCAAAGGGGCTTTGTCGTTTCCTGCTTCGGCGGCTCGACGATGTGGGGATGGGGAGAGAAAGACGAAAACACCATACCGGCGCTGCTTCAGCAGATCCTTTCCAGTGAGCTGGATTGCCCGGTGACGGTTCTCAACAGGAGTTCTCCCGGGTGGGTAAGCACCCAGGAGCTGCTTCAGCTTCTTTTCTGCCTCTGGGAGGGCGAACGGCCTGACCTGGTTATCTTCTACGACGGCGGGAATGACTTCGGATTGACAAGAATGGGCATGGCCGGAGGGCATCTGCGCAGGGAATACGTAGAAAGCTCGCTCACCTTCGATCCCTGCCGTGGAACGCAAGGGCTCAATCTGCTCGCCGAGGGTCTCGGCAGGTCGAACATCTTCAAACTGCTTTCCACAGCTATTGGCCGGTACGGGGATGTCGGGTTTTCCTGCTACCCCGATATCGCCCGGGATATGGGTCATCGGCCAAGCGATGACTCCCTGGGAGCAGTGACGTTGTCAGCAGTGACGGGGAACTACCGCGTGGCACTGGCACTCGGAGAATTCTACGGCTTCAGCTGTCTCTTCGTCTGGCACCCGGTGCTGGCCGCATCCTCAAAAACCCCCACGGTTGAAGAGATGCCGATCCACGATGATATGACCGTGGACAGTCTTTTCAACAACGGTGTCAGATCAACATGGGAGATGGCGGAGGCAATGGCTGAGGATCGCAGCTTTCCGGGATTCGTCTACCTTGGGGGAGCGCTGGACTCCTGCACCTTACAGTGCTTCATCGATGACGTCCATTTGAACCTGCTCGGCAACAGGATCATGGCCGAAAGCATTTTCAACGTAGCCAAAACGCTTGACCTGATCGCTCCCCCGCCATCCGATGGGAGCGGATGTGACTGAGCAGCCGAATCCAACACTCTCCGGGAAAGCAGCAATGACCATCAGAACAACAGCTTCCGCAGCGGGAGCCCTGCTCCTTCTTGCAGCCCTGTTCGCCGGGGAGGCAGGGCTGAGCCCCGGGAAGGGCATCGGACGCGCACAGCTCATCCTTTCACTCTTCGGAGCACTTCTGCTCTTAGCGGGACTTCTTGGGAACAGGTTTTGGACCTTTTACAGAATGCTCGGGAAAGTCACTTTCTCCGCCTTCCTGGCGTTTGCCTGCCTTGAGCTGGCATCCGCGTTCCTCATAAGGTTGGGAGTGGGATCCCATGTTTCGGAAGGGTTCGTACTGAGATTCGACTGTGGTCTCGATCCCGGATACCAGCCATTCGTCGCGTGGCGGGGAAGAGAACCGGACAGCGTCGCCGGCCCCGGGCTGCTTCTGTTGGGCGGCTCTGAACTGGCCCTCCCGCCGCAAGATAACGGAGGGTCCATCCTCGTGTCGGCTCTTGATTCGATTCTTTCCTGTCAGGGCGGCTTCGGAGTGTTCGACCATTCCCAGCCCTATTACTCCTCACCACAGTCTTTGATCGCCCTGGTTCTTGAACTGAGGGGAGGAATCCGTCCCTCAGATGTGCTTATTGTGTCAGGACCAGGCGACGTGCTGACCGGGCTGGCCACAGGCGATCCGGCCATATTCCTTGGCACGGATGCCTTCAGAGCCCTCACATGGAACGGTACCGACGGAGTGCTAACCCTCTCGGAGCTTCAAGGGAGAGCCGCCAGCCGGAAGGCATGCCTTCTCTCTCTGACGGCACTAATGAGAAGATCCGGGGATGAACGGGTGTTTGGCTACGAGCCGTTACTGGCATTGCCGGATGTCTCCTCCGGTGAACTGGACCGTAGAGCGGGTATCATTGCGGAAAGGATCGGCACATGCTGCACCAGCCTGGAAGCCCTTTCCTCGGGCTTCTCATTCAGGGCAAAAGTAGTATGGATAGGCCTGCATCCCGACACGGACCATAGTTCCAGCGTTCTGTTCGAACTCCACATGAGGACTGATTCGCTTGTAAAGGCCCTGGCGGACAGCCTGCCGAACCTTGCCGTCGTTGAGTTTCTGCCGTCGGCCCAGCCGGGAGAAACCGGCTCGGGCTACTCGGGATTCGATGCAGCGCAGAGCAGGGAACTGGCCGGTTCGATCGTGGAGTTAGTTCGCTGACCAAAGCTGGCGCTACCGGAGCAGCAAAAACCTTTCGGTCATTGTTGAGAAAGCAGTCTTCAGCCTGACCAGGTAAACACCGGAGGGAAGCCCGTTCGTTTCCAATGTCATGTTATGCCGTCCCGGGGAGGCAAGGCGCCTGGACTGCCCGTTCACGACCCTTCCAGTCACATCGTGCAGGGTGAGAATGGCTTCCGATGCCGTTCCGAGCTCCGCCTCGACTGTCAAGGGTCCGCTGCCGGGGTTGGGGTACACGGCTAGCCAGCATCCTGCTTCGACAACCTGCCCGCCTATCAGAAGCGGTGGACCGGTCCTGACAAGCCAAAGATCGTTGCCGCCCTCGCCGAATGAGGCCGTCCACCCGGTTACAAGAAAACCTCCACCGGGCATCGCCGTGACGTGATTGCCCGAATCGCTTCCGGGACCTCCGAATGTCATATCCCATACCGCATTGCCGGAAGTGTCGGTTGCCAGCAGCCAGACATCGTCGGCCCCTGCGCCTCTGGAGGCAGTGCTCCCGGTGATCAGGAAACCTTCTTCGGGAAGCTCCATCACGCACTTTGCCCAGTCGTTGCCCAAACCCCCGAATGAGCTGTTCCAGAGCTCCGAACCTTCCCCGTCTGTCCTGACCAGCCAGAAATCGGCGAAATCCACACCGAACGAAGAAGTCAGCCCGGTCAACGCAAACCCGCCGTCGGCGATTTGCCGCACCGAATATCCCCTGTCGGTATCACTGCCGCCGTAGGTCCTGTTCCACAGCTCCACGCCTTCGCTGTCCGTCCTGACCAGCCAGAAGTCAGCATTTCCCGCGCCATACGAGTAGGTGTAGCCTGTTATGAGGAAACCATCTTCAGGCCCGTGATCCATTCCCCTGGCCCAGTCGCTCCCGGGCCCGCCGTAGGTCCGAAGCCAGACGGGATTCCCGTGGGAGTCGGTGCGGAGCAGCAGGAAGTCGTACTCGCCGGCGCCCCATGAGTTGGTCGATCCCCCGATCACGAAGCCGCCGTCGCCGGTTGAAAGCATGGCCCGTCCGAACTCGTTCCCCGCTCCTCCGAAGGTTTTGCGCCAGAGTTCGTTCCCGGAGGCATCGACTTTGATCATCCAGACATCCGCACCCCCGGCTCCAAAGGAACGCGTTTCACCGGAGAGAACGAAACTGCCGTCTGCTGTCTCGGCAACCGCATAGCCGTAGTCATTTCCGGTACCGCCGAAAGTCCTGCTCCAAACAAGGTTGCCGTACCCGTCCAGGCGGAGGAGCCAGGCATCGAAAAGCCCCCCGCCCCACGAGTCCGTCCAGCCGACAGTGATGACTCCCCCGTCCGAAGTGGAAAGCGACATGCTTCCATGGTCATTGCCCGGGCCTCCGTATGTTCGCGTCCAGAGCGTGTCCGGCTGGGCTGAAGCCGATGAAAGCGTGAACAGGCAAGAAGTGAACAGCACTGCGACATGAGATCTCCGGTACACGCCTTCCTCCCTTCTTTGGTGAGATGGTTGCCCCGACGAACTGCGCCATGACTATAATGAGCTTCCAGCAGTCATGCGCATTCCGGATGCGCCTCCATTCCGCGGACGGCAACCCCGGTCACCCAGCATCCTTCCCTTCCTCTCGGCATTTCATCGTGCAGCCGTCACAGGCGCCCCCGCAGCCCGATCCGCCTCCGAGTGCTCTCAGAAGGGACCTGACGGCGAAGGTGACTGAGGCCGCCAGGATCAGAACGACTATGACCGTTTCCACTGCAATCACCTCGCTATTCATGGCCTTCAGGCTCCGAGACCCAGCAGGGTTCCCAGCTGGAACACCGCCGCGGTGACGATCCAGGCCAGAACCGTGAGACCGCCCAGCTGGAGCATGGCCCAGGCCCAGGAATTGCTCTCCCTTCTGGTCACCGCTATGGTGGCCATGCAGGGGGCGCTGATGAGGCAGAAGAGCATGATGCAGAGGGCTACCAGCGGGCTGTAGTTCTCCCTGAGCTTCTCCCTCAGGGTTTCCGACTCATGGTCCGCCTCACCCACGGAATACACGATCCCCAGTTGCGCCACGAACACTTCCTTGGCTGCAAAGGCCCCGATCAGGGCCGTCCCTATCCTCCAGTCAAACCCCATGGGCCTGATGAGAGGCTCCACTGCGGCTCCTATCCTTCCTGCGTAGCTCTGTCTCAGCCGGGCTTGTTCCTCGCTGAAGTCAATTGCCTGAAGAAGCTGCAGCGCCTCATCCCCTTCGGTGCCGTGCCGTGCCGCCATCGCCTCCCTTTCAATGGCGTAGATGGCGGTCCCGGTCTGCCGCGGGAAGGCGGTGAGCGCCCACAGTATGACGGATATCCCAAGGATGATGGTGCCGGCCTTCCTAAGGTACAGCCCGCCGCGCTCCCACATGTGGATGAGAACGCCCTTGAGCGTCGGCATGCGGTATGGGGGAAGCTCCATAACGAAGGGAACGGATTCTCCCTTCAGAATGGTGCTTCTGAGGAGTTTAGCGGAGAGGATGGCAAGCAGTATTCCCGTCACGTAGATGATCCAGAGGAGCGGCGCGTGCCAGTTCACCGGGAAGAACGCCGGGATTATCAGTGCGTAGATGGGAAGACGGGCGCCGCAGCTCATCAGAGGAGCGACCATCATGGTGGTGAGCCTGTCCCTTCTGTTCTCCAGCGTCCTGGTGGCCATGATGGCCGGTACCGTGCATCCGAAACCTATCAGCATGGGGATGAAGCTTTTCCCGTGCAGGCCGATCCTGTGCATCAGCCTGTCCATTATGAAGGCGGCCCTGGCCATGTAGCCCGAGTCCTCCAGAATCGAGATCGCGAGGAAGAGCAGGAGAATGTTGGGGAGGAACACAACGACGCCCCCCACCCCTCCGATGACCCCGTCCACAAGAAGGGATCGCAGAAGGCTTTCGGAACCTTCGGGCCAGAAAGCTCCAACGGTGTCGCCGAGCCAGCCGAACCCTGTTTCCAATAGCCCCATGAGCGGGTCGCCAACCGTGAACGTCAGGTGAAAAACAAGGAACATCAGACCCAGGAAGAGCGGTATCCCAAGCACCCTGTTGGTGACCACCGAGTCTATCCTGTCCGATGCGTTGTGCCGTGATTCGATGGTGGAGACCACCGCTTCCTGGCAGGCTCCCGAGATGAACCCGTACCTGCTGCCGGCAATGGCGGTCTCAGGGTCCTCTCCGAGTATCGCTGAAAGCCTGGCCGAACTCCTCTCGACCTGGGCATCCACCTCGGGAGAAGCCACCAGGGCCCTTATCTCCCTGTCGTTCTCGAGGAGCTTCAGCGCCAGCCATCTGGGGTCGCAACCGCTGGAGGGAGGGAACCTGCCGGCCAGGAGCGGCACCAGGCATGCAAGCTCCTTCTCTATCTCGCTTCCGTAGTTGATGGTGTTCCAGGCTTTCGATGGCCCCTTGCGGGCCCTTTCCTCAATGGCGTCCAGAAGTTCATCGAGCCCTTCCCCCTTGTGGCCCACCGTACCCACTATGGGTGCACCGAAGAAGCGGGAGAGCTTGTCAAGGTCGAACCTGAAACCCCGGGCGGCTGCCATGTCGCTCATGTTGAAGCACAGTATCAGGGGCGCCCCCATCTCCATGAGCTGAACCGCGAGGTAGAGGTTCCGCTCCAGGTTGGAAGCGTCGATGATGTCAACCACCACATCGGGCTTTTCATTGATGATGAAGTCCCTGGCCACCAGTTCCTCGGCTGAGTAGGCGGTGAGGCTGTAGGTCCCGGGAAGGTCAACTATGGTCATCCCGGCGGCGCCTCGTCGTGATGTGCCCTCCTTCCTTTCCACGGTAACGCCCGGGTAATTGCCCACGTGCTGCCTGGCGCCTGTGAGCCCGTTGAAGATGGTTGTCTTCCCCGAGTTAGGGTTGCCTGCCAGGGCGGCTACGATCCTGTTTTCCATCGGGTTCCTGTTCCCTTTCCATTGGGCCGGACCACAGTATTAGGCTTGCCTAAACCTTGTGCCAAAAAAAATCACTCCACCACTATCTTCTGGGCGATACTGCGCCCCAGGGCGATCCTTCCGCTCCCCAGGCCGAGCAGGAAGGGGCCGCTCAGGCAGTTCTGCAGAACGGTTACCCTGGCGCCGGGAACCAGACCCATGGCCGAGAGCCTGCTCTGAAGTCCCGTCCCCGCGTTGACGCTCACTATCCGCACCGATCTTCCAGGCTGTACTATGGTGATGGGCATAACGCTTCAGATCCTCTCCACGAGAATTCCACCGGCCTCTTCCCGCCTTATGGATAGATGGTATCCCTTGACCTTTATCTCTATCGGGTCTCCAAGCGGGGCGACCCTCTCCACTTCCACCAGCGCGCCCCGGGTGACCCCCATCTCCACCATTCTGCGCACGGCGGCGGTACCCTGGCCCAGGGCGGTGATCTTCCCCTTCTGGCCAGGCTTCATGTCCCTGAGTCTCACTGACGCTCCCTCTTCCTTAACGGCCTCCCGGGCCATGACTTCCGTCAGCACCCCGGATACGCACTCCCGGCACTGCTCGGGGTTCTGACCGTGATCGCACTGGTAGTTGAAACCCTGTATCCAGTTGGCTCCTCCCCTGGGGCACAGGTCAACGAACTCCACGAACCTCACGAACCTTTCCAGTATATCCCTGGGTATCGAATGCTCCATTCGGCAGGCGGCGCTGTCCGCATGGGCATCCTCAACGGCGAGAACCTTCACGAAAAAGTCACGCAGGACCTCGTGCCGCCGTACAACGTCCCTTGCGGCTGCCCTTCCGGCATTCGTAAGGGTGATCGCATCGTAGGGGGCGTAGTTCACAAGCTCTTTGCCGGCCAGGGACCTGAGCGCTCCCGTCACAGAGGCTCCGCTCACCCCGAGCCTTTCGGCTATGTCCTTGGGTCTTACAACCTCTTTTTCCGCAATGATCTGGAAGATTGCCTCGAGGTAATCCTCAAGACTGGCGGTAAGAACCGCATTCAAACCGTAACCTCCCATCCATGGAGCACCCATATATTTTAGGCTTGCCTAAATTTGTCAAGTCCCCCATGTTTCCGGTGCGGGTTCCAAAAGCAGCTTCATTGGGATATGTTCCCGATGTGACGTTCCTTTCGGGGCGGGTTCTAATGGGGAGCGGAAAGATGGCGCGACGAAGCGAACAGGCCGGGGGGTCCGGGCTCACCGAAGCAATACTGGAGAGCATTTCCGACGGTGTGTTCACCGTTGACTCTCACTGGAGGATAACCTCGTTCAATCGGGCGGCCCAGCTCATCACCGGCGTTGACAGGCGGGAAGCCGTCGGAAGCCTGTGTTCCGACGTGTTCCGCTCGAGCATGTGCGAATCACGCTGCGCCCTTCGTGAGACCATGAAGACGGGAAGACCGGTTATCGGAAAATCCGGCTACATCATCAACAGCGAGGGTAAGAGGATACCCATCAGCACCTCGACGGCCGTTCTCAGGGATCCCGATGGAAGGATCACAGGCGGAGTGGAGACCTTCAGGGACCTTTCAGAGGTGGAAGCACTGAGGCACGAGCTTGAAGGCAGGGCCAGGATCGGGGACATGATAAGCAGAAGCCCCCTGATGGAACGGGTGTTCGCGGTTCTGCCGGCAGTGGCATCCAGCCCCGCCACTGTTCTCATACAGGGAGAGACGGGAACAGGAAAGGAACTTCTGGCAAGAACCATCCACTCCCAGGGTCCCAGGCGCAACGGCCCTTTTGTGGCAGTGAACTGCGGCGCCCTGCCGGATACGCTTCTTGAGTCTGAGCTTTTCGGATACAAGGTCGGAGCCTTCACCGGTGCGGTGAGGGACAAGCCTGGCCGCTTCGCACTGGCCAGGAACGGCACGCTCTTCCTCGACGAGATAGGCGAGGTGAGCCCCGCCCTGCAGGCCAGGCTCCTCCGGGTGCTCCAGGACAGGACCTTCGAGCCGCTGGGTTCTGTCTCAACGGAAACCACCGACGCCAGGATCATCGCGGCCACCAATGCCGACATTCGAAAAGAGGTCAGAAAAGGCAGGTTCAGGGAGGACCTCTTCTACCGTGTGAACGTGGTGAGGATCGAGCTTCCCCCTCTCCGGCAAAGAAAAGAGGACATCCCGCTGCTGCTTTCCGGCTTCGTGGAGAAGTTCAACCTGCTTCACGGCAGGAACATCCAGGGCGTGTCATCCGAGGCCCTATCCCTTCTGATGGCACATGACTGGCCGGGAAACATACGGGAGCTTGAGAACGCAGTGGAAAGAGCGTTCGTCATGTGCGGCGACGGCTTGATAGGCATCGGGCATCTTCCCGATGAGATCACTTCATCCAAAGCTTTCCAGTCCATGGATGCATCGAACCTCACTGCCCACCACCTGCTGGACGTTCGAATGATAACCGCTGCCCTGGAGAGGAACGGCTACAGCAGGACCGCCGCCGCCAGGGAGCTGGGGATTCACAAGAGCACTCTTTTCAGGCGCATGAAGCGGCTCGGCATGCCGCTCCCCGCCAGGGACGGCCGTTCCCCGAGGAACCTATACAGTAGCTGATCTGCATCACTTGTTTCGTATGCAGTCGCGTTCATGCTACACTACACTTTCCGTACCCGCTTGCCATACCATTGCCTTTCTTCCAATTGCATTGTCCTGACCGTCCGTGCAGGCACTGGCACCATCCTTGCTCCCATGATCCATGAAGGGATGTGAACAGTGAAAAAGGCCGCTTTCACAGTCTGGATGGACCGCATAGCTCCGGTGATGGATGTCGCCGGAACGATCTGCATCGTAGAGGCGGGCGGGCCATCAGGCACGGCAAGGAAGACCTGCGCGCTTCCGGGAGGCAGCGCCCCGGAAAAAGCCCTTTTCCTGGGTGAAATGGGTGTGGATGTCCTGGTCTGTGGCGCCGTTTCGAAAGGCATGCTCAGGCTGCTGGGATCACAGGGCATTACCGTGATCCCCTTCGTGGCCGGAGACCTCGATACAGTCGTTCAGGCATGGCTGGAAGGCAGGCTTCCCGACAACTCCCTTCTCATGCCGGGTTGCGGCGGTTCCCGGGGTTTCGGCCGGGGAGGCCGGTGCCCGATGGGGGCCGCGCATGATCGAATGATGCGGTCTGAACGTGTCTGCGTCTGTACCCGCTGTGGGCACCGAATTCCCCACGAGAGGGGTCGGCCCTGTGCCGGAAGGCGGTGCTCCGTGTGCGGCTCCAGGATGGCGGGCGAATCTGAGAGGAGGCAGTAGAATGCCTGGAAGAGACGGGACCGGACCCATGGGCATGGGTGCCATGACGGGAAGAAGAATGGGGTTCTGCATAGGGACCGGACTGGGCCTCAGGGGCATGGGAAGGGGCCGCGGTTGGTTCTTCGGCAACCCGTACCAGTGGAGCGAACCCGTTCCAGAAGACCAGCAGAACTATCTGAAAAGCCGCGCCGATGCTCTGCAGGCCGAGCTTGACTCCATCCGGAAACGCCTCTCCGGACTCGAGGGCAAGGCCGGGGAATAGGCAGCGGCTGGAGCCGCCCCGGGTCGTACGACCGGGGCGGCTCCCTGAAGAAGGGAAAGCAACTTGAGAATAGCCTTTACCACCGCAGGCGACTCGCTGGATTCGCCTCTGGACCCCAGGTTCGGAAGAGCCGCCGGTTTTCTGGTTTACGACACCGGGAACGATACCTTCCAGATCGTGAGCAACAGCCGCAACCTGAACGCCGTCCAGGGAGCCGGTATCCAGGCGGCTCAGAACCTGGGCTCCCTTGGTGTGGACGCCCTTGTGACAGGCCATTGCGGACCCAAGGCCTTCATGGTCCTTTCCAGGGCCGGGATCGTGGTCTATAACACTGACCTTCCCACTGTTTCACAGGCACTGGAATCATTCAAGAACGGGGAACTCACTGCGGCGGTATCAGCGGACAGCGAGAGCCACTGGGTATGAACAGGTGGACCACCCACGAGAGCCGGTACAGGGTCCTTCTGAAGACACTCGAGGAATTGGGCGCCCGGGAGGGCTGCCGGTTGAACCCGGACGGCGAACGGCTGGAAAAGGTGGCGGGGCTCATGACTGAGAACCTGGTCCTCACCGGCAGAAGGTTCTGCCCCTGCAAGCAGTCGCACCCCCTGAACCCGGAGAAGGACGTTACATGTCCCTGCCCGGAGTGGAAGAACGAAGTGGAAGAAGCAGGCCATTGTTCCTGCAGGCTCTTCTTCAAAAGGGGGGATCCGTGAGGGTTGTGGTCGCTTCCGGAAAGGGCGGCACAGGCAAGACCACTGTGGCTGTCAACCTCGCCAGAACATGGGGTACACCGGTCCAGTTGCTGGACTGTGATGTGGAAGCACCGAACGTTCGGCTCTTTCTGGGGGGCCATGTTATAGAGAGCCTTGCGGTTACCGTGCCCGTACCGGAAGTGTCCGAGGAGTTGTGCAACGGATGCGGGGAATGCGCCGGGTTCTGCGAGTACAGCGCCCTGGCATGCGCCGGTGGAAAGGCCGTAGTGTTTCCCCGGATGTGCCACGGCTGCGGCGGCTGCTCCCTGGTATGCCCCACGAAAGCCATTTCGGAGACCGAAAGCAGGATAGGAACAATCACACGCGCACGGTCCGGAAGCATCACTGTACTGGAAGGGGTCCTCGACGTGGGCGGCGCCATGGTGCCCCCTCTGATAAGGCGGCTGAAGTCCCTTGCCGAAGGTTCAGGACCGGTGATCCTTGACTCGCCTCCAGGAACCTCCTGCCCCATGGTCACCACGGTGAAGGGCGCCGACTTCGTGATCCTGGTCACAGAGCCGACCCCCTTCGGCCTCCATGACCTCGCCCTGGCCGTGGCGGCCACAAGGGAGCTGGGCGTACCCTTCGGCGTGGTGGTGAACCGGCTTGGATCGGGTGACGACAGGGTCCACTCCTACTGCCGCCGGGAGAACATCCGCATCCTTGCAGGGATACCGGACGACCGGAGAGTGGCCGAGGCCTACTCCCGCGGGGAGCTTCTGGTGGATGCCCTGCCGGAGTACGCCGGGCTGTTCAGTGAACTTCGCCGGGAGCTTGGAGGAACACAGTGAGGGAGCTTGTTGTGATAAGCGGCAAGGGCGGTACGGGGAAGACCAGCGTGGCCGCTTCCCTTGCTGTGCTCGCCCGGCATCCGGTGATAGCCGACTGCGATGTGGACGCGGCCGACCTGCACCTTGTCCTCTCCCCGGAAGTGCGGGAGACCCATGAGTTCCACAGCGGCCGCCAGGCGGTGATCAACGGCGGGACCTGCACCGGCTGCGGCAGGTGCAAGATGCTGTGCAGGTTCGAAGCCGTTGGAAGGATCGGGACCGCACCGGGCGATCCGTTGTACTTCATTGATCCAACGGCATGCGAGGGGTGCGGCGTGTGCGTTCGCTTCTGTCCCGCGGGAGCCATCGAGTTCCCTGAAAGACACTGCGGGCAGTGGATGATATCCGATACCAGGGTGGGCCCCATGGTCCACGCCAGGCTTGGGACAGCCGCCGAGAACTCGGGACGGCTTGTTTCCCTTGTGAGAAGGGAGGCGGGGCGATTGGCGGCGGAATGCGGCAGTTCAACCCTGATCATAGACGGACCTCCCGGTATCGGATGCCCCGTCATAGCCTCAGTGACCGGGGCGGACATGGCTCTTGTGGTCACGGAACCCACTCTGTCCGGCGAACACGACATGAAGAGGGTGCTGGAGCTGACTGCGCACTTCGGCATCCCTTCCTGGGTGGCGGTCAACAAATGGGACCTCAACCCTTCCATCGCCGACAGGGTGGAGTGTGAGGCCGTTGCCTCGGGCGCGGAACTGGCCGGCAGGATCAGGTACGACCCGGGAGTGACCGACGCACAGATGCACCGCAGGGCCGTAGTGGAGACATCCGCACCCTGCGCTCAGGACATCGTTGGCTTGTGGGAAAGAATAAGTTTCAAGGACTGAACACCAAGCGGAAGGAACGCGGAGAATGAGAATAGCCATCCCCCTCGCAGAAGGGCGGCTCGCGCTGCATTTCGGTCATTGCCAAAGCTTCGCACTGGTGGATGTTGACACCTCGACGGGTGTGATCGTCTCCAGGAACGATGTTCCAGCGCCGGTTCACCAGCCCGGTCTTCTTCCTCCCTGGCTCTCCGAGAAGGGGGCCACCGTCATCATTGCCGGCGGCATGGGACAGAGAGCCCGAGACCTCTTCACCGGCCACGGGATAAAGGTTGTTGTGGGTGCCCCGGCGGAGACTCCCGAGACACTGGTGAGCGGCTTCCTGCAGGGAACCCTGAATCTCGGGGAAAACGCGTGTGACCACTGAAGAACGGCTCTCGGACGGGCACAGCCACTGCCTTTTCTGCGGGAGTTCCAACCCCATGTCCCTGCGCCTTGCCTTCGAAGCCCTGGAGGATGGCGGTGTAAAAGCGCTTTACACCGCCCCCCCTGAACTCCAGGGCTACGACGGGATAGTCCACGGAGGCATCCTGGCTTCACTGCTGGACTCGGCAATGACCCACTGCCTGTTCCACATGGGGGTGCGGGCCCTCACATGCGACCTTCACGTAAGGTATCTGCAGTCGGTACCCATGGGAGTTCCCTTGGAGATCCAGGCCCGTGTCCTCTCTTCAAGGCTGCCTGTCCACCTTCTTGAGTCGGAAGTCAGGGCGGACGGGACCCTCATGGCAAGAGCCGAAGCCAAGTTCCTGGAGTACCCTAGGTGATCCACCTGCGTCTGACGTTCCTCACGGTTAGAAGGAACAGGCACGCGCAGAACGCCATCAGCGCGCCGATGGTCACCGGCGGTGTCATCATGCCGGTCCCCAGTATCGCGTTTCTGAGAAGGTCTGCTCCGTAGGTCAGGGGAAGTGCGTAAGAGAGGGGCTGAAGGAAGACAGGCAGCTCCTCCACCGGGAAGAAGAGACCGCAGAGGAACACCATCGGGAACCTGATGAAGTTCGAAAAGGTCTGGGCCTCGAACACCTCGCTCACGGCAACCGCTACGAACAGCCCCAGGAATGCCGACACCACTGCTATGAGGATCACGGCGACGGTGAACAGGGGCCAGCTGACGCCCGTGACATCTATGAACAGCATGGCCAGAAGCACCGGCACAAGGGAGTTGGCCACTCCGAACATGATCGCGCCCGATGTCTTGGCCAGCATCAGGGTTTCCAGGGGGATGGGTGAGAGCAGAAGCCTGTCGAAGGAGCGGCTCTTCTTCTCGAAAGTCACGGTAACCGCCAGCATGGACGTTGTACCGAAGAGGATCGAAAGCGCCGTGACGCCAGGCAACAGCCCCATCACGTCATGTATGCCGCCTCCGGAACGGATGAAGAACATTCCCGTCCAGGCCAGGGGAAAGATCAGACCCCAGCTGATGTTGGGCGGCTTGAGGTAGTAGGTTCGCATGTCCTTGGAGAGTATGGCGAAAAGGGGTATCAGGGTGTTCACTGCTTCCCCTCCTTCTTCATCTGCTCACTCCCGATGCCCGTTACCTCCACGAAAACGTCCTCGAGGGAGGGCTTTCTTCTCACCGCTTCAAGCACCTGATGGCCCTTCTCCTCCAGGAAGCGGACGAGGGGCGCAATGGGAAAGGCATCCTGGGAGCGCACGGAAAGAATGTTCCCGGTTTCCACGTTGAGATCCAGGCCGGGAAAGGAGTTTCGAAGCTGTGACAGGACCGGCCCATCAGGCTCCTTTGAGCAATGGAGCCTCAGCATGCTGATGCCTCTCACCGGGGCAAGCAGGTTCCTGACCGAATCCTGCTTCACGATCCTGCCCTTCACGATGAAAGCGATGCGGCTGCACAGCCTTTCGGCCTCCTCGATGTAGTGGGTGGTGAGAAACACAGTGGTGCCGCTTTCGTTAAGCCCGGACAGGAGCGATCTGATGTGCCTGGCACTTTCGATGTCAATTCCAGTGGTCGGCTCGTCCAGGAAAAGGACGGGCGGCTCGTGAACCATCCCCGCGGCGATCGCCAGCTTTCTTTTCATCCCCCTGGAGTAGCCTCCGAAGCTTCTGCCTGCAGCATCCGCCAGACCGAAGGCCTCCAGCAGGATCCCGGCCCTTCTCTCCCTGGCAGCCCTGCCCATGCCGTAAAGGGCTCCGCAGAAAGCCAGGTTCTCCTGACCGGTGAGTTCGGGATAGAGGTTGCTCTCGTCCGGTACCACACCGATCAGATGCTGGGCAGCCTTGGGATCCCGGGTGCACTGAATCCCGGCGATGGAGAGGCTGCCCGAATCAGGCCGCGCAAGCCCGGTCAGCATATTTATGGTGGTGGTCTTTCCGGCGCCGTTGGGGCCCAGAAAGCCGAAGAACTCACCGGGTTCAATGGAAAACGAGACATCCTCTACGGCTGTTACGGCGCCGAAACGCTTACGAAGACCGTCGGCTTGGATCATCGGTTCGCTCATGGCTGCCTCCGGCGGCTGGTAAGTTAAGAATCTGCGCATATTCTAATTTATGCTTCAACGGTCTGACAAGGCCTCATCCCCGGCGGATGACGCAAAGGAAAGCTTGACCAAGGTCGTGGCTTGCCATATATTCGTTTTTCCACATATACGCAGATAAGGAGAAAACGACTTGGAAAACGATGCACTTCTGTTCAAGGCACTGGCGGACCCTACCCGCCTGCGTCTGATGGTGATCCTTGCGGTCAGCGGGGAAACATGCGTCTGCCGACTCACTGAAGCCCTTGGGATGTCTGGAAGCACTGTCTCCAGGCATCTTGGAGTACTGCGCGGTCAGGGGCTTGTCAGGGCCAGGCGGCAGGGAACATGGATGCACTACAGCATTGCTTCACCCGCGGAAGGCGCACTGAAACCCCTGCTGGGCTACTTCGTCAACGAGCTGTCACAGGATGCCGGAATGGCTCCGGTACTCGGAAGGCTGAACGGCGCCTCCTGCGGGACAGGGAGACGCTGACATGGCCGAGATCAGAATGAAGAGTTCATTTGAGCGCTATCTGACTCTCTGGGTCCTGCTCTGCATGGCGGCAGGCGTGCTGCTGGGAAACACCGCTCCAGGATTCGCCGAAAGCCTTGACCGCATGGCCATTCACGTTGACGGGGCGCCGGTCGTTTCCATACCTATCGCCATCTGCCTCTTCTTGATGATGTACCCCATAATGGTGAAGATAGACTTTGCCAGAGTAGTCAAGGCGGGCAGGAACGGCAAGCCGGTGTTCCTGACGCTTTTCATCAACTGGTGCGTGAAGCCCTTCACAATGTACGGGATAGCGATGCTTTTCCTGGGCATTCTGTTCCGTGGGCTCATAGGGCCCGAAGCCACGGACCTGGTGAAGATGCCCTTCGGCCTGGACCTGCCCCCGGGCGCCACCCACGGGGCCGGCACAGTGGTCGTTCATGAAGGCGTGCGAATGCTTCAGATACCCCTGTGGCGCAGCTACCTCGCCGGCGCGATCCTTCTGGGAATCGCGCCCTGCACGGCCATGGTCCTCGTCTGGAGCCACCTGGCCAGGGGAAACGACGGTCTGACGCTCGTGATGGTTGCGGTGAACTCACTGACCATGCTTCTTCTCTACGGCGTGCTGGGCGGATTCCTTCTGGGAGTGGGACGGCTTCCCGTGCCCTGGCAGGCGCTGCTGCTCTCCATCGGGATCTATGTGGCGCTTCCGCTCCTGGCGGGATACCTTTCCCGGCGCTGGATAGTGTCCACGCGCGGCATTGAATGGTTCGAGACCAGGTTCCTGCACGTGCTGACTCCGGTGACCATCGGCGCTCTTCTGCTGACACTGGTCCTGCTCTTCAGCTTCAAGGGCGAGGTCATCCTCTCGAATCCCCTGACGATCCTGTGGATAGCGGTTCCCCTCTTCATCCAGACCATTCTCATTTTCAGCCTGGGCTACTGGCTGGCCCGCAGGTTCAGGCTGTCCTACGAAGACGCGGCTCCCGCTGCCATGATCGGAGCATCCAACCATTTCGAGGTAGCCATAGCCACCGCCACCATGCTCTTCGGCCTCTCCTCGGGGGCTGCTCTGGCAACAGTTGTCGGGGTTCTCATAGAAGTCCCGGTGATGCTCATGCTTGTGCGTTTCTGCACACGCACGGAACGCTGGTTCGGTTCTTGACGCTGAATGAAGCCGGGCATAGGGTACCCTGTGATGCTTATCGAAAGGCTGGGGAGTGAACGATTCGAGGGAGATGGCGCGGGTTTTCAAGGTTCTCTCGGTTGATGCCAGGGTGCGCATCGTCCAGCTCCTCAAGGAACGGGCCATGTGCGTGAACGCCCTGGCCTCACACCTGTCCATGTCACCCGCCGCCGTCTCCCAGCACCTCAGGGTCCTTCGCGACGGGGGCGTAGTGCTTGACAGCAAGAGCGGGAACTTCGTTCACTACAGGCTGAACCCCGAAACGCTCCAGAGCTTCCGCACCATGGCCGCCGACCTTCTGGGCTGCGCCGCTCCGGATCACTGCTGCGCGGATGGGTTGAAGGGACGGTGCGGCGACTAGGGTTGCGGACGGCCGCAGGATTGAGCATAGTTTTTCGAAGTGAAACCCGGAGGGGCAGAAGGGTCACTTTCATTGCCTGACGAGAACCACATGAGCACCCTGTTCGGCGTGCTGGAGTCTCTATCCGAGCCGACGGTCTTCTACAACGAGTCCCTGAGGATCCACTGGATGAATCCCGCCGCAGAGATCTTCTTCGGGGTGAGCCTGGAGAGGGCGCACGGCATGTCATGCATCGACATCCTGCCCTACGACCTTCCATGCAGGAGCATGTGTCCGGTAAGGAAGGCTTTCACGATGTGGGAGACAGTGAGCCTTCTCACGGAAGGGCTCTCCTCCGGCGAGAGGCTTCTGACAGCGGTCCCGCTTATGCAGGACGAAGAGACGAAGCTGGTGGTCGAGGTGATACAGGGAGCCTTCATGGAAGTCCCCAAGGCCCCTTTTCTTCTCAGGGTGCTTGAACGGGTGAACAGCAGTTTCGATCTTCAGGAAGCTGCACCCGCGCTGGCGGACGCGGTAAGGGAAGTGGCGGGGCCTGTGGCGGCTGGGGTTTACGGCTTCGATGGCGCCGGATATCCGCTGGTCCATGGGGTCGGCGTCCCGGATTCGATGAACAGGGTTCCCATTCTCCCCATGATCTCTCGTTCACCGCTCTACGTCAGGACTTCATGCGTTTTCACCACGGCGGCAGAGAACGTTCCTGAGGAGGTCTCCATACTCCCCTTCTGCTCCGACGGTTCTCCGGACGGGCTCCTTCTCTGCGGTTCCATACCTGATTCAAGCAGCCGGGAGAGGCTGGAAGAGCTGCAGCAGCTCATGAACGGCTCCATAACGCGGTTCCTTCAAGCGGAGCAGTACCGGAGGCAGAAAGGCTAGACCCTGCTATATTCCTGAACCCTCTTTGAACGGAGAACGAATGGACGCATCCGGGGCTCTGGGAACCAGCCGCCTTTTCACAACAACGGTTCTCAGCCACATGTCGGCCACCGCAATGGGTTCCGGCGGGATCGAAGTGCTTTCCACACCCTGGATGATAGCCCTGATGGAAATGGCCTCCCGGGACCTTGTGCAGCAGTGCCTTCCACCGGAATACACAACGGTCGGCACACGTGTCAACGTCAGTCACCTGGCGCCGGTTCCGGTGGGCGCGCAGGTCACCGTAAACAGCAGGCTTGTCGAAGCCCGGGACAGGAAACTCGTCTTCGAGGTCGAAGTCGTGTCCGGGGATGTCACCATAGGGTCCGGAACCCATGAACGGGCAGTGGTGAACACCGAGAAGTTCCGGTCGCGTTTCATGAAAGGCGGATGATGACCCGTAAGCCACCCGGAAGAGCGGAAGTCGCCGCAGGCGATACCTGGGACCTTACCCCTATGTACTCCTCCGATGCGGAGTGGGCGGACTGCTACAGCAAGGCCGGAGAACTCCCCCTTGGATCCAGGGCCTGGACGGGCACCCTGGGGGAATCCCCGCAGCGCCTTGCGGAAGCTCTTTCGTGGCTCCTGACCGCCTTCCGCACCGTGGAGAAGCTTTACGTCTATGCCCACCTCCGGCAGGACCAGGACCTTTCGGACTCGGCCGCCGTGGAGATGTTCGAGAAGGCCGCCTCGCTAAGTTCGAGGCTTGGGGCCGAATCGAGCTTTTTCGCTCCCGAGATACTCTCCATACCACCGGAGAGGATGGGGGAATGGCTGACCCTCGAACTGCTCGCCCCCTACCGGGTCTGGCTGGACGAGATACTCAGGTCTGCTCCCCACACCCTGAACGCTTCGGAGGAGGCTCTTCTTGCAAGGGCATCCGAGGTTGCAAGGTGTTTCTCCGGTGCCAGCGGCAAGCTCACCAACGTGGAGTTGCCGGCAAGGCTCCCCGAGGTTGACACCGATGACGGACGGCAGTTGAAGATCACCAACAGCAACCTTGTCAGGCTGCTCACGGAAGGCTCGCCTGATGTGCGCAGGAACGTTTTCAGGGGCTACTACACCGAGCTTTCAGGGAACACGGCCACGCTCGCGGCCCTTCTGGAGGGTCAGGTCAAGGCGCACTCGTTCAACGCCGTTGCCAGACATTTCCCCTCGTCACTTGAGGCATCGCTGTTCCACGACCGCGTGAGCAGGAAGGTTTACGAGGCTCTCATCGGATCCGTTCGCAGGAACCTGCCCGTGCTGCATGGCTACTACCATCTGAAGAAGAGGGTGATGAAGAAGGACCGGCTCTCGATGAGCGACCTCTACACTCCCATTGCAAGCGAGAGCAGCCGCAGATACACGTTCGAAGAGGCGGAAAGGCTCACCCTCGACGCCGTGGCTCCCCTGGGCGTCACATATTCCGAAACCCTTGCCTCGGGCTTCAGGGACCGCTGGATGGACCGTTACGAGAACGTGGGCAAGCGTTCAGGCGCCTACTCCAGCGGCTGCTACGACAGCCCGCCCTACATCCTGCTGAATTTCACGGGCACTCTGGACTCGGTGTTCACCCTTGCGCACGAGGCCGGTCACTCGATGCACAGCTACTTCTCCAGGAAGCGCCGGTCCTACCAGGAATCGGACTACCCGATACTGCTGGCCGAGGTTGCAAGCATAACCAACGAGATACTGCTGTTCGAGCACCTGTCCCGCAGCCTCACCGATCAGGGGGAGCTGGTGCAGATGCTGGATCACCTGGTGAACAGCTTCCGTTCAACGCTGTTCAGGCAGACCATGTTCGCCGAGTTCGAACTCCTTATCCACCAGCACGTGGAGAACGGCGGCGTCCTCACAACGGATTTCCTGAACGGCGAGTACCTGTCACTGGTTCGAACGTACCACGGAGATGCGTTCGCCTGGGACGAATCCGACCTGCTCATCAAAAGCGAGTGGGCCAGGGTCCCTCACTTCTACTACAACTTCTATGTTTACAAATACGCAACCGGCCTTGCTTCGGCGGTTTCCGCCGGTGAAACCGTTCTTTCCGGCGGGGAGGGGGCTGTGGGAAGGTACATGGCATTCCTTGAGGGCGGCCGCAGCAAACCCCCGCTTGAGCAGCTGCTTGGCATCGGTATCGACCTTGAATCACCGGGACCGGTGGATACGGCTGCGTCAAGGTTCTCGAGGGCCGTCGAAAGCCTGGAGGAGATACTTGGCAAAAAAGGATAGCGCCGACCAGCTTCTCAACCTTCTGCTTAACAACGGGCAGGACCTTCTTTACATCAAGGACTCGGCCCTGCGTTGCGCCCTGGTGAGCAGGTCGGTGGCGGACTTCTTCGGATACGACGACACCTTCGCCTTCCGGGGCAGGACCCTTGGGGATGTTCTCGGAGGATCGGTATCCAGGGATGACGAGGTCGCCGACAGGCAGGTGCTGGACAGCGCCGAGCCGCGGACCGTCCCCCTGAGGTTCAGGGCTGCCGACGGCTGCATCCACGAGTTCCAGTGCCTGAAGACCCCTCTTCTCCAGGCCGACGGAACCCTCTGGGGAGTGCTGAGCGTGGCCCGGGACACCACCGGTCAGGAGGCCAGGCTGAGGAAGCTCACCGAAGACGCCGCGGTGTACGAGGCGGTGATCATGAACGCCCCTCTGGGGGTCTCCGTAAGGGATCCCCTGGGAAACCTGGTGATGGTGAACAGCGCCTGGAAGAAGATATGGGCCCTGACCGACGAAGCCGTTCAGGCAGACATGAACAAGAGCAGGATCTCTCTGGAGTTCGACGATTCGGACAACTACCTGGCGGCCTACAGCCAGGAGGTCAGAAAGATATACAGCGAAGGGGGGCAGCTCTACATCCCCCAGCTCAGGGTCTCGACCCCCCGGCCCGGCGCCGCATCCTGGGTGAGCCACCACTTCTACGCCCTTCACAGCAATGAAGGCAGGGTGGAAAAGGTGGTGGTGCTCACCGAAGACCTTTCCGAGCAGGTTAGAAGCAGAAAGGCGCTCGAGCAGAGCCAGATCAACTACAGAAACCTGTCAGAGAACGTTCCCGTGGGCATTTTCAGCGCGGAACTCAGGATCGGCGGGCCTATCCTGTTCTGCAACCCGGCCTTCAAAAGGATGTTCGGTTTCCAGGAACAGGAGTCCCCCATAGGGATGCCCGTTGATTCCTTCGTTTCAGATCAGGAACTGCTTGCCGCCTCGATCCCGAGGCTTCTTCAGAGGGGCAGGGCGGATGATGTGGAACTCCTGATGCGCCGGGTTGACGGGACCGACTTCTGGGGCTCGCTGACGATAAGGCTCAGCAGCACCGATGACGCGGTGGTGATGCAGGGTGTCATCACCGACATCAGTCACCGCCGCGAATCGCTGGAGAAGCTTCACAAGACGGTGATGGGAACCGTTTCAGCCATGGGCCGTCTGGTTGACATGAAAGACCCCTATACCGCCGGCCACCAGGAGAGGGTGGCCCATCTGGCAACCGCCATCGCCACTGAGGCAGGGTTGAGCCAGGAACGGATAGAGGGCGTGAACATCGCCGGAAAGCTTCACGACATAGGGAAAATGTGCGTTCCGGCCGAGATACTCACCAAGCCGGGAGCCGTCTCACCAGAAGAGATGCGCCTTCTCAAGACCCATCCTGCCAGCGGTTACAACATACTGAAGAACATCGAGTTCCCCTGGCCGGTGGCGGAGTACGTACTGCAGCACCACGAAAGGCTGGACGGGAGCGGTTACCCCGCGGGCCTCACGGACAGGGACATCTGTATCGAAGCCAAGATACTGGCCGTGGCCGACGTAGTGGAAGCCATGGCGACCCGAAGACCCTACAGGGCGGGCAAGGGCCTGCACGAGGCACTTCAGACCGTGACACTGGGAGCGGGGATCCTCTACGACAGGCGCATGACCGAGATCTGCGTGAACCTCTTCCTGCGCAAGGACTACAACCTGCCCCCCTACTGATCCTTCCGGTCCGGAAGCACCCGAGCGAGTTCCCGCCGCAGGTCGGAGACCTGTACGCTGGTGTCGAAGCAGTCGCCGTTGGGCCTGCTGTTCAGCACACCCAGGGAGGGCAGCGGAAGCGCGTCCATCATACCCTGGCCAAGGTCCCTCGGGCATGCCACGGCCACCACGATCCCGGGACGCTTCTCGGCAAGCAGCCTTCTGGCAAGGGTTCCGCCCGTGGTGACCCTGGCCTCTACCCCCCGCTCCCCCGAGAGCGCCGCAAGCTCCCCCACCACGCACCTTCCGCAGCGTCTGCAGTTCTCTATGCTGAACGTTATGCGGTGAGGGCAATCGTGGTGCTGCAGACAGTGCGGCAGCAGCAGCAGAACCTTGTCCGGCGCGACCTTCAATCCCAGTCCGAGGGTCTTGCGGTTGATCATGGCTATCACCGTCAGCTCAGGTGTTTCACGGCGGACGATTCCAAGGGCTTCAAGCAGCTTCAACCAGAGGTAGCGCAGCCTGACCGAGAGGCAGAAGGCCCGTGGGAAGACCCGGCGCTTCACTCCTTCCCCCTGCATGGCCGGAGACCTCGGAGGAAGGTGGGAGTATCCATCCTTCTGCCGGATTCGGGCTGGACCTCGAGGATGTCCAGCATGCCGTTTCCGGCAGCAGCCAGGAGCCTGCCGTCCCCTGGAAGCACGAAAGTGCCGGGAAGTCCGCAACCCGCCACGACTGCCCCCCGGTGGACCTTGAGCACCCTTCCGTTGAACAGGGTCCAGGCTCCCGGCACCGGGTTGAACGCTCTGACAGCCCTCTCCAGCTCCACTGCCGACAGCTCCCAGTTCAGTCGGGCATCATCCCTTGTGAGTTTCTCCGCGTAGGTGCCTGTCCCCTTCTGGGGAACCGGCCTGAGCTCTCCCGAAGCGTAACGGGCCAGCACATCGGGCGCCATAGCGGCCGCCATGAGCGACAGCCTGGCCGTTAGCTCTCCTGCCGTCTCGCCTGGAGCTATCGGTGTTCTGGATGAGTGGATCACCGGGCCGGTGTCCCATCCTGTATCGGTGAGCATGAACGAGACCCCTGTCTCGCCGAGCCCGGCAAGTATGCTCCGGGCCACCGGGGCTGCGCCCCTGAAGTCCGGAAGCAGCGAAGGATGGACATTGACCACGCCCAGGGGCACCGATCCCAGAAGCCACTCGGGAAGCCATGCTCCGTATGCGGCGCTGACCATGATGGAAATGCCGGAAGTGTTCAGGCAGCCGGGTTCCAGCCGCGCCGGTTTCGCAAGGGGGATACCCAGACTTTCAGCCTCGGCGGCCACCGGGGTGCAGGCAGGCTTTCTGCCCCTGCCCGCCGGAGCGTCGGGCCGTGTCACAACTGCGTCAACATGCATGCGGCCTGATCCATGGAGCTTCTGAAGGATGGGCACAGCGAAGGCCGAGGAACCCAGGAATAGGATACTCAGCAAGCCCCCTCCCGGATCCTCTTCAGCCTGTTCCTGAGCAGTCTCCTCTTCAAAGCCCCCATCCTGTCAACAAGCAGTATCCCCTCGAGGTGATCGTGCTCGTGCTGTACCAGCCGGGCTGCAAGACCGGAAAGCTCCAGCCTGAAGGGCTGCCAGTGCCTGTCCAGCGCGTTCACCAGGACCGTCTGGCTCCTCTCCACATCGGCGTACACTCCGGGGAAGCTCAGACAGCCCTCCTCACCCCTTACCGGAGGCCCCAGAAGCTGGATCACAGGGTTGATGAACACGGTGTGCCCTCCCAGAGGGAGCCCGGTATCCTCGCCTGCGATGAAGAGCCGCACCGCTTCACCGGCCTGCGGCCCTGCGAGACCCAGCCCGTCATGACAGGCGAGGATCCTCTTCATGTCACGGACCAGGTTCGTCAGCAACTCCCCGTCACCGTCGGGATCCAGGGGACGGCATCGCTCCCTGAGAACCTCGCTCCCGAAGAGAACGATGTCCCTCATTTCGTGTCGGGTTCCCCGGCTTCCGACGATGCCTCGCTTACGGTGAGGGCGCTCTTCTCAACGTCAACTTTCACGCCCTCGGCGATCCTAACCGTTGCCACGCTTCCCTTGATGTTGGTGACCACTCCGTGGATACCGCCGGAAGTGACCACGCTGTCGCCCTTCTTCATGGCCTCGCGCATCTCGTTGAGCTTCTTCTGCTGCTTCTGCTGGGGTCTTATTATGAGGAAGTAGAAGATGGCCACCATGGCGATGATGGGAAGGAACCCCGTGATACCCCCTCCCCCGGCGCCCATGCATCCGGCGGGAGCCGCCTCCTGAGAGGACTGGGTCTCATCGGCAAAGAGGCAGAGGACGTGGACAAAGGGGATTACTGAGAAGATCTTCATTTTTGGGTCTCCCAATCCTGCACTAGTTGTTGTTGCCGCCGCCTGCAGCTTTTCCGGGCCTTATGCCAAGAATCGCGCCTGCGGCACCGGTGGCGCCCCCAAGGAGCACGACCGTCCAGAAAAGCCCCGGGGGCAGGAAGGAATGACCCACCGCGCCCTGCAGTATGGAACTGAGAACGGCGGAAAGCGCCAGCCCCCCCAAAGCACCCGCCAGACCAGTCAGTGTGCCCTCTATCACGAAAGGCGCCACAATGAACCAGTCCGGGGCTCCTACTATACTCATGATCTCAACCGTCAGCGACCTTCTGAACGCGGAAAGCCTTACTGTGTAAGCCACGACCATTGCCATGCTGACCGCGAGGACCGTACCCAGGAACACAAGGAGCTTCCTGAAGGCCGAGACGGTGCGGGTGAGGCCGGGCAGGTACTCTTCGCCGAACACCGCCTCGGTGACGCCCTCGAGCCCCTGTATTGCCGCGGCAAGTGATCTGACGCTCTGTTCGTTGTCCCAGCCCGGAGAAATGGAGATCTGTATGGAGGCCGGAAGACGGAACTGCCCGGAAAGCAGGTCGAGAAGCCGCTCCTGCTCCGGCATCTCGGCCCTGAACAGCGCCTCGGCCTCATACACGGACACGTAATAGACCGATCTCACGCCGCTCATGGTGCTGATAAGGTCCGCCAGGCTGCGCCCTTCAGCCGGGCTCAGCTCCGGGCTGAGAAAGGCCTCGATCCGCACCGCGTTCAGCTCCCTCTGAAGAAGCCTCTCCAGGTTCCAGCTTACAACAAGGAAGGTGTTGAACACAACGAACGCCAGGCTTACCATCACCAGCGTGACTGCCCTCGCTCCGGGCCTGTTCCCCAAGTGGGCCAGTGTTTCCCTGCCAAGGGCGCGCCAGAGGTTCATCCATCCTCCTCAAGGTCCTGCCAGCTCCCGGCGTCGGTCAGCCTTCCCCCGTCCAGAAAGAGGAAGCGGGCACTTCCCGGGGGGATCCTCCTGGGATCGTGGGTGGCCATCACGACCGTGGTGCCTCCCCTGTTTATGTCCATGAGATGCTGGACAACGCTGGCCGATGCGTCGGGGTCAAGGTTCCCGGTGGGTTCGTCGGCAAGCAGTATCAGCGGGTGCCCCACCATGGCCCGGGCAATGGCAACCCTCTGCTGTTCGCCGCCGGAAAGCTGGTGGGGCAACGAGTTGCGCCGGTGGCTGAGCCCCATCAGGGCCAGAAGGTTGAACACCCGCTTACGGGTTGCCCGGGCGGAGGTTCCGGAAACAACCAGCGGAAGGGCCACATTGTCGAACACGGTCCTGTCCGGCAGAAGCCTGAAGTCCTGAAACACTATCCCTATCTTTCGCCTGAGCTGCGGGAAGTGGCTGCGTTTCATCATGTCGCTTCTGAACCCCGCCACCTGCACCAGTCCCCTGTCGGGAATGTCGCCCATCCAGATGAGCCTGAGCAGGGTCGTCTTCCCGGCGCCGCTGGGGCCCGAGACAACGACGAACTCACCGGATGATACCGAAAGGGAAACCTGATCCAGGGCGGGCCATCGTCCGTAGCTGCGGGAGGCGTTCTCTATGTCTATCAGCACTGGGAGCCGCCGGCAATGAGCTGGTAGAGAGACGCTCTGTCTGCCTTCGGGACGCTTTTCGAGACCGGTATCCCGAGAACCCGGAAAACAGCCCGCTCACCATCCGGCTTCACCAGCTCCACCACCGAGCCGGGGACTACCTTGGAGGCGCATTTGGCAGTGCGCCCGTCAATGGTCACCGCCCCCGCATCACAGGCCCTTTCCGCCAGCGATCGCGTCTTCAGCAGACCGGACAGCTTCAGAAACAGGTCGATCCTCATTCAAGCCCCGGGTAGAAGACAGGGATCGCAGCCCTGAGAGAGTCAATGGCCTGGTCGAACTCCCTCTGCCAGAGGTAGGAGGCCACTGCTGAGTCGAGGTCTTCCTGGGAGTACCGGGAAAGGTCCGGGGTCTGGTCATCCATCAGGCGGAACAGAGCCATGGCGGAGCCACCCTCGATGGTCACCGGTTCGGACATCTCTCCCGGTGTCAGGCCGGAAACAAGCCCTGAGAGGCTTGCGTCCCATCCGGCAAGGAACACGGTGCCCAGCGTGCCGCCCTGGAACCTTGTTTCGGGGTCAAGGCTGTAAAGCATGGCGGCTTCCTCGAAACCCATCTCACCGGCGTTCACCGCGTTGACAATGGCCAGGGCCTGGTCGAACACCCGCTGTGTGTCCCGGGGTTCGATGGGTACCAGCCTGAGAATGTGGCTTGCCCTGACCCGGTCGCCGTCCCTCTCGGTGAGCATCACAAGATGAACCCCGAAGGGGGTGACGAAGGGACCGGCCATTTCGCCGGGCTCAAGGTCCCGCACCCGTGCCTCGAACGCCGGCGTCATGTCTCCGGGGCCGAACCAGTCCAGATCGCCTCCAAGCCTCGCCGAGCCGTCCTGGGAGTACTCCATGGCCATCACGTCGAACCGGGCATCTCCGGTCTCCACCCTGTTTCTCAGCTGAACCAGCAGGGCTTCGGCTTCCGAGGTGTTCCCGGGAAGGACTGGAAGGTAGATCCACTCGAGGTTGGCAAGCCCGAGGACGGTCCTGAACCCGTCCGTGTTGTCAGTGATGAAGGCCGCCGGATCGGCCGGAGCCAGAAGACCTGAGGATCCGCTGATCGTCCTGGCGTAGTTCTCTGCGGCTACCCTGTCGCCAATGGTGCTGGCCAGCATCTCGCGATACGTCACAAGGGTGAGCCCCGAGGCGGTCAGTGCCTGCTGGAACGCGGTCTCGGAAGGGAACTCGGCCCGCCTCTCCTGAAGGAAGGCATCGATCCGCTGGTTCACCTCGGCTGATGAAGGGTAGAGACCCCTCCTCCTGGCGGCCTCCACCAGCAGTTTCTCATCCACAAGCTCGTCAAGGGCGGCGTCGTAGACCGGGTCGCCGTGGAACAACCCGCGGGCGGAGGCAGGTTCCAACCCGGATTCCAATAGCAGGCCCACAACGTCGCCGTGCATGATGGGAACCGAGCCGACAACGGCCGCAACGCCGTCCACCACCATCATCTCCGCATGGAGCGCCAGAAGGATCAGAGGAAACATCAGGGATTCACCTCGCTGTCATATCTCCGGGCGGCGTCGGCCACCACGCTTTCCACTGCCGCCTCGAACCTCTGGTTGAACAGGTAGCTCTGAACCGCTGATACAACCCTTGAGGTGTTCTCGAGGGGACGGGATTCGGATACCATGAGAATGTGCCATTCGTCCCCGGTCCTGTAAACCGGGCCCAGTCCCTCCAGTTCGGCAGCCTCGCGCGGCATGCCGGACAGGAACAGCTCTCCTCCCGTCACGAAGCCCAGGTCGCCGCCGATGGCGGCCTTCTGGCTTAGAGAGACCCTCTGGGCAGTCAACTGAAAGGAGTCGCCTCTTTCAAGCCTGCCGTGGATCGAGTCGGCAAGGGCGCTGTCGGCGAGAAGGATGTGGAAATAGTGCCTCTCGAGGAGGAACTGGTCGGGGTATTGCCCCATGTAGGCCAGGGCGTCGTGCTCAGTGGGATAGTCCAGCGAGCCGGCGATCCGCTGGAGCAGTGTATCGCGGAGATAGACCTGCCGCGCCCTCTGCTGAACTATCCTGCTGATCTCCGGGTTCTCCAGCCCCTCCTCCGCAGCTGTCCTGGCCAGAAGCTCATCTCTGTGCCAGTCGCGGACCGCCCCTTCCTCGAGGTTCAGAAGGGCCAAGTCCTCACGGTACAGGACGGCATCGCCCACCCTGGCGGCAACCGCGCCCCGCGAAGGCGCCGCTGTACCGCGCCCGGGAACGCTCCCGAAGTCTGAACGAAGAACTGGAACAGCCACAAGAAGGGTTACGGCAACTGTCACCACGGAAAGACCGGTAAGTATCCAGGGGGGTAGCCTGTTCATGTCACCTCTCTATAGCCTGTCGAGAAGCCTCTGGGGAAAGGTGGTCACGCTGTGACCCGCTTGAAGCGAGTTGAGGAGGTCCATTACTGCCTTCTCCTGGCGGGTTGCCAGCAGTTCCTCTCCCGCCAGCTGGACCAGCTGCGAGGCGGAGGGGGGGCTGGCAAGGTTCCTGACATCCAGGAGCTGAATGATATGGAATCCGGCTGTGGTCTCCACAACTCCCGATGTCTGGCCGGGCTCGAGGGAGCACACAGCTTCCATGAACGTTGATGAGGTCATTCCCCGGCGTACCCAGCCCAGGTTGCCGCCCTCCCTCGAACTGGGACACGACGAGAAGTTCACGGCCAGGGACTCGAAAGTTTCTCCCCCGGAAAGCCGGGAAAGCACGCTGGAGGCCAGGACCCGGGTGCCCACGAGGATATGCCTTACCTTGTACTCCTTGCTGTAGGTGTCCCTCCAGATGTCAAGGTAGTTGTCTATCTCCAGCCTTGAAAGCTGGACCCCGTCCAGCAGTTCGCCGATGTATGCCTCGACAAGCACGCGGTCCACCGCTGCCTGCACAGCCTTCTCAACGTCGGGACGGGAGGCTATGCCGGAAGTCCTGGCGGCGGAAAGCACAAGCCTCTCCCGAACCCAGGCATCAAGTATCTGGGATGCCGCGGATTCAGACGTGATACCCATGTAGTTCAGGGCCTCCATCCCGCCTGCCTGTTCCACAAGGTCATCCCATGTGAGCGTTTCGCCATCCACCTGCGCCAGCACCTGACCAGAGGAGGACGAGGCAAGGAGAATGACACAAAGGAGCGTTACAGTCTTCATGCTTCTCTTCCTGTCTTTCATCGTCTGGGCACTGCAGCCCAGGGATCGACCCTCTGAACGGCCGCGGTGTCTATCTCGACACCCAGTTCAAGGGAGAGGCTGTCAATGAACTCGGAGAAGGAGACATCGAAGCTGTTCTGGAACAGCTCCATCTCCACAAGAGGAAAAACATCATGAAGCGGCACCGGCGCCTGGGGGACTGCCGCAACCACCTGAAAGTATGCCGCCAGGCCTCCCCCGACCTCCACCGGACCCTGAAAGCTGCCGGGTTCGGCCGCGAAGACAGCGGCGCCCAGAGCCTCACCAAGAGCGGAGCGGGGCTGCAGCGGGGTGGGCACCGGGTTTCCCGACGAATCGGCCATTGTCTGGTACTCGCCCAGGTCACCGAATCCCGTGGCACCCTGCAGTCCGGGGATGCGGTGGGCTTCCACGTAGCCCAGTAGCACGCTCCTTCTCTCGGGCAGTGTGTAGTTGTGGATGTTCTCTTCGTAGAAGGCCTGAACCCGGGCACTGTCGGGGGTGGACGGAACGACCACCCTTTCCCTTACCAGTGCTTCCGTCCGGGCGTAATCACCGGTGGAAACAGGCGCGCTGCCCCCCGCCCTGCCGGCCAGGTCAGCCAGGGCAAGGGTCCTTGAAGTGGAAGACACCACGAACCACAGGGCAGTAAGGCGGTCCGACGGGCCTTCCGGCATGGTGAACGCCGAAAGCTCGGCGGGGATCCCGTGCGGGAACGAAAGGGGGGAGACCTTGTCGAGTATCTCCGACATCTGGCTGACAGTGAGTTCCCCGCCTTCCCAAATGGCAAGAACCGCATCGGAGCCCCGGGATGCCGCGGGGTCGGCATCCAGAAGTCTGACCTGTTCCGCACTGATGGTTACCGATGCGGCCCTCTCGACCTCCCACCCGAAAAGCGACATTCCGGCGTTCTGATCGGGAACGGCTGCGGCCTCGGTTCTTTCAGAAACGCCCACCAGCCATCCGCCGTACATGGGAAGGACCATGACCTCACTGCCGGTGAGCAAAGGGACCAGCCCCGCGGGGAAATACCAGGGCGGACCCGACATAACTCTGTACCCGGTGCCCGAGCCGGCGCTCCATGGGGCTGTCAGGCTTCCCCCGGGATCGGAGGGGCCGCTGGCACTCCATATACGGGCCGTTTCGACGGCGGACAGGCTGTCGGGCAACAGCACCACCCGGATGGTATGGATGCACGAATCCAGTCCGGCCAGAACCGGCTCGGGATCGAAGGACACAGCCATGCTTCTGATAAGAGAATCGGAAAGCCAGGCCGAGGAATAGAGACGCACCCAGAAATCGGTGTCGGATGCCGGAGAGGCATCGGCGGCGGCCAGAAGAAGCCTCTTGGTGGTGATACCCTGCATCAGTGCCATCCTGCCGCCGGGCTCCAGAACGGCCACCTGCCTGTCGGGGGGCAGACCACGGAAGGTCTCGAGGAAATCCTGGACCGTCACCGGTTCACCGGCAACCGTCCCCAGCCTGTCCCCCGAACCGCCGCAGGACACAAGCAGACCCAACGCGAACACAAGAATGTATAACCTAGCCAATACCGCCATCCTCTCCCGACCTTGCCACCATGTTATCCCTGAATATACGCAAAACGCTCAGAAGGGTTTCCCTTTCCTGCTGATCGAAGGCTCCCCGGGTTCTCCTGTGAAGGACCAGCCTGCCCGTTGGCTCCAGAATGGATGCCCAGCCGGCGCCCGCCAGCAGCTGGGTCCTGTCGCGCCTTGGGGCGGCGCCTTCCGCAAAGACAAGCCTGACATGCGAGGAAGAGGCCACCACCTCATCCAGCCCCGCCTCCCTCGCCAGCAGGTGGATCAGGGAACGCTGGGCCACACCCGCCACCGGCTCCGGGATCTCTCCGAACCTGTCGTTGATGTAGCTCAGCCACTCACCTACGGTTTCCTCGTTCGCGGCCCTCCAGACCCATCTGTAAAGGTTCACCCTTTCAGAGGTATCGGGCATGTACTCCTCGGGTATGAAGGCCTTTCCCGGGATCTCCACGCGAACCGTCCGGGCATTTGAGGGTTTCTCGCCCCTGAGTTCCCTGACCTCCCTGGCCAGAAGCTCCTCGAAAAGCCCGTAGCCCACCGCGTCTATGTGGCCGTGCTGGCCTGCCCCAAGAAGCTCCCCGCCGCCCCTTATCTCAAGGTCCCTCATGGCCACGTGCCAGCCGGACCCAAGCTGGGTGTACCTCTGGACCGCCTCAAGCCTTCCACGGCTCTCGGGACTCAGTCTGCTCCTGCCCTGGGGTGTGAGAAGGTAGCAGTACGCCTGATGGTGGCTTCTGCCCACTCTTCCTCTGAGCTGGTAGAGGTCGGCCAGTCCGAAGGAATGGGCGTTGTCAATGAAAATGGTGTTCACCCTGGGAAGGTCGAGGCCGCTCTCGATTATGGAGGTGCAGAGGAGTATCCTGTACTCCCCCTCGATGAAGGAGTGCATGACTTCCTCCAGCTGCGAGGAAGGCATCTGACCGTGGGCCGTGGCGATACCGGTGTCAACGATGGCCTCCAGGCGCTCCCTGATCCTGTCCAGCGACTGGATCCTGTTGTGCACGAAGAAGACCTGGCCGTCCCGCTCCAGCTCGCGCTCCACGGCCCTTCTGATGATCCCAGGTTCCCATGGCACGATCTCGGTCTGGATGGGATAGCGGTCCCTTGGAGGGGTGGTGATCAGGCTGATGCTGCGAAAGCCCGAGAGCGACATGTGAAGGGTTCTCGGGATCGGGGTGGCGGTCATGGAAAGGGTATCCACGGTGCTCCTTATCTCACGCAGATACTCCTTCTGCCTCACCCCGAAACGGTGCTCTTCATCGATTATCAACAGACCCAGATCATGGAACCTCACATCCTTCTGCAGAAGCCTGTGGGTTCCCACCACTATGCCGACCCTTCCCTGGGCGAGCCCGGCAAGCACGGTCCTCTGCTCGCCGGGAGTCTGGAACCTGCTGAGATGGCACACCGTCACCGGAAACTCGGCGGTCCTGTCCCTGAAGGTGTTGTAGTGCTGCTCCGAAAGGATGGTGGTGGGCACAAGCACCGCAACCTGCCTGCCGTTCTCGGCAACCCTGTAAGCTGCCCTGACCGCGACCTCGGTCTTCCCGAAGCCAACGTCTCCGCACACCAGCCGGTCCATGGGCACAGGCAGATCGAAATCACCCAGCACCGAGGCGATGGCCTTTGACTGGTCAGGGGTCTCCTCGTAGGGAAAACTCTCCACGAGCGCCTGCATGTGCCTTCCGGGAGGCGGCAGCGCGGGCCTTGTCCGGGCTTTCCTCTCGGCGTAAAGCATGGCAAGGCGGCCGGCTATCTCGCCCGCCCTCTTTCTGGCCCTTCCCAGCCTCCCCTGCCATACCTGGCTGCCTATCCTGTCGAGGGATGGCTGTGTTCCCCCTGGTGAAAGGTACTTCCTGACCTGGCCTATCTCATGAAGGGGGACCAGGAGCCTGTCCCCCCCCTCGTACTCCATCTCCAGGCAATCCCATGATCCGTCGGCGGTATCTATCCTTTTTATGCCCAGGAACCGCCCAATGCCGTGGGCTTCGTGGACCACATAACAGCCGGGTGTGAACTCGTCCCAGTCGGATACTGCCTGGCCTCCCCTGAACTTCCTGACCCTGTCCGGTCTTCGCCTGCTGCTGAGAAGACCCCTCTCCACAAGGAAGACGATGGGTCCCACGGGGGTCTCAGGGGCCAGAAAGCCCTCTGAAAGCTGTGCCACGGATATACTGAGCCAGGGCCTTACATCCCGGGGAAGCAGTTCGCTGATGGTTTCGGCCTCGGCCCTGGTGTCGCAGGCCATGATGATCCGGTACCCCTCGGCGAGCCAGCTGCGGAACTGCCGAACCATTTCTTCGGTGTGTCCGGAGAAGCCTGAAACCGGGGAAGTGGGCATCATGAAGTCGCAGGGGCTTTGGGGAAAGGGAACATGGGCCAGAACCTGACCGGCCCTGTCCATGCCGCTTTCAAGTTCCCCCCAGGTGGAGTAGATGTGGTCCGGCCCGAAGGGAAGTCCCTCCGGGAAGGATTGCACCCTGTACTCCCTGGTGGACTCCACCGCTCCCTGAATGAGCTCGGGTTCAATGAGCACCAGCGTCCCGATGGATGGCAGGTAGTCCAGCAGAGTTCCGGTACCGAAGTGGAAAAGGGGAACGTAATGCTCGATACCCGGGAAATCGAAGCTGCCTGAGAGCTGCTCCTCCAGCGGGTGACCCGGAGGAAGGGAATCAAGGGCCCTGTTCCAGTGGTCCGGCATGAGGAAGAGCTCCCTGGCCGGGATGAGGGTGACCTCCCTCACGCTCCTCACGCTGCGCTGCGACTGGGGATCGAAGAGCCTCAGCGATTCTATCTGATCGTCGCTGAACTCAATGCGAACAGGGCTGGGTAGTCCGTAGGACCCCACGTCTATCACCCCCCCGCGCCTCGACCAGCGTCCCTGTTCAAAAACGCCCGTTTCCCGCCGGTAGCCGCCTGCCTGAAGCCACTCGCCCAGATATCCGGGGGAGAGCCTCATGCCGTCGTGAAGCCTGAGGAACGGGAAGTCGGAGGGGGGCGGCAGCTTCTTCACCAGCGCCGGCGCGGGGGCGACGACCAGGGTGCCGCAATCCCCCCTGAGCAGGCCCGCCATGCACTCCACCCTGTCCGCTATCACGCCCTGATGGGCCTCTTCAGCATGGAACGGCAGGGTCTCATAGGCGGGAAAGTAGAGAACGGGGCCCGGCAGGACCGCGGCCAGGTCGTCCCTTATCCTCTCCGCCTCCCTGGGTCCGGGGACGATGACCATCGTTGGACCTGCCAGTCTGTGGGCGGAGGCTACTGCCATGGAAAGCGCCGCTCCGCCAAGGCCCCCCATGGTCACCCGGCGGCCGCTCACCGATGCCAGCAGGTTCAACAGCGGTGCGAAGACGGAATCCCAGAAGCCCTCGTCCTGCAGAAGCGGTTCACCCACGCCGGAACAACCGCCTGAGGAAGCCCACCAGCCCCCTTCGCTGCACTGCCCGCGACGGACCCCCGTGAACTTCCAGGGCATTCAGTATCGCTTCAGGGTCCACGTGTTCCTTCACCATTTCCAGAATGGAGCTGATCTTCTCCTTCTCGTCGGGCTCGGTCTTGAACAGGCTTCGCGAGAGCCGCAGCGCCGAACCCTCGAGCCCGGCCCCTGTATGGTAGAGGGGGATGCCCGCCGCAGCGCAGGCCGCCCCCCGCCGGCCGTCCGGCTCACCCCCGCAGACCACCGCCGCCGCGGGACAGGGTCCCCCGGCCACAACCGACACTATCACGGCGTCGAGCACGTCAGGTCTGCCGCTGCTTACGAGAAGGGCCTTTTCCGGGGCGGCCCTGAGCCTGGCCAGCACCTCCTCGGTGGAATCAAAGGCTGCGATGAACCCGGCCCCCCCTCTGACTCCTGCCTGCCCGTGAAGAAGCGACGCTCCGAGTTCCCTTGTGATGGCTGCCACCGATGGCCTGGCGATGACTTCCTCGAAGGGAAGGATGCCGAAAACCGGGATGCCCCTGCTGCCGAACCACTCAAGGACCACACGGGAGACCTTTTCCATCCTTGATGGGATGACCCGGTTGATGACCACTCCCAGCAAAGGGACGCCGTGGGCCTCGAACACAGCCCTGCACATGCAGAAGCTGTCTATGGTGCTCCCCACTCCCCCCTCCAGGACCAGGATGACAGGGGTTCCCAGGATGGAGGCCACTTTGGCGTTCCCCAGTTCGAAAACGGAACCTACCCCGGGGTGGCCCGTCCCCTCCACCAGCACCAGCCCGCTCTCCCCCCTGAGTTGTCTGTAGGCTCTCTTCACCGCGTTCTGCATGCCCTCCGGCTCTCCGGTTAGAACGAACCTCTCGGCGGCGCCCCTGGATGCAAGCACGGGAGTTCCGGTCTCGCTGTGAAGCGGAAGCCCCAGCGCCCTGGAAATGAACCATGAGTCCTGGCCGACGGAGTCGCCGTTCACCACCGTAACCTTCTGTCCCAGCGGTTTGAAGAACGACACACCGCCCTCCACCCTTGAGTTCAGCGACGCTGCCAGGCCGAGACAGAGCGTGGTCTTCCCGGCGTCCTTGCCCGAGCCCGCTATGAAAACGCCCCTGCTCACGTTCCACCGTTCCCTGTGGCGGAGGCCGCGTCGTCGGAAGGGACGGGAAGCGGTGCGCCGTTGAGAAGCGACCATGCCCCCTCCAGCACCGGAAGCTGATCAAGGAATGCCTGAAGCTCCTGCCCCTCAAGCGGATCAGAAGGGGGAACTATCTCCTCAGCCGGGTTTACATGCGAACCGTAACGAAGCATCTCGAAGTGCACATGGGGCCCTGTGGACAGGCCTGTGGAGCCCACATACCCTATGATCTGACCCTGGCGGACATGGGTTCCCACCGCCTGCCCCTGGGCGAATCCGTTCAGGTGGCCGTACGCGGTCTCATACCCGTTGGCGTGCCTGATCTTCACGAAATTGCCGTACCCGCCGTGCCACTGCCTCATGGTGATGATGCCGTCGCCCACGGCGTAGATCTCGGTCCCCATCGGAGCCGCGTAGTCAATCCCCCTGTGGGCTCTGGTGTATCCCAGCACCGGGTGAAGCCTTGCACTTGAATACGGTGAGCTCACCCTTCCGTAGGGAACCGGCATTTTCAGGAACATGGTCCGCAGGGAGGCTCCGTCCCTGTGGAAATGGTCGAGGTATGCCTCGGCAACCCCCTGCGGGTACCGGAAGAAGGGCAGCGCCTCCACAAGCCTGCCGGAAGCGAACTTGTACTTCGCCCCGAGTATTCTGAGAAAGCCCGACTCGCCGTCTTCCGGGTACCTTGTCTCCTCGAGGAGTATCCAGAGGCTGTCCCCCACCCTGACATCGTAGTAGAAGTCGATGTCGTAGCAGAAGAGCCTGTCGGTCAGTTCATGCTGAAGCTCGGAGACGTACCCCACCGCCCGTGAGGAATCCCTATCCGTGAGCAGTATCCCGGAGGGCGTAAGGTCAGAGGGAACTGCCGATTCCCAGAGGGCCCCCCAGACGGTGGTGGTTATCCTGCAGTTCACGGCCCTTCTTCTGACCCAGTTCTCCTGCGGCTTGAACTCCCACAGACAGGGAGAATCCCCCGACCAGCAGATCCTGAAGAATCCCCTTCTGTTCCTTGGATAGGCTCTCAGCTCCGCAAGCCTGCCACGGTGATAGACTGCCACGATGGTATCGCCGGGCTGCTGGACCCTCCAGCCCAGGCTGTCTATCAGGAGTTCACATGCGCCTGTGAAAGCCCTTCCCGAGAGACCCGCGTCGCGCAGGGCCCCCCCGAGGAAACCCGGGCCTATGACACCGGTCAGGCTCTGGACCGTGTCGGCCATGGTCTGACGCGCGTGCTCCCTGTGGTAAGCCAACCGGGAGATATCACCGTGGAACGGCCAGTGTCCGCCCTGGTCACCGGCGCCGCCCGGTATGGATAACCAGGTAACGAGGCCGGCGAGGACCACTATTCCCAGTGCCGCCAGATTGCGCCTGCTTCTGAGCAATTGTCCCTTCCGTCAGCTGCCGCCGGAGAAAAGCCTTTCCCCGTAGTCACCCATTCCGGGACGGATGAACCAGTTCTCGTCGAGTTCCCTGTCCACGTTGGCTGTAATGACCGTCAGTTCACCGAACTCCCTGAGACGGGCGATCCCTTCAGGCGCCGCAATGACGGTGACAAGAATGATGGCTTCTGCCCTTCTTTCCATGAGGTATCCCACCACTTCGGCCGCGGTTCCCCCTGTGGCCAGCATGGGGTCCAGGACAATCACGGTCCTTCCCGACAGGTTGGGTATGCACTGGTACTGCCACTGGGCCCTGGCGCTGTCCTCGTTTCTTCGAAGACCCGCGAAGGCCACCGGCGAGTCGGGCAGGATGTCCATGAAAGGCTGAAGAAGCCCCAGGCCGGCCCTGAGCACGGGAAGAAGCACCGGCGGCCGCTTCAGGACCTCACCGAATGTTATCTCAAGGGGCGTCTCGACCTCCACGGGGGTGGTGGGCAGGTTCCTGGTGGCCTCAACGGCCAGAAGGCAGCCCAGCCGCTGGGTGTACGCCCTGAAGCGGGACGGAGGAAAATCCTTGCAGCGCAATCTTGTAACCAGATCGCGGGCAATGGGGTGCTCGAATTCGATCAGATCCATGGATCGTGCCTTTCCCCTGTGTTTGTTTGTTGACAAGATACACCGAACTGCTTACTGTCGCCAGATGCGGGCGCAAACCAGGAAGGTCGGGTGAATGGAACTGCTTGCTTCCCTCAATGACCGCGGGCTGATCTACCAGATGACGGGAGGTTCGGACCTCCAGGGCTTTCTGGCTGAAGAACCCAGGGTATTCTACGCCGGCTTCGACGCCACCGCCGAGAGCCTTCACCTGGGCCACCTGGTCCCGCTCATGGCTGCGGCCCATCTGCAGAGGGCCGGGCACACTCCCCTGATCATCGTGGGAGGAGCCACGGCCCTCATCGGGGACCCTTCCGGAAGAAGCTCGGAAAGGACAATGCTCACCCGGCAGGACGTGGAGGCGTACGTGTCTTCACTGCAGGAACAGATGACACGGTTCCTGGATTTCGGCCCTGGCGGCGCCGTTCTCCTGAACAACGCCCAGTGGCTGCTGGAACTGAACTACATTGGTTTTCTGCGCGATGTGGGAAGGCACTTCAGCGTGAACAGAATGCTCACCGCCGACAGTGTGCGCTCGCGGCTGGAGACGGGTCTCAGCTTTCTGGAGTTCAATTACATGCTGCTTCAGAGCTACGATTTCCTTCACCTTTACAGAAGCAGGAACTGCGTGCTTCAGATCGGGGGCGCCGACCAGTGGGGGAACATCGTGGCGGGGGTTGACCTGGTGAGAAGAGTGGCCGGAGCCCAGGTGCACGGTTTCACATGTCCCCTGGTGACTACGTCCAGCGGTGAGAAGATGAGCAAATCCCAACCCGGGGGCGCTGTCTGGCTGGACCCGGAACTCACTTCCCCCTACGATTACTACCAGTTCTGGATCAACACCGACGACAGGGACCTTGGCCGGTTCCTCAGGTTGTACACTTTCCTTCCGGTGGACCACATCAGGGAGCTGGAGTCCGCCACCGGCGCCGACCTTCGCAGGGGCAAGGAGGTCCTGGCACTGGAAGCCACGGCCATCGCCCATGGCCGCGCCGAGGCCGAGGCCGCCCGCGAGGCCGGCAGGGCGCTGTTCCAGGGCGAAGGGGAGGCGGGCTCGATTCCCACTCTCCCGGTTGACCCGTGTTCAGTTGACGGAGGGGTGACCCTCCTCGACCTGTTCATGATGGCCGGGCTCGCCGCGTCACGGGGGGAGATCCGGCGCCTCTTCGACCAGGGCGGTCTCTACGCGGCAGGAGAAAGGGTCACGGACCTTCTGGGACCCGTGACCCTTGAAACCCTGAAAGCCGGTGGGCTTCTTCTCAGGGCGGGCAAGAAGCGCTACTGCCGGGTGATCCTGTCGGACTGAAGGGCTACCTGCCCCCGGTGCTTCCCCCGGTGCTTCCGCCCCTGCCGTCTGATGAGCTTCCCCTTGAGCTTCCGCCCGACGAGGATGAACCCGAACTCCCGGAAGGCCGGTTCTCGAGGATGGTGAGCCGGGCGGACATGGCGTCGAGCCTGTCCTCCAGGGTTGAGATCACCGTCATCAGGCTGTCCACCCGTTCCTGACCGGACAGGACTTCCACCATCACTTCTTCCTTCACCTGCTCCACGGTCACGGTCACGCCCTGGATCATGGCGTCGAAGTCGGGCATCTCAATGCCCCCTGCATCGGGGATCCGAACGTCACCCAGACGGCTTTCCAGCTCATCCAGCCTCTCGTCCAGCCCCTCTCCGGCACTGGTAAGCTGGGTGAGCTGGGCGGACATGCTGTTGACCTTGTCCTCGACTTCCTTCACGCCCGGAACCTGGCAGGCCGCAAGCACCAGGATCATGGCTGCAGCAAAAGGGAATAACTTCATGGTTTCCTCTCCTCCTGTTCACCGAAAACATCGGCGGTATATACAAGGATCTCGGTACCAGTGTCCCGATGGCAGTGCGGCGGAAGGCCGGCCTTGAGACATGCATGGGCCAGCAGTGTTTCCCTGTCCCATCCCTCCTCGGAGGCCACCTGGGGAAGAAGGGTCCCCGCCCTGTGCCCTCTTCTGATGTAAACCCCATGCACTCCCGGAACCACTTCCTCAGGGGAGGCCGGGACCATGGATGAAAGCAGTGAGATCTGGATCCGCACCGCGTCCAGTTCCCCGGGAGTCACGGGGTTGAACCGAGGGTCACCCACCGCGGCCCGGGCGGCCATGTCACGCACTGTCTCTCCGATGGTCCCGCCTCCCGTGCCTGTGAAGCTGCCGATGCACCCCCTGAGCCTGCCGAGAATTTTCAGGGTAACGAAGGCGCCTCCCCTCACCCTGAGGATGGCATCATCCCCCACCGGAGGCGGTTCAGCCCCAATGACGGCGCTTGTCACCGATTCCCTTGCCAGTTCAAGAAGCACCTTCCTCTCGTCAGGATTCAGCACGGCAAAGCCCCTTTCGCGTAACCATGCCCGAGAAGTAGCCCACAACCTGGCTCTGGCCGGCCCCGGCATCGGCGGAGGTGGAATAGTGGATCTCAAGGGCGCCGTCTCCTCCCGCAAGCCTGGCGAAGTAGAGAAGGGTCAGCATCGCCGCCCTGCCGCAAGCCTCTCCCCCGCACGAGAGGGCCTGGATCAGGGCTTCAGGGGACAGTGTGAGGAAGGCTTTCCTTACCATGCCGTCCAGTTCAACCGCATGGCGAAGCCGGTGGTAATGGGAGAGATCGCTGCTGGCAATGAAAAAAGCGTCAGGGATGTCATCATGAAGGATGCGCGCCAGCTCCGAGAGGAACAGCGGGTCTTCGGACACGGTCACCACCGGGATGACAAGGGCGCCCGGCCACCTGCTGAAGATGAAGGGAAGCTGGACCTCAATGGAGTGCTCGGCCATATCCGCCAATCCCAGGCCGCTCCCCGCCAGACGGGCGGATGCCTCGGCATCGATCCCAACTCTTCCCAGGGGCGTTTCGAACGCCTCACCGTCCAGCACTACAGCACCCCTGACGTAGGCCCTGTGGCTTGGAGCGCAAAGGATCACCCTCGACACCCCCTCGGGGGCCCTGGAATAGGCCCTTCCGGCGGTGACGCCGGAGTAGGCCATGCCCGCGTGGGGAACCACCATGCCCACCGCGTCCGGAAGAGGGGATGTCTCTCCGATGAGCCTCCGCACAAGGCTGGACAGCTCGCCTGGGTCGGAGGGGTAGAAGCTTCCCGAGAAACCGGGTCTAATCACCCTTGCCAAGCATGTCCTCCATACCGTACAGGCCAGGCGGCTTGCCAATGAGGAACAGGGCGGCCCTGAGGGCTCCCAGGGCGAAGACCCTCCTTCCAGTGGCGGAGTGGGTCAGGCACAGCCTCTCGCCGTCGCCCAGCAGGTGCACCTGATGCTCCCCCGGCACGTCCCCGCCCCTCAGGGAGTGAACACCGATGTCGCCGCGGGGTCTTCTCCCGGTGAAGCCGTTCCTGCCCAGCACCCTGTGCCCCGGCATCCCCTGGATCAGCGACAGAGCGGTGCCGCTGGGGCTGTCTTCCTTGTTCCTGTGATGGATCTCCACCACCTCAAGGTCGAAGCCTTCCCCCAGCATTTCACGGGCCTTTCTCACAAGGCTGTTCAGAACGAAGACGCCGGTGCTCATGTTGGGGCTGTGGAACACCGGTCTCTCAAGTGACCAGCGTCTGAGCATGGACAGGGCATCCGGGCCGAGCCCGGTGGTGCCGCTCACAAGGCCCGCCGGCGAACCGTCGAGTACGGTGTCGAGGTCCTTCCATGCGTCCGGGGAGCTGAAGTCCAGAACGATGTCGGTCCCGGCAGGAAGCACAGGCGGGGAGCCTCGGTCAAGTCCTGCTGTTATCTCAATGGAAAACAGCGGAGCCTCCTCGGTGAGAAGGCGCCCCATCCGCCCCAGAGCCCCGAAGACGGCGCACTTCATTCCAGGACACCCGCCTCGCGCATGGCAGAGCTGATGACTTCGGAACTGCGCTGGCCCACCGGGACCAGGGGCAGCCGTGGTGAGGCGTCGGAGAATATGCCGAGAAGCCTCAGGGCTTCTTTGACAGGCCCGGGGTTGGTCTCCACGAAAAGCGCCCTGAACAGGGGGAACAGCCTTTCATGCAGCCTTGCCGCCACCCGCGCGTTCCCGGCCAGGCCCTGCCTTATCATCTCTCCCATGGCGGCCGGAGCCGCGTTGGACGTCACCGAGACGACCCCGTCGCCCCCCATGAGGGTCTGGGCCAGCGCCAGATGATCGTCGCCGGAGAAGTACCGTATCGTGCAGGACCGCCTTAGCTCGGTCACCCTCTCCATGCTTCCGGCCGCGTCCTTCACGGCCCAGACGTTCCCGTGCTCACTGAGAGCGGAAAGCGTCTCCACAGACATATGGGTACCGGTCCTGCCCGGAACGTTATAGATCATGACCGGAACCGGCGACCCGTCTGCGACAGCTCTGAAATGGGCGATCTGTCCTTCGGGTGTGGGCTTGTTGTAGTAGGGGGTTATCACAAGAACGGCATCAATGCCTGTCTTCACGGCTTCCCGGGTGAAACGCACGGTGGATTCGGTGCAGTTGGTCCCGGTACCGGCAAGGACCGGAACAGCTCCCGCTGTCTGGTCAACCACGGTCTCGATAACCAGAAGTCTTTCAGCTTCGGACATTGTCGCGGGTTCTCCGGTGCAGCCGCAGGCCAGAAGTCCCTCGACGCCGTTGCGCAACTGGTGATCGACGAGACGGCGTAGGGCCCCCTGATCGGGGGCCCCGCCTGTGAAAGGGGTAGCCAGGGCGGTGACGGTGCCCCGAAGGTTCACTGCTTGTCCCTTCTCGCCATCATGTCCATGAAGGGCTTCATGAGTTCTATGGGGATCGGGAACGCGATGGTGGAATTGTTCTCGGTGGCTATCTCGCCCAGGGTCTGAAGGTACCTGAGCTGGAGCGCGACCGGGTGCTGTTCGATGACCATGGCGGCCTCGCTGAGCTTCTTGGAGGCCTGGAACTCGGCGTCGGCGCGGATGATCTTGGAGCGCCTGTCCCTCTCGGCTTCGGCCTCCTTGGCCATGACCCTCTGCATCTCCACTGGAAGGTCAACGTGCTTCACCTCGACCGCGGTCACCTTTATGCCCCAGGGGTCGGTCATCCTGTCAAGTATGTCCTGCAGCTTGCCGTTGATCTCGTCGCGGTTGGCAAGGAGCTCGTCAAGGGTGGCCTCGCCGAGAACGCTCCTGAGGGTCGTCTGGGCGAGCTGGTTCGTGGCGTACATGTAGTTCGTGACCTCCAGCACTGCCCTCTTGGGGTCCATTACCCTGTAGTAGGCCACTGCGTTCACCTTCACGCTCACGTTGTCACGGGTGATGATGTCCTGCGGCGGCACATCCATGGTGATGATGCGCAGATCCACTTTCTTAAGCATGTCGATGACGGGGAAGACCAGGATGAGCCCGGGCCCCTTGATCCCGATCACCTTTCCCAGCCTGAACACCACGCCCCTCTGGTACTCCTTCAGAACCCTCAGGGATATGAGCAGGAAGAAACCGATGATACCCAGCGGAATGCAGAAAACACCCATTTCGAGCTTCCTTTCCGTTTAGCAGGGTTCTACTGTGAGAACCGGATCGTTCTGTTCGTAGGACACAACCCTCGCTTCGCGCCCCGGGGGGATGGGAACGGCAGAGCGGCACCACCAGAGCTCCCCTCTTATCTCCATTACCTGCCTCCCCCTGAAGCCGGGGAGCTTCCTCACTATGCCGCACTCCCCCACCATGCCCTCGTAGCCTGTGATCCTGGGCCTCTTCAGGGCCTTGAGCCCCACAATTACAAGGAAAACAAGAATGACCGCCACGCTCACCAGCGCCGCGATCAAAAGGGAGTAGTTCATTCTATCCTCCAATCTTCCGCGGATTCCACGCCCTTTATTCGAAGCATCAGAGCGGTGGGGTTCGTGGCGGCGGAAAGGGCCGTCTCCTGGTCTATCATCCCCTCGCTGAGAAGCTTGTACAAAGCCATGTCGAAGGTCTGCATCCCGTACTGCCTGCCGCTCTGTTCCATTGTCTCGTGGATCAGGTAGGTCTTCTCGGGGTCGGTGATGCAGTTCATGATGGTTGAAGTGTGTATCATGATCTCGCACGCCAGGACCCGTTCCCCGCTCTCATCGGCCCTGGGAAGGAGCCTCTGGCTTATCACGGCCTTCAGCAGACCGCCCAGCTGTATCCTGATCTGCTTCTGCTGGTGGGAGGGGAACATGTCTATTATTCGGTTGATGGTCTCCGATGCGTCGGTGGTGTGCAGGGTGCTCATTACCAGGTGCCCCGTCTCGGCTCCGGTAAGGGCGATGAGAGCCGTTTCCGCGTCGCGCATCTCCCCGATGAGGATCACGTCGGGGTCCTGCCTGAATACGGATCTCAGCGCGTTGGCCCACCCCGCGGTGTCGATGCCCACCTCCCTCTGGCAGATGCTCGACTTCCTGTCGGAATGGAGGAACTCGATGGGATCCTCGATGGTTACGATGTGGGCCTTGCGGTTCTCGTTGATGTGGCGTATCAGCGCGGCCAGGGTGGTTGACTTGCCGCTTCCGGTGGCGCCGGTGACCAGCACCAGCCCCCTTCTGGCCATGGCTATATCGCGGACCACACCGGGCAGGCCCAGGGTTCCGATCTCGGGCACGCTGAAGGGTATCTTCCTCATGACCACGGCCGGCGTACCCCTCTGGAAGAAGACGTTCACCCTGAAACGGGCCTTGCCCCCAAGGCTGTAGGCCAGGTCAATCTCGTTGCCGTCGTTGAGGCTTTTTATCTGCTTCTCGTTGGCTATTTCACTGATTATCTTCTGAACATGCTCGGCGCCGAAAACGGGAAAGCCCTCGGCATGAACGATATGGCCCGTTTTCCTCATGATGGGCGGTGAGCCCGCCTTGAAATGAATGTCGCTTACCTGGTCGTCAACCAGCGCGTCAAGAATCTGGTCTATCGCCTTTTCCCGGACCATACAACCCCTTTTCCCGTATATATGCACTTACCCCGTCCGTTACAAGGTACCGGATGCTTCGCCCCTCCCGCACCCTGCGCCTTATGGCGGATGAAGAAACGTACACTCCCGGGAACTGGAACAGCCGGACTTCGGAAAGGTACTCAGGGTCCACTTCCGAGGGGGCGAAGCCGGGCCTTGTGCCCACCACCACCCGGGCGCGCCTGAGTATGGAGAGGGGTTCGCGCCAGAGGGGCATCTCCACCAGGCTGTCCAGACCCAGTATCAGCCAGGGCTTGCCTTCGAACATCCCGGCCAGCGTTTCCACAAGGTTCACCGTGAATGAAGGGCCATCGGCGGGCTCAACGTCAAGAACGGAGAAACGGTCATTGCCCGAAAGGGCCAGATGAAGCATCTCCAGCCTGACGGAAAAGGGTGAAACGCTCCTCCCGCCCTTGTGTGGCGGATTGCGTGACGGGATGAAGTGAACGCGTTCAAGTTTGAAGAGCTCAAGCGCTTCCTGGGCAAGTACCAGATGCCCCAGGTGGGGCGGGTCGAATGTGCCTCCCAGGAAGCCCTCGTTCATCTCACCTCTGAGAGGTGTTCCTCCACCTTCAGGAGCTGGGCGGGGGAAAGCTCACACTCGTCCCTGGCACGGCGATAGTAGCTTCTGGCGGAGTAGGTGTTCCCCTGGGCCAGATAGGCATCACCGATCGTTATGAGGATCTCCGCCCTGCATGATGCCTGGGGATGGTCTTCGATGGCTTCCCTGAGGTAGAGGATCGCCGCTTCCGGCTTGTTGCGCCTGAGGTAGAACCTGCCCGTGTCCAGCGCTCTCAGGGCCAGGTGCTCATCAATGCGGCCAAGAAGCTCAAGGGCGCTGTCCATTAGATCCGAGCCGGGATACCTGTTGATGAAGGTCTGGACCTCTTCCCTGGCCCGAAGCACCGGAGCCGGGTCCCTTCTGTGATCCCTGCGCTGTCTCCAGAGGGTCTCGGCCAGGGCCAGCTGTGCGTCGTCGGCCCATGCGCCCCTGGGGAAGTCGTTCACCACCCTGTAAAGGGCGAACTCGGCATCGGCCCACAGCCTCCTCTCGCGGTCGCACAGGGCGCCCCTGAAAAGGAAGTAGTCGTACAGGTCGTCACCGGGGAAACGGAACTGCAGCTCGGTGTACACCAGCGAGGCCTGGGCCCATCTCGCCCCCTCGAAGTGCTGGTCGGCGACCCTGATGATCTCGTCCCGCTCCATCCCCTGAGTGGACAGGGATGTTCCGCAGGAGATTGCCAGAAGGGATGCAGCGGCGGTGAAAAGCTTCTTTTTCATTCCACTCCTATGGGGTGACCACATAACGTAATGAATCCCTGCGCGCGGCGGCGGTGATGGCAGCCGAGGAAGTGAGCCCCGGCGATACCTGGCACGCCCTGGTGTACCATTGAAGGGCCGTCACGGGGTCTCCGGCTCCCTGGGCCATCTCACCCAGAAGGACCGCGGCCTCCACCCTCACCCCCGTGAAACTGGAGTTCCATACCTCCATGAGCCTCTCCCTGGCCTGGGCAACCTGCCCCTGCGAGAGGTCCTGCCTTGCTGACCGTAGAAGCAGTTCCATCCGTCTGTGCCTCCAGCCGGGTTCGATCTCGCCCATGCGGTCAAGCTCGGTCAGGACCTGCAGCTCATCGCTCCACCTGGCTGGCGCGTACTGCATCAGTCGGGCGGTGGCCCTGAGCCTGGAAGCCCTCAGGTCGGTCCTGACAAGGGGTATCCTGTCCAGCTCCACCAGGTGTCTCTCGGCGTTGAAGGCCAGTATGCTGTCTTCCGCGGGAGTCCCGGAAAGGGTGTCGGGGACCATGGAAACAGCCGACAGGTGCCACGCCGCATAGGCGCCCCTGAGAAGCCACTCCTCCTCGAAGACCCCCGCCAGGTCGGGGTAGCAGTCCACCGCCCTGCCGAAGGCGGAATAGGCCTGCAGCGAGTCTGCATCCCTTGCCATTTCCCAGCCGAGCCTCCTCCATAGCTCGCCGATCTTCCTGGCCTCCACCTGGCCGGGTGAGGCCGTGAGAACAGCAAGCGCCTCCTGCGCCCTGTGCCTGGCTGCCCTGCTCCTGCTTGCCTGGGCCGAAAGGACCGCGGCCTCGGCAAGCTCAAGCTGCAGTTCCGCGTCGTACTCGTCCTGCAGGGCCACGGCTTCGCTGTAGAAGACCAGTGCCTGTGCGTACTGCCCGGATGCCATGAGGGTCCTGGCCTGCTGGACCAGGTCGGCCTTCTCTCCCGAGGCCCCCGAATCGCATGCGGGGGCCAGAAGGAGCAGACAGAGTGCCGGGATGAGAAGGCGCATCAATCCGCCCTGCTGGAATAGAAGAGGTAGATGAGGGCCGCGACCACACCGGTGACTACGATCGGTTCAAGCACTTTGTTGCCGGTCTCGGTTGGAAGGGCATCGTTCACCCACCGTTCTCCGCGGCTCTCGAAAAGCGCCGAATCGCCGGGAGCGACGGTGTCCTGCACCAGTCCTTCAGCCCTCCAGGTGTCAAGCACGACCCCGTTCTCATCCACCAGGGTGAGGGCGAGACTGCACACTGCGGACCTGCTCATCCTCTTGCTGCCCAGGAACCATGTTCTCTCGATGACACCGTACCTTACCCCGAAATCCATGGGACGGACCATGAGCTGGTATCCGGTCCTGTCTGTCCTGTCCGATGACACCCTGACACCCTTCTGTGCCAGAAGGTCGGTTATGGACTGGGAAAGAAGCCAGCCTCCCTCATGACCGCCCTCGACGGTTACGTAAAGGCTTTCCACACCCCGGAGGGCAATAGCGTCAACCACCGGCAGAACAGCCTGGTAAACAGCCTGTTCCGTCATTTCCAGGTTTCCCTGGACCCCTGTAAGGGCCGCGAGCACCAGCGTGCAGAACATCATTCCGGCAACCTTCCTTCAGTGTGAAATGCTTCCGAACAATGTGGGAATATAGGGTCACGGAAGCGGCTCGACTATCATTGACCCGTCGGAGCCCTCAACGGGCCTGCACAAATGGATAGAACCCTCCCTGACAGGGCTGGTGAAGACCGCCTGAATGTCCGCCTCGGGCGCGTCATAGATGGAGTGTCCGGTGCATGGGGTATCGGCCAGGATAGGGAAAGGCAGTTCGGCAAGCTTCTCGGACCATGAGTGGTAGATGGACTCCCCGATGGACGAGAGGCAGGACAGCCTGCTCATGGCCACATGCTCCGGGACCCGGTCACGGGTCTTCCGAACCCGCCTGAACTCCCGCGTACCCTCCTCCGGCCACCATGAGAAGGCTGCGATGTGCCTCAGTGAAGGCCACCTTCCCAGGAAGTCCCGGAGTGTCTCGAAGTCCTGCTCGGTCTCGCCGGGGTAGCCGGTGATAAGGGTGAAACGCACGGCGACGGGCCTTGAAATGCACTCCACCCTCTCCATTATCCCTTCAAGGTCGCCGGGCCCGTAACCCCTTCCCATTCTTTCAAGCACCGGGGCCGAGGCGTGCTGTATGGGCAGGTCAAGGTAGGGCGCCAGGTTCCGGCGGGACTCAATAAGACCCGGAAGCCAGGGCGGGAAGTGGCGTGGATGAACGTAGTACAGCCGGAACCATACATCAGGGTTCAGGCGGGTCGCATCATCGAGGATCCTGTGCAGTTCCGGGTGAGCGCCGGTGTCCTGGGCCACCAGCCCCACCTCCCGGGCACCCTGGCGGATGGCCTCGCTCACCGAATCCAGCACTATGCAGGGGTCCACCGGCCTGAACCCGCCCCTGATGCCGGGAATGGTGCAGTAGCTGCACCTGTTGCTGCAGCCTTCGGCGATCTTCACGAATCGGGATACCCCGCCGCCCTTCTGGAGGGGAACGAAGCCCTCCACTCCCAGCCAGCGGGCCAGGCTGTGCGCATCCCCCGGGCCTATCACAAGGTCAATGTCTTCAAGTCCTCCGGACCCGTCATCCCTGTACCTTCCGGGAAGACAGCCTGCGAGCACCACCTTCCTGCCCGTGGCTGCTGCTTTCCAGTCAAGGAGTTCCAGGAGCCTCTCCATGCTCTCCTCAACGGCAGGGCTGATGAAGGCGCAGGTGTTCAGCACCACCAGATCTGCCCGGTCAGGGTCCTCCTCGAGCCGCATTCCCGCCTGGAGACAGGCGCCGGCGAAGACCTCGGAATCAACCTGATTCTTGGGACATCCCAGGGTGATGATGTGAAAACCGGGCAATCACCGCTCCCCGGCGAGAACCGAGTAACCGTCGGGAACGGCCAGGTCGAAATAGCCGGAAGGCCATGAGCCCCGGGAACTGAGACCGGTGAAACTCCACTCGGTGCGGTTGCCGTTCACGTCAAGGGTGGCGAACTGGCGGGGCAGGGAATCCGCGGCGCTGTAAGTTACAACCAGCGATGAGATGCCTCCGCCAAGGTCCCCGGTCACGGTGAGGGTCACCCGGTCGCCCTGAATGTCTTCCTGTATCGGCATTCCCTCTTCCCTGGCCCGGTTCAGCAGGTGAAGGAACCCCTCGGGGCTGGCCCCGTCGTATATGACAACCTCCCTGTAGAGAGGCTCCACAGTGAAAACCGAGCTTCCGTCACAGCCGGTGACGCGCCCCTCGGGATCAGTGAAGGAAAGCCTGAAGAGGTTGGGGTGGGCAAGCCCCATCACGCCCCTTGTCACCTCGGACTCACGGGTGAGCGCCCAGGTTTCGGTCTGCACGAATGTACCGGTGAGGAAGACGGTGTTCCCGATCTTCGTGGTCAAAGGATCGAGCAGACTGCAGGCAAGCAGAAGAAGAAGCATTGGAAGACCCCTCCGTTGTTCGCTGTCAGATGTCCAGCAGGGCGTCGGTTCCCACCACCACCATCACTCCGCCGCTGCCGGGAGCAACAGCATCTATAAGTCCCCCGCCTCCCTGATGTTCCACCACCGAGGGACGGGAAAGCCAGAGGCTCAGTGAATCCGCCAGTGCGGTTGCCGCCGTTTCGAACCCCTGCCTGTGAAGGACCACCGTCACCTCAGGGGCCTGGGGGTCGAAGACGGTGTTCACGGTGCAGCCCCGTACCGCAAGCCTCTCGGAAACCCACTCTATGACGTTCCTGCCTGCGGCCTGTCCGACCACTGTTACCTCGAGACCCCTGAGCGGCTGGGGCTGACTGTGGTCCTGCTGCTGTTCACCGGTTCCGCCCAGTTCGCCTTCGATGCGTCTCACAGCTAGTCTGGCGTCGTCCGCCAGCGGCGATCCGGGAAACCTGTAGATGACCCCGTTGAACTCCTCCCTGGAGGCGGACAGGCTTCCCCTCCAGTACAGCTGGCTCGCCCTGGCGAACTGGCCCAGTGCGTTTCCCGATGCGGCCAGACCGTTCTCGTCCAGTTGCCTTTCACCACCGCCGCATGAGAGCAGCGAAAGAACCAGGATAAAGGGGATCGGTTTCATCACAGCTCCGTGTCGTCGTCCGGAATGTTGGCTCCCGGATCGGGTTTCTGAAGTACATCCCTTGCCTTGCTTCCGCAATAGGGCCCCACCACGCCAATCTGCTCCAGCATCTCGAGAAGCCTGGCAGCCCTGGTGTAGCCAACCTTGAGCCGCCTCTGAAGGAGGGACGCCGAGCCCCTCTGGAACATCACCACCACTTTCCTCGCCTCATCCAGCAGGGGATCGTCGAGTGACAGGTCGCCGATGACGTCGCCGTTGTCCTGCGGATCATCCGTGGGCTCGTAATCGTAGGGCATCGGGGGCTGCCCCTTCCAGAAGAGGACCAGCTCCTTGATCTCCCGGGATGACACGAAGGAGCCGTGGACCCTCACCGGGTCGGGGGCGCCGGCGGGCATGAACAGCATGTCGCCCTGCCCCAGCAGCTTTTCCGCCCCGTTCATGTCCAGAATGGTCCTCGAATCGGTCTTGGACTTCACGTTGAAGGCGATCCTGGAGGGGAAGTTCGCCTTTATCATACCGGTTATCACGTCAACCGATGGCCTCTGGGTGGCCACCACCAGGTGTATCCCCACCGCCCTGGCCTTCTGTGCCAGCCTTGCTATGGGCTGCTCTATGTCGTTGCCCAGAACCATTCGAAGGTCGGCGAGCTCATCTATGACAGCCACTATGGAAGGCATGGTGTCGGGGGTCTCGCCTGCTGCGGCCGCGCCCTTTCCGTTCCGGTCCGCAAGGGCCGCCGTGCGTATGTTGCCGTTGTACTCGTCTATGGAGCGCACACCCTGTCTTGTCAGAAGGGCGTAGCGGTCCTCCATCTCCCTCACAAGCCTGTCCAGAAGGGCCTTCGCCCTCTGGGGGTTCAGCACCACCGGAGCCCACAGGTGGGGAATGCCCTCGTATATGGAGAGTTCCAGCATCTTCGGATCCACCAGCACCAGCCTGACCTGGTTCGGGGTGCGCGACATGAGGAGGGAGGTGAGTATCGAATGGATGCATATGCTCTTCCCGCTCCCGGTGGCCCCGGCGATGAGAAGGTGGGGCATGTCTGCGACATCCACCACCAGGGGCTTGCCTTCGGCGTTCTTGCCCAGCGCCACGGGTATCCTCTCGTTCTCGACGTTGACCAGGACCTCCCTCAGGTACACGGTTTCAGGGTTCTTGTTCGGAACCTCAATCCCGACAGTACCCTTTCCGGGTATAGGCGCAAGTATCCTTATCCTTTTGGCCGCCAGCGCAAGGGCCAGGTCATCGGCCATGTTCACGATACGGTTCACCTTCACGCCCAGCCCGGGAGTGAGTTCGTACCTTGTCAGCACGGGACCGGCGCACACCGTGTGTTCCAGCCTGCACTCGATCCCGAAATCCGCCAGCTTGCCCACCAGGATGCTGCCCCTCTCCTGGATCTCCCTCTCGGACTGCCGGGTCCTCTCTCCCGGAGCGGGCATCTTGAGGCATTCCACGTCAGGCAGCGTGTAAGCCGTATCGTCCTTCTCCACGGGGTCGGGCCGGAGGCGGGCCTTCTGTGCCGTGCCCCCTGCCGGAACTGCTCCGGGGGATGGATCAGGAGCCTTCTGCCCGGGGATGGTGTCGTGGTAGATAACGGTGACCTCAGGCGGCTTGGACGTCGAGGGAGCCTGGGACCGTATCCAGGGGCTGGCTGCGGTTTCGACCAAAGGTTCCGCCGCCGCAGTTGCCGGTTGAGGTTTGCGGGGGCGGGGCTTCCGCCTTGAGCCGATTCGCCTGAACAGGCTTTCGATGTCAGCGCCTATGTCCCATCTGGCAAGGACCGCAAAGGAAGCTGTGAATAGAAGGAAAAGCGCCAGCCAGGTCAGCATGCCGCCCATCAGCCCCTCCAGGATCACCACCAGACGCAGCACAAGCATTCCGCCTGGAACAGCGGCCAGCGATCGGGAGAACCTGGCCATGATCCCGGTGACACAGGCGGCCAGGAAAAAGGCAGTGATCCCGATGCCTGCGGTTTTCGCAAGCCATCTCCGGGCGAAGCCGAAGCCGGCGAGAAGCGAACCGAGACCGAAAACTGCCAACGGCAGCATCAGGGCGAGATAACCCAGCCAGTGTTTGAGCCAGCCGCCGGCTCTCACAAGAACGGCGGCGCCCGACGGCGGGAACGTGAGTGAGGTCAGGAGCGCCACCGTGACGAACACGGAGAGAAGGAAACCGATCTTGCGAAGCGGATGGGACCCCCTAGAACCCGTGCGCTTCTTCGCAGGCCTTCTGCTCATACCCTCCTCACCGACGCCCCGTCCGGACCCGCAGGGAACTGGGGGTCGGCCTTCCGGTTTCCGTCAACGCTGTACAGGTACCTTATGACCTGCCCGGAGTGAAGCGATATCTCGGCCATCCAGCTCCCGTCGGGGAGCTTCTGCATGGGATTGGCCTCGGGATCCCAGCCGTTCCAGTCACCAACAACGGATACCTGGCGGGCGCCGGGGCAGCCCAGGCACAGGAACTCAACGCTGGTCCTCTCGGTGAGACCAAGGTGCACCGCATCCTTCAGGTCATCGTAGGGCCGGAAAACCGGTTTTACCCTGGAGGGTATCTCCATCACGCCTCCCCTTCCCGGGTCCCTCGCCCTTCTCATCTTCCCCTTCTTCGCGGAAAAGCACCCGAAACCCCTGAGGAACACGCTCTCGCCGGAACTCAAAGCTTCTGTGATGATCTCGAGGATGACAACGATGATGGATTGAACCTCGCGGACGGTCAGCCCGGTCCTTCTGGCCGCCTCCCTGGCAAGCTCCTCGCGGGTCAAGTCGTCACCCCCGTACGGATTGGGTATCTTCTCATGGCATGACCGTTTGAATATAGTAAATATCCGTACCGGGGTTCACACCCGGAAACGAACGGAAGTGACTCTTTTGAAGCGTGAAAAATGGTTCCTTGCCGGCCCTCCATTCTCCGGGAAGTCAACGGTCGGGGTACTGCTCTCGAAGATGCTCGGCTGCCCCTTCATTGACCTTGACGGCTTCATCGAGGAACGTGAGGGTATGTCAGTGGAAACCCTTTTCCTGACCTGCGGCGAGGAGGGCTTCAGGCGTCTGGAGTCCGGCTGCCTGGCGGAGATTGCAGGAAGAGAGGTGTCCATGGTGGTGGCGCTGGGCGGAGGAACGCTCCTGAAGCCGGAGAACGTGAGCATCGTGAACTCAGCCGGCGTTCTCTTCACCCTTTGCCTCCCGGAACGGGAGATCATCCGCAGGATATCGGGAGGGCGTCCGCTGGCCGCCGGCCCCGGGGAGCTGCGCAGTCTGCTGAAAGCGCGAAAGGAACACTATCTTGGGCTTCCCGGAAGGATCCGCACAGGGGGCATGACACCCGGGGAGATCGCTGCCCTCATTGCCGAGCGGGTCCGTTCCACTCGCTAGCCTCTGTAAGGCCAGCCCTGGCTATGGTTTCCCTGGCATGGGCCAATCGCACGAAGAACCTGTCGGTGTACAGCGTGTAGTCATCCCTGAGCCTGGGCGGGGTCATGTTCACCGTTATCACGTTGGCCCCCGCCTGAAAGCACCGGTACTGTCCGTCGGGCAGCAACTTCTGGAACGTGCTCGTGGCGGGGATCAGGGTGCGTCCAAGGAACAGCCTCATGGCCGCGATGAACCGGAGCCCCAGTTCCGGGTCCCCGTGGGGATGGTTCTCCAGCGGGGTTCCCGCCGCAGGCATGAAGACCGATACGCTGGACATGTCAACCTCGAGTTCCTTCAGAAGGAAAAGGTCGTCAACCAGGCTGTCCACGGTCTGCCCCGGAAGCCCCAGAAGTGTTCCTGAACCGATGCTGTATCCGTGCCTTCGAAGGACCCTGAGCATTTCCACCCTGTCGGCGAGGGTGAACCCGGGCTTCATCCGTGCAAACAGCTCCGAGTCCGATGTCTCGTGTTTCAGTATGAACTTCCCGGCACCTGCCGCCCGCCATGAATCCAGGTCGCCGGCATTGTGGAAGCCCACGCAGAGGATGACCTCCATGCCCATCTCCGATATGCGGCGTATCACGCCGGTGAGCCAGCCCGACTCGTAGGTTTCGCTCTCGGCCGCCTGAAGAAAGAACACCCTGATGCCGTTCTCCAGAGCGGTACGCGCAGTCCGGACTATCTCCCGGGAATCTATTTCGTAACCCGCGGCGCCCTGGTTCCCCAGGCGCATTCCGCAGTACAGACAGCTGCACCTGCACCTGTTGGCGAACTCGATAACAGCCCTTATGTAGGCCTTCCTCCCGAAGTGGGCCTCACGCACTCTCACGGCCTCGCCGCAAACGATCTCGAACTCTCTGTCATCGGATCCCAGTACCATCCTCAGGTCTTCCCGGGAAAATCCCTTCCCGTGCCTCTCCCTGATCCATTCAGCGGTCAGACCCACCCATCAACCTCCTGACACGAGATAGAGCCTTCCGGATCACTTCGTCCGGGACCTTGAGGCCGGTCCAGAACGCGAACGATAACGCCGCCTGCCTCACGAGCATCCCCTCGCCGGTCACCAGCGTCACCCCGGCGTCCTCCAGGCTGTTCCGCCACCTCCACCCCGGGTTGTAGTTCAGGTCCATGAAAACCCAGCCGGGGCCGGGCTTCAGGGGGAAGGGGTCATCATCGGTCCAGCCCAGGGGAGTGGCATTGACAACTGTGCCCCTCTCTCCCTTCAGGAACACCGCGGCCCGGGAAACCGGCAGAACCCCGGCGACAGCAGGGTTCCTTGAGAACACATGGTGCTCCCTGTCCCTGAGCGCCGCGGTCACCGCCGCGGAGACCCCGCCTGTCCCCACTACCAGGAAAGGTTCACTGAACCTGGATATCTGGTGGGCAAAGGCCTCGAGGTCGGTGTTGTGACCAACAACGGATCCGCCGTCTCCGCCCAGTGTGTTCACAGCGCCGGTCCCGTCAGCCTCGGGCGTTCTCCTGTCGCAAAGGACCCATACGGCCTTCTTGTAGGGTATGGTTACGTTCAGCCCCTGAATGCGGCCGCCGCGCAGGTCGTTCAGAACATCCGGAAGCTTCTCCGGCCTCGTTGGGAGCAGTTCGTAAACACCCTCGATCCCCGCCTCTCTCATGAAAACCCCGTGGATCTCGGGCGACAGGGAGTGGGCGACTGGAAAGCCTATCACTCCCAGTCTCACCGGTGCCTCCTTCGCCTTAGCCCGGTGAAGAGCCTGAACACCAGCGCCGACAGCCCGCGGGGGGCCATGAAGACCGGGGGAAGCAGGTCTGTCCCCTCCGGCAGATCCCCGGCCATGGGGCTTCCCGGGTATATCCGTATGGTCCCTATGTTCACGAAAGTGTTCCGAAAGCCAAGGCAAAGCCTGGCTCGAACCATGAAGAGCAGCTTGAGCAGAAGCGCGGCGAAGCCCTCGCCGGGGTTGCCGTTGAAGAAGTTGACCCCGACGGTCAGCCCCGCCTTCCTGGCGTTGCGCACCACCCGGTAAAGGCTTCCTCCGCCGGAGCTCTTGCCGAGAAGGCGAAGACCCCTTCCGGTTATGGCGTCCGGCGAGAAGTCAACCCACCTGCACCCGCTCTCCCGAAGGAGCTGAAGGAACCGGGGCGGGACGCTCTCGGACAGCCAGGCCCCCCACTCCAGGCCTGTCCCCGCTGCCGCAACGGCCATGACCAGTTCCTCGGCGTAGTCCAGGGGATGGTCGAACACTGAGTCAACGAACATGAAGGACCGGGCGCCCAGTTCCCGGAGCTGAAGCAAGTCATGCACCACCGCCCCGGCAGGACGGCTCCTGAAGAGCCTGCCGCTTATCCTTCCGTAGGTGCAGTACCGGCATCCGAAGGGACAGCCCCTTCGGCTCTGCACCCCGATGGCCCCCCTTCCCGGGTAGTCCGAAAGGGGGAACAGCGAATAGTCGGGGTTCATCAGGGCATCCATCGGAGGCATGGGGGGGGATGCCAGCCTTCCGGGCAGAGGCTTCCCTTCGGCGATCCGGTCCACAGCTTCCGGGAAGGCCAGCTCTCCCTCGCCGCAGATGCCGTGGTCGATCCTTGGCCAGAGCTCCAGTATGCGCCGGGCGTAGATGGAGAAACCGGGACCGCCCACGAACACGGTGCCCTGAAAGCCGGCAAGCTCATCCATCACAACGGAAAAGGCGTCAAGGTACGACCAGGTCACAGGCCAGCTGCTGTCGTCTATGTTCCTGAGGGATACGGCCACGATCCCCGGAGAGAAGCTCTGAAGAGCCCCGCGAATGTCTTCACGGCAGTTCGACGAGAGGCTCAGATCCAGCCCTTTCACATCATGACCCGCGGAACGCAGGTGGGATGAGAGGAAGGCAAGGCCCAGGGGATAGATTGGAGCCTCTCTCCTGCCCGTGGGGGACTGAACAAGAAGAACCTTCATGGAACCGCCCTTCCCGGGGGATTTGACCGGACCGGAATAAAAACTATAATGAAAAGCATGGTAAGCGGCCTGTTCCTTCTCCTGGCGACGACAGCCTCCGTGCCCGGGGGAAGGCACCCATCGCTTGACAGTCTTGCCGTCTCCATACTTTCACTTGACAGCGTGCCAACCGGCGCCGCTCTCCTCAGAATGTCCGCGGCTGCGGGATGGATATGGCCTCTTGGCTCAGTATGGCTGCAGCCGGAGCCGGACGGGCTCCCCTCCGACTCGCCGGCGTGGGGCCTGGCATCCGGCTGCCATGACAGGGTGTGCCTTGTTACCGCGCCGGCTCCGCAGCTTACCCTTGGTACACCGCTTCCGGTAAGGGTGAACCCCGGTGACACGGTCATGGCGGTTCCCGTAGAGGGTCGGCAGTCCCTCAGGGCAGCGGTCCTCTCGCCGGGACTCACTGTTCTTCCACTGGAGGACTGGGCTTTCAGGGCGACGGACGAAGGGACCTGGTGGCTTGAGTTCATGGCCGACACCGATCACGGCCCCCAGGTGCTCCTGCTGACCCCGATAGACTCCGGTCCGCCGGGAGCATGGCCTGGGGGCCGCTGGACCCGTGACGAACTTCTTCCGGGCATAAACGGCCTGAGACGGAAAAAGGGCGTTCCCGCCCTCACTGAAAGCCGGTTCCTGAACAGCCTGTCGTGGATAAGGGCAAGGCAGTCCCGAAGCTGGGGAGGTGCATATCACAGCTTTCAAGGAAGCGCGGCCACCCGGGACATGATCCCGGAGTCCTTCGGGGGCTGGGCAGAGAACATAGCAACGGGAGCGGATGTCTCGGAGGCCATGGAAATGATACTCGTCAGCCCTTTCCATCTGGCGCCCTGCATTGACGGCAGGTACCGCTACGCCGGGGTGGGAACGGCTTCCGGGCCAGGCGGTACCGTTCTCGTGATGATACTGTCCGAAAACCCGGGGGATGAGTGAACGTGACCAGGCTTCCTCTTCCGGTGGTGGCGGCATCGGCGCTGGTGGCTCTTCTTTCCACTGCGGGAGCCACGTTGTACGCGGCATATCCTGCCGCGACCCTCATACTTGCTGTGACCGCCCTTCTCTGTTCCGGCCTGCGCATAGTCTATAACGACAGGGAGTACGAGAGCGTTCACACCATGCTTCTGTTCCTGTGTTTCTGGTACGGGGGCCTTGCTTCCGGGCTCATGTCGGTCTTCATACTGGCAGCGGGTTCCGTGCTTGGCGTAAGGGGCTCTCTGAATGCCGGCAGATTCCACATAGCAACGGCGGCGCAGGCACTTGTCCTGCTGCCTCTCGCTGCGCTCTATCCCCGGGGCTCCGGCATGTACCCGTCACCTGTCTATCTGCTTACGGTGCCACTGCTGTTCATGGCGAGGAAGCTCACGGCCACAGGTCCCGAACCTTTGAAATGGCGCAGCCTGGCTTTCCTGGGCTTCCTGGCCAACGTTCCTGCGGTTCTCCTGGCGATCCATCTGACAGAAACCTTCGGCACACTGGCCACGCTGCTTCTCTGCATGCTCTGCGTGCTCTACATCTTCCTGATACGCAGGGAGACCGACGAGATGGGAAGAAGGTCGGTCCGGCTCTCGCGGCTCACAGAGTACAACATGATATCGAGGTCGCTCCTTTCCGCTGCGTCCATGAACGATTTCGTGGCGGCCATCGAGACGAGGACCGGTCCCGGTCTGGCCTTTTACGAGAGGGTCCCTGACGGCTGGGTGGAGTGGACCTCGAAGGGGTGCGGAAGATCCGCCCCCCCTTCAGAGCCTGTGCCCGGTCTTCTTGCTTTCAGTTCCTCAACCGTTCCCGGGTTGCGGATAGCCGCGAAAGGAGAGGCCGCACGTTCGATCTCCGCCCTGTTCCGCGAGGAGGTGAACGATTTCGGGGAACAGATCGCCCGTACCTGGCAGGTGGTCTCGGCCAGGATACATCAGGAGGACACGCTCTTCGGTGTGGCCCTTCTGCTGGCCCGCATTGCGGACCTGAAGGACAGGTACACGAAGATGCACTCCCTGAGGGTGGCGGAGATATCCACCGCCATCGGGTCCAGGCTGGGTCTTTCGGGGTCCGAGCTCTCGATGCTCAGGACAGGGGCACTCCTGCACGATATCGGAAAGGTCAGCCTTCCTCCGGAGATACTGGGCAAGAGGGGTATCCTCACATCCCGCGAGAGAAGCGTCATCAAGGGGCACCCCGGTGAGGGCTCTACCCTCGTCTCGGGTCTCAGCCGCTACAGGAAGGCAGCCGAAACGGTGCTGCACCATCACGAGAGGCTGGACGGCAGCGGATATCCCACCGGTCTCCGCGGGTCGGAGATCCCGCTTCACAGCCGCATCGTGGCTGTAGCCGACACCTTCGACGCCATAACCGCCGACAGGCCCTACCACCCTGAAGAGCAGTCGGAAAACGCTCTCAGGGAGATCCAGGCCGGCCGCGGCACCCTTTACGACGCCAGGGTTGTTGACGCGCTCTCCGCCCTGGTGGCTGAGGGGGCACTGTGAACGGTCACAGGCAGCCCGGCTCCCCCTTCATCGCAGCGGCGCTTGTCGTCGCCGCTTTCGCCGTCCCCCGCACGGGAGGCGCGCAGGTTACACTGCAGCACCTGCCCATCCTGCTGGCCCTGTCGACCGGGATCCTGGTATCCATGATCTTCACCGGATACTCCACCTCCGGAACCCCGCTGAACTCGTTCCCCCTGGCCGTCTCGCTGGCTGTGATTCTTCACGGAACGGTGGAGTCTTCACTGATCTTTGCCCTGGTGGCAGGTATGGGGTCGCTGTTCCTTGAATCGAGACAGGGGCTTGCGAGGACCCAGGGAAGAAGGGGGGCCTTCGACCTGTTCGCTTCTGTCTTCCTTCTCTGCAGGCTGACGGCTTTCATCCACCTTCTTCTCATCCAACGGGTGCCCGGCCTTCCGGGATGCTTCGCGGCTCTGATCCTTCTCACGGGGTTCACGGCGGCGGCCATGAGGTTCCTTCCCGTACCTCCCGAACTCAGGACAAGGCGTCCCGCTCCCCTGCTCTTCAATCTGTTCCCGCTTCCCATGGTCATTCCCGTCCTCGAAGCCAGGAACGACCCCCAATCCCTTCTGGCACCCCTGGCGGGAACAGTTTTCCTTCTTGGTGTGGTCCAGGTGGGAGCCTTCCTTCTCACCACCCGAAGAAGGGCCCTGGAGAGAAGCATGGACATGGAAAGAGCCCTGGCTGACCTGACCGCCGGGCTCACATCCGCCGGGACAGGCGCCGCGGCGCTGAAGATGCTGGTGGAGAGCCTTCTCCGGGGCAGCGGCGCTTCAAGGGTTACCGCGGGCCGGGGCAACCTTTCCATGTCGCTCCCTGTTCATAATGTGTACTCGGCATGTTCGGTGAGCAGAAGCCTGTCAGGACTGTGGGCAGTTCTCGAGTTCCCGGCCGTTCCCCTGGTGAATCCCGAGAGGGTTGACGCCTTCCTCACCAGGACGGCGGTGATGCTGGAATGGATACTGGTCACCGAGACAATAAACAGGGAAACATGGGAAACCGTCGAAACCCTTGTGCTCTCCCTCGAAAGGACCGACAGCAGACTTGCGGAGTTCAGCAAGGGTGTGGCGGCCACCGTTTCGGAGCTGGCGGAAGCAATGGGGTTCGACAGCTGGTCGGTCAATTCCCTGCGAGTGGCTTCGCTTCTCCACGCGGGGGCAGAGGCCATCACCGGCGGTCTTGGCCGCCAGGGCGTTTCCGACAATGAATCGGCAAGCCTTCCTCCGGTGACGCTGGACGCCCTGAAATACCACAATGAGTTCTGGGACGGTTCGGGCCCCCAGGGCTTGAAGGGAGCGGATATCCCCACCGGCGCCAGGATCCTGGCTGTGGGAGTGAACTGGGAAAAAGCCCTGACCTCGGGAGGGGTCAAGGAGGCGGTGAGAGCCATGAGAATGGGAAGCGGTCTTCTCTACGACCCTTCCATCACCGCGCTGCTATTGGAGTCCCGGGCCGGACGGTCCTGAGACCGGCCGGCCCGGGCGCCGTTCAGTGTTCTATGGTCAGCATTCCCTCGCTGTAAACCTGGTATGTGCCATCCACGGAGGGATCGGACAGGACCCCGTAGATGTAATAGCTTCCCTCGGGGACCGCACTGCAGTTCCAGGTGTATTCGCTCTCATACTGAGGGCAGGCCACACCGGACGCTATTGGGACGAGACCGCCCGATGGATCGGTATCGGTGTCGTAATAGAGGTCAACGGTGCGTCCCGAAGGCCCTACCGAGTACCATTTCAGCGTGTAGCTGGCATCGGCGCCTGCTCCCCACGCGGGAGGTGCGGTGAAGACCATCCACAGGGGTTCCCTGTCGATGATCAGGGTTCCCTGGCTGTAGGACGTAAGGGTCTGCTGCGAGTTCTCGAGCTTGGCATAGATGTAGTACTCGCCCTCGGGGGTGCTGGAGCAGTCCCACATGTACGCGAAGTCGTTCCAGGCCAGCCCGGCTGTGATCAGCGTCATCCCGTTGCCGGGATCGGTGTCCACATCGTAGTAGAGGCTCACGGTACCTCCGTAGGGTGTATCCGCAGCCCACTGGATGTTGTACTCGGTCTGGGCGTAGGCTCCCCATGGAGGAGGCGCCGTCACGATGATGTAGTTGTACTCATGTTCGATGGTCAGAACACCGTCGCTGTAATCGCCTGCAGACCCGTCGCCGACAGGGACGGGAGGACCCTTGTCCGGGTCGTAGATCACTGCATAGACGTACCAGTCACCCTCGGGAACCATGATCGTGTTCCACAGGTACGAGCCGGAGTTCTGGAGTCCGGAGGCGATGGGGTACATCTGCGAGGGGTTGGTGTCGTCATCGTAGTAGAGGGCGATCAGGCTTCCCGGGCCTCCGGATGCGGTCCACTCGATGGTGTAGCTGCTGTCCGCCGCGGCTCCACCAGCCGGTGGCGCGGTGACGGTGATGGAGTACAGCGAGTGGTCTATGGTAAGCATCCCCTGGCTCCAGGCGCTTCCCGAGCCCCTGTCGGGGTTCGGGTCCCGCTCCCGGTTGTCGGTGACGAACCCGTAGATCCAGTATTCGCCTTCCGGCACTGATGAGCAGTTCCAGTTGTACTGCCCGGCGTTGACCGCCCCCTGCACGATCGGGTACAGGGTCCCGCCAGGCTCAGTGGAAGTGGCGTAGAAGAGGTAGACCCATGTTGATCCGTAAGGTGCGCTGGTGTCCCACATCAGGGTGTAGCTGTCGTCGGCGGTGGCGCCCTGTGCCGGAGGGGCGGTGAAGCTGAAGGTGTACATGTCGTCGTGGACCACGTTCACCGTACCGCTGCTCCAGTCGCTTCCCTGGCCTCTGGAGGTGAACGCGGCAAAGATGAACCAGCTGCCCTCGGGAACCATGGAAGTATCCCAAAGGTGTTCTCCGCTGTTCATCACCCCGGAGGCTACCGGGTAAAGGGGAGCCCCGGTGGTGTCCGCCGCGTAGAAGAGAGAGAGTTCGGCGGACGGCGGACCATCCGACTCCCACTCAACGAGGTAGCTCTGGTCCGCCTGGGCTCCCGAGGCCGGGGGCGCTGTGACGGTGATGGAGTATTGAAGGTCGTGGCTGATGGTCAGGGTGCCGTCGCTGTAGTCCGAGGCGAGCGTTCCCCGTGAAAGAGTGCGGAGAACCCTGGCGAAGGCCCGGCCGGAGTCAGAGGGCGACATGAGCTGGGCGTACACGTAGTATGAACCTTCAGGGACTCCGGAGCAGTCCCAGGTGAAGTAGCCGTCGTTGTACACACCGTTGGCGATGGGGAAAAGACCGTACGAGGGATCAGTGTCAACATCGTACCACAGGGTGACTGTGGCTCCCTGGGGGGCTTCGCTGCTCCACTCTATGGTGTAGAAGTTGTCCGCCTCATCGCCCTGTGAAGATGGCTTCTCAACCGTGATCCAGGGTTCCGCTCCGTGGTTGATGAACAGCGTGCCCTGGCTGTAAGAGGACGCATCGTTCTCGCCGTCCTCTATCCTTGCCCTGATGTAGTAGAAGCCCTCGGGAACGGTGCTGCAGTCCCAGACGTACTCCCCGGTGTCGGGGAGCCCCTTGGCTATCTCCACAAGCCCCTGTTCCGGAAGTGTGTCGGTGTCGAACCAGAGCGTCACCTGGCCGTCGGTAAAACCCGACGATACCCAGGTGACAGTGTAGCTTTCGTTCGCCGAGGCCCCTTCCGCCGGGGGCGAGGTCACAACGATCCCGGGTTCACCCTGGGTGTGGTCAACCGTGAGCGTCCCGTCGGAGTAGTCGGAGGCCGTCTCGGTACCGCTGGAGAGAAGGGCCCTTACGTAGTAGGAACCGTTGGGGACCTGGGAGAGGTCCCAGTCGTGGTTTCCGGAGACAGGGAGCCCCGAGGCGATGAGTTTCTGTCCCGCCGGCCCCTGAACGGTGTTGTAGTACAGGGAAACCGTGCCCGTTCCCTGGCCGGTCCACTCCACAGTGTAGCTATCGCTGGCTGAAGCGCCCTGCGAAGGCGGAGCGGTGACCGTGACGGAAAGGTTCGAGGATGGGCCTGCGGGATCGTCGCCGCATGAAAGCAGGGCCGCGCAGAGCAGGGCGGTGAGGAGCTTCCTGGTCACCGTATCACCTCCCGGTCGTCCGTGTTCACTGGAACAGCCGCGGGGACCTGCCCGGAGCCGGCGCCTCCGGAACCGTTCGAGCGGAACGCTGGGTCGTGGGTCACATCCCGAAGAGTTCCGGTGGTGGCCAATCCCATCACCGGCTGGAAGAAGAGGTCAGGCAGCGCCTGGTCCGACGAGAAGAACCTCAGCTTGTCGATGTTCCATCCCCCCCGGACTATGGAGCCGTCGCTCTGCATCCTCCACCGGAAGACCACGGTTCGGCTCGGGCCGAACACCGTCGGGGGAAGGTAGTCAACCCTGTAGCGGAAACGGCCCCATGTGCCTGCCTCACCATGAAGGGTCACAAGAGGATGCCAGTCGTTGAACTGGTGGGGGGCTATCTCGCTGAACCGGGCGACCTCGAGGTAGCCGAAGTCGTAGTTCGTCTCGAACCGCGGGCTGGCGTAGAACTCCACGTAGGCGTAGTTGTCGCCCATGCTGTTGTCGTAGAAGATGGGAGGGGTTACGAGGGCGTTGTGCTGTGAGTCCTCGTAGCGCAGGTTCCAATAGAAACCGTGAGGGCTCCATGCGGTTGACATGTCGTTCCCGGCCCATCGCGTGCCGTCGGGGGTGGATGTGGGGTCCCACGTCTGGCCGCCGGGCGCGGTGGTGTAGGCGAACCAGTCAGCCTTGGCTGGCGTGTACCCCCATATGATCTGGGGCCAGTCCGCGCCTGGCCTGCTGCGCGTGTAGTCAACCTCCCAGCCGGGATTGGACGAGTTGCCCTGGGTGCCGTAGTTGAATCTCAGCCTCACCTGCTGCCCGGCGTACTGGGTGATGTCTATCACCGAGAAGTTCCAGACCCCTGAACCAGTGGCCCCGGTCCAGCCGGGCTCCATCCCCAGGGCGGGTACCGCCGCGGTGTAGTAGCCCCAGTACGGCACGATAAGGTCCCAGGTCTCGCCGTTGTTGGCTGTGATCTTCACGTTGCACCCGTCCCCCGTGCTGCCGAAGCTGTAACGGTGGAAGAAGGCCACCGCTATCCTGTGGCCCGCGGGAAAGCTGGAAAGGTCTATCACCGGGCTCTGGAGCCACGCTCTCGTGGGTGTTGCCTGGTAGCTGCCGCTGCCCGCGGTGGCGTAGCACCAGCTGCCGGCGTAGGCTGCGTGGTTCGAGGGAATCCACTCGTCGGTGACGTAGCCCGGCCAGGGGCCGTGGGTCCACCCGGCCATGCCCCACCCCATCTTCTGGACCGATATCAGGTCAACGGCTATGCCGTTGTCGGGAATGGAGGTGTTCCCCCTCTGGGCAAAGCCGATGAGGAAGTTCCCCGAGAACGGGATCCCTGCGTTCTGGGCCGCCTGGGTAAGGTTCACCGACGATTCGGTCCATCCGTTGAAGCTGTCGGGCGCGGCCAGGATCTTGTGGCTCATGTCCCAGTAGCCGCCGGTGCCCTCGGAGACCACCACATTGTCGAAGCTCACTCCGCCGTTGGCGTTGAAGGCCACGGTGGCCCCGGTTCCCTGTTGGGCGAACACGATCCGGGTGCTGGAAAGATCGTAACCAGCCGGTATGAGCTGGTCGAGGTCGATGGTGACCGTGGTCCATGAGCCGGCGGGGTACGAGCCCGGGTTCAGCTGCACGCTGGCCACCGGTACCCCGGTGATGCCGTCAGGACCCATGAGAGCCACGAAGGCGGAGTTGGGCGAACCGCGGCTGCACATATCGAACGAAAGCTCGAGGTCCGAGCTTCCTGCGTAGCTTGAGAGGTCAACCACCACCATCACCCTGCTGGTGCCGGTGTACCCCTGCCTGCGGGTGTCGAGGTTCAGGTAGTTCCCGCCTGAGGAGGGGTGCGGCCAGCTGTCCACCACCTGGACCCTGCCGTAGTTGTCGGTCCAGAAGGTCCAGTTCCTTGGGAAACCGTCCCTGAACCCAGCGAAATCCTCGGAGAGTATCTCCACCTGGGCATCGGGGATCCACTGTGTGAGGAACACGCCGTCTTCCGGGTCCCAGCTGTCGTTGTACTCCCTCCACCAGAGGTTGAGCTGAAGCTGGTCGCTCCAGGTGTAGCCCGAGAGGTCCACGCTCCACACCGCCATCTGGGTGCTGGTGCCTGGTGTGACGCAATCCAGCGCAAGGCAGCTCTGTCCCTCGTAGGCCTCGCTGGATGTCCAGCGGCGCACCCTGCCGTTGCCGTACTCGGTCCAGGTCTGCCAGTTGTTTGTCCAGGAGGCCGGGCTCTCGAAGTCCTCGGTTATGAAAGGGACCCACATCCAGCCGGCTTCCATGGTGTCATGGAAGATGAAGGTGGACTGGACCTCGAAGTTCTCCACGAATACCTCGCGCTCCAGCCGGGAGCCGCCGTCTTCCTCCTGATAGGACTCGAAGAACGCCAGCAGCATCTCAGGATCGCCGGCAACAGCCAGGTTCATGGGGACCACGCTCCCGGCAACCTCGGTGCCGGCGCTGGAGATGACGGTGTAGTCAATGCGCCTCACCTGGCCGGGTTCGAAGACCCTTGTTCCCGCGGCATCGAAGTAGGCGAAACTCACATCGCCGGGGAAGGGGAGCATGAAGTCGGCGCCGGAAGCGTCCCGCACGGTGACCATGCCGTCCGTCGCGGTGACGGTCAGAGTGTCTTCGGCACCGAAGCTGCGGGTTTCCGTAAGGTTGGCTACGATCACCAGCCGGTGTTCCTCGGCGGTGAGGACCGGCTGCCAGGCTCCGGGGAATACTTCCCCCATGTACCCGGTGTTGGCCAGAAGGGCTTCCAGGCGCGATGCCCCAAGGCTTGCCTCGGTGGTTGCCGCCTCCCTGGCCGCTGCTTCCGTGGCCCTCTGAGTTCCCCTTACGAAGAAGAACAGGGCCGCGAGGACAACACCCAGAACGGCCAGGGCGATCAAACCCTCGGCCAGAGTGAATCCCCTTCTGCGTCTCATTTCGTGCCGCCTTTCCATGCGCTGTTATTGATAGCCTCTATCATATGTCGTCCGTAGTTCCTTCAAAACCCTCTGGAGGAGCGTCCATCAGCCATGAGACCGGTGTCCACTTCCACACCTGGGGAAAACCCGGTGGATGGCAGCTCACCAGTCCGGGGTCCATTGAGATCCCCAGCTGATAGCCCGAGAGACCTCCCGTGAAACCCGAGAAGGTACCGGCGGCCAGCCCTCCCTGTATGGAGACCCTGGTGGGCCCGGGAGGGAACATGCCGGTCCGGGCCCGGAAGCGTCCGTTGGGAGCCGCCAGGAAAGCCCTTATGACGAATGGTGAACCCGTCTCGATGTTCCAGGGCCTGTCCCAGTCTTCGTCACCCGTGAATCGGGGGTCGGTCTCGATGATTATGTCTCCAAGGGCCACCAGCCCCAGTGGACCTCCGTGGCCTGCCAGCCCTCCGTCAATGCCGCCGCCGATGATGAGATTGCCTCTGGAAACAATGGAAAGTGGCCTGGTGAGTGGTGCCCTGGATTTCAGAATGGTACCGTCGAACCCGCCCGAGACGCAGATAGCCTGTACTCCTTCAAGCTGAAGGGTTTCGGGCGGCGATGACAGCTCCCTCCGGTAGATGACCCTGTTCCCGTCGAGCAGCATCCGGGAGGCGGTGACCGCCCTTGCGCCCGCCGCCAGCCTCGAGAACTCGGCTGAGACCTTCATCATGTCCACCGGTTCCCGGGAGTTGCACCAGTAGGGACTGCCCTGGCTGTGCCGGAGCCAGGGCCTCACCCAGGTACGGCTCCCCGGCGGATGCGGGACATCGGACAAGCCCGCATCGGCGAAGTAGAAGCCTCCCGATGGGGTAGTGCTAAGAGCTGACACCCAGGGGTCGTTGGTCGAGTCGGGTGACGAGCTGTCGAAGTGTATCCTTCCATTGGAGTGCACGGGTCCGTCAACGATCCGTCCGTCGGTGAAGAACCCCGGTGGTATGTCGCCGTTGACCACAAGGGCGAATCCCGAGAGATACCTTGGCACGGCCCTTACCACCACCCGGTACTCCTGGGAGCGATAGATCCCCCTGCTGCGTATCTCCATCAATCCGTTGCCGATTACGGGGTCCGGAGCGCCGGATGGATGGACCTCCACCCTGGCGGTGGAACCTTCAGGCATCGAAAGCCCTTCGGGGAAGGGCTGAAAGGGTTCCCGCGGAACCGATTCCATCCCCCCGAGGTGATGCATGGCCAGGTTGGCCCCGGATTCGGCGGCGTATGCCGCCATCAGGCGGTCACGCCTGAAAACCGCAGTGTTCACGCTTGTCCTGAAGTACATGTACGAAGCAAGGACAAGGAACATCATGACCGCCGTGACACCGATCACCATGGCCAGCACGGCGCCCCTTTCGGGCGCACCCGCTGCCTTTCTCAAGGTTCTGTCCCTCAAACCGTCACCTTCTGTTGTGCCAGATGTTGCCCAGGTTCAGGTTGGGCTCCTCGGACCAGTAAAGTACGTGCCACCTTCCGTTGTTGGGGAAATAGGGGGGGTGCATGGTCATAAGCCTGGGGTCGAAATGCACCTGCATGTCGTACCCCCTTGTGTTGGTTCCCGTGTATCCCTCGCTCTGGACCATGTATCCCCCGAGAACCAGGAAAACCGCCTTGGTAAGGGGGTAAAGGTAGTCCTGAGCACGGATGACCCCGTCCAGGGCCAGAAGTACCGCGTCGGACTCGACGTTCAGGTGGGTCTCGATGGAGAAGCCCTCGCCCCAGTTGCCGGGAAAGCCGGGGGCGCCCTGGCACCTGGATATGAGTATGTTGCCGTTCACGCTCAGGAGCCCGAGGATTATCCTGTTGTTGGGGTCCTGCACGTCATTGTTCTGGTAGAGAATGTTGCCTGAGACCACCACATTGCCGCGGGTGCCGATGGTGAGGGGAATGGACAGTCCGTCCACCCTCATGTTCCCGAAACTTCTCAGGTAGAAGTCCTCGTTTGGCGCAATGTCAACCCAGACCACTGGTTTCGTGAGGTCGCCGAGGAAGTACCTGGTGGCTGGGGTGGCTTCGCTGAGCTTCACGATCAGCGTGTCGTTCCTTATCATCATGCGCATCCGGTTCACTACCTGCGCGCCTGAGAGGACCAGCCCCCCGCTGGTGGCAGCGTTGTACACCGAAGTCCAGTCCAGCTCGTCGCTGCCGAAGGGTATGGGATCGGCGTTGAGCTCGAAGTACGGAGCCCCCATGAGCATCCGGTTGTAGGGCTGAAGCCTGAGGTTGCCCCCTCCGCCCAGGACCTCTGGCTGTGTGGCCTGGAGCTTGGTGCTCTGGGCAAGGTAGTAGCTGGACGTGAGGGTGAGGCTGTAGAAGTAGGGATCGTTGGAGTAGCCCGCACTGGTGCTGTAGATCCAGACCGGACCGTTGGCATAGAAGGGGCCGTCGAACTTGTAGCCGTCGCCGTAGTAGCCCATCACGTCCGGATCATCCATGAAGACGCTGAACCGGGCCACGTTCTCGGGCATGACGCCGGTTGCCATGGCGAACGTCAGGGGTCCCTCGGTGGTTCCTATGCGGCCGATGGCCCTTACTTCATAGGCGTTGGCCGAGAGGACCTGGTCGTTGGACCAGAACGGGTCCACCACCACCATCGCCTCGCCGAGAGGGGGCGGCAGCTGGAACCAGGCCATCCCGTCCCCAAGGAACCACTCGGGATCGTCGCCCTGGGGGATGTCCGCCCCGCCCATGATCATGTGAACCGCAAGGTTGACCCCGGACTCGGCCGTGAGCTTCACCTGTATCCTGTCCCGGCTCCAGAGCTGGGTCCTTCCGCTCGACCTGAGATAGGTGTAGGCGGCGCCGGTGAGGATTATCAGAAAGAGCGCCGAGATGACCACCAGCATCAGGGCCGATCCTCTTCCCATTCCTTTTCTTTTCATTGAGCTCACCTCACTTCCCTCCGCTGGTCCGGCCGAAGAACTGGATATTGTCGAGGTTCCAGCCTCCCTGCTCCAGGAAGAGGCCCGAGGAGAGCACGAACCTTATGAAGTAGTAGTCGTACGTGGAGTTGGCGTTGAACAAGCCGGTGAGGTTGATGGTCTCGTACTGCCAGTTGAAGTCGTAAACTCCGTTGTACGTCCTCACCGTCTCCCAGGAGAGCAGTTCCGGATCCCGTCCGGGATCGTTGTCGAACGCCATCTGGATAAAGGCGTAGTCGTTGCTGGCAAGTCGGAGACAGCGGAAGTACCTCACTGAAACAGTGTCGAAAGCCGCCGCATCCTCCATCGGGAACCCGCTGGAGGCGAGCCATGACCAGGCTTGGGAATCGTAGTAGCCGTCGCTGGTCAGGTCCGTGCCGGCGATGTTGCTGCCATTCTCCGGCCTCAGGGCTGGATCGACGTCAGGGAAGTAGAGCGGTGAGCCTATCTCCCAGTCGTCCTTGTCGCCGCCGTGTGACCAGGTGATGGTGTTCACCAGCCCCAGTTCCTCCTTGGTGTAGATCGCCTCGAAGTTCCCGTACCTGTAGTTGAAGGTAAGGGGGAAATCGCTGCTGTACTGCAGGCCTCCGTCATCTATGACGACCTGGTTTGCGCCGATGGTGACCCTGACGGCCGGCCTGGTGTCCCTTATGGGAAGGAAGGTCGGGGGTGAAGTTCCCCAGGCAGCCCTGCAGAGGTTGGCCCTTGTCTCGTGTCTGAAGCTGCCGAATCCGGCGCTCTGGTTGTCCGACACGATCTTTACCCTGAGATTGGCATCCTCGGGGAGGTAGTAGCTGTTCTGAAGGACGATGGACTGCCAGCTCTGGGAACTGCTGAGATTCAGCGGACCGCTGTACGCCAGGAACATCTCGGAAGGGTTCCACATGCCTCCGCCGGCGAAGGCACCCTGAGGAGTGGAGCCCAGATACACATTTACATTATCGAAGGTCATGTCGGACACCGAAGCCGTAAGGAAGTCGATCCGGGAGATCTCGTACCCCTCTATGGAGCACTCGGCGCGGAAGTCGTCGAGGTACCATCCCTCTCTGACCACGGACAGGTCGGAGTAGAAAACGAACCTGAAGCTAACGCTGTTCCCGGTGAACGGTGTAAGGTCAATGACCTCGGTGGTCCAGGAGCGAATCCCGCTGAAGACGTTACGGCCGTTCATGACATGGTTGTAGGCCAGGCCGCTCTCCAGCCCCAGATCCACCCACGGGCCGCCGCCCACCGAGACCTGCACGTACCCGTAGTCGTAGTTCCACTCGAAGTCGAACCGGGAACTGAAGGTGAGGAACGGGTCCACCGCCTCAGCGGGGATGAAGAAGGCAGGGGTTTCAAGGTAGCAGTGGGCGTAGTTGCTGTAAACATTGTACGGGGGGTTGGCATGGAGCGACCACATGTAGTCCGATGGGTTGACGGGGTTCTGGTGCACGCTCCAGTCGTCTATGCCCGAGGCCAGGGGCCCATGGGTCCACCCTGGCATGGCGAGCCTTTCCACCACCATGCCAACCTCGAAATCATCCCAGCTGATCCCGTGTGTAAGCCACGGACCGGTTCCGGACTGGCTAAGGGCGACCCCGAAGTTGGAGGCGAAACCAGGCCCGGATGGAGGCATGGCCGCCGAGTTCAGGTCGATGAGAATGGGGCTCCATTCAAGGTTGGAAGAGGGAACGCCTATGCGTGTGTACGTGGTGTCCGGCGAGCCGGCGATGACCTGAACGTTGTCGAAGCTGATGCCACGGTTCCCGGTGAAACTGGTGGCCATTCCGCCGTCGAACTGCGAGAACACAATGAACAGCGGGTCCGGCGGAACGCCTGGAATGGTGAAGACGGCCGTTCTCTCATGCCATTCCCCGTCACTGTATCCCTGGGGGTTCAGGTCAGCCACGTGGTTCACGGTTCCCTCGATGACACCGTGGCTGTTCCAGCCCAGGAAGTCCCCCGCTCCGGTGGACGGATTGTAGGGATGGTTCTGATCGTTGTGATCATGGAAGCTGTAGTTCACCGTGAACTGGGTGTTGGAGGCGAGGCCGGTGGTGGGAACCTCCAGCATCATCCTCACTCTGCCGTCATATCCTTCGCGACGGCTGTCGAGGGTGGCGAAGCCCCCGGTGCCGGGCCATCCCGTCGGGGCGTGTACCCGGCTTCTGCCGTAGAGGTCGCCCCAGAAGGTCACGTCCCCGGAGGCCATTCCAACATTGTTGAAATCCTCGCTGAGAAGAAGCTGGGGGACGCCTGTGAAGTTCAGGAAGAACACTCCGTCCGAGCCGGTGATGGTCTCGTTGAGCCCCCTGAGGGTGCTTACCTTCAGGTAGAGGTCGTCATTGAAGATGTCGTACGGGCTCAGGTCGAGTGACACCGCCGCAAGGTTCCTGGTCTCGGCTCCGAAGAGCCGCCTGTGCATCAGAAGTGTTTCATTGGTGACCACCGCCTCGCCCTCGGGACCAAGGGAGACCAGTGTCCAGCCCAGGTCCCTGCCCTTGGCGGAGAAGTCGTCCTCGAAAAGAGGTATGGAGTCGGGGATTATCTCCGGGCTGTTGAGATCGTCCTCCCAGAGGACCATTGGGGTCATCACCGCTCCTGAGTCCTCAAAGTCCTCCAAGTTCGTTATCGGGTCGCCCGGGTCTCCGCCGCCGCCTCCCAGTGTCCAGTGTATGACGTTGTAGAAGAACTGGCGCCCGTCGGCGGAGTAACCGGTGGCCGCTGGAAGGCCGTAGAAGATCCTTCGCGTGGGCTGTTCCTCGTCACGAACGCTTACCAGACCGGTGTTTGACCCGTAACCGTCTATGCTGGTGATGGTTTCGGTGATGGGTGTTATGTCGTCCAGGTTGTTCATCTTCCGGGGCGCGAGGTAAACGCCGAAGACGGTGCTGGTGGGATCGGCCCCTGGCACCGCCATACTCGGCAGCGGGCCGGTGTGGATCGGGTGCTCCTCGACCACCTTGAAGGCATCGGTGTAGATGTCGGTGGTCATTGGAGTGAGAGCCATGCCGTAAATCGTGGCAGCGTCTTCCGGGTCAAGGCAGATCACCGCGCAGGGCACGGAGTTGAGTACGCCCGAGAGACCCGAGTGATAACTCGCGCCGGGTATGTCGCGGAGTAAGACGATGTCTATCTTGTTTCCGGCGTAGTCGTAGGCCCCCAGCATGTCGTCGGTGAGGGACACCACCGTCAGGCCCCAGTAGGCCAGCAGCTGGATCATCTCGTACTGGTCAACCGTGGGCTGGAAAAGGGTCGAATCGCCATTCACATTCACCACCACGATGCCCGTCAGGGGGGGTGGGGGAATGAACATGGGGTCGATGTCGCGGTTGAGGCCCAGGTTCCTGGGGCTTATTGTGGTGCGCATGGTGGTGCTGTAAACGTTCCCCATGTACGTGTCCTCAAGGACCAGCGTGACCCGGATGTGCCTGACTGCGTCCCTGTCCGGCAGGGAGAGAGGCTGGGAGAACTGGTTGCCGGCCGCGTCGAGGTAGTGGAACTGAACGCTGGAAACGTTGAAACCAGCTCTCCGTACCATGGACGCCTTGTCGGTTATGTGCACCGTGTTGTCGGCGCCGAGAAAGATGCTTCTGTACTCGTTGTCCTCCACCTGCCCCCAGGGCGCATGGTAATCGGCGTAGAAGGTGAAGCTCCCCGTTTCGGTCTCGTGGACAGGGTGCCAGAGGTCTCCGTCAATGCCGCCGTACGGCAGGTAACCGGCCCAGATCACCTCGTCGGTTATCTGCTCAAGGGCCAGCCGTCCGGCTGTGGCCAGTTCATTCTGGCGCCTGCTGAAATGGAACTGCTCCATGCCTTTGGTGAAGAAAAAGAATACAGCGGCGAAGATGACTCCCAGCACTCCCACTACTATCATCAACTCCACCAGGGACATTCCCTTGTGGAACCTGCCGACGCCCGTTTTCGACTTCATCTGATTCACCCCCCTCAGAACAGGATGCTGAGACTTGTTGAATCAGCCCCTTCGGGGCCGGTCCAGGTTACTCGACACTTTACAAGCTTCGCTGCCGGGTACTCGTTGTATGGAGAGGAGACGAAGTACTGGCGCTGAAAACCATCCGGCAGGCTCTGAACAGGACCCGGACCGTCGGGAAGGCTGGCCACATCCAGTGTTCTCATCTCCTCCAGCTGTTCCCTGCAGTACTGCAGCCCCTTGGTGAGCTGGTCCATCTGCTGCGAGCTCCTGACGATGTGCATGAAGAAGACCGCTATGCCCGCCACAACGATCGCAAGAAGGATGGAAGCTATCACCACCTCCACCAGTGTGAATCCGCTGCTTCCTCTGATCCTCGTCATCTGACTGCCTCCAGTTGATTGATCGTGTATTGTCTTACGAGTTCCACCGTCACTGTGTCACCGCTTGAAACCCTTACCGTAAGAAGCCTGGAGTGGTCTCCGGACCAGGCAAGGGTTGTTCTCACAAGAAAGGGGCGCCCCAAAACCGTGTCCGCCCGCTGAAAGCTTCCGGGCTGTGGAAGCGGATCGGCGTTGTCAATGGAAGCCACCTCGAGGCTGGCAAGGGTCAGGGCGTACTGGCGCAGTTCAAGGTTCCTGCTGCCTTTGAAGAAGAACCTGAGGGCAAGCGCGAGAACTCCCAGCACCACCACTATCACCAGGCTTGCCACCACAACCTCAACTATCGTGAACCCTCTGCTCCTTTTCATGGCTGCTCCAGCCATTCCCGCTGTATGAATGCCCTCCAGCCCTGTGAGCCGTTGTATAGAAGAAGCCTGTATGACGACGTTGTTTCGCTGCCGTCGAGCGTGCTTCTGGCCTGGATGACCTGGGAAGTCCCGTCGCCCGAGAGAGGGTTGAAGACCGCCTGGGCACCACCCTGACCCGGGGCGAAAACGTCAACTTCCATTCCGTCGGCGTCACCCCACACGAACCTGTCTCCCCGGAGCAGGGAAAGGCTGCTTCCGCCGCTGAGGGAGACCAGCAGTACCTCCCCGTCGAACGAGCCTGTGACGGCGGTTCCCCTTCCGAAGAACCTTCCGCTCCACGGGTACTCAAGGGCCCCGGTGGGCTGGAACACCTGGAACCCGTCAATGCCGAGCCGTGTCCAGACCGTCTTCCCGTCAGGCAGAGACCACCTGGCCCCCAGTCCGAGGTTTCCATCCACAGACCCCCACGCCTCCAGCATGGCGTCAGGGGAGGGCGAGCCGGAGTGCATACCCGACGACGTGAGGCAGAAAAGGCTTCTGGGGCCGGCCCAGGCCAGGTCCTGCCTGCCGTCGCGGTTGAAGTCACCGCTTGCGAACTCGCGAACGGGCGGGGCAAGGGTGAAAACGGAAGGATCCGAGGGCCTTCCGAAAACCTCTCCCGAAGGCGTCACCACAGGGCAGGTTCCGGCAGGCGAGACCATGGGGGTGGCGGAGCCCGAAAGAAGGTCAACCACCGTTCCCTGATTGGCTCCGCTGCTCACAACAAGCAGTGGCACCTCACCGGAGTACCCGAAAGATAGCACGGACCAGGGATTCGCTCCGGAAAGCGAGGTCCGCACGCTGTGGGCCACACCATCACGGGTGACCACCACAGCCTGGGAGACGGAATCATTGCACAGCAGAAGAACGGCGGCGTCAGTGCCGTTCCAGGACGCCGCGCAGGAAGTGATCTGGGATGCCTGGAAACCGATCCGGAAAGAACCCACCTTCTCGCCGTCACTGCCGGAAAAGACCGAAACCGTGACCCCGTTCTCGGGTGTGAACATGAACAGCGACCGGCCGGAGGGAACCACATGGGGAACGGCTTCACCGCCCATGGAAAAACCTGTGCTCCTGGGGCCTTCCGGGCCCATGTCTGAAGCCGTGATGACGGTGGTGACCCCCGCAAGCTCGTACGTTCGGGAGCTTCCGGGTTCAAGCGGGCCGTTGAGGGACACGTGGCGCACCAGAGCATCAAGAGCGCTGGCTTCCGAGAGCGCCATCTGTAGAGCACGCTCCCTCTGGAGCTGGCTTGAGATCATGCGGTCCATGATGGTGAACAGGATGCCCACCGCAAGCATCACGATCATGGCGGCCGCCACGGCGATAAGAATCGCCGCGCCCCCTCTGCCCTGCCTGCGGTATCTCCGCATTCAACCACCCTTTCTATTGATGATACAGTTGTAAGCAAGAACAGTGCCGATTTTTGGCATTGCATTATCATATGTTATGGATAGTATTGTGCCATATTTCCGGCTTTGGCAGGAACCATGTGTGCACAGGTGTGAACGATGGTTCACAGTCCGGTGAACAGTCCCCCTGGACGCCTCAGTACCAGTCCCCGGAGTTCAAGGTCAAGCAGCCTGTCCCTCACGTCACGGACAGGGAGGCCGGTCACCCTGGCTATCTCCTCCACCGTTGCCTCCCGGTCCCTGATGAGGACCAGAAGCGGATCGGCGTTCCGCTCTTCAAGGGTGTTCGGCCCTTCGAGCCCCACAGCCCTCAGGACGTCGGCGGTCTCCAGCACGATGCCGGCACCGTCGCGGATGAGCCTGTTGCTTCCCACTGCGGATGACCTTGTGATCTCGCCGGGCACCGCCAGTACCTCGCGGCCCTGGTCAAGTGCTGTGCCGACGGTGATCATGGTTCCGCTCCTCTCCCCCGCCTCCACCACCACCACGGCCCTGGAAAGGCCGCTGATGATCCTGTTCCTCTCGGGAAAGGTGTGGCGGGCCGGTTCGGTTCCCGGCGGGTACTCGCTGAGAAGACAGCCCCTCTCGAGGATGGTCGCTGCAAGCCTTCGGTTCTCGGGTGGGTAGATGATGTCAGGGCCGCTCCCGAGTACCGCAACGGTTATCCCACCAGCGTCTATTGCTCCCTGATGGGCCTCGGAGTCTATCCCCCTGGCCAGACCGCTCACCACCGCCACCCCGGAGGCAGCAAGCTCCCGCGCCAGGTTTCGGGCAACCCTCCTGCCGTAGATGGAGCACCTTCTCGAACCGATCACTGCCACGGACAGGGGCAGCTCCGCCGGAGATCCGCCTCGGTGGAACAGCACTGCAGGCGGGTCGGGGATGGACGCCAGCGCTTCCGGGTAGTCACTCGCCCCGAACCATGTGGCGCCTATCGATAGTCGGGCACAGATGTCCAGCGCCTTGTCAAGCAAACTGCCGGATGGCGGCGGGACCATCGCCGCAGCGGCTTCGGGCCCGATCCCGGGAAGAAGCCTTCTCAGCTCCCTCCGGTTCGTGCAACCGCCAAGGGTGAGAGCAAGAAGGGCTCTCAGCCCTTGAGTTCCCTCACCATTGCTGCAAGGGTTCGCAGGAATTCCCTCACCCCCGCTCCGTTGGCTGAACTGAGAGCCATGGCTCCTTCCGGAAGGGCTGCAAGTGCGGTCTTCAGCTCTTCGCCTGTTAAAAGGTCGGCCTTGGAGAGCACGGTCAGCCAGCGGGTATCCTGAAAACCGCCGTACTCCTCAAGCTCGGACCTGAGGGCCACAAGCTGTTCCGCCGGCGAAAGCTCCAGATCAGGGGACAGCACGAAGACCAGCAGACGGTTCCGTTCGGCATGGCGAAGGAACCTGAAACCCAGGCCGATGCCCCTGGCAGCTCCACTTATGAGGCCCGGAAGGTCGGCAATGACGAAACTCTCGCCGGTCCCTGTCTTGACCACACCCAGGGCGGGGTGCAGCGTGGTAAAAGGGTAGTCGCCGACCTTGGGCCTGGCGGCGCTGACAGCCCTTACGAGCGTTGATTTCCCGGCATTGGGGAATCCCACCAGCCCTGCGTCGGCCATGAGCTTCAGCTCGAGCCGCAGCCGCAGCTCCTGCCCGGGGCTTCCCCTCGTGAACTGCCTGGGGGTCCGGTTCCTGGATGTGGCGAAGGCCGAGTTGCCCCTTCCGTGGGCGCCTCCCCTGGCAACAAGGAACCTCTCTCCGGCATCCGTGAGGTCTGCCAGGAGTTCACCTGTCTGATCCAGATAGACCTGCGTTCCGGGGGGAACCTTCAGAACAAGGTCATCCCCGCCGGCGCCCGTGCAGTTCGAGGCGCCCCCGGGCTGGCCGTTCCCGGCCCTGAAGACTGTTCCCTGGGTGAAGTCGGCAAGGGTTGACAGCTTCCGGTCAACAAGCAGGAACACGCTCCCGCCGTTGCCGCCGTCGCCGCCCGAGGGGCCGCCCTTGGGAACCATGGCCTCCCGGCGAAAGGCTACAATGCCGTCGCCACCCTTGCCGGAACGCACCAGTATGACGACCCTGTCAATGAATCTGCCGTCCAAAGCACTCCCTGTGCGGGATTACTGCGAGTAGCGCCGGACCCTGTCTATCTTCTCCTCGCAGAGGGAAATGGCGTTCCTGGCAGCCGTCACCATGTTCTGGGCCTGGGAGGCCCTGTACCCGGTGACCTGGTTGAGGGAGCTGATGGCGGCGTTCAGGTCGCTGATGGCTGACTCCCAGGTGGGAATGTTGGCCTCCACAAGCTCGGAAACCTGCGCCTTGCTCACACCGCTCTGATAGTAGAAGGAGCCGACCATGTAGTTGGCGGTGGGATCCCCTGGGTATGCGCCCTGGAGCCTGTTAAACACCGTCTGCATGGACGAGCGCTGACCGCTGTCGCGGTACACCGTCGCCAGCATCAGGTATGCCTGCCGGCTGCCCGAACTCCTTATAATCTCTTCCAGGCGGTTCACCGCGGCTGTGGTCCTGCCGGCCCTGGCCTCCAGCTGGGCAACGTAAAGGGCTGTCTGCTCGTCGTAGTTCCTGCCAAGTATGATGGCAACGTTGTCTGCCGCCGCTCCGTAGTCGCGGAGTTCCTCCTGGGCCCGTGCGAGCCTCATGCGGATGTTGTCCCAGTCGGGTCTTACCTCGAGTATGGCCAGCATGTGGGGAATGGCCTCGGTGTAGTTCCCTGTCTGGGCGTATAGAAGGCCAAGCGCGTACCTTGCCTGAAGGTTCTGCGGATTGGCTGCCAGGGCGGTCTCGAAGCTGGCCACGGCCTGATCCACCATTCCCATGGCATTGTAGGCCGCTGCAAGCCCGGCGTAGGCCGTTGCGTTGTCGGGGTCGGCCTCGATGGCCTGCTCGAAATAGTTCTTGGCGTTCTCGTACTGCTGGCGTCTGAGAGCTATCTCGCCAAGACCGGCCAAAGCCGCGGGCTGGCCCGGTTCCTGTGAAAGAATGCCGCTGTAGATGGTCTCGGCCCTGGCAACGGAATCCACTGCGCTCTTCATGTAGATCTCGGCGAGGAAGAGCCTGGCCTGAAGATGGTTGGGGTCAACCTCAAGAACCTGTTTATAGGTCATTATTGCCATTGGCCAGTTCTCGACGCTGGCGTGGTACCTGGCCATGTTGAAGGTCTCGTCCACCCTTCCGCCGATCTGGCCGCTGATGGCCTGGACTATGGCTCCGGCCAGGTCCTGGACGGGACGTGTGTTCTTCTGCACCATGGAAGGATCGGGGCTTATGGTGTTGCCGCTGGCGACCACCATGATGTTCCATATCACCTGGTACTCCGCGCCCCCTGTGGGTGCCACGAATCCGAAGATCATCAGGTCGGCGCCCAGGGCTTCCCCGGCCACGGACACGAAGTCGGGGGGAACGCCGTACCGGAAGCCCGAGGGATCGAACCCGGCCTGCTCGAACGCCCTGTTCAGGTCACGGGGCGCTATCACACCGTAGCCCGGGTCGGATTCCAGCGCAGAACGGAGGAAATCGTGGAGCTTCTCGCTTATCCACCTCGAGTTGTCGTCGCTGCTGCCGAAGGGTATCACGCCCACGGTGGAGCCGCTTCCGGTTCCGCTGGCAACCGCCGTGGAACATGCCGTGATGAATATGAAGAAAAGGACTGCTGCAAGCCTTGTCATGCCGGTCTCCTTCCGGAGTGCTTGTAAGGTTCCACGAAAAGGGTAACGGATGCGGGAATATCATGACAGGATGTTGACGGCGCAAGCCAGATGCGGTTGCGCAGCCCGGTGCCGTTCCTCCTGTAGCTGTGAAAACCGGGTGTGCATAGTGTGCAGGCTTCGATGGAATAAACAACTGTGGCACCGCTGAAGCAACCTGCCGCAGCCAGTTTCAGGTCGAGCCTTCCCGGAGGGTGCGCATCCCCCCCGGGCCGGTGTTCCCCCACGAACAGAGAACGGACTTCGTCGCCCACCGTATAGCACCCTCCGCAAATGCATGGACCCAGCACAACCGCCCGGGGACTGCCGCCCCCTGCGGCGCAGAACGATTCCAGAACACCGGCCGCCAGTCCCCGCCATCCGGCGTGAGCGCAGCCGATACGGTCATCCCATATCCCGAAGACCGGAAGGCAGTCCGCAGTCAGAAGGCCAGGGAAGCGGCCCTCTTCCCTGGGCAGAACCATGCCGTCGGCCTCCCGGCCCGGTTCCGGAGAGACCAGCACCCTCGAACCGTGGACCTGGTTCAGGAAGACTGCTTCGGCGGGTATCTCCCCGGGGGGTGACGAAACCCCCATGACGCACACCGAGTAGCCTGTCCCGGGTACAGCCGCGATTCCCCTCATGGTTCCTCCTCAGAAGCTGATACACCGGGGACTACCCTGTGTTCCCCGGCGAATGTCATGGCTTCCTCGAGGGAGACCCGCCTGAAAGGGGGAAGGCCTGCCATAAGCACCTTCCCGTAGCCGGACCTTAGCCTCTCGTCCAGCATCACAAGCACCCCCGTGTCCCGGGATGACCGTATAAGCCTGCCGGCGCCCTGCCTGAGCCTTATCGCCGCCAGGGGCAGCATCAGGCCTGTGAAGGAGGCCGTGCCCCGGGCTTCAAGGTATGCTATTCTGGCCCGCATCAGAGGGTGGCCCGGGGACGGGAACGGGATCCTGTCTATCACCAGCCCCTGAAGGAGGTCCCCGGCCAGATCAATCCCCTCCCAGAAACTCCTGGTTCCCAGTATCACTGCGGCCGGATCCTTCCTGAAGCTCTCCAGTATCGCCGAACGTGACAGCTGCCCCTGGGCCAGCACCCGGATCCCGGGAAGGGGTTTCAGTGCGGCTTCCTCCATGGTCAGCTCCAGATTCCTGAAGCTGGTGAACAGGACCATGGTCCTTCCCCCCAGTATCCCGGCCAGCCTGGATGCCACGTTCCATGCGGTCCGGGAGAGGGCCCTGTGGTCCTCCCTGGACGGCAGGTCGTCCGGGACCGAGAGCACCGCCTGGCTCGGGTAGTCGAAGGGGCTCTGGAAAACCTCCCCCAGAGAGCCGGAGGGTACACCGAGCCTTCCGGCGTAGTACCCGAAATCGCCCGCGACGGACAGGGTGGCGCTGGTGAGCACCGCCGCGGGAAATGCCTCCCAGACCAGCCCCGCCAGCTGTGGACCCGGTTCCAGCGGAACACCCTTGAGAACACTGTGCTTCCCGGCCTTTTCAGTGAAGACGCACCAGTCCGAGCCCTCAAGCTCGGCGATCCTGCGGGCGGCCTCTCCCAGACAAGCCGCGGCCTGGGCTCCCGCCGCTGTGTCATCCCTTCTGGAAAGGCCTTCCCTGAGGGTTTCGCTTATGGAGATCAGGCTGTCGAACTGGGGAAGCATTTCCGCAAGAGGGTACTCCTCTTCGCCGGATACCCGCCCTGTCAGTGAGTTTATGACCGATGCCGCGCCGCGCACCGTACCCAGGAGTTCGTCCTTCCTCTCCGGGTCCAGGCCGCTCTGCACTATTGCGTCTATCACAGGGTCCAGCATGGGTACCGAGATAACCACGCCAAGGCATTGAAGGGCGGCATCCGCCAGCTGATGTGCCTCGTCCACCACCAGGAGCCCCGCTTCCGGCACAAGGTCGCCGGAGGAGAGGCCGCATAGCAGCAGGTGGTGGTTAAGCACCATTACGGCCGCCTTTCTTGCGGTATTCCTGGCCCTGTAGTAGAAGCAGCCCTGAAAGTGCATGCACTGGGTTCCCAGGCAGTCAAGGCTGTCGCCGCAGAGCCTTGGCCTCAAGCCAGCTGGAACCTCCATGGGAGCGTTTCCCAGATCACCGTCAGCGGTGTTCCGGGCCCAGAGCGCCATCCATCCCGGGGCATCGGAGGAGGCCTGGCCCCACTTCCGCAGGCAAAGGTAGTTGCCCCTGCCCTTGAGAAGCGCCGCGTCCACCGGCACGCCAGCTATCCGTGACACCGCCGGAATGTCCTTGCCGATAAGCTGGTCCTGCAGGGCTATGGTGGCTGTGGAGACAACGCACTTCCTGCCGGAGAGGACAGCGGGAAGAAGGTAGGCAAGGCTCTTTCCGACCCCGGTCCCCGCCTCCAGCAGTGAGACCCCGCCCCATTCCAGTGTCTCCGCCACCCGGACCGCCATCTCCACCTGGGAGACGCGCCTGGTGAACCCCGGCACAGCCGCCCCGGCGTCCGGGGAATCGAATGCATGAACCACGCTTCGGGAAAGGCTCAATTCCCGGCCCCGGCAGACGGTCTGGCATCGAGAAGGTGGAGCTGGACGGACTCGCCGCCCCTCCAGGAATCCTCACGAAGGAGGAAGGCCACATCCACCTGGCGCTCGAACTCCACCGAGCGCTGGACCATGTTGAAGCCGATTGCGTTCCTTGTGACCCCGTCGATCTGAAGGGACAACTTCAGATGTTTTCCCTTCCCCACCACGTCCCTGGTGAGGGCAAGGGCGTTCCTGGCGATCCACACGGGCTCCGTGTTGCCGGGGCCGAACGGCTCCAGCAGCTTAACTCCCCGCATGGTTTCCATGGCGCATTCGGGACCCATGAGCCTGCCGTCTATGTGAAGCACCGGCTTCTGCCCTTCCCCGGCAGCCATGGACGCGGCGTTCTCAACCATGAAGCTGCGGAATTCGTCGAACCTGTCACGCATCACAGAAAGCCCCGCGGCTACGCTGTGCCCTCCGCACCTCACAAGAAGCCCCTCCTCGAGAGCCTTCTGCAGAAGGCCGTGGATCGGCACCCCTTCAACGGAACGGGCGCTTCCCCTGCCCTCGGCGCCGGCGAAGGAGACCAGCACCACGGGAACCGAAAGCTCCTCCACGAGCCTGCTGGCGGCTATCCCGAGCACACCAGGGTGCCAGGACTCGCTGCCCAGCACGACACAGGGTCCGTCATCCGCCAGGTCCCTTGCCTGTGTGAAAACGTCGGTGTCAAGTTCGCGCCTCTTCCGGTTGCAGTCCTCCAGCTCTTCGGCCAGCCTCTCGGCCTGGGCCGCGTCGCCTGTGAGAAGAAGGTTCACCGCCAGATCGGCATGGCTCACCCTTCCGGCGGAGTTCAGCCGGGGGCCGATGACGAAGGAAAGGTCCCTGGTGCTAATGGCCGCCGTGGAAAGGCCCGCTCTCCTGGCCAGAGCGGATATGCCAAGCGACGGTGAGGAACGCAGCACATGCATGCCCCTTTTCAATATCAGCCTGTTGTCCCCCAGAAGGTCCACAACGTCGCAGGCAGTCCCTATGGCGCAGAGGTCAGGCTCGAGTTCGGGCATGCCAGACCTTCCGGAAAGCTCCGCCACGCCCTTGAGCACCATGAGGGCCACCCCCGCCCCGGACAGTCTGCCCCAGGGAGCCTTGACATCACCGGACAGGTAAGGATCGACAACTGCCAGGGCATCGGGAAGAACGGGCCCCGGAAGGTGGTGATCGGTGATGACGGTTCCTATTCCGGCCTGCGAGAGCCGCTTCACCGGCTCGACTGCGCTTACCCCGCAGTCAACGGTCAGGAAAAGCCCGAAGCCCTCGGACAGAGCTTTCTGAACGCCTGTCTCACCGATGCCGTAGCCCTCGCTGAACCGGCATGGGATGTGCCAGTCCACCCTGCCGCCCAGGGCTTTCAGCGCCCTCACTGCGGTGGCCACCGCCGTAATGCCGTCGGCGTCGAAATCGCCGTGAACAAGAATGCCCTCTCCGGCACCTATGGCACGATGGATCTCCGATGCGGCCCGCCCGGCGCCGGGAAGGCTGTTCCAGGGGGAAAGACTGCTCCAGGAGGAATCAATGAACTCACGGGCACCGGCGGGTGTGAAACCCCGCCTGGCAAGAACCGCGGCAACAGGCGAAGGAAGCCCCTCGATGCCCTGCTGGGGAGCATCGCCGGCGGATCTAGGAACCCATCTGTATCTCAAAGGCACCTCGCGGCGTTCGGGCCGGGCTGTAAGCCGGGTTCTGTACCGCTTTCGCGGCGGCGGCCATCCGTCTTAGCGACCAACCCGGAGGTCCAGGAGGACGGGCCGCCCTCCAGCCCTTGCGGGCTTCCCTCGCTATTTGGCCTTGCACCGGACGGGGTTTGCCCCTTTTCACCCTCCCCTCGGGGAGTCATCGTCTCTGTGGCACTTTCCGCGCGTTGCCGCGCCGGGGGGTTTCCCCCCGCGTCCCGCCCTGCGGAGCCCGGACTTTCCTCTCCCGTAACGGGAGCGACCGCCCGCCCGGCCCGAACGATCCTAATCTAACTCACCTGCCCCCGGCCAGGGAGCTGTCAACAGTCCAGACAACGAAAGAGCCGCACATCGGACAGACGAACGTGCTGCCGCTCTTGATCTCCACCCCGTTCTGGGGCGGTACGTTGGTGAGGCACCCTCCGCAGGCGCCGGACTTGAGCCCCACCACCATCTCGGAGCGCCCGGACTGCCTGGCCTGCTGATACTTCCTGTAGTACTTAAGGTCAATGGAGGAAACCGTGGCCTCACGCTCCGCCTCAAGGTCAGTTATCCGGGATTCCAGCTGCTCCCGCTTACCGGTCAGCATCTCCTGCCTGGCCTCGAAGCGTTTCTGGTATCTCTCCAGCTCCCGGAGCGCCCTTTCAAGTTCAGCCTGCTCCTGCTCCTCGGCCTCCATGGACTCCAGCAGCGAGGTGTCAATGTCATCTATCTTCCCCATGGCGTAGTCGATCTGCTTCAGCATGGCCCTGTACTCGTCGTTGGTCTTGATGCTCAAAAGCCGTGTGCGGTACTCGGCCACCCTGGTCCTGAGGTCCTGCTGGTCCGACTTGAGCGAGACCTGCTTGCTGCGGCAAGCCTCCAAGGCTTCCTCAAAGCCCTTGTAGCGCTGCCTGTGTTCCTCCATCTCCTTCCGGTGGATCTGCATCTCACCGGGAATGGAGTCCAGGTCGGCCCTGGTCCGGTCCAGCCTTCTGTCAATATCCTGAAGGATCAGGAGCTTCTGAATGGGAACGTCCATCTCACCTCCCCTGCATACGAAAAAAGGGGCACCCGAAGGTGCCCCCTATTGGGCTGGTGGGCGGGACAGGGCTCGAACCTGCGACCCCAAACGTGTGAAGCTTGTGCTCTACCAACTGAGCTACCCGCCCTTCGTCACCATTGGTGGGCCCACCTGGACTCGAACCAGGGACCAGCCGGTTATGAGCCGGCGGCTCTAGCCAACTGAGCTATGGGCCCGTAGGAAGGCAAATCTATCCGCGGAACCCCTTCCCGTCAAGTTGCGCGGGGTCTCCGGCCGGGTTAGATTCCCCCGGCGAAGCCGGAGTGGCGGAACGGCATACGCGGTGGACTCAAAATCCATTGTCCGAAAGGGCATGAGGGTTCAAATCCCTCCTCCGGTACCAGATGGGGCGCCATCCCTGGTGCCCCTTACCTTACTCTGGAAATGGTTGGATACCGACCGGAGGAAACAGGTTCGAGTATCTACGGGCGTACCAGTCATCCCATTCGAACCCGAAATTGATAAGGGGAGCCCTCAGACTCCCCGTCATTCGTCCATAAGTCGTTCTACCTTATCAGAACCACCGGTGTGGAAGCTTCGAGTCCCGCTCCGGAGAGCCTTAACAAGTACACACTGGAGGCCAGGGGCGAACCGTTCCCCTCACGACCATCCCATTAGTGGGAAGCGGGATGTTCTCATTGTGGTTTCCTCTGCCCGTGTGCAAGGTTCATAACGTTCTAG
>CAZIPI010000006.1:0-98728 GCA_964541235.1 uncultured bacterium | reverse complement strand
TCATCCCCGAGACCCGCTCCACAACCTCTTCGTAATCGGAAGCCCCCTTCAGGGCTGCTGCAAGTATCAGAACGGCCACATTCATAATCATCATCGTGCTCCTTCCCATGGTTCGAAGGTTCTACACATGGACCGGACGGCCTATTCCATGAGTATCGGGGCCAGTTCATGCCTGAGAGCCGGGTTGAGCCCCACCGCGGCCAGCGCCGCCTCCCTTGCGGGTTCCGTCCTGCCGTAGTTCCAGAGGAAGACGGCGGCATTCCTCCACACCGTTGGCGAGCGGGGCGCTGCTTCCAGGGCTTTCCCGAACTCCAGCAGCACCAGGCGGAACTCCCTTCCCTCCCTGGCCATGGCGGATGCCCGGATGTTGTGCAGGTCCGCGCCGGTGTAGCCTTCCAGTTCGGCTTCCTCCAGAAGCGAAAGGCACCTGGCGGTAGAATCATCCCTCAGGGCGTTCTGCGCCGTGAGGACTGTGTTCAGGCCCGGGCGGACATGCCCGGGGTATCTGAGCAGGAGGCTGAGCAGGGCCACCGCTGCGGCTCCCGACAGAAGCCTTTTCCATGGAGTGCCCATGGCGGCCAGGGCGAAGGCCGGAATGAAGACCGCCCTGTAGCGCACCGAAGGGAAGAAGATGAAGGCGCTGGCCACGCCGGCGGCCATGAGCAGGGACGCCGGGTCCCTTCGGAACCCTGCGGCCCCCGCCAGGAACACAGCCGTTACCATCAGAAGAGGAAAAACGGGTCTCAGGGCACGTCCTGAGTCGATGTTGCGCCCCGGCCCCGGCAGGGAGAAGAAGGCCAGGGTCTTGGTGAACCCCCTGAGGACCCAGCCGGCAGGGTCGCGGGAGACGGAATCCAGGGCCCTGGCCGTGAAGGAGTCGCCGGGCCGGATCTCCATCAGCTGCTCGAACTCCACGCCGGGAGGGGTTGTGAGAAGGTTCCAGTCCGAACCTATCCACAGGTTGATACCCCCTGTTGAGGCAACCGACGCGGGGCCTCCTGAAGCCATGTTCACAGCCACCACGGGAAGCACCGCGGCAAGGGCATGAAGCGCCATGGAAAGCCCCCTCCTTCCGCCCAGGGGCGACAGGGGAAGGAGAAGCAGCAGCTCACCCCTGAACAGGGCCGCGGTTCCCATGACGAAGCCCGCGGAGCGGTGGAGCCCCTTTCGGGTCAGCACCAGAAAGAGGGCCAGCAGGGCCGCCGCGGGCGCTTCGGGAAGGAGCTGGATGCCGCTGAGGGCCAGAGTGGGTTCCACCGCCAGCAGGAACGAGGCGGCCACGCTCTCCCTCCTTCGCGGAAGCATTAGAAGGAACAGCAGGGAAGGCGCCATGGAAAGCGCTCCGAAAAGTATCCCCGCGCAGGGAAGCCCGGCCAGCAGGTATGTCCCGGGAGGCCTTCTGAAGGGAATGTCCGGAGTTCCAGTGTACTCCAGCTCGTCCACCTGCGGATGGGAGAACAGGGAGGAGTTGGCCGAGCGGAGTCCCAGACGGACCCCGGTTCCGGCAAGTATCACAAGGAGGGCTACGATGTATCTATTCACTCTTGAGAAGAACCTTTCCGTCCAGCTCTTCCCCATTGACGAGAACGATCCTCTCCCCTTCGCTGCTCCATCTCAGGACCGGAGCCCTTTCGCACCATGCTCCGAGGGCAGGGGCCATGACACCCGCCACTTGCAGGGAGACAGGGACCGAGAGATCGAAAAGGTCTCCCGTGACGCACTGTGCCGGGAAAAGGTGAATGCCGGAGACCCTGAACCATTCCGCCACGGCCATGACGGCGTCGTCCTCCGGCATGCCGCCCAGCTTTCCCCTCAGCTCCATGTCGAAGGCCCCGCGGCAGTCCAGGGTGAGACTGAAAGCCCCGGAGACGGGGTCCAGAAACCACTCCTCCCGGCAGTAGCCGGGATGGCCCTGGTTGGGTGAGACGGCCAGGAGCATGTCCGACGCCTCGGTGAGAATGAACAGAGTGTCGGGGGCGTGAACGTAGCCGGCCGGGGTGAGAGGGGCCGAGGGTTCGAACCAGAGGGCGCCGTCGGGGGTGCTGACCCTCACAAGGAAGCGGTTCCAGCCAATGGGGTAAGGAACCGGGGGGCGGTCTTCCCTGGCGGCGGCCAGCACCGCGTCATGGCCCGCGAGCCTGGCCATGCCGCAGAACACCACAGCCGCCTCCAGGGGCGTTGCGTAGCGGCTGTCCAGGATGGTCTGTACGGGTCTCACGCTAAGGGCCGCTTCGCCGGAAGGCCCCGTTATCCTGAAGCTGTCCGATATCAGGGTCCTCGCCCTGGCAGTGAAGCTTTCCAGAGAGGCTCCCGCGGCTCCCGCCTGGATCACGGCCTCCCTGAGGTCGGGCGGGGACGGCTGTGCCAGAACGTCCAAGGCGCCGCCCAGGACCATTCTTCCGATACGGCCCCAATCCGCCGGTGAAGCCAGCCATATGGCCCTGCTTCCGCCTCCCGTGGAGATGAAGACACCTGTGTCCAGCTGCTGGAATCCCTCCAGATGCACGCTGTATGGTTCATTGCTGCTCACGGACACCAGCACGGTGTCGGGCTGCGCTCCCCCTCTCCAGTGGAACCACAGCCCCTCTTCCGCGTTCCTTCCGAACTCCTCCACCCGGAACGTCCAGGTGGCCTCCATGCCGGGTTCCAGCCCCGGGAGCGCCACAAGAAGTGACCTGGGCCAGCTGCCGCTTCCCGTGAGGGTGTCCACTCCCCAGGAAGGGACCTCAAGGGAAGCGCCGAGGAAAGAGACTGACATGTAGGCCGGATCGTAGTCGCGGGACAGCCTTGAGAAGCGCCGGTCCTGGCCCTGCACACCCGATGTGGTGAACACTCCCCGGGTCAGACCGGGTTCGTGGTGGATGCTTATGGAAAGGCTGGTGGTCCGCGAGAGCGGCGCTGCCAGGAGCAGAAGCGGAAGTATGCTCATCTCAGCCTGACCGTCCTGGGTGCCGATCCCGATCGCCAGAGGAGCGTCTCGCGGATGGTCTCCGGGTCCGGGTACATGGGTGCCACCGCGGCCTTTTCCACCATGGAAAGGGTGTCCCCCCTTACGGAGAGGCTGCAGGAATAGCCGCCCCTGCCCACGGGTGCGGGCACGGAAGCCCGGCAGTTCCCGAGTATCAGGGTGATGTCAAGGATCTCGCAGGCCGGGGCATCCAGCCGGATCCTGCCGGGCAGCCTGGGGAGCAGCAGGAACGCTGCCCGGGTGCCGGAGAGGGAAATGTCCCTCAGACCCGGAAGGAGCAGGCAGCCCTGCTCCACCGGGGCGCTCCACGCTCCTGCCACCAGCACCGTGTCGTTCCTCACCGTCACCGAGTCCACCCGGGCGGCTCCGAAGAAGCGCCCCATCATAAGGTTCCTGTGGGCCAGGGGAACCCGTTCGAGGATGGTCGTCAGAAGCTCCCCCGGGGCGCCGGATGCGGTGGCGGTCAGCAGGCCGGAGACGGCGCCCTGATCCAGGCGGCCGGACAGGTGCAGGGAAATGGAGTCCCGGTAGCCCTCCGCAGGGATGGTCTCAAGTTGGGAGCCCGAGGGTGTCAGGGGAAGATAACGGGCGCCGCGAAGGCCGTAGCTGTGCCCGGCGGTCACACCGGCCACGGAGGGGTCAAGCACCTGATAACCTTCACCGGAGGGCACCGCCACCACCATGTGATCGAAACTCCTGCTTCCCACCAGTCCCGGCGTCCCTCCCCCGGTGTGGAGCATGGCCAGCCAGGCCTCACGGCCGGTACACCTGATCAGGTGCAGCAGAAGGACCGATGTGTCGCGGCAGACTCCCGCTCTGTCATGAAGGGTTTCCCCGGGCGCCTTGGGGGTGAATCCGGGCCAGTCTCCGATGTCGGCCCCCATGTAGGATACGTTCCCGGCCACCCAGCGCCTGAGTTCCTCGGGTGATCCTCCTGCGGCGCTGATAACCTCCGCCGCAAGACCGGGGTCAAGGGGGGGGAAGGAGTCGAGTACCCTGAACAGCTCCCGTGAGACCCGGGCGGGGTCCCCGTTGGCTACCGCCGCGTAGGGTCTTTCCACCAGGGCAAGCGGGTGGGGGTCCAGCGGGCTTTGGGGTCCTATCCTCCATCGGATGGCTTCGCCTTCTGTGACAGGCGGGCCGAAGCAGGGCGACCATTCGGTGAGAAGCCGGGCGGCGGTACGGTTCACCACCGTGAACTCGCCGGATGCCAGGCTGTCCCTGGAGCAGGGGCTGTAGTGGTAGCTGTAGCAGTCAGCCAGGGGGAGCCTGCGGATCGTCCTTCGGGTGTGGACCACAACCGTGTCTCCGGTTTCCAGCCCGGGCATGGTAAGCACCATCTCCCGCATGCTGGACTCAAGCCGGACCTGTGAGCCCAGCGCGCGGTGCGGGCGTTCCGTCACCGTTGCCGGCGATCCCCTTCTGCCGCTTCGCCACAGACCGGTCCTGGCCTCGATGAGCTCGATCTCCTCCCATCCGGCCCTGTACGGCACTGTCATCACAGTGTACCTGGAGACCCCCCTGCCTGTAAGCGGGACGATCACCAGACGGGTGGTCTCGGTGTAGACCGAGTCCAGCTCCACGGTCACCGAGTTCTGAAGGACCACCGCATCCGGAAGCCCGAGAAGCATGAATGCCGTCAGCAGGTGGAGCTGAACCATTCCCGGAGCCTTTCAGGAACGGGCGAGAAGTCCCGCCTGGGGCAGAGGGCGCTGATGGATGCGTAACCGTCGAGGATGGCGTGCACATCGGTGCCGCCGGATTCCCTGATGCCCTGCAGCTCGTAGGGGCCGTACGAGAATGAGCCGTCGGGGTTTTTCAGGAACGGCACCTCCGCAGAGAAGCTTCCGGGAACGGTTATCCTGGTGCCCCTTGGAGCGCCTGGCGGCAGGTTGATGTTCAGCACCATTCCGGGGGGGATGTGTTCCGCCTGTCCCTCCTCCACAAGACGCCTGACCAGAAGCGAGGCGTGGGAAAAGTGAGGTTCGCCGGAGCGCTCGACGCTGACCGCCATCGCCGGAATGCCCCAGAATGACGCTTCGGTGGCGGCCGCAACTGTTCCCGAGTACCAGATGTTGTTCCCAAGGTTCGCCCCGGGGTTGATACCCGACACCACCAGGTCGGGCCGGCGGGGAAGAAGGCAGGAAAGGGCAACCTTCACGCAGTCAACGGGAGTCCCGGTAACGGCGTGGCGGCCGGGGCCGCACGGAAGAACGCTGAGCGGAGCGTAGAGCCCCAGCGACATCCCCGCCCCCGAGCAGTGTCCCAACGGGGCCACCGTACGGATCTCGTGGCCGGACAGCGCTTCCTCAAGGGCCAGAAGGCCAGGCTGATGAATGCCGTCGTCGTTTACGAGGAGGATCAGCATCGGGGGTCAGAAGCTTCGGGTCAGGGTGAACCTGTGGGTGTTTCCCAGGGTGTGCTTTCCGGGTACGAAGGCGTAATCCATCGTCCAGCCGCCCTGGGACAGCCCGAAGCCGGCGGTCAATGAGCTTGAAGGGTCGTTGATCCGGTATCCGCCCCTCAGCGCGGCCCACTGAAGCGGCTGGTACTCGAGCCCGAGACCGCCCCTCGGGCTTCCGTCCATGGGTTTGTGCACCTCGGCCGAGAGCGAAGCGGCCCCCAGAGGCAGGGGCATGGAGTAGCCTGCAGCGGCCCTGAGGGAACGGGGCAGCCTGAACTCGCGGGCGGCCATGGTGGCTCCGGGGCCCAGGTTCTGCGCGGCGGCCGCCAGCGTCAGACCCCTGGCGGGTGTGAGAAGAAGCCCTATGTCGAAGCACAGACCCGAGCTCTCCTCGGTCCAGACCTTCTCGCGAACGAACTTCACGCCTGCGCCCATGCCGAAGTTCGAGCCCAGGCTCACTCCCAGGGCTGCGCTCAGGCTCAGGTCGGTGACCCCGAACGTGCCCGAGGGCTCGGATGAGGGGGATTCGCGGTATTGAAGCCCTTCGGTGTTCATGACACGGAAGGCCATGGACGTCCCGAACCTGCCCCATGGAATGGTGGCTGCGAGGACTTCCTGGTTGGTGTCGCCGAACCAGGAGTTGTGGGAGGCGGTGACCCCTCCCCCCTGAAAGGCCAGCAGGGCGGGGTTGGCGAAAATGGCAAGTGCTCCGGAGTTGATCAGGCCCGTTCCGCCAAGGGATGCCGCCCTGGCTCCGATGTCCATCTTGAGAAAGGGCCATGCGGAAGCGCCGGCGTCGCGGTAAACCGATTCGGCAGCCGCCGCTCCGGACAGCACGAAGACGAGGATCAGGGGTATGGGCGTTCTTTTCATGTCCTCACCTATATCGTTTTCTGGAAACACGGTTCCAGTCGCGATTATATTAGGGAACACCCGCTGCGGAAAGGAAGGCGCTTGAAGGTCCTGCTGCTGCATGATCCCCCGCTCCCCGGCCCCGTGAACATGGCCGTTGACTCATGCCTGGCGGGCATGGCAGGCGAAGGGGTTTTCGACCTTGCCCTTCGGACCTACACCTGGGACCCCCACACGGTTTCCCTGGGCAGGCTGGAAAAGGGGCTGGACCGGCTGGACAGGCCCCGGCTCCAAGCGGACGGCTTCGGTCTGGTGCGGCGCCCCACCGGCGGACGGGCGGTGTGGCACGGGCGGGAACTCACGTATTCCGTCACCGCCGGCGCCTCCCATCCCCTGTACTCCCAGGGGATAGAGAACAGCCTCGGAGCGGTGGCCTCCGTTCTGGTGAACGCCCTTGCCGCCCTCGGCGTGCCGGCGACGGTGAACGCCCCCGGCCGTTCGGCCCGGGGCTTCGGCGGAGGACCGTGCTTCGTGAGCCATGGCAGGTTCGAGGTGATGACGCCGGATGGAAGGAAGCTTGTGGGAAGCGCACAGGCAAGAACGAAGAACGCCTTTCTTGAACACGGTTCGATCCTCTTCGACAACGACCAGCCCCGGATACTCGACTACACCATGGGGCTCACCGGGGAAGCCGCAGCCACGTTCCGCAGACAGCTCCAGGAGGGCACCGCCACGGTGAGGGAGTTCGTGCCGGGGGCATGCTGCGATGATCTCGTGCCGCTGCTGGACAGGTCTTTCACGGAGTTCTGGGGGGTGGCCGCCGAGACCGCCGATCATTCGATCCTGCCCGCTCCCCTCCTTCGTGAGCTTGCGGAAAGGCACTCCCTGTGAGGCCGGAGTGGCTCAGGTCCCCGGTAACCGGGGGAAGGAACGCGGCGGGAACACGAAGCCTGCTGGGCGCCCTGGGGCTCAACACGGTGTGCAACGAGGCCCGCTGCCCCAACCGGGGACACTGCTACCAGCGCAGCACCGCGGCTTTCCTGATCATGGGCAGGATCTGCACCAGGGACTGCCGCTACTGCGCCGTCGAGCACGGCACCCCGCTCCCCCCCGACCCTGATGAGCCAGCGCGGCTCGGGGAGGCCGCCAGGGCCATGGGGCTCAAATACGTTGTGGTCACATCGGTCACGCGCGACGATCTTCCCGACGGGGGAGCCGGCTTCTTCAGCGAAGCGGTCTCGGCCCTGCGGAGAAGCGCTCCCGGAATAAGGGTCGAGGTGCTCACCCCGGACTTCGGCGGTGACGAAACTTCGCTGGAAACGGTGGCCAGAGCCGCCCCGGACGTGTTCAACCACAACCTGGAAACCGTGGAGAGGCTTTTCCCATCCCTGAGGCCCCAGGGCAGCTACGGCAGGTCTCTCGGGGTGCTTTCGAGCTTCCGCTCTCTCACCGATGGTGTTCCAGTTAAAAGCGGCCTGATGCTGGGCCTGGGAGAGACCGACGGGGACATTGGGGCATCGCTGTGCGACCTGAGGGACGCGGGCGTCAGCATGCTGACCATCGGCCAGTACCTGAGGCCTTCCCGTGACCACGCCCGGGTCGAACGGTTCGTCACGCCGGACGAGTTCCTGAGCTGGAGGGACCGTGCCCTCGGGATGGGTTTCGCTTCCGTGGCATCGGGCCCCCTGGTCAGAAGCAGCTACCACGCCGATGAGCACGCGGCTTCGCTTCTATGAACGGGTTTGCGGCATACACCCACGGCCTGTGCCTGGCTCCCATGGCCGGTTACACCGGAAGCCCCTTCAGGGTCATCTGCAGGGGGCTGGGCGCCACCGGGCTCGTGACCGAGATGGTGACCGCGGCAGGGGTGTCCCGCAGGTCGCTTAAATCCATACGCTACCTCAGGTTCACTCCCGTGGAGCAGCCGCTGGGGGTCCAGCTGTTCGGCGCCAGGCCCGCGGACTTCGCAAGGAGCGCCGCCCTGGTCACCGACCTCGGGTTCTCGTTCATAGACATCAACGCGGGATGCCCTGTACGGAAGGTCCTCTCCAGCGGCTCGGGCGCAGCACTTCTGCGCGATCTTCCAAGGCTGCTGGAGGTGGTCCGGGTAACCGCATCCTCCACCTGCCTTCCGGTCACAGTGAAGATAAGGCTGGGCTTCACACCCGAAGAGCCGGTGCCTGAGGACATCTGCTGCCTGCTCCACGAGGCCGGGGCCCGGGCGGTGACCATACACGGAAGGTACCGTTCCGACATGTTCTCAGGCATGGTTGACCCGGAGGGGATCGGAAGGCTTTCAAGGCTGTCGCCGGTGCCGGTGGTGGCCAACGGCGACATCAGGAGCGTCGAGGACGGGAGAAGGCTTCTGTCACTTGAGGGGGTTACGGGGCTGATGGTGGGAAGGGGCGCCCTGGGCAACCCGTGGATCTTCCGTGAGCTTTCCGGGGGGCCGCCCGGACCCCGTCCCGGGGAGCTGCGCTCTGCGGTGATGAAGCAGCTGGAGCTGATGCTGGCCGAAAGCGGCGGCCCGGGGGTCTATAACGCCATGAGGGGACACCTGGTGCACTACCTGAAGGGCTTCCCCGGCGCGGCCTGCCTCAGGGAGCGGGCGGTAAGGGTGGAGAACGCCGCCGCCGTGGCCGACATCGTGGAAGAGGCCGAGAGGAGGGGCCGGGGATCATGAAGACCTGCATCGCCCTGGTGACCTCCGCCATTCTGGTGCTCCCGGGCTGTTCCACCAGACGCACGGTCACCGGCCATTTCGTCTTCCGGCCCCCCGAGACAGGCCAGCGCTGCCGGATGACCTGGACGGCCGGGGATCACTGGGACTTCGTCTCGTGGGCCCTGCTGTCGGACCCCTCAGCGGGAATGACCCTTGCCATGGCCGCAGGCTACCCGTGGGACAGCCTTCCTCCGGCCGGAACAAGGGTGGCCCTTCCACTCCATGCAGACATGGAGGAAGCCCTTGAGGCCAGGCTATCGGCGGCCAGGCTGGTGAGGGACGCCACCGTCCTATACGAACGCGGGGAACCGGGTGTGATGGAACTTCTGAACGCGGCCGTTGAACTGGATCCCGATTGGTCGGTTCCCAGGACCAACATAGCGCTGCTGCACATCCAGCAGGGACAGGCTGACCCGGCACGCCGGATCCTGGCCCCCGTGGCCCACAAGTACGCTCCCGCCCTGGTGCTGGCCGTGATGGACTGGCAGGAAGGGCTCACCGATTCGGCCCTCAGCCGAATATCCGAGGCGATGTCCGAACCCGATCCCCCCCCCGAGACACTGGCTGCCGCCGGGGTCATCTACCGCGTTACGGGGGAATCCTACCTTGCTGCCCAGGTATGGCGAAGGATACTGGAGGATCCCGACGCCCCGCCGGAGATAAGGGTCATGGCACTGGAGGTCCTGCTCAGGGAGTAAGGGCGTACAATCCCCCGTCGAGACTGCCGAAGAAGACCATATCCGTCCAGACCGCCGGCGAGCCGTGGATTATGTCCTCGGTACTGAGCTTCCATAACCCCCTGCCGGTCTCGATGCCCACCGCGTGAAGGCAGCCGTCGTAGCTCCCGATGAAAGCGGTTTCGCCGGAGACCGCCGGTGCCGACCAGACCCAGCCGTCGGTGCCGTAACGCCATATCTCCCGCCCTGTGTTCACATCGAGGGCGTAGAGGCGCTGGTCCACTCCGCCGGCCAGCACCATTCCGTTCACGGGCACGGGTGACGCGGTTACCTGGCCCATGGTGGGGAACGTCCAGACCAGACCGCCTGTGGCGGCATCAAGGCAGTAAACGTTGAAATCGTTGGAGCCGATGAAGACCCGTCCTTCATCGGCCGCCGGCGAGGAGAGCACCGGCGCCCGGGTGAAGAAGCTCCATACCGGCTCCCCGGTCACGGCGTTCAACGCCCTTACGCCGCCGTCGTCGCAGCCTGTGATGACCATGTTCCCGTGATAGAGCGGTCTGGTGGCGACTGCGGCCGGGGTCTCATGGAACCAGAGGGGTTCCCCGCAGTTGGAGTCAAGCGCGTAGAGCCCGGTGCTTCCGCCAATGCAGAGAATGCCGTCGCGGACCGAGGGGGAGCCTGCGAATGCGGTCCGGCAGGTCAGGCTCCATTTCTCCTCCCCGCTCATCAGGTCGAACGCTGTCAGAACGCCCTCCAGCGTTCCGGCGAACACCGTTCCTCTTTCCACCGCCGGGGTCGCCGCCACTCCGCCTTCCATGTTCCGGGTCCAGAGAAGCTCTCCCGACCGGGCTTCCAGGGCGTACAGGCTGCCGTCAAGGTTGCCGAAGCAGACCACGCCGTCGGTAACCGCCGGCGCAGAGCCCAGGGCTGCTTCCGTCATGTGCACCCATGTCACGGCAGGAGGCCCCTGAAGCCTGAACTCCCTGCCGCTGGGTTCCCGGGGGGGTGATGCTGCTTCGCAACAGCACAGCAGCGCCAGGGCAAGGGGCAGCAGCCTCATAGAACCGCCCTGACACCCAGGGCGATGATCACCAGCCCTGCCGCCATCTCCATCCTCACACCAAGCCTTCTGCCGGCCGCGGCCCCTATCCCCGCCCCGGCCAGGCACACAAGGAATGTCACTGTACCGATCACCGCCGCTGGAAGCCATATCCCGGAACCCACCAGCGAGAGCGAGATCCCGGCGGCAAAGGCGTCGAGACTGGTTGCCAGGGCCAGGAAGACCACCTGCCCTCCGTTGGTCCCGCATGAAGGCTCACCGCCCGCCCTGAACGAGTTCCACACCATCCTCGCTCCGACGAAGGCCAGTATCAGGAACGCTGCCCAGGGGGCGAAACGGCTCAGTGCTGCTCGAAGGGCGGTGCCTGCGGTCCATCCCGCCACCGGCATCACCGCCTGGAAGAATCCGAAGGCGGATGCCATGAAAAGGGCCGACCTTCGGCCCCTGGCCCTGCAGACGCTCACGGCGAAGGCGTCCGCCGACAGGGCCAGGGCCAGCAGTATGAGCCCCGGCACGCTACTCCAGGAACCTTCCACCCTGAACGAAACGGGTGGTGTAGTAAGGGTGCGACATGGACTCGCGGACAACTCCCCTGGAAGTGGCGGCGTGGGCGAAGTTGCCGTCTCCGAGGTATATGCCCACGTGTGAGATGCCCGGCCCCGACGTGTTGAAGAACACCAGGTCCCCCGCCCTGAGGCTTCCCCTGGGAACGTTCCTGGCGGCGGCGGCCTGTCTGGAAGCCCTCCTCGGGATATCCACCCCCACCGACCTGAACACGGCCTGGGTGAAGCCCGAGCAGTCGGTGCCGTTCCTTGTGGCGCCGCCGTAAACGTAAGGTGTCCCGTACCAGCGGTCTATCTCGCGAAGAAGGTTCTGTACCGTCGCCGAACCCTGCACTCCCGGGCCAGTGCCCTGCCCCGGTGACGCCACTGCCGCGGAACTGGAGCCCCTGTCAACCTCCACGGGTACTCCGGAAGGTCCCCGGCAGGTCACTCCGGTGCCGCGGTAAACAGGCAGGCTCCCGCAGCCCGAGGCCAGTAGAAGAACGATGCCGGCCAGGGAGCCGGGTCTCACGATAGACCCTTCCTCAGCACGGTGTCCCTGGGGGTGGCGGAGGTTTCGGGGCAGTCCATCAGGAAGTGCAGCCCCCTGCTCTCCCTGCGGCGAAGCGCCGACCTCACCATGAGCGTGGCGACGGTGCACAGGTTCCGCAGTTCCAGGAGCTCCACTGTGGGGAGCAGGTTCCAGTAGTCCTCCTCGGTCTCCTCGGAAAGCACCTCAAGCAGCCTGAGTGCCCGTCTGAGACGCTTGTCCGTCCTGACTATGCCAACGTAGTCCCACATCACGCTCCTGAGGCTGGCCCAGGAGTGGTCAACCAGAATGCTCTCCTCCAGGGGTTTTGCCCTTCCGTAGTACCAGTCCCTCACGGAGCCGGCGTTACCGGCGGCCATGGTCAGGGGAATGGTCCGGGCTGCTTCCATGCCCATGACCCCTGCTTCCAGCAGGCTGTTGCTCCCCAGGCGATTGGCGCCGTGAAGGCCTGTGGAGGCCGCCTCGCCTATCACCCTGAGCCCTGCCATCTCGGTGGAGCCGTCCATGCCCGCCACAACCCCGCCCACGCAGTAATGGGCCGCCGGAACCACGGGTATGGGCCTTTCCCAGGGGATGATGCCGGCCCTGAGCACCCCCCTTGTGACCTCGGGGAAGTGGCTTCTGAGGAATCCCTCACCCAGTCCTGTGGCATCCAGGAAGACATGGTCCTGCCCGTGGTGCTTCATGTGGCTGTCCATGGCCCTGGCAACCACATCCCTGGGTGCAAGTTCCATTCTTTCCGGGTCGTAGTCCTCCATGAAGCGTCTGCCCTTGTGGTCAACCAGAAGGGCGCCCTCGCCCCTGAGAGCCTCGGTCACCAGGAAGTTCCTGTAGTCAGGGTGGAAGAGGCAGGTGGGGTGGAACTGGTAGAACTCCATGTTCCTCACGGGAAGCCCGGCCCTGTAGGCCATGGCCATGCCGTCGCCGGTTGCCGAATCGTCGTTGGACGTGTAACGGTAGGCCTTTCCCGCGCCCCCGGTGGCTATCACGGTCTCCCTGGCCAGAAAGGTGACAACCCTTCCGTCCATGAGCACGTATGCCCCAAGGCATCTGTCGCCGCCTCCGGAAACCGCCTGAGGGTCTTCGCGGGATGCGGTTATAAGATTGATGGTGAAGGCCTTTTCGATGATGGTGATGTTGCTTCTGGCCCTGCTGGCCTGAGCCAGCCTTCTGCTGATCAGACGCCCGGTGCGGTCGAAGTAGTGCAGCACCCTTCTGAAGGAGTGACCGCCCTCGATTCCTGCGATGCCGTTGCTGGCGCCCTCAAGCGGGATGCCCAGCTTTCCCAGTGTGCGTATGAGGGCTCCGCCTTTTTCTATGATCCCCAGGGCCACCTCTTCGTTCACCAGGCCGCCCCCGGCCTTGATGGTGTCGCTCAGGTGCATGCCGGGGCTGTCGTCGGGCGATGAGACCGCGGCTATGCCCCCCTGAGCCAGATGGGTGCTGCCGGTGGGAAGCGGGACCTTGCTGAGCACCGTCACGGAAAGCTCTTCCGGAAGCATCAGTGCGCACATGAGCCCCGCCATGCCCCCACCGGTTATGAGAACGTCGCAGTGTCTCAAGTGCGCTCCCTCTCCTGCACCAGGTCGAGGATCCTTCCCAGGAGTTCCTCCCCTGCGCCGTCAACCTGAAGCCTTATTGGAAGAACCACCGGGTTCAGCAGTTTCATGCCCTTCCTTCCAAGCCTGGCGGCATCCTTCTCGGTGGTGGCCAGCCTCTGCGCCCCGGAGACCCTGAGCGCCGTCAGTAATCTATGGCAATCTTCGGCGGAGTAGTTCCAGTGGTCGGGGAACTCCAGGAAGTCCAGCACAGAGAAGCCCGCCCCGGAGAGGGTCTCACGGAAGGAATCAGGCTTGCCTATTCCGGCGAAGGCCACCACAGGGCACACCGGCGCGGGGCTTCCGTCGGCCTCCCTTGGCGGCATCGCGGCCACTCGGCTCGCGATGAACGGGGCCTTCCAGTTCTTCTGGGCTGAAAGCCTGCGGGCCAGCTTCTCGGTGGTGCCGCTGGATGCGCGGTTCAGCCAGAGGAAGTCGGCCCTGGATATCACGGATGGCGGTTCCCTAAGGGTTCCGAGAGGGAAGACGCCCCCTGCTCCGAACGGGTGTTCCGCATTGAGGACCACCACGTCAATGTCGCGGTATAGCCCCAGGTGCTGGAACCCGTCGTCAACCACGATCACCTGGGGATCCACCTCCCGTGCGGCCCTGACCGCTGTCTCGGTCTTGTTCGAGCCGGCGAAGACCCTGCAGCGGGGATGCAGCCTGGCGCCCATCATCAGGGCTTCATCGCTCACAGGAACGCCTCCCCCCGATGAACCGGGAAGCACCGCCACGGGACGGCCCCTCCGGACCGCCAGGTTCCTGGCCACAACAGCCGTTCTGATGCCCATTCTGGAGAGCCGCTCGCAGATCCACATGGTCACAGGGGTCTTTCCCACACCGCCCATCTCGATGTTGCCAACGCTGACGACCACCGGCCCCACAGCCGTCACCCTGACAAGGCGGATGTCGTGGATGAACCTGGCTGTCACGGTCCATGCAGACCATGCCCAGGAAACCGGCGCCAGAAGCCAGACAAGCCAGGTCCAGCCCCTCTCGCGTCTGGTGACCTTTCCGTGGACCAGTTCAAGGCTCAAAGCATCATTCCTTCCAGAAGGGCCCGGAGTTCCCTGTGAAAGCAGCGGTTCTCAAGTCCGGCCAGGTCCCTTGCCGCGTCGCCGGATACCGGGCTCTGTATCCAGCCGGAAAGTATGGAGGCCAGTTCCGTGGGATCAGAGGCAACCCGAACGACCCCTGTCGTAACCCCCTTCTCCACTGTAGCCCGGTGGTTCCAGTGGTGGGGGCCCACCGCCACCGGAAGACCCTGGCTCAGGGGCTCGAGAATGTTGTGGCCTCCCACCCGGGCCACCGTGCCGCCAAGGAAAGCGGCGGCTCCCAGGGGATAGATCCTGGGCAGCACACCCTGCACGTCGAGTATGATGCACTTTCCCGGGCCTTCCCTCCCCTGGAAGGAAACCGGTGCGAAGCCCAGGCGTCTGGCCGCCGAGAATGCGGCGGGAAGCCTGTCGCTGTGCCTGGGTGCCAGTATCACCCCGATGCCGGCGGCTTTCACCGCATTCAGAACGAACTCCTCCTCGCCCTCTCTGGTGGAACCTGCCACGAGGTAGGGCACCCCGGGCACCAGCATTCCCTTCCATTCGGGGTCCGGCGGAGCGGGTGCAACCGCTGCCTTGCCGTCACCGGCAACCCTTACCACCCGCCCTTCCACCCCCAGCCTCCTGAAACGTTCCGCGTCCTCGGGCGTGCGTGCGAGTATTCCGGCAAAACCTGAGAGACAGCCAGCAACAAGCCTTCTGATGAGGGTATAACCCTTCATACTCCTCTCCGACAACCTGGCGTTCACCATAGCCGCGGGTATTCCCCTGTGAAGCACCTCCCTGAGCAGGCAGGGCCAGATCTCGGTTTCGGCAAGGAAGAGGCACCTGGGTCTGACCCTCGAAAGGAACCGCTGAACGCACCCGGGGGTGTCCAGTGGAAGGAAGGAGCCGGGCAGCCCTTCTCTCCTGATGAAAGCCCTTCCCGACGGGGTGAAGCAGGTGAAGTAAACGGGCACCCGCCGTTCCGAGAGCGCCCCGGCCACCGGGAGCAGCCCGCGAAGCTCGCCCAGAGATGAACCGTGGAGCCATGCCGGCCTGGTGGCGAGGGATGGCCCCCCGCCAAGCCGCTCCCTCCTCTCCAGGGAGGGCCGAAATAGAAGCAGCGGCATCGCGGCGGCGCCGGCCACTCCAGCCGCCGCCGCCTGAAGGGCCGCAGCGGGCGACACGGCCATCGCGGCCGCGGCGGTGACCCTGCCCATCTCCGCCGTGAGGGCCGCTTCCGTTATCCTGTTGGGGAGAATGGGTAAGCCTTCCGCCACTGCAACCCTGCTCCAGGGGAGCGGGATCAGGAAGCCGTCCCAGCTTGACAGGCGGATCCGGGGCCAGGCCGCCACCCCCATGGCGGTGATGGGAACCCCGGTTCTTGCCGCTATCCTCAGGACGCCCGGTTTGACGGTTTTAGCAGGCCCTCTGGGGCCGTCGGGGGTAATGGCGCAGCTCCCCCCGCCAAGAATGGAACACATTTCCATTGCGGCTTCCGCGCCGTTCCTGGATGAGCTTCCCCTGACCGTGCCGAAACCCATGGCAGAAAGCAGAGCCGCCACCAGGCCTCCGTCCCTGCTCCGGCTCACCATCACCGTGATCCCCCGGTTCCTGTGGGTGTAGAGCAGAGGCAGCTGGGTCCCGTGCCAGAATGAGTAGAGCACCCGTCCCCGGCCGGCGCCGGCGGGGGGAGAGATGCTCTCCACCCTCCAGGTCCTTCCCAGCAGCTCCAGCAGCGCCTTGCCGGCGCTTCCCACCGGTATCACCGCTGCTCCAGGAACGAGAGGATCTCAGCGGCGGCCCTGGTGGCTCCTCCGCCGGGTCCCAGCATCTCCCTGACCCTGGCCGTTCCTTCCCTGAACGCTCCGTCCCCGAGAATGCCTTCCACCGCCGCGGCCATGGTCCCTGCGTTCGCCCTTTCCTGAAGGAGTTCGGGGGCGATGTCCTTCCCTGCTACCAGATTCGCCAGGCCGATCCTCTCCACTCCCCTTACCAGAAGCCTGGCCATCAGGAAGTTGAGCTTCCCGGTGCGGTAGCAGATGACCTGGGGAACCCCGTGCATGGCCGTCTCCAGGGTTGCGGTACCCGAACAGACCAGTGCCGCCCGGGCGTTCCTGAGGGCGCCGGATGGCCCGCAGACCAGTGAGAGGCCGTCTTCAGGGGAAGGGTAGCAGCCCGGTCCGACTGAATCGGCCGCAGCTATCACGGCACGATCCACCAGCCCCCGGGAGCGCAGTATCCTGTACGCTCCGAGCATCTCCGGAAGAAGCCGCTTGACCTCCTGCCGCCTGCTTCCCGGAAGCAGGGCGATCTCCGGAAGCCCCGAGGGCTCCGGCCGGGGGCCGGGTATGGTGTCCGCAAGGGGATGGCCGGCGTAGAAGGCCCTGATCCCCCTTTGCCTGAAGAACTCCTCCTCGAAGGGCAGGATAACCACCAGAAGGTCGCAGGAACCCGAGAGCCTCCGCATCCTCCACCGGCCCCATGCCCAGAGCTGCGGTGCAATGTACTGCACCACGGGTATGCCCCGTTTCCTGGCCCACGCGCCCAGTCTCATGTTGAACCCGGGATAGTCAACGAGGACCAGGGCATCGGGCCGCCGTGACAAGGCAAGCCTCCTGAGAGAGCTCTCCGCCGCCAGTATCCGCGGCAGAGCAGGCAGGACCCCGGTGAAACCCATGACCGACATCCCGTTCTGGGAGACCACGATGTCCATGCCGGCGGCTTTCAGGCACTCTCCACCCATGCCGAAGGCTTCAACGGAGGTGCTTGCGGAAAGAGCGCCAAGGAGTTCCGCGCCCCTGGAGTCGCCCGAGGGCTCCCCGGCGCTCACCAGGAATCTCATCCGGATCCCCTGATCTTCCTGAAACTCTCCGCAGATCTGCTGAGAACGGTCTCGGCGGTCTCAAGGGCCCTCAGGCCGTCCTGACCTGTTATGGCCGGTTCGCCGCGGCTTTCCACAGCCCTGAGGAAGTCCCTGAGTTCCATTTCCAGTGCGTTGTGGTCCGGAACCTCCACCGAAAGGGGCGCAATGGCGCCGTCCTTCACCGAAAGCGCGTTCACCTTCTTCTCGCCGAAGTCCACCGAGACGTATCCGCCCTCCTGGAACACCCTCAGCTTCCTGACCTGGGTCAGTGATATCCTGCTGGCGTTGATCACCGCAAGTGTACCGTCCTCGAAGGAGATACGGGCGCCTGCTATGTCAACCGTGGGTGTGAGGACCGGAACCCCGGATGCCTGAATGTCTGCGACGGGTGATCGGATCAGCGACAGGACAAGGTCGATATCGTGTATCATCAGGTCCATCACTACGCTCACGTCGGTGCATCTGGGGGAGAAGGGTGCGAGCCGGTTGGCCTCGATGTAGAGGGGACGGCGGATGTGTTCCATTGCCGCTGTCATGGCAGGGTTGAAACGTTCCACATGACCCACGGCCAGAACCAGCTCCGCCGTTCCTGCCAGTTCCACCAGTTCCCTGGCCTGTGGCACCGTGGCCGCCAGGGGTTTCTCCACCAGAACCGGCACTCCGGCCCTTAGCGCCTCTTCCGCAACCTGGTGGTGGAAGACAGTCGGACAGGCCACCACCATGGCGTCAACGGAATCCAGAAGTTCACGAAGGTCCCCTGCGGGCCGGACCCCCAGTTCGGAGCAGACCCTTGAAAGCCTTTCCGGGTCGGTATCGTAAACGGTCACTTCCTGGACCAGCCCCTTCAGGAGCCGGGCATGATGGTATCCAAGGTGGCCGACCCCTGCTACTCCCGCCCTCATCCTAACCTCCGTACCTTCGTATGACCTCCGCCGCATGGCGAAGGTCGGACCTTTTCAGGGAGAGGTGCGTCACCATTCTTATCCTCTCCGGGCCCACTGGAAGAACGCCCACCCCCATCCTTCCAAGCTCGATGGCGGCCTCTTCAGCGTTGCCCCTCTCCACATGGGCCATGAGTATGTTGGTGGGATGAGCCGACGGGTCGCACGAAAGCCCCGGTGACACCATAACGGCCTCAGCAAGCATTTCCAGCATGGAGTGGGTTTCGGGAAGCCTGGGCAGGTTGTTCTCGAGGGCCCAGAGGCATGCTCCCGCCAGTATCCCCGCCTGGCGCATGCCTCCCCCCATCCTTTTCCTGTACCATCGGGCCTTTTCCACCAGGTCCGGGGGGCCGGCGACCACCGAACCAACCGGGCAGCCCAGGGCTTTGGAGAAGCAGACCGAGACCATGGTGAACCCGGCGGCCAGCTCCGCCAGCCGGCCCGGAGGGGCGGTGTGCCAGAACCTGGCGCCGTCGAGGTACAGCGGAACCCCCGATGTCCTGCCGTGCTGAACCAGCTCGCTCACGGTGCTTTCCGGGCAGATGACCCCCCCGAGCATGTTGTGTGTGTTCTCCAGCGCGATGAGGGTCCTTGGTGCCCTGTGAATGTCGGCCCTCTGCCTTAGAAGCGACGCTACGGCAGCGGGGTCCGGGAGCCCTGCGGGAAGCTCGGGGAGCGGATGGAGCTGAATTCCGCCGTTCAGGGCGAACTGCCCCCCCTCGAAGTTGAACACGTGGCTTCCGGAACCGCATATCACCTCGTCACCCGGCTTCGTGAGGGCCCTTATGGCCACTCCGTTGGCCATGGTCCCGGAAGGCAGGAAGAGGGCGGCCTCCTTTCCGAGGAGGGCTGCGGTGGTCTCCTGCAGCAGGTTCACGCTGGGGTCCTCGCCGAAAACATCGTCCCCCACCGGAGCCGCGGCCATGGCCCTTCGCATGGGTCCTTCGGGAACGCTGACGGTGTCGCTCCTCAGGTCGCACTTCATGTTCATGTCTTCCTGACGGTTCCCGTAACGGGTCTGCTCATGGCCTCCTGCATGATGGCCTCCAGAAGCCCGTCCGGGGGAAGCCCGGACTCCTCCCAAAGCTTGGGGAACATGCTTATGGAGGTGAACCCCGGGATGGTGTTCATCTCGTTGAAGTACACATCCTCGCCGTTGGAGCCCATCAGGAAGTCAACCCTGGCGTATCCCCTTCCTCCGATGAGCCTGAAGGCCGTCTGTGCAAGGAGCCTGAGCTTGCCTCCGGTTTCCGGGGTGACCGGGGCCGGGATCAGAAGCCTGGAGTCGCTGCAGTTGTACTTCGCCTGGTAATCGTACCACTTCCGGCCGGGAACCACCTCGCCCGGGACAGAGGCTTCTATCCCCCCTCCTGAGCCAAGCACGCTCACTTCCAGCTCCCTGGGCCTTTCAAGGGCTTTCTCCACCAGTATCCTCTCGTCGTGCTCCGCCGCGGCGGCCAGGGCCGGGAGAAGCCCTTCAACGCTGTCAACCCGGCTAATGCCAACGCTGGACCCCATCCGGGAAGGCTTCACGAACAGGGGCAGGCCCAGCTCCAGCGCCGTCTCGGCGAACGCGCCGTGGTTCCCGGAGCCATCGTTGAACACCCACGGAAGCAGGGGAAGACCTGCGTCCCTGGCCAGAAGCCTCATGGTGTGCTTGTCCATGGCAACCGCGCTTCCCATCACACCAACCCCGGCGCACCGCCATCCGGCGGTGTCGCACATTCCCTGGATGGTCCCGTCCTCGCCGAAGGGGCCGTGAAGGACCGGGAACACGATGTCGAAATCCACCTGGCCCCCGGAAGGGGTGGCCAGCCTCCAGGGGCAGACCCCGGGGTATATCTCGAGGAGTTCGCCCCGGAGCGTCCAGTCCCCTCCCGGGGAGATCCTCACATCCAGGACGGAGTGTCCGGCCATGCCCAGCCGGCTTCTGACCCACTCTGCGGAGACAAGGGAAATGTCCCGTTCGGCCGACCTTCCCCCCGAAACGACCAGCACTTTCATTGGCACCTCCGTGGTATTGGCCAAAGATGACCGTTTGGCCCGCTGCTGTCCACTTGTTTATCTTCCCGCAACAATCCAAGGAGGTCCCCGATGCGGATTCTTGTCACCGGAGGCGCCGGTTTCATCGGCTCCAACGTCACCGACCATCTGGTGGAGCTTGGTCATGAGGTTGTTGTCATGGACGATCTCTCAACCGGTTCCGCCGTGAACCTGAACCCTGCCGCGTTGTTCCTGGAACAGGACATCAGGTCTCCGGAGGCAGCCGAGTCCGTCATCAGGGGCCGGTTCGACATCATCTGCCATCATGCCGCCCAGATGGATGTCAGGCGGTCGGTGAGGGAGCCCGTCTTCGACTCCTCGGTGAACATAGGGGGCTCCCTGAACATTCTCGAGGCCGCCAGGCGCTCGGGGGTGAAGAGGATCGTGTATGCCTCCACCGGAGGCGCGGTGTACGGTGAACCCCGGTACATCCCGGTGCGCGAGGACCACCCCATCAACCCCATCTGCCATTACGGGGTGAGCAAGCATACCGTGGAGCACTATCTGTTCCTTTACAGGCACCTGTACGGGCTGGGCTACGTGGTCCTCAGGTATCCCAACGTGTACGGCCCGCGACAGAATCCCAGGGGCGAGGCGGGAGTCACCGCCATATTCACGGTGAAGTACCTCGAGGGAACCCCTCCCCGGATCAACGGCGACGGACGGCAGCTCAGGGACTACGTGCACGTCGGGGACATAGCGCGGGCAAACCATCTTGCAATGGACCTTTCGCGGCCGGAGCTGGACGGGGGGGTCTTCAACATAGGCTGGGGAACCGGCAGGAGCGTTCTTGAGCTCGACGCCTTGATCAGGTCACTGGTCGGGACCAGCCTTACGCCGGAGTTCGGCGATCCGCTTCCGGAAGAGATCCTCAGGGTAAGCCTTGATCCGGGAAGGGCCCGGGAGGTGCTTGGCTGGAGCCCCGGCATACCCTTCGAAGAGGGGCTGAAGGACCTGGTGGAGTATCACAGGAGCCGTGGTGAGCAAGGCTGAGCCGGTGTTCCTGGACCGTGACGGGGTCATCAACGAGAACCGCAGTGACTACGTGCGCCGTCTTGACCAGTGGGTGCCGCTGCCGGGGGTCTTCGAGGCCATTGCGAAGCTCTGCTCCAGGGGTCATCCGGTGATAGTGGTCACAAACCAGTCGGGCATAGCCAGGGGTCTTTTCGGGATAGAAGAGATGCACCGCATCCACCGCAGGATGAGCATGCTCCTTGAAAAGGCCGGAGGCAGGTTCACCGGGATCAGGTTCTGTCCCCACGCCCCCTGGGACAACTGCCCCTGCAGAAAACCCGGGACCGGCATGATCGACTCGGCCAGAAGGGAGTTGGCCCTTCCGGGAACGGGGGGATGGATGGTCGGCGATGCTGCCACGGACATCGAAATGGGCCGCAGGGCCGGTCTCAGGACCATGCTGGTGCTCACCGGCCGCGGCGGCGCTCAGCTTGAGATGATCCGGCTTGACGGGGGAAACCCTCCCGACCACGTTGCCCGGGACCTTCCGGCGGCTGTGGAGACCATTCTGGCCTATTCCAGCGAGTAGAGGGCGATCAGCCTGGCGGCAGCCCTTATCCCGTCCAGGTGGGTCCTCTCCACCGCATGGCTCGCATCCACTCCCGGCCCTATCAGTGCATGCCTCACATCGAGGCCCATTCGAAGCGCGGCGGCGGTGTCGGAGCCGTAGAAGGGGTACGTGTCCACCGCATGGGGAACACCTTCACGGGAAGCCAGCCCGATGAGCTTCCGGGTCAGGTCGTAGTTGTAGGGTCCGTTGCTGTCCGCCATGCAGATGGAAACCTTCCTCTCGCTTCCCGCCTGGTCCCTTCCCGTCACTCCCATGTCCACGGCTATGAGCTCCGTCACGTCCGGCGGGAACCAGCCCGCTCCGCCGTGCCCCACCTCTTCGTGGGAAGTGAATAGGAAATGCAGAGTGCGCGGGGGTTTGCGCTTCATGGCAAGAACATCGGAAGCGGCCCGGACCAGCGCCGCCACACCCGCCTTGTCGTCGAGGTGCCTTCCCTTCACGTAACCCGAGTCGGTGAGGACGGGTCTGGGATCGAAGTGAACGTAGTTGCCCACGGACACCCCCAGCGCCTCAAGATCAGCGGCGCTTCCCGCCTGGCGATCCAGCCTGATGTACATGTCGGAATGCTCTCTCCTGGCCCCGGCCTTTTCCTGTCCGTAGGCGTGGACGGATGTCCGGTCGAACAGGATGGTTCCGGGGATCAGTTCTCCCGAGAAGGTTTCCACAAGGCAGTACTCGCCTTCTATGCTTCCCGGTGTCAGCCCTCCCACAGTCCTGTAGCGAAGTGTCCCTTCGGCGGTGAGCATGCTCACCATGGCTCCCAGCGTGTCCAGGTGGGCGGCGAAGACGATCCCTTCACTGGACGCTCCGGGAATGGTGGCCACAAGGGACCCCTTCCGGGTGACCCTTGTTTCAAGGGCCATGGCGGTGAAACGCTCCTCCACCAGACGAAGCGCCTGAGCGGTATGCCCGGATACGCTTCTGGCGGCCATGAGCTGCATCAGGAATCCGGCTGTATCGTCCATTCGACGGCTCCTTCCTTTGTCGGCAAAGATACCGTGAGGGCGCCACTGGCGGCAAACCGGCCGGAAAGGCAATATTACGTCCATGAGAAGGAAAAGCGCCTTCAGAAAGGCACTGTCGGTGGGATACCCGTTCTTCCTGCCCCTGGCGGTGCTGGCAACATGGATAGTCACCCAGTCCAGAGGGCAGGTGAACGATCCGGCCCAGATACTGGCCTCGATAGATCCCTCGGGCGATGGGACCGCCTACCTCTCCACCATCATACCCGACGGCTCCCAGGCCCTTTGGAAGTGTTCCTCCGGCACCTTTCTCGAGTCGGGCCAGGACACGGCCACGGGAAGAAGCGTGACCTGGAAGGCTGCTGCCGGTTTCACGGATTCGGTCACGATATGGGTCTCCACACCCACCGCGCTTGACTCCATAAGCTTCCTTCCGGTCATACGCGAGGTGACACCGTCCATAACCGTCTCCAGCGCATACAACCTGGCCATACTCGACCGCAGCCGCTCAATCTCGCTTCCGGCGGGTTCATACCGGGTTGCGGTGATCGATGAGGGTCTGTCGGGCTACGACGGTCTTGCCGTTCTGATCTCCCACTCCCCGGGCGGGGTCAGGGAGGGGTGGGTGGTGTTCCCGGGCGACACCCTCGAGATGAACCTTCCGCTGGGCGCCGTGTTCGAGGCGGTGGGTCTTGACCGCCTGGACGGCGCGCTTGACAACTCCGGCGCCATCCTTCTTCGCTTCATCAGGGCGGGAGGGCCGGTTCCCGGACCCCTGATGGAGGGCTCGGAGCCGCCGTTCCTGCCCCCTGACAGCCTGGCTGAGCCGCCGCAGGAGTTCGACGAGGAATACCCTATCTGAACCTCCGGGCGAAGCCCTTTCCCCTTTTGACAACCAGAATCAGCGCCATTAGGGCCATCCAGACCGCTGTTCCTGTCCGGTCCGCCCGGAAGGCGAAGCCGCATCCCGTGAACAGCCCCAGCAGCCTGAGCCACAGCCGGCAGAGCCATTCAAGAAGGCCGCATCCCGCCCCCAGGGCCGCGGGGAGGGCAAGCGCCATGACCCCTGTCATCAGGGGGATGCTCAGCACCGTTGCCACGGCTCCTGCCGGGTTCACGGTCCCGTACACCGCCCCGGTGAGAGGCGCCAGGGATACTATCACCACCAGGCCCGCCCAGAACGGCGCCACGAGCCTGCCCAGGTTCCCCTTCCAGCTCCTGGCGAACAGTATCAGGGAGAGGACCGCCCCGTAGGACATCCGGGCGCCTGTGTCGTCGAGGAGTGACGGGTCCGAAAGGACCGGGGCCAGGGCAATGCACCAGACCGAGAGCGGGTGCGTCCTTCCGCCGCGGAAGGCCATCCACAGGACGCATGCCCCCGCCATAATGCCCGCCCTGACAGTGGAAGCCCTCCCCCCCGTGAGCATCACGAACGCCGCAATGGCCCCGGCGGCCAGAACGGCTCCCGCCGCCCTCCGGCCCAGCAGGGCCCGTGAAAGGAACAGCAGGAAGCCCGCCACTATCCCCGTGTGCATTCCGGAAAGGGCCAGCAGGTGCGAGGTTCCCGAGAGGCGGAATGTCTCCGCGGCCCATGCGGGCACCATTCCCCTGCTTCCCGTGAGTACGGCCGCCGAGAGCCCCAGGGCCAGGCTGTCGTGTATCGACGATCTGAACCGGGCCACTACCGCCCTTCTGGCGCTCTGGAACAGGCCATCCCCGGGTTTTACCCGCAGCGCCCAGGGAGTGAGGAAGGTGCCGCTGACCCTTCCCATGACCAGAAGTGAATCGCCCCGGTCAACCGCTCCCGAAAGCTCCCGGGAGGAGACCCAGAGGCCCTGTTCCAGCATGGCCCCCCGGGCGGTGACCGTGGACACCCTTCCGCGCCAGATCCCTGTTCCCTCCCCTGCAGGAGGCGCCGCGGGGGAATGTGTCAGGAAGTGGTGCCCCAGCAGCAGGAACACGCCCGCCAGTACCCAGTTCCTAAGCCTCATGCAGGGAAGTACGGCCCGGAGAGTGCCGTTTTCAAGGCAGGGCCTTCCCTGTCCGCCGGGAATGGGGTACATTTCCCCCATGTTCTCCCGATGCACGACGATCTTCATACTGGACGGCTTCAGAAGCGCATACAACGTCGGCTCCGTGTTCCGGACAGCCGAGGCCGTCAAGCCTTCGGCAGTGTTCCCGTGCGGGATATCCGCCCTGCCGGGCGGAAGGAAGGTGGGCCGCACATCCAGGGGCACTCATGCAAGTGTTCCATGGATATGGTTCCCTGACGCCGTTCAGGCCTCGCTATGGGCCATGAACGCGGGTTTCGGTGTGGTCGCGGTGGAGAATTCCCCGGGCGCCGTTCCGCTGAACCGGGCGGATCTTCCCCCGGGAACCGCCTTCATCCTCGGAAACGAGGCGGAGGGCATTTCAGAGCAGGCGTGCGCCCTGGCGCAATGGGCGGTGATGATACCCCAGCAGGGCGACAGACGATGCCTGAACGTGGCTTCAGTTGCAGCCATGGTGGGCTGGGAGGTGCTGAGGCGCAGGCTCAGCGGATGTAGCCCAGGCTCCTGAGCTCCCGCTGTATGGTCCCCTCTATGTCAACGTAGGGAGCCTCGGCCAGCGGAGGCGTTCCGAAGTACCACTCGAGCTGGGAAAGCCTGAGCGAATCCGCAGGCATCGGGAACAGCTCTCCCGGGTCCGCCGTGAGATCGTACTGCTGTGTGAAGCCCTCGTCCACGCCCCATATCAGCTTTCCGCCGGGCCATACCAGGCTGGCCAGGTTTCCTTCCCGCCACAGCACGTCGCTGGCGGGCATGGGACTCTCGGTGAAATCAGGCGAGAAGAGCGATCCGGGGGAGTCCCCGATCCCGGCAAGGTCCAGGACGGTGGGCAGCACGTGAACCTGACCCACCAGCGTTCCCACCCTTCCGCCCCGGGGCACGCCTGGCCCGGCGATGATGAGCGGGACGTGGCAGACCTCCTGGTAGAGAGTCCTTCCGTGATCCATTCCGCCGTGCTCCATGAACTCCTCGCCGTGGTCGCCCACCACCACTATCACTGTGTTCCCGGCGATGCCCATGTCCCTGAGACCCTGCAGAAGCCGTCCTGTCTCGCTGTCGGTAAAGGCTATCTCGCCGTCGTACAGAGCCACAAGGTTGTGCAGCCCGTCGGGCGGGATGGTGTCGCTCTGAAAATGCACGGCGTTCAGCTGGGAGACGCTGCCCCACTCCGCTCCGTACTCGCCCCGGTACCCTGGGTCCGTGAAGAGGGAGCTCCATGGTTCCGGCGGATCGTAAGGGATGTGGGGATCGAAGAAGTGGACGGCGGCGAAGAAGGGTGCGCCGTCCTGTTCGGCGGCCGCCCATTCAAGGAAGGCATCGACGGTCTCCGCGGCGTTCCGCGAGGGCTGTTCGGGAACCGGGGCCGGGCAGTCGAAGTGGTCGAACCCCCTGTGGAAGCCGAAATCAGCGCTCATGAAGATCACGTTGAAGAAGGCAGCCGTCCTGTAGCCCCTGGACTTGAAGATGTGGGGCATCCAGGGTATGTCCGGGGATACTCCGTAAAGGGCGTCGTAATGCCTTCCGGCACGGTGCTCCCTGGGGTTCAGCCCGGACATGATGCTGGTCATGGCCGGCAGCGTCCATGAAGACTGGCTCTGGCAGAAGGTGAAGAGAACGCCTTCGCGGGAGAGGCTGTCGATGACGGGGGTCGTGCTTCGGGAGTAGCCCATGCAGCCCAGATGGTCCGCCCTGATGGTGTCTATGAGGATTATCAGCACGTTCGGGCCCCGGGCTTCCGGGCTTCCGCAGGCAAGGAGCCCGAGAACGACAAGAAAGGGAGCTGTTTTCAATGGGTTTCCTCCTAATGCCCGGCAGCCAGCCAGTTTGCGCCCCGCCCGGTCTCCACCCGCAGCGGGACGTCGAGAGGGAACGCTCCCTCCATTTCCTCCACCATTACCTTTTCCACGGTGTCCGCCAGGTCAGGGGGCGACTCCACCACCAGTTCATCGTGGACCTGCAGCACCAGGAAGGCCCCCGGGAACTCCCCGGCCAGACGCCGGTGGACACCCAGCATGGCCAGCTTCACTATGTCCGCCGCAGAGCCCTGTACGGTGGTGTTCACCGCCATGCGCTCAATGTGCTTCCTGTTCTGGCCCCGGGCTCCCGCCAGATCGCTGAAGCTTCTCCTTCTTCCAAGCAGGGTCCGGGTTTCACGGGTCTGTTCGGCGTTCCGGACAGTGCTCCTGTAGAACTCCTCCACCTCGGGGTACGTGTCGAAGTACCTGTTTATGATACCTGAAGCCTCGCCCCTGGACACACCCAGCCTTCCTGCCAGACCGTATGGGCTGATGCCGTAGATTATGGAGAAGTTCACCTCCTTCGCCCTTCGCCTGGACTCCGGCGTCAACTCCCCGAAAACAGATGATGCGGTGAGGCCGTGTATGTCCTGCTCCTGCCTGTACGCGTTCCTGAGTGCCCCCTCCCCCGCCAGATGGGCCATAACCCTGAGCTCTATCTGGGAGTAGTCGGCGGAGAGGAACACGTTTCCCCCCTTCGCCGGCACGAAGCAGCGTCTTACGCTCCTTCCCCGGGATGAACGGATGGGGATGTTCTGAAGGTTGGGGCCGCTTGAGCTCAACCTCCCCGTGGCGGTCACCGCCTGGTTGAAACTGGTGTGCACCAGCCCCGTTGACGGGTTCAGGAACCTCGGAAGGCTTTCAACGTAGGTGTTCAGCAGCTTGGAAAGCTCCCTGAACTCCATCACTGTGGCCACCAGGGGGTGGGCGCCCTCAAGGGTCTGCAGCACCCCCATGCTGGAGGAGAGCCCCCCCTTGGGGGTCTTCCTGACCGGCTCCAGCCCCAGCTCCCTGAACAGGACGTCGGAAACCTGCCCCGGGCTGGCCAGGTTCACCGGCCTTCCCGCCTGCCTGTCGCCCGTCTCGGAGAGCTGGCGAAGACGTTCCCTGAGCTCATCTCCGGTTCTCTCCATGGCCGGGATGTCAAGCCCTACGCCCCGCTCCTCCATGTCCGCAAGGACCTTCACCAGAGGCAGTTCGACTTCACTGTAAACGTCGTAAAGCCTTCCGTCCTCCCTCAGCCTTCCCTCCAGAAAGGCGGCAAGTTCGAGAGCGGCGGAGGAATCCGCGCAGCAGTACGCGGCCACCCTTTCAACGGGCAGATCGGCAAGGAGCGCCTCGGACGTAACCTCGCCGAAGGTCTCCATCCCCCTTCCAAGCCAGTGGGCCACCATGCCCTTGAGACCATGGCCGGGCTCCTCCGGCCGCAGAAGGTAGTCAGCGAGGTACGGGTCGCCGGATGGCGGAGGCGGGCTGAATCCCAGCTTCCTGAGCACGTGCAGATCGTACTTCGAATTCTGGGCGATCCAGCCCCCGGCCTCCATGGTGCGGGCAATGGCATTCAGCCGTCCCGGCTCCATGGGCTCTTCCAGTGGAATGTAAACCGCGCTTCCGGGGGTCTGGCAGAGGGACATGCCAAGCGGCGCCGCCTGAAGAGGGTCTCTTGAGTCCGTCTCGGTGTCCAGGGCCACGGCAAGGTCTTCCTTCAGGTCCAGCGGTTCCCCCGGGCCGGCGACCCTGAAACGGCAGCCGTACCTGCCGGTGTCCTCCCTGACCCCTGCCGCGCCCAGTGACTCCATCACCTTCCTCATTCCCAGCGATCCAAGGAGTTCAAGGGCTTCCGGCTCAACGGCTCCCCTTACGGCGCCGGATATGCTGATATCCGGCGGAAGGGGTCTGTCGAGGGTGACCAGCCGAAGGCTCAGCCGGACCAGTTCCCTGGATTCGGCGAGCCGCGCCGCGGTGGGGCCCGGCAGCTCATCCAGCGCTTCGTAGATCTCATCCAGCGACGAACGGTCCGCTATTATCCTCAGGGCCGTCTTCAAGCCTATTCCCCTGGCGCCCGGAACATTGTCGGAACTGTCGCCGGCAAGGGCCAGGAGAAGAGGGATCTTTTCGGCGGTGGTGCCCGTCTCTTCCGGGACCTGGCCGGGTGTTATCATCCTGCCCGGGCTGCCCGGTCTTCCCGGGCGGTAAACGGAGGTCCTCTCGGTGACCAGCTGGAGAAGGTCCTTGTCCGAGGAGAGGATCACCGTGCGCAGGCCAAGGGACTCTGCCTCCCTTGCCAGGCCCGCGATCAGGTCGTCGGCCTCCAGTGTGTCCCTTTGCACGAGGGGAATGCCCAGGGCCGGGATGAGCCTTCTGGCCAGGTCGCTCTGTACCGCAAGCTCATGCGGCATGGGCGGCCTGTTGGCCTTGTACTCCGGGTATATCTCCTTCCTGAACGAGGGGACCGCTCCGTCGAACACCGCGGCGCAGTACGATGGCCGGTGCTTCTCGATGAGCCTCAATAGCTCTGTGACAAGGTGATGAATTCCGCTTGTCACCACCCCTCCCGGGGATGTGAGATGCCTTCCCGACAGGGCGAAATGACCCCTGTAGAGAATGCCCATGCAATCCACCAGAAGAACAGTCTCATCAGACATTGCGCAGAACCTCCGCAACCGCCTCAGGGGTGATGTCAAGCGTGCACGCCAGGGTTCCCCTTGGGCAGGAACGCCTGTAGCACGGGGAACATTCAGCGCCGGAGACCAGGCTCCTCACCCTGGTCCCCCTGGGAGCGGTCCAGGCGGGATTAGTGGAGCAGAACACAGCAACGGTGGGGACTCCCAGGGCGGCCGCAAGGTGGACGCCTCCGGAATCGTTCCCAAGGCACGCCCCGGCCCTGCCGAGCTCACGGACAAGGTCCGGCAAGGGAAGCCCGGAACGGACCGACGCTCCGCACCGTGCAGCCTCCCCCTGAAGCCTGTTCCCCTCCGCCCCGGATCCGTAGAAGACGGCCGGAAGCCCCGTCATCTTCACGACATCGGGAAAGCCCGGCCATCTCTTGGACTCCCCGTAAACAGCGCCGGCGAACACGGCCAGGTGCCCGTCGGTTGATGCTGGGGGCGGGCTTACGGCGGCTGGAGAACAGCCTGAGGCCCGGGCAAGGTTCTCGTAGTCCAGGCAGTGGTGCCTGTCGCGGTGGCGGTTCCTGGGCAGAACCCGGGTGAGGAGAATGTTCCCCGCTCCCCGGCTGCAGCCGGTGCGTTCGGGTATCCGGGCCCGGAAACCCAGCAGCGCCGAGCGGAAAGAGCCGGTGAGCAGCAGGAGCCTGTCGAATCGGTTCCGTGGGAGCGGAAAGTCAAGGCGGAACACCGGGGTTCCGGGGAAGAAGCATTCGAAGAGCCCGCTTACCCTGGGATGGCTCCAGAGCACCGTGTCGCGGTTGCGGGAGATGATCCCTGCAATGCTTTCAAGGGCCATCACGCAGTCACCGAGCCAGTTCGGGGTTCGAACCAGCACGGCTACCAGCCCCTGCGAAGGAGTTCCGCCCAGTCCTCCATCAGCCCGGTCTCCCCCTTCGAAGGCGGTTTTCCCCAGGGCTGGAAGACCCCTTTCCTGTCGCACCCCACCACCGGCACCCCGAGGGCGTTCGCCACGGTCCACACAGGGTCCCTGTCGGCTATCACCGCGCTGGCACCGGAGACCACGGCCATCAGGACTCCCTGGGTAACGTCCTCGGGAACGTCCCTGTTCTTGCCGTCAAGAAGCACCAGGCGCAGCGGCAGTTCGGCCTTGCGCCTCTCCAGGATGTCGGCTGCGTGCGAGGTGGCAAGAATGTAGGGCAGCGCCCTGTGGCTCACCGGTGCCAGTATCCTGGATGCGGACTCGACCAGCCTGCCCGGTACCGACGGCCTCCACTTCATGTCCGGGGTGATCCCAAGTGCATGGCACATCCCGTAAACCCTGTCCGGAAAGCGCCCGGCGTTGACCCTGAGCCTGACATTGGCTGCATCGCAGCCCTCGGGGCCCGCGGAGAGGGCGGGCGCCAGAGAAAGAACGGCCTCGGCAAGCCCTTCGGAACCGGCGGAAGCGCTGAAGAGGATCGAACCCTGTGGAACAGGGGCGGAGAGCTGGCCGGGGGATGCGGAGTAGGTATGCACCACCGGTTCCCAAGGGAGGGTGGAGGCTGTCTCAGCCTGGGATTCGTGCAGGACAAGATGGTGTGAGGCGTTCCTGTAGTGCTTCTGGAGAGAGCACGCAAGGTAGATCCCCGGCCAGGTGCCTGCCGGCCCCTGTCCGCAGAAAACGGTGACGGCTTCAGGGTTCCTGAAGACCTCGGGGAACCGGAAAGGCTCCCAGTTCCTTTCCACCCTCTTTTCCAGTCTTTTCTGGGCCAGCCTTCTCAGAATGTTCATTCAACGAACTCCCTCAGGAGCCTTGCCGCCATGCTGCGGGCCCCGGCGGAATGCGAGGGAGAGACGGCGGTCAGTTCACGGACCCCCCTGGCGCCTGAGCCCTCCAGCTGCAGACAGAGCCCCATCATGACCATGGCCAGCGGTTCCGACGGGAAGCCTTCGCGGAGTGCCCCCGCAACCTCAAGGGCCTTTCCTGTCTCCCCTGAAGCCATGAGCGCCGCAGCCAGGTCCAGAGAGGAATAGAACCCCCTTCTCCGGCTTCCGGCAAGCGCCACCGACATGGCGAGTTCGGTCACGGCTTCCGAGGGCTTTCCCCCGTACAGAAGTGAAAGACCCCTTGCCCTGTGCCACAGCCAGGGGTCGTCGGTCTCCAGTGCTGACAGCGCGAGGGAAGCCTGGCTTCCGAGACCCGAGGCCCATGCGATCCTTGCTCCCCAGAAGTTCAGAAGGTCCTGGCCGACCCCCATGCCGGACAGCTCGCCGGCAAGCAGCCATGCGCGCCGGACATCGGCGGAGTAGAGGGCGTCTTCAATCATGGAGGTCATTACCCTGACCTGTCCGTTCAGGTCGCCCCTGGCCTCCCATGCGGCGCCGGCCTCCGCAAGCCGGCCCGCCGTCTCAAGCTCACCGGGGGACAGGGCAACGAGGGCCGCCATCAGAAGCTGGATCATGGCAGGAACCTCGAGAGGACCTTCCGTGTGATGCGGAAGTATGCCACGAGCCCGAAGACCACCGATATGGGAGTAAAGACGGAAAGCACCCAGAGCAGGTTGGAGAAGACCGCCTTCCAGGGGAAGGCCATGGAACCGCAGGCGACAATGATGAAGGAGTAGCTGGTCACGAGGACCAGCTTCTCGCCTGTGGGTATTGCCACAACCGGCAGGCGCACGCTCCACGATAGAACCGCGGAGGCGGAAAGCACGGCGATATGGTACCATGCGGTGACCATGGCGCTTATGGAGTTGATGGCGTTGACCCTGTCAAGCATCACCAGGAGGATGGACAGGAAGAACTTGTCCGCCAGGAAGTCGAGGATCTTTCCGGAGTATGTGGCCCGTTTCAGCCTTCTTGCAAGAAGGCCGTCGGCATAGTCGCTGGCGGCGGCCACCACCACCGTCCAGAACAGAAGCAGATATTCGCCCCTCACGATGAGCAGAGCGGCGATCGGGGCAAGAACTATCCGCACCCAGCTCACAATGGCGGGCAGAAGGGACGCTCTTTCCTGGGAGCCCCTGATCCTTTCTATGAGGGAAAGGGGGCTTGATTCCCTGTCGTCGGTCCTCATGGGAACAGCGACCCGACTGCCCGGTCGATCTGGGACCGGCCCAGATGTCCGGTTGCGGCAAGGTTGAGAAGGGCCATGTCACCGGCGCCAACCAGGAACTCGGGGTGAAAGAGCCCGTCGGGCAGCCTGGTCATCCAGCCCAGGAACATCACTGCCTCGGAATGTGTCGGATACCTGCTGTCAGCCATGTCCGGAGGGGGCTGGTAGCCGAGGCCGATATGTCTCACCAGCTCTGTCCTTCCGTACCAGACGAAGGCTCCCAGCAGGTCGTTCCGTGTAGCCGGCAGGTCTGTGCCCCCCATCTTCCACAGTACCAGGGCTCTTCCGGGGTCGCCGTTCCAGATCGTCAGCGCCGTCTCCAGAGGCAGCGAGGACGGATCGTCGGGCACCCTGCCGGAAGTGTAGCGGTAGGTGTGCACCATGGTTGAGCGGGTCGTCTCAGGGCCGGGGTCGCCACCCGCACGCAGGTGCCACAACGCCCCCGGACCCGAAGAGAGGATCATGCAGAGGGTCAGCAGGTTCACCATGCCGGCAGCTCCTGTATTGATGCGGAGAAGGTGATGGAGCGGGCAACGGGGATCGAACCCGCGACATTCAGCTTGGGAAGCTGACACTCTGCCAACTGAGTTATGCCCGCTCCGGAAAGCTGGGGATAGATATTCACGGGGAGCGTCGAAGTCAAGCTTCCCCCCTCTGAGAGATGTTCAGGAAACCTGTGTACACTGTCCTGGCCTGACCGGAGAGCCACCATCCGTGAGCGTCCATGCCCACCTTCAGGTTCAGGCCGCTCCTCACGCGGACATCCGCCGGGAGCCTGAAACCCCTGACGGTCTCGAGGCACACCAGAGCCGCGGCAACGGCGCCGGTACCGCACGCCAGCGTTTCCCCCTCGACCCCCCTCTCGTAGGTTCGCATGCGGATGGAGCCGTCCTGCTCCAGCTGGACCCAGTCCGCGTTCGCTCCCGCGGGACCAGTGACCGGGTGGCTGCGAAGCACCGGGGCCAACCTCTGGAACTCACCGCTCTCGATGTCGGGAGATATCACAACGGCGTGGGGCACTCCCGTATCAACAAGGCTCACCAGCAGGCCGGAGCCGATATCCACTGTTCTGCCGAGAAAGAGAACCTTGGTCCCGGTCATCCACACACGGGCGGTCTCGTCATCCGTCACCATTCCCCTGTGCTCTCCGGAATCGGAAGTGAAGAGGAACTCCTCCCCCGGAGCCACGATCCCCTTTGAAGCGGCGAAGCGGCAGATGCAGCGGGCGCCGTTGCCGCACATGGAAGCCCTTCCGCCGTCGGAGTTGAAGTACGCCATCCTGAACGCCTCGCCCCCCCGTGGAGGAAGCAGTTCCAGCAGCCCGTCGGCACCCACTGAAAGCCTGCGGCGGCAGACGGCGGCTATGAAGCCCGGCAGAAGGAGTCGGGAAAGTGCCCCTGTGCGATTGTCCAGAACGATGAAATCGTTGCCGGCCCCGCTCATCTTCGTGAACTCAATGGTCACTGTAACCTCCACCGGAATGAACTATACTGAAATGATGCAATGCCCTTCCGGTAAGCCCCGAACGCTCAAGAAGCCTGACAAGGTCAAGCCTGACTTCGGGGTCGGGACCCCACCCCCGAAGGTAGGCCTCGAAATCCCCCTCAAGCTCGGAGATGCCGTAAACACCCGCAAGGTGTGCCTGGACAAGGTACTGAAGAAGGCCCACGGAAGCCTCCGCCGGTACCTCCCCCGGCCGTTCCGAAAGCAGCAGAAGCCCTGCGGAGACGGCGTCGGGAAGCCCTGCCGCCATGCCCTGCGACGCCAGTGAAAGCCCGGTCCCCACAGGGTCGGCAACGGACGCCAGGGCGGTGCCGTAATCCAGGAATGGGGCGTACCGCCGGGTGAAGAGCAGTTTCCTCTCCAGGGGGACAGGAGTGCCCCCGAGCCGGAAGACCCTGATGGAGTTGTCCTGCCAGACAGGCACCAGGGCGGACAGGGCTTCAGGATGGTACTGGAGCAGGATGGCAGCCGAGGATTCGGGGATCGCCGTAAAACCTCCCAGGTACGCAGCCCCCTGCCATGTGAGGTCAAGGGTGAAGTCCGCCTGATAGACCAGGTAGGTGGCCCGGTGGGCCTCCATGAAGCGGACGATTTCGGCCTCGGTGCCGAAGAGCGCTGAGGAAAACGAAACAATGCTGCTTCTGTTGACGCGGTTCTCGAAGAAGGTGTGAAGGACCGTCGGCCTCTCTGCGTAGGCGCTGGTGAGCCCCGAAATGTGCCAGTAAGCCAGGAACGCCTGGTCGGGAGACGTGGATGACCTGGCCCAGCCTATGTAGCGGTCCAGTTCTGCATCGGTGAGCAGGGAGGCTCCCGGACGGAAAGGCAGGCCTGCCCGCGAAAGCAGTTCCCCGAACCCCGGTGCGGCAATGGAGTGGGCGCCCGCCACGAGGAACACCAGGACAAGCAGGGCTTTTCTGCCGGCGGCAGCCGCTGCGATCACCGGCACCATGGCCACCGCCAGGAAAACGTGAAGACGGTCGAAGAACAGGTATCCCGCAAACGAGACCGCAAGGAAGGAAACCATGAGCCCATGCCTCGCGCACCGCAGGAACCGGGTGAGCCCTGGTGCGGCCAGTATCACAAGGGGGCCCATCAGCCAGAGGAACTCCCCGGGGGTCGGGCTGGTGTACCCCCCCACCCAGAACAGCCTTGCATCCGGCGACAGCATGAGGGGGTCGGCGGGGTGGCGGAACAGGAACCTCAGCTTGGCCAGCAGGACCCCCGAGACATGGCCGCCGGAACCGGGAAGAAAGACCGCGGATGAGATGGCCGTAACTATTCCCAGCCAGGGAAGGAGCCTCCGCAGACCGGACGAGGGGATGCACGAAGCCATGACGGCAACGGCCAGAATGGATGCCGGGGAGAACATGGCGGCATCATGGCGCATGTGTGCCAGCAGGACGCTGGCGGCCACCTGCGCCGCTCCAAGAGGGAGAAGCAGACGGGGGGCTCTGGGGACCCTTCCGGACACCAGCAGGTAGAGGAAGAGGAACGCAGCCAGAAAGCCCGTCACCTTCCATGCGGCAAGCCCCGCGAAGAGAAGCGCTCCCGCCGCCGCGGCCCAGGGCAGTCTGCGGGAAGGGGTGTTGAGAGCCCTTTCGAGGGTCCACCCCAGGAACACGATGAATGGAAGGGCAACAGTTTCGCGGTAGAGGCTTTCACCCCGTGCCCTCAGAAGGGCGGGGAGGATCATTCCGTACAGCGCTGCTGCTGTCAGGGCCTGCCTTCCGCTGAAACCGGCGGCACGGGTCCAGAGAAACACGCCCGGCATGGCCAGAAGCGGGAAGGCAAGGCAGAACAGCCTCATGAAACCGTTGAAGTCGCCCCCCAGAACCCTGTGAAGGCCGCCTGCGATGTACTCCTCGAAAATGCTGTTCTGCCCGGTGTGAAAGCCCCCGGGGTGCATTGCCATGGGATCCACCGCCGGGACGGGTTCGCCCCGTGACACCATCAGGGAATACCTGTAAGCCTGGGTAGCCTCGCCCTGCATCCTTTGCGGAGGCGGCATGACGGCACTCGCGAAGAATGCCCTGAAGCCCAGTGCCGCGGCCATGAGCAGCATGACAGCCGCAGCGCAGGCGAAGGACCCCCGGTCAGACCAGCGCGCCATGGCGTCTGGCCATTACCCTGGCGATCTCCTTCAGCGTTTCAGTGGGACCCGACCCGCCAAGGGCCACCGACTCCACCATCGGCCACCCGTGCCTGTTCAGGTCGCGGCTCATCTGCTCCACCGGCATGATCCCGGGCAGGTCGCGCTTGTTGAGCTGAAGGACCAGGGGGATCCTTCCCGCATCCAGACCGTAGGACGACAGGTTGTGCTCGAGGTCGTCCATGGTGTTGAGATTGGCTTCGGTTCGCTCCTTCTGGCTGTCGGCCACGAAGACGATGCCGTCAACGCCGTCGAGTATCACCCTTCGGCTCAGGGCGTAGTATGCCTGGCCCGGCACGGAGTAAAGGTGCAGTTTCACCCTTGTCTCCCCGATGCGGGCGAAGTTCACCGGAAGGAAATCGAAGAAGACCGTTCTTTCACAACGGGTGCACAGGGTGACCAGGCGCCCCCTGTTCTCGGGGGCCACAAGATCCCTGATGCCTCTGAGATTGGTGGTCTTTCCGGAAAGGCCGGGGCCGTAGTAGACGATCTTGTAGGCCACATCGTTACCCGATCGATGCATTCGCCCTCCGTTCAGAAGACATGAACCAAATCTATTTCAAAGAATATAGTTGTCTTCCGTACGCTTTTCAACAAGCCCGGCAAGCCGCTCATCTGCGAACTTCCCGGTGATCCTCACCCTGCCGGAGCAATGGTCGGGCGCGCCGAAAAGATATTCGTCAAGCAGGTAGGAGAGAACAGGCCTCAAACGCCTGGCCCCTATGTCCTCAAGCTCCTGATTGAGTATCTGGGCGGTCTCGGCCACTGCGGCGCACGCGTCGGCGTCCATCTTCAGCTCCACTCCGTCTGCCCTGAGAAGTTCGGTGTACTGACGCAGCAGGCACCCCTCGGGCTCGGTGAGAATGCGGAGCAGCTCCCCGGAGCCCAGGGGGTCGAGGGTCACCCTGAGAGGGAACCTGCCCTGAAGCTCGGGGATCAGGTCGGACGGGCTGCTTCCGTGGAAAGCCCCCGCAGCAATGAAGAGGATATGGTCGGTCCTCACCGGTCCGTACCTGGTGGCGATGGTGCATCCTTCAAGGATGGGAAGAAGGTCCCGCTGAACACCCATGCGGGACACGTCCGGTCCGGCGCCGCCGTCGGCTCCGATTATCTTGTCTATCTCGTCGATGAAGATGATGCCTTCCTCCTGGGCCAGTCGAAGCCCTTCCTGCACGTGATCCCCGCCCTCGAGGAGAAGGGAGGTCTCCTCGTCCATCAGCCTGTTCCTGGCATCGTTCACCGTCATCCGGGCCCTGCGTCTCCTCTGGCCCATTATCTTCTCGAACATGCCCTTGAGCTGCTCACCGGCGGAGTTGTCCATTCCCGGCATCATGGGCAGCACCTCCAGGGCGGGCTTCTCGGATATGGAGAGCTCGATCTCCATGGAATCAAGCGTTCCTTCGCCCAGCATCCTTAGCAGGTCCGTGTCGGAGCCCAGGTCTGCTCCGGTTTTCCTGAGGGCATCCATGAGCCTGGCGTTGACCCTGGACAGGGCTTCGGCGGTCTTGTTCATCCTTGCTTCGCCGGTGGCCTGGTTCACCGCCTGACGGACCAGGTCGCGGACCATGCTTTCCACGTCCCTTCCCACGTAACCCGTCTCGGTGTACTTGGTTGCCTCCACCTTCACGAAGGGGGCACCCACAAGGCTGGCCATCCTGCGTGCGATCTCGGTCTTCCCGACCCCGGTGGGACCCATCATGATCAGGTTCGACGGATATATCTCGGACCTGACGGGTTCCTCCACCATCTTTCTGCGGTGCCTGTTCCTGAGCGCCACCGCAACGGTCCTTTTGGCCTTGCTTTGGCCCACCACGTGCTTGTCCAGCCATTGGACCGTCTGGGTGGGCGTCAGGATTCCGGTTGCGGGCATATCTCCTCCGACTGGATGCAGCCGCCTGTGTAGATGCAGATGTCCCCGGCGATGGCGATGGCTTCCCTGACGATCCTGCCGGGCCCCATCCTGGTGTGCCTGTCCAGTGCCCTGGCCGCAGCCAGGGCGTACGGGTACCCTGAACCCACGGCTACTATGCCGTCGGGGGATTCCACAACCTCCCCCGATCCGCCTATGAGAAGGGCGTGGGTCCTGTCAACCGCGGCAAGCATGGCCTGAAGCTCCCGCAGGTACCTGTCGGTCCTCCACTCCCGGGCCAGTTCCACCGCCGCCCTGGGCAGGTTCCCGCGGAACCCGTCAAGCTTCTCCTCAAGCCTCTCCACCAGTGCGAATGCATCGGCACCGGCGCCGGAGAAACCCACAAGCACGGTGCCGCCGCACAGAAGCCTCACCTTTCGGGCGTTCTGTTTCACCACTGTGTCGCCAAGGGTCACCTGACCGTCGGAAGCCATTGCGGCCCTGCCGTTCCTGACCATGCCGATCACCGTGGTGGAGTGGAAAGAGATCTCCATTCGCTCACCTTCCAGTCCGGTGCGCCGAAGCAAGTTCAGGAAGACCCGCCCTTATGCACATCTCCTCAACCGCTTCCGCAGGAAGGCTGACTGTCGCCAGAGAGTACCAGTAAGCGGCTCTGCCGTGCTTCACGGGATCCTCCAGCATCCTTGCGGCGTAGGCGCCGGCCTGCCTCCCTTCGTCAGGGAAGAGGGAAGCCGCAACGCTTCCGAAGCAGACGGCGGTCATCACCCTTCCCTGCGAAGCCAGGCCGGCCATGGCAAGGACAATTCCGGCTGAAGAGGGCCGGGGGGAGGTGTCAAGGAGGGTCAGCACCTCGGCCAGGGCTGTCTCGTGCGGGTAGAGACCCCCGGAAGACGTCAGGGAGTATGCGTGTCTGTCAATGGTGGCAGCCATGAGCGGCAGGGCGGGGTCGCCGGGCCAGGCTGAGGCTGTGGAATCGAACCTTGCCCTGGCGCCAAGGGTGTTCCCGAACGCCAGCTCCACCTCGATCAGCAGCCAATCCTGAAGCGGGGTCCCGTCCGAGACCGAATCGGCGAAAGACAGCAGGGCACTCTGCTGAAGGAGCTCGTCCGAAAGCCTCTGCAGCTGGAGGAGGTAGTTGTCGAAGCTCGAACCGGGTGCGGAGCCGTACAGGCCTGCCAGGGAATCCGCCATTGACAGAACGTACGAGGCCGCCGAATCAGGGCCGGCTTCACCGGCGGTGAGCCTTGCCTGGGCATGGATGTGAAATGGCAGAAGAACAAGCCATTCCCCGGGCATTGCAGTGAACACCGCAGCCCCGCCCTCAAGGGCGGCACGGGCACCCCCGGCGTCGCCTGCGGCCAGGAAGTGGTTCGCAAGTGCGTTCCAGGCGCCCATGTAGTTCCTGGCTATCTGGACGGCCTGGTCATCCTTGTAGACCGACGGGTCGGCAAGACCCGTGTACAGGTAGCTTTCAACGAGTTCAAGGGATCTGCCGGCGTTCACCTCCCCCGCGGTCACCGGGCTGTCCATCACCCTGTAGGCTATGCCTTCCATGACAAGGTACTTCTCGACGTATGCACGGTTCTCCCGGGAGACCGTGCCCGCCAGATAGACAGGCCTCCCGTGGATCGGGTACCTTCTGATCATGTCCAGCAGAAGAAGATCCTGCATGACCAGGGAACCCTGCGCCCCCAGCCCCATGCTTGGCACCGGGATGCACAGGCCGTCCCTGGTTGCCGACCACGGCCACGAGCCGGAGAAGGTCATGTCGAGGAGCTGCCTGTCGAAGGCGCTGGTGACGGGAAGACCATCCGCGGAAACATGGAAGAAGTTGGGGCCCCAAATGAACACCGGCCTGAGGGAGTCCACCTGTTCCGCGGGGTAGCTCAGCAGAAGCGGATCCCTGGCCATGAGCTGATGGGTGTACCAGGGCGTGTTCATCAGGCTCAGGTTGGAGACCACCACATCGCGCCGCACTCCCAGAACCCCCTGGGCGAACCAGAGGGGGAACGTGTCGTTGTCGCCGTTGGTTATCAGCACGGCGTTCGGGGCGCAGCTGGAGAGGAGGTTGATGCCGTAGTCACGGGCCACGTAGTCGCCTGAGCGGTCGCAGAAGTGCCAGTTGACCCCCAGCGCAGTCAGGGGGACCAGAAGAAGCGCCCAGATCGCCTTTCGGCCCCCGAGGTAGCGGATGACCGTGCCGCCGCCCATGGAGGCAAGGATGGCCGACAGGGCGAAGGAGGCCCCGAAGAAGTAATCCCTCTCCCTCACCTCGCCCAGAAGGGTTCCCTCCTCGCCGGTCTTGAAGTTCAGATACACGACGAAGGCAAGGCTGGCCATGAAGAACGTTCCCCCCACCAGCACCAGAAGGTCGGGCCTTTTCGCGGCCAGGACACCGAGCCCCAAAAGAGCCGCGGCCGCCAGCATGACCCACAGGCCGGTGCCGGCCACCTCCCCGCCCGGGCCCAGGACCCTCTGCCACGCCGCGGGTCGCCCGGTCTGCCACGAGTGGTACTCGGCGTAGAGCGCGAGCTGCTTTTCGAAGGGCCCCTTCCTGGCGAATATGGATACCTGGCCGTACTGCTTTCTCTCAAGTGCGTCACGGAACTCGGAGTACCTGGATGGATCGGTCTCGTTGACCTCGGGCTGCTGGATGGCCCTGAGCGGCATGTAGAGATGAACGCTGAAAGCCAGCAGGACCAGGCCGATGAAGCACAGAATGAAACCGGGGTTCCTCCATTCGTGCGCCTTGCCCCGTATGGCGTAGAGGATGTACATGAGCGCGATGGGCCCCACCACTATCAGGGCGCTCAGATGGTTTCCGATGGAAAGGGCCATGAGGTAGCCCACAAGAAGGAGAAGCCTTCCCGCGGGAACCCCCCTGATCCTCCGTTCGAGCCAGAGGTCGAACACCCAGAGGATGAGCATGGTGAGCAGAAGGGCCATGGCGTAAGTTTCGGTGGCGTTGTTGTTCCTCCAGATGGTGTAGCTGAAGGCGGAAAGCAGCCCTGCGGTGACGGATACCGGCCTGTAGAAATCGGGGGTGAAGCCCATGCGGCGGCACCAGCGCTGGACAAGTCTGGTGACAAGGCCCATTGAGGCAACGCCGGCCAGGGCGCAGAGAAGGTTCACCCTGGCGGCCACCTCGGGGATGAACCCGAACAACAGCGTGCTGAACCTGCCCATGAGTATGAAGAACGGCACTCCCGGCGGGTGCGGGATGCCCATTACCCACGAGCACGTGATGTACTCGCCGCTGTCCCAGAAGCTCACTGTCGGTGCCAGAGTGAGGGCATACACGACGAGGGTGATGACTGCCACGGCGCCGGCGAGGAGCCTGTCCGTGGAGGCGACTGACCTGCTGCAAGCGTTCACTGACCGTTCCTCCCCCTGGGGTGGGCGCTGCGGTAGCTCTTCAGTAGCCTCTCCCCGGTGAGATGAGTGTATATCTGCGTCGTACCAAGGCCGGCATGCCCCAGAAGCTCCTGTACCTCCCTGAGGCCGGCGCCCCTCTCAAGAAGGTGAGTGGCGAAGCTGTGCCTGAACGTGTGCGGGGAAACCCCTGATGAAACGGCGGCCTCGTCCACCGCAGCTGCAACAATACGTCTGATGTCCCGGGGGTCAAGCTTCCTGCCCCTGACGCTTATGAAAAGGGTTCCGGGGTCGGACCTGCCCTGAAGCACTCCGAACCTTGCCTCCAGCCAGTTGCGGATGTGCTCCACGGTACCCGCAGGTACCGGAACTATCCTTTGTCTCCTGCCCTTTCCCGTGACCCTCACCGTGAACCGGCTTCCGTCGTAACAGGCGAGGGGAAGGTCAGCCGCCTCGGAAGCCCGTAGCCCGCATCCGTAAAGGAGCTCAAGCACGGCCCTGTTCCTGGTCCTCAGGGGTGTATCGCCGCACGCAGTTTCCAGGACCGACATCACCTCCCTGACCGAGAGAAAGCCGGGAAGCTTTCGCGGCCTTTTGGGGGGGCGAATTCCGGTTGAAGGGTCGGAACCAGCCCTGCCGGTCTCGGCCAGCCACTGGCCGAAGCAGTGGATGGCGCTCACGAGACGGGTCAGGCTGCGGGGGCCGAGGCCCCTGGCTGTCTCGTGCATCAGAAACCCCCTCAGATGGTCCCTGTCAACGGACACCAGAGGGACCTTCAACCAGCCGGCCAGCCTTTCGAGGTCTCCGGAGTACGCCCTTACGGTCTCGGCGGAGAGGTTCCTGCCGTACCGCAGCTCCAGTGAGAATTCCTCAAGCATCAATCGGTCTTCTTCTTGCATCTCGGGCAGTACAGGCCCCTGGCCCTCCTCTCCTGGATCGGAAAACCGCACCTCGGGCACGGGGCGTCAACGGGTTCGTTCCACATGGCGAAGTCGCAATCGGGATACCGGCTGCATGAATAGAAGGTCCTGCCCTTCTGCGACCTTTTCACGACCAGCTCTCCCTGGCAACCGGGAAGCGGGCAATGAACGCCTGTGGGAAGCGGCGAGTTCCTGCCGCAGTCCGGGCCCGTGCAGGAGAGATAGGCTCCGAACCTTCCGTTCCTTAGGGTCATCGGGCTTCCGCAGTCGGGGCAGTCCCTCCTGACGGAAGCCGCGGCTCCGCCGGGGAGTTCCTCACCTTCGACCGGCCTTGTATAGCGGCATTGCGGGTATCCCTGGCACGCCAGGAACCTTCCGAAGCGACCCCATTTGTCAAGAAGGGGCCTTCCGCATTTCGGGCATGTCTGTCCGGTGGCGACGGTGAGTTCCCTTCGCACTTCAGGAAGTCTCTTGATCGCTTCCGAAAGCGCCTTTTCAAGAGGGTCCGCCAGGCTTTTCACTGCCTCGGTGTACTCCATCAGCCCCCCGGCCACGGAATCAAGGGTCTGCTCCATCCCTGCGGTGAAACCCGTCTCGAAGATGCCTGGAAAGAGCCCGGCAAGGAGCTCCACGGTTCTCATTCCAAGATCGGTGGGATGAAGCCGTTTCTCACGAAGCTGAATGTATCCCCTCTTCTTCAGCGTGGACAGGATGGCCACATAGGTGGAAGGTCTTCCGATCCCGCTCTTCTTCATCTCGGTGACCAGCGAGGCTTCGCTGAACCTTGCCGGAGGCTCTGTGAACTTCTGCTCGGTCCTGAGTTCCAATAGTTGCGCCGGCCCCTTCTCATGGGGAGTTATCGGTTTCGGTATCCTGACCTGAGTGGGGTCGGCAAGTGTGAAGCCCGGTTCCCTGATGCGGCCCCCGGCGGCCAGGAAGGTAAACTCCCCTCCCTGGTAATGGACAGAGGTCTCCTCCAGCACCGCATCGGCCATCTGACTGGCGGCAAAACGGCTCCAGATCAGGGAGTAGAGCTTCAGAAGCCCCGGCTCCAGCTTTCCCCTCAGGGAATCCGGGGTTCTTTTCATGTCCGTCGGCCTGATGGCCTCGTGGGCGTCCTGGCTGCCCCCTGAAGCCCTGTAGCGGCGCGGCGCGGGACTGAGCAGCCCTTCTCCGTATATCTCTCCCGCCACTTCCCGGCACTGGTCCACGGCCTCGGGGCTTATCCTGACCGAGTCCGTCCTCATGTACGTTATGAGGCCCACTGTCTCGCCATCCAGCTCAACGCCCTCGTACAGCTGCTGGGCGTTCCTCATCACCGTTCCCGGGCTCATGGAGAGACCCGCTCCTGCGGCCTGAAGAGTGCTTGTTATGAAAGGGGGAGCCGGCTTCCGGTTCCTGAGGACGCTCTCCACCGATGTGACCCTGTAGCTCTGCTGCCTGATGGCTGGCGCCAGGGCATCCACCTGTTCCCCTGTGCCGGGGGCATAGCGGGGGCCGTCCGCCCTCTTTCCGCCGATCCTGTGAAGGACCGCCTGGCACACCTGGTCTCCCTGGCCGAAATCCGCGGTGATGAGCCAGTACTCGCTCCTTGTGAAAGCCATTATCTCGTTTTCCCTGACGGTGACCAGCCTCAGGGCCACAGTCTGCACCCGTCCGGCGCTCAGCCCCTTTCCCAGGGTACGCCAAAGGTACGGGCTGATCCTGTAACCCACCAGACGGTCCATGACCCTTCTGGCCTGCTGGGCGTTCACAAGGCTCATGTCAATGGCGCCGGGATGGGCGGCGGCCCTGGTAACGGCCTCCCTGGTGACAGCGTTGAACCTGAGCCTCTTGAAGGAGCGGCCGTGGTGGCTGAGAAGCTGGGAAAGGTGCCAGCAGATGGCTTCGCCTTCCCTGTCAGGGTCCGCCGCCAGGTAGATGGTGTCGAACCCTTCCGCGTCCTTCCTCAGTCTGGCAACGGTCTTTCTTTTATCCGGCAGAATGGTGTAGGCAGGCTGGTAATCATCAAGGCCCACGCCAAGCCTGTGAGTGGGAAGGTCCCTCACATGGCCCATGGATGCGGTGACGGTCCATTCCCTGCCCAGGTAGCTCTTCAGGGCTTTGGCCTTGGCGGGAGACTCGATGATCAGAAGTTTTTTAGCGGAAGCCATTCTCTCCCCTGTCGAAGGTTGCTTTCCTGTCAGGCCCGGCCGGGGGCTAGATCTCGCAGATCCATTCCATTACCGGACCGGAAAGGCTGGCCCAGAGGGCGTCGTGGGTGGTAGCCAGGTCCATGAACTCCGAGGGGCTGAAGGCCAGCGACAACTGGGGAAAGACCTGCCTTGTGTAGGTGAAGACCTGTGGCTGATGAAAGCGGGTTTCCCTGTAGAACAACACCAGCTGGTCGATCCCTCCGGGTGTCAGCCACTCCGCGGCCTTTGACAGAAAGGAGAATCGGGTCTCGTTGTTCTCGGGGTGGTTCACGGCTATCACCAGGACCGACAGGTGGTCCGACTTCGTTCTGTCTCCATACACGAGCAGGGCCGCCCTGTCTATGGTGAGCCCCGAAAGCCCGGCGAGGGCCTCGATCTGGGGGATGATGGCTGCCAGTTCCTCGGATGCACTGGTGGCGGATACGGACCCGGGTATCCGGGTGTATGTCTCGACTGGGGCCTGCTGCCGGTTGCTCAGGAGCGAATCGGGGAGCGAGAGGGCCAGCACTCCGATGGGGTCCTGCACCGGGGCGGTCACTGCCTGCGAGGTGTCGGGGTGTGTCTCGAGCGAGTCCGGCAGTGCATCGGTCACCGTGCTGTCGGCATGGGTCACTGCCACAGGGGCCGGCCCCTGCTCGGTCTTGAAGAGACCAAGTGGATCAAGGAAGTAGAACAGCACAAGGAGCACGAGTATCAGGACGGCGAACAGGGCCTTGCTCCTGGAGCCTTTCCCCTCCCGGGTCTGCCGGGGTTGCGCCCCCGGTGCCGCCGAATGGGACCCATGACGCTTCGTCTGCGGTTTGGCAGCCACGGGCCTGTCAACGGAGTGTCCTTCCGCTGCGCACTTGTGGCAGACATGCGCCGCCCTGTCGAAGCACTCCCTGCAGGTGAGATCGCCGCATGTCCGGCAGGGGGCCAGCCTTTCCCCTCCCACCGGGGTCTTGCCGCAGATGTGGCATCGCTCTATCTGCAGCATCTCATCGCTGGCGGTGGTGAGAAGGAAGTCTTCCTCCTCCTCCTCGTCCTCCCCTCCGTCCTCACCGGCGCTGTCAGCCGCCGGGGCTGTGACGTCATCGTCATCCACATTGAAGTCATCGGGGTCTTCCGGCGGCGTGACGAACTGGACCTTTTCCTTCAGGGTCGCTGTCTGATCGTCCTCGAGCCTGGGGAGCAGGTCCACATAAGGGTACAGGTTCTTCTGGATTATCCTTGCCTCGCCTATGGCCACTGAGTCCCTGATGACCACCGGGGAGTTGTCCACGGCCTTCTCGGCCTCGCCTACGGTCATGTCCAGTTCGGTCACGAGGAGACGGGTGACCTTCTTCTTCTCCTCGTCGCCGCCCAGCCTCACAAGAAGCAGATCAACAAGCGGCTCGCTCATCAGGCCCTCCCCTCCAACAACTCGAACTGACGGTGGAGCCTGGTCAGGACCAGCCTGCTCACCGAACGAAGGGTGGCGAACACACCCTTTCCGGTGCTGGCCACGGCTTCAAGACAGGTTACCTTGGAAAGCCCAAGCTCCGAGACGATCCGGGAGACCGGAACGATGTCAGGCAGGTCCCTCTTGTTGCACTGGAGGACCAGGCTGACACCCTTTCTGCGCTGGATCCTGAGGTTTTCCTTCAGGTCTCTCAGGCTTGCGATGTTGGCTTCCATCCTGCCTTCCTGCGAGTCGGCCACGAACACGATGCCGTCGACCCCCTGAAGTATCAGCCTGCGGCTGTCGGAGTACATGGCCTGCCCGGGGACGCTGTACAGGTGCAGACGTATCTTGAAGCCGTTTATCTCTCCCGAGTCAATGGGCAGGAAATCGAAGAACAGCGTGCGCTCGTTCCCCGCCGCCAGTGAGATGAGCTTGCCCCTGGAATCCGAGGCGACCTGGGAGTAGATGTACTTCACATTGGTGGTCTTCCCGGAGAGACCCGGCCCGCAGTAAACTATCTTGCAGTCGATCTCCATGGCGGTGTAGCTCACTGTCGCCATCAGCTCTCCTGCTCTCCGGAACCGTCTTCATGGTCGTCATCCCCTGGCTTTATCGAATCGCGCATTCCCTTGCGGAACTGGCTTATTGCCCTGCCGAGGGACCTTGCGATCTCGGGGATGCGCCTGGCCCCGAAAAGAAGGAGAAGAGCCACAAGTATCAGTACGAGTTCAAGGGGTCCTATCCGGCCCATCTTTCCTCCAACTTGCGAACGTTCCTCAGAACCACCGGTAAAGAACTCCGACGACCAGCAATCCCGCGAAGGTCATGATGTTGACCCTTACCGCGATCTCTTCCAGGCGGAAACGGAAGATGTAAAGATCGAAACCCAGCGGGCCCAGGGACACACCAGCGCTGCCCGAGAAGAACTGCCTCAGGGCGTATGACGTATCCGGAAGCAGCGCCGCCACCGCCTCTCCAAAAACCGTTCCGCAGACCATGCCGGCCAGTGCCAGGAAGATCCAGAAGCCGGCGGGCCTGTCGTGAAGCAAAGCTTCCCCCTTTTCTCGACACACTATACTAAAAGGTGAACCTCAACGCGACAATACACCCCGGTTCAGGAAACGGCCGCAGAACAGCGCAGCCAGTACTCCTGTCACCGCCCCGGACCCGATCCCCCATATAGTAACCGGAATGGCCAGACCGTCCAGGGGAATGCCGGGAATGACAAGGGACGCAGTTCCCAACTGGCTCCACATTGAGGCGCACGCGCCGCATATGGAGACACCGGTCATGGAAAGGATCCGGGGATGGAACCTGGAGACCCCCGCCATGGCCAGCGCCGAAGCAACAGCTCCGGAGAGGGACATGAGGAAGGCCGGGGTGGCCAGGCTGCCTGTGATGAGAGCCACGGAGAAGGCCCTGACCGTGTTTATCGCCAGTGTTCTCTTCAGTCCCATGCGGACCGCGGCTATCACCGCAGGCAGATTGGCCAGCCCCAGCTTCATGAAGGGGACCGGGCGCGGCAGGAAGGACTCCATCACTCCCAGGCTCACGGCAAGCAGGATCAGTGCGGTGGTGCCGTTGATGCGGCCTGTTTCAGGCACTCCTCCACCTCCCGGAACAGCCTTCCGCTGTCGAAAACGGTCCTTGCCCTCTCCAGGGCACCAAATGACAGGGCTTTTCTGAGCCCCGGTTCTTCCCGCAGCCTGGACACCGCTTCCGCCAGGGCCCCGCTGTCACCGGGGGTCACCACCAGTCCCGAGGTCCCGTTCAGGTTGACCCAGGGCACGCCGGTGGGCAGATCGGTGGAGATCACAGGCGTCCCGCATGCCATTGCTTCCAGCTGGACCATCCCGTAGGCTTCGCTTCTTCGCACCGACGGCAGGACAAGCGCCACGGCCCCTCTGTAAAGGGAGAGAAGCTCCTCGTCATCCGGATCGCTGAGAAGCCTGACGGGAAGACCGGCTGCGTTCTTCCTGATCCACCCTTCCATCGGGCCGCCTCCGGCCATGATGAGCCGTGGCGGCTCCTTCATCCTCCTCCACGCCTGAATGAGGACCGGAATGCCCTTGTATGCCCTGAACCTGCCTGCGAAGAGGAAATAGTCGGAAGCCGGGGTCTCCCCGGGACGGAACACCGACAGGTCCACGCCGATGGGAACCACCCTCACGTTCACCAGCCCCGAGAGGAATGGCGAAGTCTCCACATACCTTGCACTGGTGGCCAGGACCAGCGACGCGCCCCTGAGGAACCTTCTGAGGAACGGCCCGTAGAGCGGCATCAGGAATGCCTGTCTGACCACGTCGCTGTGATACGTGGCCACATAGGGAGGGCCTGAAGGGTCCATGAGACTTGCCGCCTCAGCGGTGGGAAGCGGAAGGTGGAAGTGGGTGACGTCGGGCTTCCATTGACGTATGGCACGTCTGTAGGAGAACGAAACGGGATTCGACAGCACCCTTCCCAGGCAGGGCAGCTCGATGACAGTGAAACCCGAGACCCGGCAGGACCTTTTCTTCAGACCCCTCCCCGCGGTGAGCACAGCCACCTCGTGCCCCCGGTCAGCAAGATACCGGGACAGGTCGTGAATGTAGCGCTCAATGCCGCCCCGTTTCTTCGGGAACACGTCCTTATAGACCTGAAGTATCCTCATTCCAGGCTCTCCAGGTAAACACCGGCGGTGTTCCGGGCCATGGCCACGGAAGAGAAGGCCGAGGCGAAACCGATCAGGGCTTCGGCGTCCGGCCTGGTCTGGAACTGGCGGATCATGGCGTCGGCAAGGGATTCAGGGGTGGACCCGGAGAACATGGCCACCTCGCCATAAACCTCCCTGAGAGCCGCCGCCGGCCCCAGCACTGACGGGACTCCAAGGGCGGCGGCCTCCATTGGGGGAAGCCCGAACCCCTCATACAGCGATGGATAGACAAGAAAACGGGAACCTGCCATTGCGGCATCCAGCATCGTTCTGGGAAGAGCGCCTGTGCGGACCACTCCCGGGCACGAATCGAGGCTCTCCTTCAGAGAGGGCTTCTCCCATCCCCACCTCCCCGCCAGGACCAGGGTGGCCCCGGGCCTTTCCCGAAGGAGGATGCGCCATGCGTCAAGGAGGGCCCCAATGTTCTTTCTGGGTTCTATGGTGCAGACGCAGACCGCGTATTCGCCGGTGATCCCCCACTCCCTGCCGAAATCGGGCAGGCCGCCGCGGCGGACGCCGCCGTGGGAGAGGTAAACCCGACTGATCCTGGATCTTGGGATCCCGAGCAGCCGTTCCGCCTCGGCAGCCGTGAAATCGCTGTCAGCTATCACCATGTGCGCTCCGCGGGCAATGCCGGGGAACACCGCCCTGTAGTAGAGGCGCCTTGTCAGCGGAAACCACCGCGGGTTGGCCAGAAAGGCAAGGTCGTGAACGGTTACTATCCTTTTCACGCCCGTGGGCGCCGCGCCTGCGAAGGATGGAAGGTGAAGGACCTGGAAGTTTCTGGCAGCCATGGGTATGGAGATGTACTCCTTGAACATTCTTGAAAAGGTTCCCCCGCAGCCGGTGCCCAGCGGTTCGACCCATGTGATGCCCGAGGCGCGAAGGCCCTCGAGGAGCCTCTGAATGTACACCCCCGTACCGCCCCGGTTCGTGGAGCCGGCTGAGTAGAGGGCTACCCTGCGGTCAGATCTCAACTGTGCAGTCGTCCCCGACGGAGAGTGAACAGCTGCGGCCGGCAACAGCCGCCCTGGCCCCGAGCATGGTTCCGGAGAACCTTCCCTTCCTGACGGTGGAATGGCTTCCCAGAATGCAGTCGCTCACGACGCAGTCTTCCAGCAGTGATCCGTCGCCGGCGCTCACATGGGGTCCCACCACCGAGTTCCTTATCACGACTCCGCTGCCGAACGCGCAGGGTCCCACCACCAGGCTGTTCTCCAGCAGCGGTTCGCCGGTGCCGCCTCCGGCGTCAAGCAGGGCCCTGTTGGTTGCAAGAAGGGTTTCGGTCGTGCCGCAGTCGTACCAGTCCTCCACCTTCCAGGTTGAGAATGGTTCGCCTCTCTCCAGCATGAGCTGCATTGCATCGGTGAGCTGGAACTCACCCCTTGTGCGTATGTCCCTGCGCCTCAGTTCATGGCACGCTTCCATCAGCGAGTCTCCCGAGGCGAAGTAGTACACCCCCACGATGGCCAGGTTGCCAACCGGTTCCACCGGCTTCTCCACCAGTCTCACCACCCGGCCTGAAGGGTCGGTGACGACTATCCCGAACCGTTCAGGGTCCTTCACGGGACAGACCGCAAGCATGTTCCGGTCGCAGCCCCTCAACATGGACAGGTCAGAGGTGAACAGGGTGTCCGCCAGGGCCACCATTACAGGGCCGGCCTCGATGAACCTGTCCGCAAGGGCCACCGCTGCACCGAGACCATCGGGGTTCGGCTGTTCCACAACGTCAACCCTCATGCCGGGGCAGGCCGCTCTGGTCCATTGGGCCAGGGCATCGCCAAGGTATCCGGTGACAAGGGTCAGCCGGTCCACTCCGGCCTTCCGCAACGAATCGACAAGGTGCCCCAGTATCGGCTTGCCCGCCACCGGCAGCAGGGGTTTCGGGGAAGACCATGTGTGGGGCCTCATCCTGGTGCCCATCCCGGCGGCTGGAACAATGCAGTGCATTCCCCTCCTACTTCCTTACGCCCAGGTTCTCGTCAAGAAGGATCTCGGGGTATCTCCCCGCGACCCGTGAGTAAACCATTGCCCTTATGTCCCGGCCGGTTGGGAGGCTCAGGGCTTCCGTGGCAATCCCTGCGGCTGCCTGGCTGGTGAAGACGCTGATCATCTTCTTAACGTCCGGGATCAGGGATGACGAAACGCTGAGTTCGTCCACCCCAAGGCCCAGAAGGACGGGAACGGCGAGAGGGTCGCCGGCCATGATGCCGCAGACGCCCACCCATTTCCCGTGATCGTGGGCCACCTTCACCGTATGGCCAATCTGGCGGAGCACCGCGGGATGGAACGGGTCGTACAGGTCCGCCACCAGCGGACTTCCCCTGTCCACGGCAAGTGTGTACTGGGTAAGGTCGTTGGTGCCGATGGACACGAAATCGGTGTAGGGTATCAGCAGGTCGAGGGCCGTGACCGAGGCGGGCGTCTCCACCATGAAGCCAACCTGCATGTTCTCGTCGAACGGCATCCCTTCACGGCGGAGTTCATGCCTGGCCTGTGAGAGCAGTTCACCAATGGCCCTGAGCTGTTCAACGTGTGTGATCATGGGGAACATCATCCTGACATTGCCGCGCCGGGATGCCCTCAGTATTCCCCGAAGCTGCTTCAGGAACTCCAGCGGGTTGTCGAGACAGATCCGTATCCCCCTGTATCCCAGGAACGGATTGGCCTCGTGCACCATTCCGGGACGGAACTTGTCCCCGCCCATGTCGTAGGTGCGGATGATGACCGGGTCCGGGGCCAGGCTGCCCGCGACTTCGTCGTACACCCTGTAGTGGTCTTCCTCGGTCTCCATTCCCCGGTTGAGGATCCTGAGGAACTCCGTCCTGAAAAGGCCGACCCCCTGGCCCCCGAACTTCTTCACCAGCCCGACCTCATGGGGAAACTCGATGTTGGCCGACAGCTCGATCCTTACGCCATCCCCGGTCATCGCAGGCTCATGGGCGTTCCTTGCGATGCTGCGCTCGGCTTCCTGGTACCTCCTCTGGACTTCCCGGGCCGCGGCCAGCTCTTCTTCGCCGGGATTCACCAGCACTCTGCCGTGAATGCCGTCAACCACCAGCAGGTCCCTCGGGCTCACCGCCCCGGTTATGTCGTCCAGCGCCACGACGGCCGGGATCCCCATGCTCCTGGCGAGGATGGCCGTATGGGAGGTGCTTCCGCCCCTGTCGGTAACGATGGCCATCACCAGGTCGGTGTCTATGCTGGCGGTATCCGAGGGGTCGAGGTCCTCGGTCACCAGGATTATGGGTTCACCAGACCTGGCCAGAGCGTCCTTCTCTGTGCCCAGAAGCTTCTCCAGAAGCCTTCTGCCGATATCCCTGACGTCCGCCACCCTTTCCCTCATGTACGGGTCGTCCAGCTCGATGAACCTGGCCAGCACCTCCTGAAGCACCGCGCTGACAGCGTACTCGGCGCACTCCATTTCCGATGTGATCCTGTCCTCGACGTCGCGGTGTATCATTGGATCCTTGAGGAGCAGCCTGAGGAATTCCAGTATCTGGCGTCCCTCAACAACGTGGCCTATTGCATCTGCAAGAGCCTTCAGGTCCTCATCCACGGCTTCAGTGGCTTCCCGCAGCCGCTTGATCTCGCTGCGGGCCTCGTCATCGGACGAAAGGGTCCTTCTGACGACCTTGAAATCCTTGACCTTGAGGAGAAAAGCAGGACCTATGGCCATTCCGGGAGACGCGGCGACACCCTGCAGGACCATCAGAGCATTTCCTCACCGAACCCGGTCTCGATGACCCCGCAGACCCCCTCGAGGGCCGAGTCTTCGTCGGGACCGTCGGCCGAGACCGATACCCGCGTACCTCCGGCGGCCGCAAGGGTCATTACGCCCATGATGCTCTTGGCATTGACCTCGTCAACTCCGTTGGAGATGAAAACCTCGCTTCGGTACTCCGAAGCCTTGCGGACTATGAGAGCCGCAGGCCGTGCGTGTATGCCCAGCTTGTTGGGAACTGTGAGCGTTCTGGTCTTCATTGGGGTTGTCCCGGTCCTCTCCTCTGTTGCAGCTTCTCAAGGAGCGTTCTATTCAGTTGTTCCGACGATGTGGAGCCGGTGTTCTTCTTCCTGATGTTGAGCATGGCCGCGGCCTCGAGGAGCACCGTGAGGTTCCTGCCGGGAAGCACCGGTATCTCCACGAGAGGGACCGTCAGACCCAGTATTTCGGTGGTCATGCTCTCCAGTCCCGAGCGGTCCATCTCACCCATCCTGTCGGCGTCCACCAGGCGAACCACAAGGTCGAGCTGCTGCTTCTCCTTGACGGCGCCCACGCCGAACAGCTCGGGCACGTTCACGAAACCCAGTCCCCGCAGTTCCATGTGATACCCGATGAATGGATCGCCGGACCCCACCAGGGCGTCGCCGTTCCTTCTGACGCTCACAGTGTCATCCGCTATCAGCCTGTGTCCACGCTCAACGAGACCCAGCACCGCCTCGCTCTTTCCTATGGCGCTGCGGCCAACGCACAGAAGCCCCTCGCCGAACACGTCCACCAATGTGCCGTGGAGTGTTTCCCTCGGGGCAAAAACCTCGTTGAGGAAGCCCGTAAGATCGTGGATAAGGGGTGTGGTGTCCCTGGGACTCCTGAAAAGCGGGGATCCGGCCTTGACCGAGGAACCAAGGAGCTCCCCGGGCACTTCCAGCCCCTTGGAGACGATGGAGCAGAGCACCGGGAAACCGAAGACGTTTGCCAGCGCCTTGTTCCTGGCCGAGGGGTTCATATCGGAGAGCATGGTGATCTCTGTTTCCCCGAAGATCTGAACCCTGTGGCTCAGGAACTTGTGCGTGTATCCGGTGAGGCACAGGCCCGGACGGCTTACATCAGGCGAAGTGAGCAGCTTGTCGAAACCCAGTTCCCCCGTGAGACACTGCAGCCCCAGCCTGTCACCGGTGTGTTTCACCATATCCCTGATGCTGAAACCCGACGAATCGGGATAACGGTCCTGCATCTGTTCCCGTCAGCCTATCTTGTGAAGCTCGACCACCGAGGTGCCGCCTGCGGCGGTACGGTAGGCAGCGCTTATGGCTCCGGTCTCCTCGTTGTAGAAGACCAGCCTGTCGTTGTCGCTGACCTCCAGCTCGGTCATGGCCTGGTTGGTGGACATGGTGGGCAGTTTGGCCTTGCCGTCAACCCTGATGGGCCCCTTGAGCTCCGATGCGACGCTGGGTCCGTACAGGGAGGCCACGTTCCCGCTGTCATCGGATAACCTGTGGGGATGATTGTGGCGCCTCTCCTTGAAACGGCGAAGCTGGCCCTCAAGCGATGAGACGCAATCGTCAAAGGAGGCGTACATGTCGTGCCCCCTGTTCTTGGCGTCAAGACGGAGCTTCTCGCCCCTTATCTGCACATGGGTCGAGCACATACCCTTGGAAAGGTCAAGGATGACGAGGACATCGTCCATGCCGTCGTAGTACCTTTCCAGCGAGGAAAGCTTCCCGTTGATGTGGTCGCGAAGTGCATCTGTCAGATCGAAGTGCCTGGCGCTGATCTCGATGTTCATCTTGGCTCCTCCCTGCGTTCCCGGACAGAAAAAGCAACCCGCATGAACTGTCGATCATGCCGACAGACTTCATGCGGTTTTCTTCTGTTCGATGTCACGAAACTACTATGACTGCCCGCTTCGTGCGGTGTCAACTCCCCCGCCCCCCCATCTTTGGTTATCTTCGCCGATGTTACCCTGACCATTTCCATCACCAATTCCGGAGGAAGCCACATGAAGCCCCACCAACACGACTATACCGAGCTCAGGGATCTTGGTTTCAAGGGCGGTCTGGAAACCCACCAGCAGCTGGCGACCGATGGCAAGCTGTTCTGCAGGTGCCCTGCGACCATAAGGAACGATACGCACCATCAGGAGCTTCTCAGGCACATGCGGCCCACACTGAGCGAGTTCGGTGAGTACGACGGGACAGCTCTCATGGAGTTCAAGACCAGGAAACAGGTACATTATCTGCTGTACAACGATTCGGTCTGCACCTACGAAATGGACGACACCCCTCCGTTCAAGGCCGATCCTGAAGCCGTTTCCATTGCCCTGAGGCTGGCCATGTCATTCAATATGTCCCTGGTGGATGAGATCCACATCACCCGCAAGCAGTACCTCGACGGCAGCATTCCCACGGGTTTCCAGAGAACTGCCATCGTGGGGGTCAACGGAGCCATACCCTTCCGGGGCAGAGAGCTTCACTTCATGCAGATGAGCCTTGAGGAGGATGCCTGCCGGGAAGTCTCCGACATCGGCCACCACATCTGGTTCCGCACCGACAGGCTCAGCATTCCGCTGGTGGAACCGGTTACCGCCCCCGAACTGGAGACCCCGCTGGAAATGGCGCTTGCCGCCAAGCTCATCGGAGAGACCATGCGTTCCACCCATCTGGTGAGGCGCGGTATAGGCAGTGTAAGACAGGACGTGAACGTCTCCATCCGGGGCGGGCACAGGGTGGAGATCAAGGGCGTTCCCCGTATCGCCATGATAGAGCCCCTCTGCCGGATCGAGGGGTACCGCCAGAAAGCCCTTCTCGACCTGCGGCGCGAGCTGGTGGCCTCATCTCTCAGGCCTGACGGCTTCAGCACCCTTCCGGTGAGCCTTTCGGCTGAACAGGCCCTGGAAGAGGGGTACCGATACGATGAGCTGGCGGCAAGGGGGCAGCGGGCGGCGGCGCTGGTGCTGAGAGGGTTCTCCAAGTTCCTCCTCACCCCCACACAGCCGGGAATGACATTCCTTGACGAGCTTGAGGGGCGTGTCAGGGTGATCGCCTGCCTTGAAGGCCTTCCCACTGTGTCCCAGGGCTCGCAGTCTCTCAGGGTTCAGCTGGGGATAACACAGGAAGACGCGCTTCTGGTCTTCAGAGGCACCCCGGAAGATATCGAGACCGCCGGCAGGGAGATCAACACCAGGATATCCGAGGCATTCCAGGGGATCCCCGCCGAAACAAGACAGGCCCTTCCAGGCGGCAGGACCACCTTCGAGAGGATCCTGCCCGGGGCGGACCGCATGTACCCCGACACCGACCTTCCCCCTGAACCCATCAGCCCGGACACATTCCTGAGGCTCAAGAACATGCTTCCACCGCCGCCGTGGGAGAGACGGGAAACATGGGCTCTTCTGGGAGTCAGCGATCATCTTGTTGACAGGCTTCTCAACCTGGAACTCGGAGACCTCTTTGATGACCTTCTGAAAAGGGTTGACTGGAAGCCCTCGGCCCTGGCCAGCCTTCTTGCGGACAGGATGAGGGGATCAAGAAGGGCCGGGTTTGACTGGATGGCCGCACTGGGTGCGGAAAGGCTTCTGGAGACAATGGTTTGGGCCTGTGAGAACCGGATCAGTCCGAGGGGGGCTCAGCTTGTCCTCGATGAACTGGCAAGGCAACCGGAACTCACACCCTCCGGGGCTTACATGAAGGTCAGACCTGATCCGGCCTGCCGAGCCTCTTCAGAAGAGTGCGGTAACTGATACCCAGCAGCTTCGCGGCCTTCGACCTGTTCCCTCCGCATCGCTGCAGGGCATCGTCTATCATGCGCCTCTCCTGCTCCCTGGACAGCCTGGCCGACACTTCCAGCATGGAGTTCGCCGGGGCTTCCCGGATCTCCAGCATGTCGGGCGAAATGGCACCGCCGCCGGCCAGGACCGCTGCCCTGAGAAGGATGTTCCTCAATTGCCTCACGTTTCCCGGCCAGCTGTATCCTGCCAGGGTCTCAAGGGCTCCGGGTCCCAGAACACCCCTTCCCTCGAGGAAGTGGCCTGCGAGCAGTTCCAGGTCGCCCATCCTCTCCCTCAGCGGGGGTATGTGGATGGTGAACTCGCTCAGCCTGTAGTAAAGGTCCTCCCTGAAACGCCCCTCACGGGCCATTTCCATAAGGTCCCTGTTGCTTGCCGCAAGCACCCTGGCATCGGATTGTATCTGCCTGGTGCCGCCCACCCTGGTGAAGGTGCTTCCCTCGAGCACCCGCAGCAGTTTCCCCTGCAGGGACAGGTCGAGATCGCCTATCTCGTCAAGAAAGATGGTGCCGCCCGCAGCCAGTTCGAAACGTCCCACCCTGCTCTCGAATGCTCCGGTGAAGGCCCCCTTTTCTGTTCCGAACAGTTCGCTCTCCAGCAGGTCCTTCGGGATGGCGGCGCAGTTCACAGGTATCAGCGGGCCCCGGCACCGTGGGCTCATCCTGTGTATCCTCTTTACAAGAAGTTCCTTGCCGGTGCCGCTCTCGCCGGTTACAAGAACGTTGAGCTCGCTGTTCGCTGCCGAATCGGCCCTTCCTATCACCGCCAGCAGCCGGGGATCCTGGCCGACTATCCCGTCCCCGCACATGGGCGGAAGGCATGCGAGCCTTGAGAGCAGTTCGGAGAGATCGAACGGTTTTGTGATGAAATCCCTGGCGCCGGCCTTCATGGCTTCCACGGCCATATCAATGGTCCCGTAGGCGGTCATGAGAAGGACGGGGGTTCCCGTGGGTGTTCTCTCGAGGACCGTTCTGCCGTCTCCCTCACCGGGGAGGCAGACGTCCGTCAGGACCGCCTCGAATCGGCCGGATCCCAGCGCTTTGACCGCGGACGCCGCGTTCACCGCCTCCGTCACCGCCCAGCCGTCCTCTTCAAGGGCGGTCCTCAGCATCGCCCTCATACCCCTGTTGTCCTCTACAAGAAGGATTCGTCTCACTGATGTTCCTCCCCGGGAAGCCATATGAGGAAGGAGGCTCCGCTTCCGGTGTTCGCCGGAACAATCCTTCCCCCCATTGCATGGATGATCCTTCGGGTCACTGTCAGGCCGATGCCCATGTGCCCCCTGTCCCTGCCTGTGGAATAGAGCGGCTGGAACACCGTCTCAGGAGGGTCGGGAAGCCCCGGGCCCCTGTCTGTCACCAGTATTGTCATGGGGTCGGACCCTTCGACCGTTACGGCCACGTCCTCCGCAGGGCAGTGCTCGAGGGCGTTCTCCAGAAGGTTCCGCACGCATCTGGCAAGAAGGACCGCGTCGGTCCTGTAGCAGCGGTCACCTGTGGCCTTCAGGAAGAACGGCACTTTAAGCGCCCGGCACTCCCTCTCAACGCATCCGAGGACCTCTTCCCCCGAGACCCGGCTGAAGTCCGGGTTCCCGCTGCCGGCCAGTGTGCGGAAAGCGTCAACCACCCTGCTTGCCGAGTCCAGCTCGAGCCTGGCTTCCGAGATCATCTGCCTGGACCTGGCATCCCTCTCGCCTCGGGCAAGAAGGTCCAGAAAACCCCTGACAGCGCACAGGGTGTTTCCGATCTCGTGCACCACCCCCCCGGAGAACGCTCCCAGGTCGGCCAGAGACCGTTCGTCCGCCAGGCGCCTCTCAAGCTGCAGGATGTCCGAGATGTCCGTGGCGGTCAGGATCATCTCACCACCTGCATGGGACAGGGTCTTCACCCGGAACGTCCTGCCCCCGAGTTCCACTTCGCCTCCGGGGTTGCCCGTTCCGGCGCCCAGGGCGGTCCTTGAGAAGGGAAAGGGATTGCCACGGTCTTCCTCACTGAGTTCGTACAGGTCCTGTGCCCTGGCGTTCCAGAGAATCAGGGCGCCCGACGGGTCAATGGCTGCCACCGCCGAGTCGAGCATCTCAAGAACCGCGCCTGCCCTGCTCTCGGCCAGGTCCGCCCTGGCTACGGCGAGTTCCCTCAGGGTTTCAAGCTCCCGCTCCTTCTCCGAGAGAAGCTCAACCAGGGTGTGGAACGAAAGCGATGCGGCGCCAGGGTTCGTTCCCCCCCCGCTGCGGTAGCTGTCCGCCTGGAGGAGCAGCTTCCTGAGCGGGTCTATGACCCTCGATCTGAGGTAGGCAGGCATCAGCAGGGCGGTGAGGGCAAGGGCCAGGCAGATCACTCCAAGAGAGGCGAGTATGGGCTCGGCCAGCGCCGCCACTTCCGACCTTCCCGGAAGGACACCGATGGACCCGGACCCCCTTGCCGATACGAAGACCCAGTCTTCCGGGACGAAGCCGGACTGGCTGAACTCAGGGAAGGCGAAGACCGGAGCCCCCGTGCTGTCCAGAAAGACCGCCTTGCCAATCCCTTCCGTTGGCACAAGGCCCCTGCAGGCCGCCTCGAGTCCAGCCTGGTCGGGGTGGGCGCCAAGATCCGAGGCGATCCTGGCGGCGACCCCGGTGGCCACCGATGTGGTCCATCGCCTGTGCTCCCTGACCAGAAGGAACAGCACCATGACCACAACAAGGACCGCCAGGGCCGATGCTCCCGCCACGAGCCCGGCCAGGGCCTCGACCCCGAAACCGTAGCGTTTCTCAGCGGCCATGGCGCAGCCTTCTGAACTCCCGGTAGCCCTGGATGAATGCGGAGTCGTGCCGCATTGCGGCTCTGGCCAGATGGATCGGCATCCATGCGCACGTTGCCGTTCGCATACCGGGCGATGAACACCAGGCCCCCATGAAAATGAACCTGTTCCTCTCCCTCAGGACCAGGCTCTCGTGGCTGGCGCCCATGGTGGCAGCGTGGCGGTGAAGGACCCGGGGCCCCCGGAACCTGATCATCCGCATTCCGGCCCTGTGCATCCGTTCGCCCATGTCAGCGTCCTCCCAGTAGATGGGCGCATACCTGGTGCTCAGCCCTCCAAGGCTCTCCCAGGCCCATCTTTTCCAGAGGGCGCACGCGCCCGAGGGGTACCGGCGCCCGGCTCCGGTGCCGGTGAACGCCAGCCCTCTGCGAAAGCCCCATTCAACCATTCCGTCATCGGTTCCATCGGGCCTTCTTATGACAGGGACCGCAGCCACCGTTTCCGCTCCGGAGCCTGAGAGGCACTTCGCAAGCCCCTCTATACACCCCGGCTCGGGAATGACGTCGTTGTTCAGCAGCAGGAGCGTACTGGCGGAGGCTGCCCGCATTCCCAGGTTGACCGCATGGCAGAACCCGGGCCCCTCCTTTCGGGCCAGGACCTTAACCGACGGGAATTCCCGGCGAACCGCCTCTTCCGAGCCGTCCCCGGAACAGTCGTCAACCACTATGATCTCCAGCGCCCCCTCCCGAAGGAGGACGGGCAGCTGCTCACGAAGCAGGTCAAGACCGTTCCTTGAGGGTATCACCGCCGACACCCGGATGCTCAATCAAGCACCTCCAGCCAGTCAATGTAAACCGGTGACCCGCCCTCGGGGACCCTGATCACGGTTGCGCCTCCGACATGCACCGAGTACTCGGTCAGGGCCCTGTTCTCGGGCAGGTCGGGCAGTGACGGACCCTTTCTGAAGAGGCTGTAGGCGGCGGGGACAGGCAGCAGGCCTGACTCCACGCTCAGGGTGTCCTCTCCGATCACAAGCACGGCGCCCCCGCCCCCGGCGGCCGACAGCGTGATACGCGAACCCCGGGGTATGAAAAGGTACTGACGGGGATCATCGAGGACCAGCAGTCTCTCCTTGGAGAACAGCCAGAAGAGCCTCTCGCCGGGATCAGGGTTCCCGGGGTAGAGAAGGGCTCCGTGCACCGTCTCGGGACCGGCATCCTCCGCCTGAAGCCTGTGGGGGTGCAGGGGAAGGGCAAGCACCACGGCTCCGGAGATGAGCAGCACCTTCATCCCTGCAACTCCGTCCCTCAAGGACAGGAACAGGGCCATGGCGGTCAGGAGGACCCAGACAAGCATGGCCGGCCCTTCGGGCCTGATCATGGATACCGCCGTGCCCGTTACCCCCAGACGCTGCATCAGGATGTCGCTGCCCAGGGCCAGGTTGAACCTGGCTTCGGGAACCGAGGCGATAAGTGCCGAGACACCCAGGGAGACCGCAACAAGCAGCCGGGTCGTCCCCTTTTCCCGTACGCCCGCCAGTGAAGCCGCCAGAAGAGGCACCAGGGGCATGAATATCCGTGTTGCAGGGGCTGGAAGTCCGTGCCAGATGTCGGCTGTCCACACCAGATGCAGCACCAGGTAAAGCAGTGCCGGAATCCCGAGCCTGAGAAAGAGCCCCGGGTTCGACCTGCGAAACGACGGCAGACCGGCCAGGGCCGCTATCACCCAGGGAGCCTTTGGTATGAGACCGGCCTCCACATCCAGCAGCATGTGCATCGCAGCTGTCAGTAGTACGAGGGGACGGTGAAAGAGATTGATTCTCACAAGGATAAGGCTCTCCATACTGCCGTACCTGACCCACAGCAGGTTGCCGGAGAGAAGAACGATGTCCAGTGCCGCAATCAGAAGCGGAACTCCGATGAGCGCGCAGGGCATCAGCCATCTGCTCCTTCTGCTCCTTGCATTCTCGAGGAACCAGACCAGGAGCATTCCCGCCGATGCCCCTGCGTAACGCATCTTGAGCGATACCAGGAACAGCGCAAGGATGATGGTTCCTGGCAATCCCGCCTTTCCCCTGGGAAGCATGGCGAAGCCGCAGACTGCGGCGGCCGCTGTCCAGCCCGTCATGGCGGGACCCAGAAGGGTGAAGCCGGGCATTAGAACAACCGCAAGGACCGCAGCGAGGCCGGGACGGGGAAGGCCCTGCTTCTTGAGCAGAGCCCTGAACATGACGGCGAAGGCCAGAACGGGCATGAGCCCCATCACCCGCATCCCTGCGGGACCGAAGGGCACACCCGGAGCCATGAGAAGGGGAAAGACAGGTGTATGGTGGCTTTCTCCGGGGGCGGGATCTCCGGGCCTCGACTGGAAAGTGTAACCGCTGACCCCGGTGATATCCGCCGCTATCTCGGCGAACCTCACTTCGTCGGAGGTGAAGGGCACGGTGAGTATCATCAGGAAAGCCGCAGGCAGCACGGCCCGGATAGCGCCCAGCCGCTCCTCCGAGACTGCGGCGCCCATACCAAGAAGACCGGCCACCGCAGAAGCCGCCGCGCCGTGGGACCCCCAGGGAAGGACCCTCCAGAAGAGGGCAAGGGCAGTGAAAAGGACCATGGATACCGGCAATACCCTGCTGTTCCGGCAGCCGTACGACATGAGCCCGCAAAGAAGCCACGCCAGGGGCAGATACCTTCCCATGCCTCCCGGATCGGGCATCCCTGCCATGCGCCAGACAAGGAAGACCCACGACCCGCAGAGAAGGCAGAGCGCCGGGGAGCGCAAACCTTCAAGCCTCATTGGAAGGCCTCGGCGTACACGTGGGCAACCGGATGGGTGAACGGACGATGCTCGCGAAGGGGCAGTATGAACAGGGAGTCGGCCCCGGACAGCTCCAGGGTCAGATGGTGTTCACCCATGGGAAGAAGCATGGTTTCGCTTCCGTACTGCACGGCTACCACCGGCAGTGAGTCCCTCACCCCTCCGCAGAGCACCTGAAGCTCAAGCGTTCCTCCGCTCGGGAAGGGTGGCGCCAGGACCGCGCCGGCGCCTGCAAGCGTCACAGGAGGGACCTTCCACCAGCCGTGCTCCCGGTCCATCAGGAACCTGGAGGCCCTTGGGCCCGGGTCCGGTCTTACGGGCAGGGTCGAGAAACACATCAGAAGGACCGACAGGACCCCGGAAACGGCCAGCCTGAGCTGAAGCCCGGGGAACAGCGAAACCAGAGCTCCGGCGGCAAGCAGAGGCACTGCTCCAGGGGACGGGGCGGCCCATGCCCAGGCGGCCAGGGCAAGCCAGCCCAGGAGCCTTCCCCTGGTCCTCTCCGAACAGACAAGGCAGTAAAGGCCTGCCACTGCGCATGATGCCGCTCCCGACGAGGAAGCGGCGGATGTGAGCAGCAGCAGGAAACCCGGCAGGAAGAACTTCCCGCCTGTCAGGGCGGCAACCGCCGCCGCGGCCAGAGGAAGTGAAAGCCACTCCATGGAGAAACCCCTGAAGAGAACCATTACCAGCCAGGCTGCCAGCCCCGCCAGCGTCACCGCCAGTTCGCCCTTTTCAGCTCTGCTCACCAGGGATCACCTCCAGCCTGGAACGGGGATCTTCGCAGAATATGTATGACAATCCTCCATCAGAGAGTAGTCTCACCTCCACGATCTCTCCGGGAGCCGCTGCGAACCTTGTCCTCGTGTCCCCCGCTCCGTCGCACATGCCTCCCTTTACGGTGCCCCAGGGTGATCTGAGAAGCACCCTGCTTCCATCGGAGCGGAAGACACCGAAGGGTGAGAGCAGGTCACCGCAGAAGCCGGGTCCCCTGGGACCGGGCCTTGGCAGTGGCATGTCCCGGGGATCGCCGTGCAGCATGCTTTCCACATGGACCGGAAGCCGGACAGGCTCCACAGTTGGCTGCAGAGCCCTGAGAAGCACGCCCAGCCGTTGGATCCATGGCTTTCCCCTGATGAGAAGGCCGAGCTCCACCCTGGCTTCCCGGGCAAGGAACCCCCGGGGAAGCCTCCCCCCCCCAAGGAACCTTCTGGCCAGTCTTGCAGACGATGCCAGTTCCCACAGGGAGGCTCTTTGCCTGCTGCTTGAGGCTCCGACCATGTGAAGCGCCGGAACGTGCCTCAGCACCGCGAAATCCCATCCGGCAGCGGATGCCCTGAGGCACAGGTCGGCGTCCTCGAAGTACATGAAGTAGCCCGTGTCGAACCCGCCGATGCCGGTCAGCGCTCCCGTTCTCCACAGCGATACCGCGGCGGAAACGGCGGGAACCGCCACCGCCCCGGATCCGGCCGCCCTTTCCAGATGCATGAAACGGGCATCCCAAGCCGCTCCGAAGGGATTCACGTAAACACCGCTGCCGGCGGTGACCAGAGGCCAGCGCCATGCCCTGATCAGCGGCTGTACCGCTGCCGTTGCCGGGTTGGCATCGAGATGTGCAACGAGAAGCTCGAGTGATTCCCGGGATACCCTGGCATCGCTGTTGAGCAGCAGGACGTACTCGCTCTCCACCATCGCAAGGGCCCGGTTGTTCCCGTGGCCGAAGCCCCTGTTCTCACCCCGTATCATCAGGGCCCCGGGTATGAGCATTGCGGCCTTCGCGGTTGATCCGTCTGTGGAACCGCTGTCATAGAGCACCGCCCTGGTCTCCAGCCTCGACAGGGTGTCGGCCAGTTCAGGGACAAGGCCGGCATTGTTGTGAAGTACGGTGACGGCGGTGACCCGTGTTCCCTCGGTCATCGCCGCCAGACCCAGACGCTGTCCGCCCGGGAAGCCCCGGTGAAGACAGGCGCGTAAAGGGAATCGTAGTAACGGCGCTGTTCGGGGGGCAGAAGCATTCTGTGGTAGAGCGCGGTCTCCGCTGATGTGCTTCTTAGAAGGCTGTCGGATGCAATGGTTGAATCTCCCATCATAAGGCCTTTTAACCCGGCGAGTTCCATGGCTTTCGAGCCGCCCCTGGCCAGGAAGGAGGTGAGCCTTGGCTGAGCGTGGCGGGTCTGGTAGAACGATGTTATGCGAACCATGCTTTCCGCGGGCAGATCAAGCACCGGTCCCCTGACCACGGAACAGGCGGAAGGGACCGTGACCGAAACCACGGGGAACCGCGGAATGAAGAGCTCGAACAGCATAAGAGCCAGAAGGGGCCATCGGAGCATGGGCTTCACCCTGCTCCATCCGGCGCCCACGGTCACCGCCGCCACGGTGCCGAAAAGCATTCCGAGCCTGGCGGGCACCCTCGCATGGGCAAGCAAGGGTATCCTTGCCGGGACCATCCAGGGAAGCGGCACCGGTAGCGGTGTTCCTCCCAGCTTCAGCAGGGGGCCCAGGCTGAGAAGGATCATCCCGGCGGAAACGGCCGCCAGCATCGGTCTTCTTCCGCCGGCACAGATGGCGCAGAACAGCAGGAAGACGGTGAGGCCGCATGAGACCTGCCCCTCGAAGGTGTTGGGCATCCAGCCGTACCGCAGCGGAAGGCCGGAAAGGGTACCCGCAAGGCCGAAGGACGAGGGAAGGAGGTATGAAACCGGTTCAGCGCTCCAGTGAACCGCTTCGCGCCAGTCCATAGGGTCCGCTGCAAGGGGGCCGCGGCGGGGAATGTACCACGCAGCGGCCAGGGCGATGCCGATGGCGACCAGGGCCGCCGATCTGAAGGCATCCCTTCCGCTGTACCTCCGCCTTCGCAGCATCAGGACCGCTGCGGCCCCCAAAACGAGGAAAAGTGAATGATACAAGCTCTCAAGGGCGGCAAGCGCCGAGAAGAGAACAAGGGGAACCGCCCGCTTTTTCCTGTCGAGGCTTTCGGTGAAGAAGAACAGGGCAAGCAGGGACCAGCCTATCTGAGCCACCATGTAGTGCTGGTACAGGTGGGAAACCCTTGAGGGCATCAGAGAGACTATGAAGCCGGCAACGAAGGCGCCTTCAGCCCCTGCACCCCACTGGCGTGCCAGCAGGGCCGCGGCTACGAAGACCAGCAGGGTGCCGACGAAAAGGCCCGTGTTCAATGAGGCCACCGGGTCCGGCGAGATAACGGAAAGGGCCAGCACCGAGGGCCAGCCAATGTTGTGAAGGGACAGGGATGCGCCGGTGGGGTGGTAGATCAAAGGGCAGAACATTGGATCGTGACCATCGAGAACAGCAGTTCTCGCCCACCAGAAATGCCACACGGCATCGTAAACGTCGGAATCGCCGGGGACGGCCATGTCCGCCGGGTCCCCGTACAGCCCCACCGGCGCTTCACCCCGGGGAATGGCCAGCCAGGGCACCGCCACAGCGGACACTGTGAGAAGACCCGTTACGAGAAGGGCCGCCCGCCGCTGCAAGCTCCCCCCTCCCTTCCTGACGTCATGGCAGTTTCCAGCAGGTTCGACACCAGCTCACCGAAGATTTCGATGTTCCCCTGGCTCTCGGTGTAAAGGACCGCTTGAGAGGCAAGGGCTCCCGGTACATCGGGGTGCTCCAGCAGCCATGAAAGCGCTTCTCCTGCCGAATCGGGAAGGAGGTCGGAGGGAACCCTGAGTACGGCGCCCGAAGGTATCTCGGTGAATGCCCCGGTGTCGCTTACGATGGTTGGGATCCCGGCCCTGAGCAGCTCCAGAAGGCTTCCGGATGTCTCCCCGCAAGACCCCTCCCGCAGGTCGAAAGCCACGTTGAAGGCCCTTATCGTGGCCTGGTAATCCGGTTCCGGAAGGCGTCCCGTCACGGTTACCCAGGGAAGCCCGGGATCCGGCCAGCCGGCTCCCGCAGCCACCAGAACAGCCTCCCTCTTCCGCCTGAGCCGGGCTACCGCCTCGATGGCGTGCTCCCAGCCCCTGCCGTAACCGTAGCCTCCCGCCACCCCTGCCACCACCACCCCGTCCGGGAACACCGGAGATGCGGGCAGGCTCCCGGGAAGAGGGTCGAGGGGATGGCCAAGGATCGTGACAGGCCTGTCCGGAGCCGCCAGCGAAAGAGTCTTCATGGCGTACCGGTTCAGGCAGGACAGTGGGCCGCACCAGCTCACCACCCTCCTGAACAGGGGGTATTGCCTGAGCCTCCTGTCGTACTCCTCCCTGCTTTTCGCCTTTTTGTCCATCGTCCTCAGCGCTCTGCGGACATCAGGGCCGTACTCGAAGGCCATATGCCTGCGGTACTCCGCCCAGTTCCCTGTTACATCGGCGATGTGCCTCAGAACGTGATGGAAGTTGACCTCGTGGAAGACAGCCGCTCCCCCCCACTTCTCCAGCGCCTGGAAGACCTGTGCGCAATGGATCGAGTTTCCAAGCTGGAAGAGCCTGCTCCCGGGAAGGTCGCCTTCCGCAAGCTCAGCCAGCGGAATGCATGTGCACCCGGGGATGGGCCGGCCGCCGTCGGTATAGGCCACGGTCCACCGGACCCTGCCCCGGGTTGACGCCACTATCCTTCCGGCGAAGGTGGCCAGGCCCGTCTCAAGTGGTGGGAGCGGGGTCACCAGCAGGGCCTGAATGCTCATGCCTCGCCTCTCCATGTGCGAACGCGGAAGGCCCAGAGATGTCTCCAAAGCTCGATGATGGCCCCGGGCTTCACGAATGCGAAGAACCCCCTTCTTGACGTCTCGAAGCTCACTGTGCCGGCACGTCTCGGGTAATGGGATACGGGCAGCTGCAGAACCCGGTAGCCCTTCGCCCTTGCCAGGGTGAGTATCTCGAAGTCAACGGTCCCGCTGGTGGAAAGGGGCCTTATCTCCTTGAAGATGCTTCTGCGGTAGAGCTTGAACGATGCGTCAACGTCTTTGAATCCCCTCATGAAGAGCATGAGAGTGACAGTGTTCCAGCCCAGGGAGTACAACAGCCGCATTCCCGGGTCACGGCGTCTTCTGCGGTACCCTGAGATCACGTCCGCCTCGTGGCGCCTCTCCCAGAAGACCTTGAGCTCGTTCAGGTCGAACTGGCCGTCGCAGTCGGTATAGAAGACCCAGGGATAACGTGAACTGGCGATCCCGGTTCTTACCGCGCTTCCGAAGCCCATGTTCCGTTCATGGTCTATGAGCCGGACCCTTGGCTCATGTTCCCGTATCCCGAGCACTATCTCGCGGGTCCTGTCCCGGGAACCATCGTTCACCACCAGGATCTCCCAGTCGCCGCCAGCCACCTCGGAGAGCACCCTCCGGGCGCACTCCACCATGTACGCGACGTTTTCCTCCTCGTTGTAGGTCGGGAGGAAAAGGCTGATCCCTTCCAAGCTCAGCCCGTGTACGTGGGGGCCGTTTTGGGTGACTTGCCCTTCTTTACCAGATGGTAATGAGAGTACGTCATCGGAGGCTGATCCCCCAGCAGGCCGGCGTCAATGACTTCACCAAGGAACAGGGTGTGGGTGCCGCAATCCAGGCTGCCCACCACTTTCCCCTCAAGGAAGGCGCAGGCGTTCTCGGTCACGATGGGTACACCGGTTGAGCCCTTCATGGACCTTACCCCCTGCAGTTTCGGATAATCCCTGCCGCATCGGAAGCCGAACCTGCCGATGAACACCATGTCAGCCTCCTCGGTTATGACGGATACCGAGAAGACACCGGTCCTGACCAGGAAATCATGGGTGTAGTTCTGCTTGTTGATGCTGATGCCCATACGCGGAGGGTCCGATGTGATCTGAAAGACAGTGTTGGCTATCTGGGCGTTGCAGTCGCCCTCGAAACCCGAGGCCACCACATACATCCCGTAGCTGAGCCTGTGAAATGCCTGAGTATCCATTGAACGCCTTTCCTTGAAGAGCTTTCCGTCAGCCGGACAAGCAATCCGGGCAGTATCCGAAGAACAGAAGCTGCGCCCCGGTTACCCTGCAACCGTGAAGGCTTTCGGGGTAGGCGAGGCTTAGTCCCCCGCCGGGAGGCACATCCAGAAGCCTGTCGCACCCAAGGCAGAGCAGATGATGATGGGGTTCGGTGTTGACATCGTACCGGCACTGGCTGGTTCCGACTATCCTGGTCAGGCAGCCCGAGGCCGCCATGCTGTCAAGATTCCTGTAAACGGTTGCAAGGCTCACGTTCGGGATGAGCTGGCGAACCCTGGTGTGTACATCAGAGGCGCTGGGGTGGTCACGGGTCCGGTGAAGAACGGCGGCTATGGCCAGTTTCTGGCTGGTGTTTCTGCATTGGAACATGGATCCCCTCCGGCTCGACGATCGTGTTACGATAATCAAAGCCGCCGATGAACGGTATCTTGCTCATGAAATGAAACCCCCCGGGCATCAGGACGATCACCGCCGCATTGACGGTGACTCCCGCAGCTTCTGCGCTCATGAGTGTCTCGGTGAATTCCGGGTCGGTTGCCGGATTCGCCGCGATACGCCTCGCCCAGGGGACCATCACAAGGAAGATGACCATTCCCCTGCCGCCCTGTCCCACATGCCTGGCGATCTCCCTTACCTGCCTGGCGCCCCTGACAGTGGGAGCGTCAGGGAAGAGGGCCGTGCAGCCCGTCGAGAGGGTGCAGCCCTTGACCTCCACCAGTGTGTCTTCATCAATCAGAAAATCGAAACGGCTGGTCAACCCCGGCAGGGTTGCCTCACGTCTTATGGAAACGGGCCTTCTGGAGAAAAGCCCGCTCTCTATCATGGAAGCGGCGATGCCGCTGTGGAAGGTGGTGTTCGCCGGGATCCAGCAGTTCCGGCGCCTGGCGGCAAGAAGCGAGCAGGACGTACGCCTTCCGGGGTTGCCGGAAGGGATCACAAGGACCTGATTGCCCGGGAACAGGAGCTCTTTCAGTCTTCCGGGGTCGGGCACATGGGCGACGGCCGTTCCCTGTGGGAGCAGAACCTCAGCCGCAAACCTGTTGAGCCTCCTCATGAAGACAGCCTGCTGGCACTCGGGGACGGGCAGGAGAAACATCCACCACTTCCAGGTCCAAGAGGTCACGAATGAGGTCAATGGTTCTATTCTCCATGGAACGCCCCTCGTCAACGACCCTCACACCCTTGAGCACCATCATTCCCGGGGTCCTGGCCCTCCGGGTGGAGATGGTCCTGAAAAGCGCACCCCATGAGATGCCCGGACCTGTGAGGGACCATATCTCATGGGAAAGCACCGGAGCCCACGCCGGAAGCATCAGTGCCACCCTGTCCCGGCTGAGGAGCTGGACCTTGACCGGCGCAAGGCGCTGGCCACCCGTTTCGCTGGAAACAACCCATCCTTCCATTTCCGCACCTCCCTGGAGGTAGTATAGCGGACAGGCACCGGAATGTAAACACCTGTGTAGTACACGGGATGCAGGGAAGGGGGCGCAAGTGCCGCCCCCCGCCGGAAATGGATCAGTTGGAAGTCTTTACCAGTCTGGCCACCAGTGTGAGTGAACCGTCGGAAACCCGTGCGAAGTACATGCCGGGGGACGCGGAAGAGGCATCCCATATGTACGTTCCGTTGAAGGGAGCGGTGATGAGGGTCCTTCCGGAAATGTCGAAGATCCGGATGGAGGCCTGGCCGAAACCCGAACCTGTTACAGTCACGCTGGTGGTGAACGGGGTGCCGCTCACCGACAGGCCGGCAGGAGCCACCGGAGACGAGCTTTCCTCGGCTGTGCCCGTGGTGATGTCTATCTGGTAGATCCTGTCGTCGTCGGGATTGCTTACCCAGATGTAGCCGGAATTGTCAACTGCCAGCCCCATTGCGGCTGAGATCACGGAGGTTTCAAGGTACGCCGTTACCGTGCCGCCGGTGTTGTAGGCGATCACCGGGCTGTCAGGGTTGTCGCGGGCGATCCAGAACCCCCCGGATGGATGGTATTCGATGTCGCGGTAGCCGGTGCCGAGACCGGGGAAGGATGTCATGTATGTGCTGACCGAACCTGTGGTGGTAAACCTGGCCACCACCGGAGCATTGCTGTAGTTGGTCCCGAGGATGTAAACGTAATTGTTGTTGAAGCACGCACCCGTCACCGACGAGTATAGCGGGCTGCCTCAACAGTACGAGTCGAATGTGCCCTCCAGCGCACCCGACTCGCTGTACTTGTAGACCTTGCCGTAACTCGAGGCATACGTCATGGGTACGTAGAGGACCGATCCCCCCCAGGCGAGGCCGCTGGGAGAGGGGTCGTAGGAAGGGGTCTGGTCCGTGATGTAGAAGGAGGAGATCACGTCACCGTCAGCGGGGTCCAGCTGGTAAACGTACTGTGTGGTCCCGTCCACCGCCCACAGCACTCCGTTGCCCCACGCCAGGCCGCTTATGCCGGTGTCAGGGGCATCGAAGCTGTTGAGAACGGTTGCTCCGAACAGCGCCATGGGCAACAGGCAGGTGCATAGGATAAACGTTCGCATCTTACCTCCCTACGGTTCAGGAAACTTGTTGCGCAATACCCTACCGGATTGGGAGCAATCAGTCAATCCTGAAGCTTCTCCCTGAGGCTATAGAGCAGTTCCAGGGCCTTCAGCGGGGTTATCCGTTCCGGGTCCATTCCCCTTATCTCTTCCAGGACGGGATGGGCCGGATCAGAAAGGGGCAGGGACAGCTGGCCATCAGCGGAGGTTCCCGCGGGGAGAAGATGCCTTCCGGCCTCCAGGTCTTCCAGCACCCTGGATGCCCTTTTGATGACACTGGACGGCACTCCTGCCATGGAAGCCACGTGAATGCCGTAGGACCTGTCAGTGGCTCCGTCCTCCAGCCTGTAAAGGAAGGCCACTCCATTGCCGGTCTCCCGCACGATGACGTTCACGTTGGCCGCCTCGGGAAGCCTTGAGGCCAGCGCCACAAGCTCATGGTAGTGGGTCGCGAACAGGACCATGGGGCGGTGTTCCCTGTGGTCGTGAAGGTACTCCACCATGGCCCATGCCAGTGAGAGGCCGTCGAAGGTGCTTGTTCCCCTTCCGACCTCGTCCAGTATGGCCAGGCTGTAACGGGTCGAGCCGTTGAGTATGGACGCTGCCTGCGCCATTTCCACCAGGAAGGTGGACTGACCCCTGGTGAGCCTGTCCGCTCCGCCGATCCTTGCGTAGAGCCTGTCCATGGGGCTGAAGCACATCCCGTCCGCGGGTACGAAGGACCCTGTCTGGGCAAGGACCAGAGTCAGGGCGGCCTGTCTGAGCAGGGTGGACTTGCCCGCCATGTTGGGGCCGGTGACAAGCAGTATCCTTCTGCCCGGCTCGAGGCGTATGGTGTTGGGAACGCACTCTCCGGCGGGCAGAAGCCGCTCCAGCACGGGATGCCGTCCCTCGACTATCTCCAGCCTGGGCTCCGCCGCGATGTCGGGTCTGCACCATCTGCGCTCGACGGCTATGAGAGCCAGAGAGGCAAGCACATCCAGCATGGCCAGCACTCTTCCGGTCCCGGATATCCTTCGCAGATCGCCGGCCACCCTGTCCCGCACCCCGTTGAAGAGCTCCTCCTCCAGGGCGGCCATCTCATCGTCAGCCCTCAGTATCCTGCCCTCCCAATCCTTGAGTTCGGGGGTCACGAACCTCTCGGCCCCCACAAGGGTCTGCCTTCTTGTCCAGCTTTCGGGCACCTTGTCCAGGAACGATCTGGGCACCTCGATGTAGTAGCCGAACACCCTGTTGAAGCCTATGGAGATGCGGCCGATGCCGGTCTCGGCCTTCTCCCTCTCCACCATGGACTTCATCCACTGCTTCCCGCCGGTCTTCACGCTCCTCAGCCTGTCGAGTTCCTCACAGGCTCCGGGCCTTATCACTCCGCCGTCGGAGAGCCTCGCCGGAGGGTCGGGTGAGATCATCTCATCTATGAGCGCGGCAACATCCTCAAGCGGGTCCATTTCCGATGCCCGTCGCAGCATCGTGTTCCCGGTACCGGCAAGCAGGCTCCTCATTCCCGGAATGGTGCCGGCGGTCCTGGCAATGCCTCGAAGGTCCCTTGGTGTCGCTCTCAGGGAGCCCAGCCTTCCCGCCAGCCTTTCCAGGTCGCCGCAGCTTCTCAGCATCTCCTGCAGGGGGCCTGCCAGGGCCCCGTTGATCAGCTCCCCTATCGCCTGCTGTCTTTCGGTGATCAGCCCCGGGTCCCGGGGCGGGGAAGAAAGCCATTCCCTCCACAGACGGGCGCCGGAGGCAGTGACAGTGCGATCCGTCACGTCGGCGAGAACGGCCTGCTCCTCGCCCCTGAGCCCTCTGGTGATGCCAAGTGAGTCGGATGTCTCGCCGTCTATGACAAGGCAATCCTCCCTGCGGTAGTTCCCGGTGAACTCAAGGTGTGCCAGCGAGCTTTTTTTCGTTTCCTCGATGTAGGAGAGAAGGGCGCCCATGGCTCCCAGGAGAACAGGGAACTCCGAGAGCTGAAAACCTTCGGGGGAACCCTTGCCGAACCTCTGCTCAACAAGTCTTCGGCCGTGGTCAGAGTCGAACTTCCAACCTTCCAGCTCTGTCACTTCGCAATCGGGCGGGTGCGGGATGGCGGTGCCGGAGGGAACCAGAAGCTCCCTGGGGCCGGTGCGGGATATCTCCTGGGACAGAAGACCGGCCTCCATGTACGTTGACCTGATACCGCCGGTTGACAGATCGCAGAGTACGAGCGCAGAGCCCTTGCCGGAAATCGCCGCCGCCCCCAGCAGGACCGTCCGTTTCGGGTCGAGGCTCTCCCCTCCCATGACGGTGCCGGGGGTCACCACTTCTATCACATCCCTGTGGACCAGCCCTTTGGCCTTGGAGGGGTCCTCCAGCTGCTCGCAGATGGCCACCCTGCAACCGGACTTGAGAAGCCTGGCCAGGTATCCCTCAAGGGCGTGGTACGGAAAGCCCGCCAGGGGTATCCCCACTCCGTCATCCCGCTTCTGGCGGGAGGTGAGCGTTATGGACAGAAGTTCCGATATCCTTTCGGCGTCGTCGTAGAACGCCTCGTAGAAGTCCCCCATGCGGAAGAGCAGCACACAGTCGGAATGCCTCTTCTTGATATCCAGGTACTGGCGCATCATGGGGCTCTGGCTCAAACCCTGTCCCCCCTCGAATTCATGTAGATGCTGCGGGGCACAAGACGGGTGCGGCAGAACGACACTCCCAGGGGGCATTTTCTGCCTCCGTGCCTGTGGCACGGCCGGCATGGAAGCCCGGCCACCTGCTCCGCGAGTCCGGGGGACAGCCTCCAGAAACCAAGAGCAGGAGAGGTGGAGGTAAAGACTACATGGGTTCTCACCCCGAGTGCCATGGCCAGATGACCCGGCCCCGAATCCGGGGATACCACAAGGTCAAGCCCCTCGAGCCTTTCGATGAGGGTTCCCACGTCACCCTCCCCGCACACGTTCGTGACCGCCCGCTCCCCGCACGCGGCCCTGACCCTCTCCCCCGCCCCGCGATCGCCCGCGTCCCCAAGAAGGAACACCCGGGCCCGGTCAATGTCGCAGTAGAGCCGTGCAAGCTCCGCAAGCACGCCTTCGGGAAGGGCCTTCAGGGGCCATCGTCCCCCGGTCACCAGCCCCACGCTGAACTGGTCCGGAGGGGGCCATTTCCGGCGGGACAGCCTGGGTTCAGAATCCCCGGTGAAGCCAGTTACCCTCAGGAACGAGTCCGCCCTGTACTCCATCTCCCCCGCCGAGGAGCCCATGGCAACTATCCTCCTGCGCAGGCGGCGGTCCACCCTGAACCGCGGAGCGCCGGGAAAGGCCAGCCTGGTGGCTATGTTGTTCTGGAGGTCCGCCACACGTTCGTTGCCGAGGTTCGCCGCCGTTCTTCTCAGGGAAGGGGCTCCGCCGTCGCAGCCCAGGGGAACCACAGTACCCTCGAACCTTTCAACAACCGGAAGGTAGGCGGTCCTGGTCAGGAACGCAGTGGAGCCCCGGGCCGCCATGGCAGCCGCAGCCGGGGCGCATAGCACCAGATCCCCCAGGGAATGAAGACGCACCAGCAGAAAGTCAGTTTTCAGAGAACTGAAGCTCATAGAGAGTGCGGTACCTGCCTCCCAGTTCCAGGAGTGATTCGTGTGTGCCTTCCTCAAGTATCCTGCCGTCCTCTATGTAGATCACCCTGTCGGCCTTTCTGACGGTGCTGAGCCTGTGGGCGGTGACGATGGAGGTCCTTCCGGCCACAAGGCCCTCAACGGCTTTCTGGACAAGCTTTTCGCTTCTTGTGTCCAGACTGGACGTGGCTTCGTCGAAGATGAGTATGGGAGGGTTCTTCAATACAGCCCTGGCGATGGCAAGCCTCTGCCTCTGCCCGCCGGACAGAGTGGCCCCCCGCTCGCCGATGACCGTGTCGAACCCTGCGGGAAGCCTTTTTATGAACTCCAGCGCGTTGGCCGTGGCCGCGGCCCTTTCCACCTCCGCCAGCGGGATGTCCGGGTTGCCGTAGGCTATGTTGTTCCTCACCGTGTCGTTGAAGAGAATGGTCTCCTGGGTCACCAGGCCGAAAAGTTCCCGCAGGCTCTGTGTATCGGCGGTTCTCAGGTCCGTCCCGTCAATGGTCACCGTTCCGGAGTCGGGATCGTGGAACCTGGGAATCATGTCCGCCAGGGTGGTCTTCCCTCCGCCGCTGGGGCCCACAAGAGCCACCATCTCCCCCTTCGACACAGTCAGGTTCACGTCGTTCAGTACAGGCTTGCCGGGTGTGTACGAGAAGAACACGTTGGTGAACCGAATGCTGTGACGGAAGCAGTCTATCTTCACCGGCGAGGGCGCATCGGTGATGCGGGGCCTGGTGTCGAGTATCCGGAAGAGCCTGTCCGCAGACGCCAACCCTTCCTGCACTGCCGCCCAGGCGTTTCCCAGAGCCTTCACCGGATCCATCATGCTCAGGGCGGCGGCAAGGAACACCAGGAAACGGCCGGCGCTCATCCCGTCGCCCCTTATCACCTCGTTCCCACCGAACCAGAGCACAGTGGCGCTCACCAGGGCACCCATCAGTTCAGTCAGGGGACCGGAAGCGGCCTTGACCCTTCTGAGGCGGAGTTCATGGCGCCGGTGGTCCGCCGAGGCCGCCACGAACCTCCCCTCCTCGAACTTCTCCATTCCAAAGGCCTTGACCACCCTGATCCCCAGAAGCGATTCCTGCAGGACGCTGGCGAAATCCGCCATCCGCTCCTGGGACCGGTGGGTGCTTTTTCTGAGCTTTCTGGCAAGGATGGTGATCATTGCCATCCCCGGCGGGAACACCAGAAGGGCAACGAGGGTCAGCCGCCATGAGGCAAGCAGCGCCAGGGCAAGGAAGACCATGAGCAGTATGGCCTGCTTCAGCCCATGCACCAGCGACTGGGTCACCGCCCCCTTTATCCTGGTCACGTCGGCGGTGATGAGAGTCGTCAGCTCGCCGGTGCGGCTGCCGGTGAAGAAGCCGAGATGGAGCTTCAGAATGTGGCTGTAAACCGAGCGCCTCAAGTCTTCCAGCATCCTCTCCTCCACCATTGTCAGGTGAAAGGCCTGCAGGAAGGCTGCAAGGTTCTTCAGCAGTATCAGGGCCACCACCACCAGGATCACAGCAAGCAGGGCCTGTCCCGGGTCCGCCGTTCGGAGCCCCTGCCTGAGCGCCGCCCCGGTCTCCGCCAGGTGGCCGGCTGCCGCAGCAGGGTCCAGGCGGCTCAAGCTTGAAGACAGCTCCTCCCAGGGCTGGCCGGCCTGGTCCCGCACGGCCTCAAGGATTCCCGGAGCGCAGCCATCCGTATCCCTCTGGGTGAGGACATCGTCGAAAAGGGGAAGTATCATACCCAGTGTGGCGCCGCTGGACACAGCGAACACAGCCGAGAACAGGATCGCCAGCATCACCCTTCCCCTGTAGGGGCTGGCGTAGGCGAGCAGGCGCTGGAAGACCGGGTTCCGGGGTTTCATGGGTGTATCCTTGCGAATGAGGGGTCGTGTGGTCAAGGAACTGGAACAAGGCAGTGTCTCCGGAGTAAAAGCTGTTGAAATCATACTCCGGAGGTATTGGACATGGGAGTGCTTCTTGCGGGTCTCATGAGAAAGAAGCGTGACTCCAGGACCGATTCAGAACTGATGGTAGCCCTCTGCAGAGGCGACGACGATGCCTTCAGCGAGATCATGCAGCGTTTCAGCAAACCGGTGTACTCCCTTCTTCTGCGCATGCTGGGCAGCGAGGATGACGCTGAGGAGCTTCTTCAGGTGACTTTCTGCAGGGTGTTCAGGTACCGTTCGAACTACGATCCCGAAAGGCCCCTTGTAACCTGGATCTTTACCATAGCAAGCAATCTGGCCAAGAAGGAATGGAGGCGCAGGTCGCGCTGGAACAGCGTTCCTCTGGAGAACGCGGTAGTCTCCACGCAGGAGGTGGACTCGCCCCACAGCATGGAGGGAAGCAGGGACCTTCAACTCAAGCTCGAGAGCGCCATTTCCCTCCTTCCGCCCCATTACCGCGAGCCTTTTCTCCTGAGGGAGAAGGAGGGATTGTCGTACGAGGAGATTTCGGAGATATTGCGAATAAGGATAGGTACGGTCAAATCAAGGATCAACAGGGCGAGAGCCGCCCTGAGGGACAGTCTTACCGATGTGTGGGAGCAGTGGAAATGAAGTGCAGCGAAGCCCTGGAGTTGATAAGCCTCACGGTTGACGGCGAAGCCGACCACAGGCAGGAGAGCATGCTCCGGTTCCATCTGAACGGCTGCGAGAGCTGCCGCAGAGCCCTTGCCGCTTCACTTTCCATCTCCAGGGCGGTCGCATCCCTTCCCGACCCCCTGCCTCCGGCGGACCTTGAAGCCAGGGTCAGGGCCAGGCTCTCGTCAGGAACCTTCGATGCTTCGCCGCTCAGGCCGGTGTACAGGTTCTCCCTGCTGAGAAGGGCCGCCGTCATCATCCCCTTCGCCGCCGGCCTGATCCTTGCCGCAAGGGTGTTCATGCCCGGCCCCGCCCCCGCTGCGGGGCAGCAGACACAGGAGGAGTACATGCCGGTCCCGCCTTCGGCCTACACCAGGCCGGTAACCCTTACAACCTTCTAGGAGGCCGATGCTTCTTCTTATCCTGGCCCTGGCGGGAATGTTCTCGATAACCCAGTTCCCCACCGCTTCCCCGGCCGTGATGCCCCTGGGCAGGCTGGATTCCGACGGGCTTGTGGAAGTGTGCAACGGAGCTCCTGTTTCCGCCTCGCACCTTGTTACCCTGTACAGCTTCGCGCACGGCGCTTCACCTTTCGCCATAACCGATGCCGGCCGCATTCTTCCCGACAGCGCAGTGTTCTTCCGCGACCTCGGTCTGGCGATGCTGGTCTTCGAGGGGGAACCTTTCCAGAGGTGGAACACTCCCCGATCCGATGCGGTAACGGTTGGTGAGGCCGTATTTGTTGCCGGATACCGGTCCGACGGGATGACGCTGCTTCAGACCCAGGTCCTGAGCAGCAGGAACGACGGATCCGTCCTTCTCTCCATGACCCCGGCCCCGGGGCTCATGGGAGCCGGGGCCTACGATGCTTCAGGAAGGCTGCTCGGAGTGGTGACCGGCACCATCACCGATCCATCGGGCACCGAGAGGCTTGCCCTCCTTCCGTCACAGCTCTGGGCGGTATGGAGCACCAACCTGGTGAACGGGGTAAGCGCATCAGCAACCCCGTTCGGCGTATCGGCCATTGCCTATACCCTTGGTGAAGTGGACGACGAAACCCCCTCGGGCATCCTCATCATTGATGTCTGCACAGGATCCAGGGCTGAGCGATGCGGCCTGCACAAGGGCGATATCGTTCTGAATGCCGGCGGAACAAGGGTTTACCACCCCGAGTCCCTCAGGGGGATGATCCAGTCCGGCGGCAGCCTTGAACTGACGGTGTACCGCTCGGGCGATCTGGTGAGCCTCACCGTTCCAGTGGAGTAGCAGCCCACAACCCGGGGTCCGCAGGGAGTTCCTCCAGAGCCCGGTGGTTCACCCGCAGATCGAATTCGTCCTTCATGCCCTGCATCCACAGGTCTGTCCTTGCGCTCTCAGCCCGTCTCATTGCCCGTTCCCTCAGAATGGGCATGATCTCCCACGGTTCGGCGTCATGCTCGGGAATGACCTGGAGAACCCTGTAAACCGCCTGACCGGGCATGTGCTCCATCTCCAGCGGACCCACCCATGAAGTATCGCCGGGGGAACGGTCGAACACCAGCTCGCGGTGAACGTAAGGAAGCTGCTGAAAGGACAGCGGGGGTGTCACCCTGGATACCGGACCTCCGTTGAAGAGGAACGGCAGACCATGAAGGTCCCGGGCGATGGCATCTTCGGTGCCGCTCCCAAGTGCGGCGGCGAACAGGGGAACCACCTCCACAGGGATGTGCAGGGCAAGAAGTACCCTCTTCTCCGGTATGACAACAGGCTCGTCAAGAAGCCCGTACTCGGCGAGTATGGTTTCTTCGTCCAGGGAAAGCAGCGCCGTCACAGAGTCTTCGTACATGGCCGACACCGCCAACTCCATGGCGTAGCTGTCGGCCCCGGCCTCCAGCGAGTCCAGCAGGGTCGGGTGCTGATGGGCCAGCTGGTTCATGCGCAGTGTCTGTATGATCACGTTGTCCACGGTCATCATCACCCACTGCGGCTCCCAGGGCCTGACGGGAAGCCTGGTCTGGAAGAACCCGAGTTCCAGTGCCAGCTCATCTGCGGTGAGTGTAAGCAGGGATGAACGGAGCACCGTATCCTGTGGAGGTGACTGGAGCGATCCCGCGAAATAGCGGGAGACCTGAAGGACAGCGGAGGTGTCTATGCTTATCTGATACGCCCCGTGGGCCAGGTAGCCGTCGGTCAGGTTCAGGAACCTCTGCCTGCCCTGAGCGTAGCCCCAGAGAAGGGCACTGTCCGGAGGAAGCCCTGAAGGCTCGCCTCTGGAAATGCTGTTCAGCCTTATCATGCAGCCATCCCTGAAAGGGATGGCGGAGCCCGCCGGGATTTCCAGAAGGGCACCGGCCACCTCCAAAGGAAGCTCAGGCAGCCTGAGGAAGCCCATGTCAAGCTCCCTGCGTCCCTGGGTGAAAAGGGTGAGCCAGACGGTGTCGGCAGAGTGTTCGGCGAAGTGCCGGAGTTCTTCGCCGGTGAATCCTGAAACCAGTTCATCATGCTTCAGTTCCGACCAGGCGATGAACGACTCGGTCCTGAGCCAGGAGTTCCTGTAGGAGAGCAGCGCAGGGTCGGAGGTGTAGCCCTCCCTTGCCGCGACCGTCCTGACTATGTCCAGCATGGCGATGCTGGTCACGAACTCCTCGCCGGGTGAAACGGACTCAAGGAAGTAGTCGCGCCTGGACTGGTCCAGCAGAGACCATTGGTCCCGGGCGTCCTCAAGGGTTACAGTGCCGCAGCTGGAACGGGCCAGCCATTCCCCGTGGCCGGGCGAGCACGAGATGGTGAGCGCCAGAACAGCCGCGGTCGGGATCGCTTTCTCCAAGTCCCCTCTCCCTCTAAAGAAAGAAGGGGGAAGATGCCTTCCCCCTTCAAGACCGATGCTATGAGATTAGAACAGGTTCTTGATGCCGGCCCAGGTGGAACGGTCAAGGGAAACGGTTCCCTCGATGACCTTGAAGAGGTCGGCGGCCTGGATCGAGGAGCTCATGGGCTGCCAGGCGTAGCCGGCGGCAAGGGTCCTGTGGGCCTCGAAGCCGGTCACGATGGGGCCGATGCCCACGTACCAGGTGTTGGCGTCGGGACGGTGGAAGCCGAACCAGTGGGGCGTGTTGGCGGGAACCGGCACCGAGGCGACCATGGTGGTGGTGTAAACGGTGTATCCCGCGTAGAGGAAGCCCGAGGGACCCGTGGTTATGGGGTAGGAAGTCTGGAAGACCTCGGTTCCCGGCATTCCGGCGTTGTTCTCGAAGCACATGAGGTTAAGGGAGGTGGGAACGGCACCAGTGGTGAGACCCCAGTAGATGAAGCTTCCGATGGTTACGTCAGAGCTGTTCTGGAAGTCGTCAACAACCCTGTAGTCGCCGAAGCTGGCGGGAATGCTGCTGCAAACCGTTGCGTCGTAAACGTAGGAGTCGAAGATGTCGTCGGTCTCGGGGATGAAGACACCCGAGCCCGAGCTTGTGCCGCTGATCTGGGGAGCGGCGAAGGCAATCACTGCCAATGCGAGAACAGGCATGAGAAATCTCATTTCGCTTCCTTTCAGGTCAAGAGTTCGTAACAACCCGCACCTAATATATGAACACGGAAACGCCGGTCAACCCTTCCCCCCTCACGGCGGGGAGCCTACTTCTCCAGTATCACCAGCGCCTGCCTTGAAAGCACCAGTGCGTTCCACCCGTCTGCCGAGATGGCGATGTCGCCAACCTCCCCGAACTCCTCCGTCCTCCAGTCTATGCCTCCGCCGGGACCCACTGCCGCCAGGACCCCCTGGTCGGTGAAGGCCAGGGCGTACTCCATGGCCGGGTCAACCGCCGCAGCAAGCGGCGTGCCGGTGACCGTGAACATGGACGAGATCCAGAGGCCGGGCAGTGCCAGCAGAGCCACCTCGTTCCCCCCGGCGATGCAAGCGGACACGAACCCCCCGCCCGGAGACGCCAGATGAAGGATCCGGCCGCGGGCTTCGTACAGGTCCACGGGAGCCAGGTCCTCCGGCCGGAAAGACCCGATGGAGCTGTCCGAACCGGCGATGAGAAGGGCGGGTGTCCCGGCCAGGAGCGCAGGCCCCGGGAACAGGTGGGCGGATACCTCCTCCTGAAGCGTCACAGGATCGTAGCCCCGGACCATGCCGTCAGTGAAGGCCAGGAACAGCCTTCCGCCCGAGAACCCGCATCCTGTGGGCTCGCCCGGTATGGACGCCCCTGCGTTCACAGTGAAGGATCCCGGTGTGACAGAGAACACGGAATCGGGGGTGACTGCGAACACCCTGTTAATCCCCGGCCACTCCTCCACCAGAAGTATCCGGTTCGAGAACGGCACGGAGCCGTGAACCCTTCCGTGGGCCAGCTCCATGAACAGAAGCTGCTCTCCGTCGCCAACCACCGCGTATCTTCCGTCGGAAGTGAATGTGCAGTTCAGGGAAGGAACGGAGACGAAGACACGCCGGCCCGCCGTGTAGGAAGGGTGCAATGGCGCCGGTCCCGGTTCCTGAAGGCAACCCGTTGCCAGCAGCAACAGCGCCGCCAGTCTTCTCATCTTCCCAGGACCACCATTCTGGTTGAAGCCGACAGGCCTTCACCCCGGAGGACCACGAAATAGAGCCCCGGAACCAGGTCCGCAGTGGAGTACCGGAACCTGTGCTGTCCCGCCTGAAACGCCCCGTCGGCAACGATGTCAACGATCCTTCCCGAGAGGTCCATCACAAGAAGGTTGCAGACGGCCGGAGAAGACAGATCGAATCCGAGCCCTGCAAAGCCGGAAGCCGGGTTGGGGGCGGCAGGAAGCAGGGTGAAGGCCGCAGGCGCCGAACCCTGGACGCCCTGGGGCCACGTCTGCATGGCCGCGAACGCCGGAGTTGTGTTGTGCAGCCTTGCTCCCGCGTTCACCGTGGAACCGGGCTGCACGCTGAAGTTCAGGACAGCCTGGCCGGCTGCATCCGTGTACTCCTGAACGTAGAATGTCTCGGGGTGGCCGGGATGGTTGCCTATTCCGTCCGTCACGGTTACAACGGCCCCCTGAACGGGTGTTCCCTGGGAAGATACCGTGAAGGTCACCGAATTCTCGCCTATGAAAACGTGGGACGGGGCAGTGAGTTCCAGCGGGAAAGGCGAACCGGGCTCGTCGCAGTTGAAGATGTCCATGGAAGGGTCGCCGAACCAGTGGTACATCCTGGCGTTGCTGAGCCCGGCTGCGCCCTGGGTCTGCACTATGTCCGCCTGGGCCGCGGCTATCACCTCCGCTGCGCAGGTGTTCCCCACCGAATAGAGCTGCCAGTATATGACCCTGTCGAACCGGTGGTTCGCAACGGTTGCCGAGGGAGCGCTGGCCCCGCAGGTTCCGCTGGCGCCCCTGCCCAGGGCGAACAGCCAGCTCTCGCAGAGGCAGTTGTACACCTTGTCGTGGGCTCCGTTGTCACACGCCACGTTGAACACCGGCGGAAAGAAGGTGTTCTCCAGCGCGTAAATGGCTCCGGCGTTCCATCCCGGGGACCACTGCCATGTGGTGACGGATCCGTGCCCCCTGTAGTTCACTGTCCCCACGCCGGCGTTGATCCTGTCCTTCACCTGCTGCTGGGTGGCCCCTTCAGGGGGGTAGTAGGTGTCGAAAACAGGGTTCATTATGGTGTAGTTCCAGTCCCGTATGGCATTCTTGTTGCCGGTGTACTTGTAGGGGTAGTCCTCCTCGTGGGCGCACAGCATGGTGGTGGCCGGGATCGAGGGTTCACCGGGCGTACCCGAGAAATTAGAGTAGGCCATGGCCTTCATCACCATGTTCTCAAGGTTGCCGGCGCCGGCAGGAAGCCGGCCAACGGCGATGTCCGGAAGGTTGTCGCCGTCTATGGTCTGGTAGTAGTAGTCGCCGTAGAAAGAGCCGTAGTTGTATGATGGAAGCTGCTGGTGTGTCGCCGCGATCAGGGCGAACCTGGTGGTTCCCGGCTGGAAGTGGGACACGATGACCGATTTGATGGCCTGTGGAGTCGAGTTGACCGGAAGAAGCTCTATGACGACCCTGTGCCCGAGAAGGTTCACCATCTCCACCAGAGGAGTGATCTCAGGCAGGTTCTCCTCGATGGTGATAACTATGTAAACCGCTTCGTCCTGCCTCACCGGGCTCCCGTCCACCGGTACGGCCATCTGCCCGAAGTTCAGTACCAGGCTGGAGAGGATGACCGCCGTCTCGGGTCTCACCGGGGTTTGCACGGCCGGCGCCCCCGTGAAGGATATCTCGGCCGTTATGGATGAAGCCGCCTCTAACAGGCCCGTCTCGGGGTTCCACCTGAAGGGGTTGAGCTTCAGTCCCACCACATCCAGGCCGAACAGGCTTCCGCCTTCCGTGAGCACCGCGGGCGCGGATGGCTGGTCTCCGGCAAGAGCGTCGGAGAGATGGACGAAACCGCCCCCCCATTGTCCCCGGCAGCCGTCCGTCTCCAGGGGTTGCACCGGAAAGATCCTGAACCGGCCCACCGGCGCCCAGTCCACGGAAACCGCCGCGAGAACGGCCTCCATTCCCGCCGGGACCCCTATGGTAACGGGTATCAGCGGCAGTTCGGGGGATCCGGGAGGGAGGTCGGTATCCCAGTCATGGTCCTGCAGCCGGACACGTGTGTAACCTTCGGCCTCCTCGATGAAGAAACCGGGAACCGAAAGTTCCACGGAAACCCCGGCCTCGCCGTGTTCCAGCGATACCACTCCCGGCTGGCCAAGATACTGCCCGCCAAGGGAGTACCATTCGCCGCCCATCCCGCTCATTGCCGTCAATACGAGTAGAAGAACCATTTCACCTTTCCCTTCACTGACCGCCGCGCATCCATGCCCGTTTCAAAAGACTATAGGCGCATACAGGCAAAGCTGTTCCGGGCTCGTTCCCCCAAGCCTATTCCATGGGCCCCTCTGATGCAAGGGCCGTCCCCGTCCCGGTGATCCTGGATGACACCCTCTTCCATGACCCGGTCGCGAACCAGGCGCCTCCGGCCAGGGCGGTGATGGTGTTTGACGCGAACATCGCCCACCAGAGACCGTCCCTTCCGATCCCGGCGGAAACCGCCAGAAGGTAGGCCAGCGGGATACGCAGCAGCCACAGCCTGGCAATGTTGAGCACCATCACCGGCAGGGTGAAGCCGGACCCCTGAAAACCCCCGAAAAGAACGGTGACGAAGCCGAAGGCGAAAACAGAGGGGGTCGTTATCCTGAACATGGTGCGCCCGATCTCCATCACCGAGGGATCGTTGACGAACAGCCTGGAGATGGCTCCGCCGAAGAAGAACATCGGGACCGTTACGGGTAGAAGGATGAGCCCGATCATTGCAAGAGCCCTCAGGGTTGACTTCTCCGCCCTCCCGGGAAGGCCGGCGCCAAGGCACTGGCCCACTGCTGCGGCATTGGCCTGGGACAGACCCATGGCGGGCACAAGCGCCAGGTGGATGATCCTGTTCCCAACTCCGAAGGCTGCGGTCACCGAACTGCCGAATGAGTTCACTATCCCTATCATGGCGGTGAAACCCAGGCTGGTGCCGGCCTGTCCAAGGCTTATGGGAAGACCTATGGAGAGCAGCCTGGTGATGGTTGCCCCGTCGGGGACACATGCACGCAGGGTGAGCCTGAAGCCTTCCAGGCCGCGGAAAAGCCTCACGGTCCCTATCACCGAGGCAAGGCCGTGACAGAAGACGGTGGCGGCGGCGGCCCCGGTTACCCCGAGGGCGGGAACCGGCCCCGCTCCGAAGATAAGAAGCGGATCCAGAAGCACGTTGAGGATCACCGTTACAAGGCTCACCTGAAGCGGGCCCAACGTGTTCCCGATGCCTGTGCTGATTCCCTGATAGACGAAGAAGGGAAACATCAGGGGAAGACCGGCGAACATCCAGCGCATGTAGGTGCCGGTTTCGGCAAGGGCGTCGGGAGGGGTGTTGAGAAGACGTAGGATCTGCGTTGTGAGAAGGAGCCCCGCCATCCCGAGGAAAAGACTGATCCCGGCCAGGAGCAAAAAGGTCTGTCCGCCCGCCTTCCGGGCTTCCATTGTCTTTCCGGCTCCGCGGAACTGGGACACCAGCGTTGTCCCGGCTCCACCCAGACCCATGGCCAGAGCCATGGCCACGAAAACGACGTGCATGGAGATGGTGGGGGCCACCAGGGCCTGTCTTCCCACCTTCCCGAGCCAGAAGGCGTCGGCCAGATTGTAGAGGGTGTTCAGAAGCTGCGCCGCCATGACCGGCCAGGCCAGGCGCAGAAGCTTGCCGGGGACTGAGCCCCTTGTCATGTCAAGCGTCGAGTTGGCACCGCCCCTCAAAACCGCTGAAGAAAGGGATTGGCTGACCTCTCCCTCTGCATGGAGGTGGAAGGGCCGTGGCCGGGGAGCACCATCAGCGGATCAGGAAGGGGCAGTATCCGTTCCCTCAGGCTCTTTTCCAGCGTACGGGGATCGCCTCCCGGAAGGTCCGTGCGTCCCACGGAGCCCTGGAACAGGGTATCCCCCGAGATCAGAAGGCCGTGCCCCATGAAGCAGACGCTCCCGGGGGAATGCCCGGGCGTGTGGAGCACCCCGAACCGGAGACCTCCCGCCTGAACGGTGTCGCCATCTTCGAGGATCCTTGAGGGGGCCGGCGGCGCGGCCATGGAAAAACCCCATGAAGCCGCCAGCGGAGCCGCCGCCTCGAGCATGGGCACGTCAAGCCGGTGTATGAAGGCTGGAGCGCCCAGCTCGCCGTTCCCCCAGACATGGTCGAAGTGACCATGGGTGTTGAGCACTGCCGCCACACGCACCACGCCCATTTCTTCAAGGAGCCTGGTCAGGGGCGCGGTGGCGCCGCCGGGATCAACCACCAGCGCCTCCTGCGCTCCGGGGCACGCAAGCACCCAGCAGTTCGTGGAGACGGGACCCAGGACGACCGAACGCACCAGGCAGCCCTGGGAGTTCATAAGCCCCGCCCCTCCATCCTGGAACGGATCAGTGCCCGGGCGGACGGATCGGGGACCATGGACAGCATCGCCTTGTAAACCTCCATTGCCTCCGACTCCCTTCCCGATCCCTGCAGCGCCATGGCCAGGCAGTTCATCGCCATCAGGTCGCCCTCGCGGGCGGCAAGGGCCATCCTGGCCTGCTGTTCCGATTCAGCGTAACTGCCCAGCATCCCGTAGGCCGCCGCCAGCTGCGCCCTTGCGCCGGGGTAGGCCGGAGACAGCGAGACGGTTTCCAGAAGAAGCTCGATGGCCGGTTCCGGATCGCCTGCCATGACGTGCATGCAGCCCAGGTTGAAATACCCCGATGGATTGGACGGAGCCCTCCTGATGGCCGATTCGAAACACCATGCCGCGTCCTGCAGCAGGCCGGCCTCGAGGTAGGCCCTTCCAAGGTTGTTGAAGGCGGTGGCGTCGGACGGGTCGCCTGAGACCGCAAGCTCGCCTGCGGCCACCGCTTCCTCTATCCTGTCCGCGCCCACCAGGGCGCCGCACAGCACCGCCCGGGCTCCGGGCCTGCCCGGCTCGAGCAGGATGGTCATTTCCAGGGCTGCAACAGCCTCGGAGTACCTGCCCTGTTCCATCAGGACCACTCCAAGGTTGTGCCAGGCGTTGGGGTTCAGGGAATCAAGCCGTATCACCTGAAGAAGGCATGACTCGGCCCCCGCCAGATCACCGCTGACGTAGGCCTGTGAAGCCCTTGCGAAGGCTTCCTCGCCGGGGTCGGAAGGAACCTCGTTCCCGGAACAGGACAGCATCAGGATACAAAACAGACCCGCAGCGTGCTTCAAGCCAACCTCCAGGATCGACCCGTGGAATATGCACGGCTTTCCCGGGTTCAGGGAACCTGCGCCCTCATGCCGTGAGTGACGGGGCCCTCTGAACCCACTATCACCTGCTCGCCGAAAGAAAGCCCTTCCAGCACCTGCACCATGCCTCCCGACTCCATCCCGGTAGTGACCGGTCTGAAGCGGACGACACCATCCTCAAGGACCGGCACCGAAAGCCCTCCCTGATGGAGCCGTACCGCCCGTGAAGGGACCACCACAGCGTCGCTGACCCTTGCGGTCTCCACGGAGAGGATCCCGCTGACTCCCGCCGGAGGGCCCTCCCGGGGATCGAACACCGCGTTCAGCGCCACCAGGCCGGTGACCGGATCGACCGAACGGGCGAAGCTCTCCACGGTGCCGGTGACCGCGGGGTATCCATCAATGTCGGGAGTGAACAGCGCCTCCATTCCGGGACGGATCCGGAGCAGGTGCCTTTCCGGAACCAGAAGCCTTGCCGAGAGCCCTTCTCCTGTAACCGTGGTTATCAGCTCGCCCGGTTCCGTGAGAGAGCCCGACTGCACCATGACCATCCCTGCCACGCCATCGAAGGGTGCCGCAACTATGGCGGCATCCCCCCCGGCCAGCGAGGCCGAGTAGGCGCTTTCCGCGCTTCGCAGGGAGGCTTCCGCCACCTGCGCCATGGCCGAGGCGGCTTCAAGCGCCATTTCGCTCAATGCTCCCGCAGCATGGAGTTCCACGGCTCTTCCCAGGTCGTTCCGGGCCTTGTCCGCCTGGGCGGCCGCAGCCCGCAGGGCGGCCAGCGCAGACGCCGGACCGGTCCTGGCGGCCAGGTCCCCGCTGAGGCTCACCAGAGGCTGCCCTGCCCGAAGGGACTCGCCCTCGGCGAACATGACACCCGTGACCGTGCCTCCCGGGGAAACAATGAATGCCTGGGAACCGGCCTCGAGGACCGCGCTGAACTCCAGGGCCGTGGACAGCTGAGCGGGGGTCAGCACCATTGTCTCGACCCGGGCCATCCGGTCTGGTCCGTCGCCGTCATCGGCGCAGGCGGCCAGAAGAAGAACCGCTGTGACCGCAGTCCTCTTCATTCCCCTCCCCTTTCCGTCCGGCGAAGGCGGTCCAGCATCACGTAGAGAACAGGAAGGACAAGAAGCGTAAGAGGCGTGGCGAGAAGCATCCCGCCCGCAACCGTCCTGGCCATTGGAGCCCACAGCGAGGCGCTGGGGGAGCCTCCCAGGGAGAGGGGCAGAAGAGCCAGGATGGTGGTGGAAGCAGTCATCAGTATTGGTCTCAGGCGGGCGCTTCCCGCGGCCTTCACCGCCTCAGCCGCCGTGCAGCCGGTCTCCCTTCTGGTTGTGTTCGCGAAATCAACCAGCACTATTCCGTTGTTGACCACTATCCCTGCCAGCATCAGTATCCCCACCAGGGAGGTGAGACCCATGGTGGTGCCTGTGACAATGTGCACCAGCACCACTCCCACCATTGCCATCGGCACCTCGAGGATGAGTATGAAGGGCTCGACCAGCGATTCGAACTGCGCCGCCATCACCATGTAAACAAGCAGGACAGCCACGGCTATGGCCAGGCGCATGGAGCCGAAGGCTTCCCTCTGGTCGGGTATGTCGCCCAGCAGTTCCCATCTTTGGCCACCGAGGTCCAGGGAGTCCATCATGGAAACTATATCATCCTCCATTCCGCCCAGCGCCCTTCCCCTGATTCCGCAGGAGACAAGAACGCACCTGCTCCTGTCCCGGCGGTTGATGACCCTTGGTCCGGGCACCTGTTCCAGCCGTCCCCATGAGCCCAGGGGCATTCCGAGGACGGGAATGCCCCGGACCATCTCCGGGGTGGTCCTGTACTCCCCGGGAAAGCGAAGGTTCACCGCCACCTCGCGTCCCTGGTCGAAGAGGACCGATGCGTCAACCCCAAGCAGCCCCATGGTGATCTCGGCAGCCACGGCGCCCGGCGACACGCCCCTTCGGGACATGGCTGCCCCGTCGGGCACGAAATCCAGCCGCGGGACCCATTCGTCAAGCGAGGAGCTGTGGTCAACTGTTCCAGGCACCGTTGCCAGTGCCCTTTTCACCGTGTCGCCCGCTTCCCGCAGCCGGACCAGGTCGGTACCGTGAACAGCCAGCTCAACCGGGAACCGGTTGCCTATGGGCAGCCCTGTCTCGACGGTGTATTCAAGCCCGGGAAAACCGGCCAGAACACCCCTTACCCTGGAATCGTAATCGGCCATGGAGCGGGACATGCGGTTCTCCTGCCGGAAGTAGAGGGAGATGCTGATCCTGCACGAGGCGTCCGAGCCGAAGATGGCCCCCACCCCTTCGCTCCTTCCGGTCTGAAGCCAACTGTGCCTGAGGTCTCCCGGAGCGATGACCAGCATCAGCGAGTCCTCAAGGGCGGAAGCCACGCTGTCGGTGAAGGCAAGTCCGGTCCCCTGGGGAAGCGAGGCGTTGATCTCTATCACACCTTCATCGAGTTCGGGAAGGAAGGCGGTTGGAATCAGTGAGAGAAGGGCAACCGAGCCTGCCACCGCCGCCGCAAGCAGCGCAGCCAACAGCCTCCCCCTTCCCAGGCACCAGGACAGGGCTCTGCCGTACCGGCGCTCAAGACGGCCGATCCCGTTCCCGAACCAGGCAAGGGGCGAGCCGGGTCTGTGCGTCTTGACAACGCTTCGCGGAAGGGAAGCCAGAAGCGGGATGAGGGTCTGGCTCACAAGAAGGCTTATGAGGATGGCCGCCGCAATTGTAATGCTCAGGTCCCTGAATATCTGGCCGGTCATTCCCTTGACGAAAAGCATGGGAATGAACACCGCCACGGTGGTCAGAGCGGACGCGGTCACGGCCAGTCCCACGCTGGAGGCGCCGTGCTCCGCGCTCTCCCTTCGTCCGCCTCCGTCCTTCCGGATCCGGTGGATGTTCTCGAGGACCACCACCGAGTTGTCAACGATCATGCCGATGGAAATGCTGAGCCCGGCCAGCGACATGATGTTCAGGTTCACCCCGGCAAGGGCCATGACGGCAAAGGTGGCGATGAACGACAGGGGCATGGATACGCTCACGATGCCGGCATTGGCCAGGGAGCCAAGGAACAGCACCAGCACAGCCGCCGCCAGCAGAACGGCCTGAACCCCCGTCATGGCAAGGCTCTCCACTGAGTCCGTGATGAAGTCCTCCTGGCTGTACACCACACTGGGGGTCATCAGGTGCGAGTAGTTCGAGGAGACCCTTTCCAGCTGGCCCTGGAGGGCACGGCAGGTCTGCACCGTGTTGGCATCGGAGCTCTTCCTGAAAACGGCGATGACGGTGTTGCTCCCGTCCAGGCGGACGCGGTTCACCTGCTCCCGGTAGCCGTCCACCACACGGGCCACGTCCATGAGCCTTACGGGATGGCCGCCTGAGCTGCCCACCACCAGCTCCGTCAGCTGTTCCATGGTCCTGAAGCCCGTTTTCACACCGATGGAGGTCTCGAGACCGCCGTACTCCAGAAAGCCTCCGGGCTGGTCCGACCGCACCGCCGAAAGGGCGCCGTAGAGAGCCGCCATGGGTACGCCCCGCCTCCACAGCAGCACAGGGTCGGCCTCCACCCCGATCTCCCTCACCTCTCCCCCGCTGACCGAGGCTCCCGAGATACCCTCCACGCGTGCGAGCACAGGGAGCATCTCATCCTCCACCAGTCTTCTCAGCTCGTGGCTGGGAAGCACGCTGCTTTCGAAGCCCACTATGAGCAGGGGCTTGAAGCTCGACTCGAGGGCCATGATCAGGGGCTCCCGGGCGTTGTCCGGGAGTCTGTCGCCAACAGCCTCCACGGCTTTGCGGATGTCCTCCTCCACGGCAGCGATATCGGCGCCCAGCGCCAGCTTCACCGTGACCCCGCTGACAGACGCCCTGCTCTCGGATTCCACGGTGCGCACCGATCCAACGCCGCTCACCGCGTCCTCGATGACCTGGGTCACAAGGCTCTCTATCTCTTCCGGACCGGCACCGGGGAGTATGGTGACTATCACCACCGTGCCGGTGTCAACCGGAGGGAAGTAGTCGAGCCCTATCTGGGTGAAGCCGTAAACCCCCGCCCCGGCCATGAGCATGAAGAACATCGTGAAGGCGGTCCTGCGTCTGACCGCAAGCCCTGCCAGGCTCATTTCTCAACCACCCTCACCGTGTCGCCTGGAGCAAGGATGCGGTTTCCCAGCAGAACCACGCTGTCACCGGGGGAGACCCCGGAAAGGACAGCGGTGTTGAAGCCGCTTTCCGAACCGGTCTCGGGTGCAACAGGAAATGCCCTTCCGCCCCGGACAAGCATCACCCTGAGGGACCCGTCGGGCATGTTGACGAAGGCGTTCCTGGGAAGGGAGACAACGGAATCCTCTGACCCGACGCTTATGGAGATCATGCCGGACATGCCGGGCAGCAGCTCCTGCATCGGGTCGGAGATGCTTACGGTGACCGGTACAAGCCCTGTTGCAGGGTCCACCGCCGACCCGCAGGCACGGACCGTTCCCGGAAAGGATACCCCGGGGTGGTGGCTCGTGGAGAAGAAGGCCGGAAGACCGGGGGTCAGACCGGGAAGTGCGTCCTGTGAAAGAAGAGCCCGGCACCTGAGGGCTCCCTGGCCCGAAAGCGCCACCAAAGGCCCGGCCGCCTGGTTCCCTTCCCTTGCCCAGACCCTGGTGACGGTTCCCGGGAAGGGTGCCGTGAGGGTTCCCCTGCTCATCCCGTCAAGAGCGCCGGCATGGGCCGCCCTGGCTGCCTCCAGAGCCGCGGCTGCGGCCGAGGCGCCGGCCAGGGCCCTTTCGTAATCGCTGGGCGTGGCCGACCCGCTCTGCAAAAGAGCAGCCGCTCTCCGCAGTTCCCCGGAGGCATAGGAGTCCCGGGCCCGGGCTGCGGACAGAGCGGCCACCGATGCCGAAAGTCCTGCCTGATGAGCCCTGTCCGTGATCATGGACACCAGAAGCTCCCCCGTCATAACGGTGTCCCCCACGGACACATGGACAGCGGTGACCCTCCCGGGAAGAGAGACTTGTAGTACCGCCTCCTCTTCGGCTTCCAGGATCACCGGAGCCGTAACGGCAACGGAGAATGCCCCCGGTTCAGCCACCATGACGGTTACCGGGATCACGGCGCGCGCCGCCTGTTCTGGCCCGGCGCACGCCGACAGGAGCAGGGCGGGCAGCAGGACGTCAGCGGTTCTCAACCGGGACCATCCCCCTCTTGAGTATGTCTATCGCGCCCCTTATGAACCTGCGGTCAATGCTGTCCTGGTCCTTCTCGCCGGCGAACCAGTCGGCGTACTTCCAGCGGGCGCTGAACCAGTTGACGCAGATTGACATATAGACGATGGGCAGGACCACCGGATCAATGTCGGACCTGAACACTCCGCCGGCGGTCATGGCCCTTATCCTTTCCAGGACCCTGTCACGGGTTTCCGGGTCGGGGAAACCGGATTCGAAACCTCCCTCGAGGTCAAGCCAGTTCATCATTCTAACAAGACCCGGGTTGTTCCTGAGAAAGTGGAAGAACCCCTCCTCGCCCACCGCGAAATCCTCAAGGCTGCTCATGTCTCCGCTGGAAACGATGCGGTAGAACCTCTCCATGATCCCTGAACGCTGGAAGTACTCGCGGATCATGGCCTGCCACAACTCCTTCTTGGAGTCGAAGTAATGGTACAGCAGGCTCTTGGAGACCCTTGCCTTCAGGGCGATCTCCTTCATTGAGGTGCCTGCGAACCCCTTGTCCCTGAAGACCTGCCCGGCGGCCTCCATTATCCTCTCTCTGGCGCTCAGATCGAACCTCCCTGCTGACCGAACGGTCAGTCAGTAATATCGGGTAGCGTCACTGCCCGTCAAGAGCGCTCCTGGGCTATATTCTTTTGAAACCACCACCGGAGGGGGGGCGTATGGGCCGTATGGATTGGCGTTCGAAGCTGCGCTACTGGTTCGACAACATGACTTCGAGGGGCACCGGCGCCATGATAGCAATGCTGTTCATGGCCACAATGGTCCTGGTGGCCGTTGTCTCCGCTGCGGTTATCCTTTCCGGAAGCGACCCCATGGCAAGGGGGTTCACCGGTGTGGCCTGGGCCAGTCTTCTCAGGACGCTGGATCCGGGGACCATGGGCGACGACCAGGGCCCGGTCTTCTTTCTGCTTGCAATGCTCACAGTTACCATCGGCGGTCTCTTCGTCGTGGGAACCCTGATAGGCATCATAACCACCGGCATCGAGAGCCGCCTCGAGGCCATGAGGAAGGGCAGGTCCTTCGTTGCCGAGGAGGGCCACACCGTCATTCTCGGATGGAGTTCCCAGGTGTTCACGGTGGTCTCCCAGCTCATCGAGGCGACCCCCCCCGGAAAAAGAGGCTGCATAGCCATTCTGGCGGACATGGACAAGGTTCTCATGGATGATGAGATCAGGGCCAGGGTCACCGGAGCGAACCGGGTCAGGGTCGTCTGCCGCACCGGTTACCCCATGGACCCCGCAGACCTCGAGATAGTGAACCACGCCGGGGCCCGTTCGATCATTGTACTCCCGCCCGACACCGAATCACCCGATTCATCGGTGATAAAGACCATTCTCGCACTGCTCAACAACCCCTCCAGGAAGAGCCGGCCCTACCATATTGTCAGCATTCTCAGGTCTCCCGAGAACATGGAGGTGGCCGGAATGGTGGGGGGGCCCGAGGCTCAGCTCATTCTGGCCGGGGACATCATCGCAAGGATCACCGCCCAGACCTGCCGGCAGCCGGGTCTTTCCGCCGTTTACAGCGAGCTCCTCTCCTTCCACGGCAACGAGATCTATTTCGGGAACCAGCGGCTGCTCTCCAACGAGACATTTTCCCGGGCCCTCCACGCCTTCGAGGATTCCTGCCTCATCGGGATAAGAAGGCCTGACGGTTCGATCCTGCTCAACCCTCCACCCGGCACTGTGGTTGGGGAGGATGACGGCGTCGTTGCCATTTCCGGCGACCAGGAATCGGTAAGCATATCCGGGTTGCCTCTGGCATCGGTTGACGAAGCGGCTGTCTCCACCCTCGCCGAAGTACCGGGATCGCCCGAGAGGATACTGGTGCTCGGCTGGAACAGGCGGGTTCCCCGGGTCATACAGGAACTTGACGCCTATGCCGCCCCGGGGTCCACTGTGGTGCTGGGAACCGACCAGGAGGCGGAGATCGGGAACGGCTACGCGAACATCACCGTGGATGTGAGACACGGTAACCCGGCAGACCGCTCCTTCCTTGACTCACTGGATCTGGGCGCGTACCATCATGTGGTGGTGCAGAGCAATTCTGACTCCCTCCCTCCCCAGCAGGCGGATGCATTGACCCTGGTCACCCTTCTCCACCTGAGGCACATCAGGGTTTCCCTGGGCCTGCGCTTCACCATAGTTACGGAAATGCTGGACGAGAGGAACAGGCGTCTTGCAGAGGTCTCCAACATGGATGACTTCATAGTGAGCGACAAGATCGTGAGCCTCCTGCTGACCCAGATAGCAATGAACAGGGAGATCATGACGGTGTTCGAGGAGCTGTTCGACCCCCGGGGCTCCGAGATCTATCTGAAGCCCGCCGGCCTTTACGTCACACCAGGGACCCGGACGAACTTCCACACAGTCGCCCTGGCAGCCTCGAGGCGCGGTGAGACGGCGATAGGGGTCAGCACCTCGGACGGAGTGACCTTGAACCCCCGGAAATCCGCCTTTATCACCCTCACGGGAAGCGACAGGGTGATAGTTCTTGCTTCGGGTTGATCAGAGAAGGGTTCTACCTGGAACCGGCGGACCGGCAGGCCGCAAGTAACGCCAGCCCTGCCACCGTGAACAGCAGCGCCGCCGCCAGACCTTCCGTGAACCTGCCCACCAGCCCACCGAAGCACAGCGATGCCGCCCCGAGACCGAACAATGCCGACGAGAGCCTGCGGTATCCGGCTGCTCTTCCCGAAGGAGGGGCGAGCCCGGTTGTCTGGCAGGATTCGCACAGACCCGAGGGCCCCCTGTGCTCAAGGCAGATGTTCTCCCTTCCGCAGCCGCCGCATCTGAAGCGATAGACCTGTCCTTGCGTGCCGCATATGGGACAGACCCAGTCCCTTTCCGCCTTCAGGGGCGACGAGTACTTCGCCGGCAGCTCCCCACCGCAGTGACCGCAGCTCTCCGGACCATATTTGGTGAGCGAGCCGCAGTGCGGGCATTTCACTATCAGATCCGGCATTTTCCTCCCGTCCTCCGTGCCGATTCATATCGGGCTGACGCCTGCGCGGCAAGAGCCTCCCGGCAGCGGCGGAAAACCTGCTATACTAAACCATCATGACAGGGGTATCGTTCTGAACCGTCCGAACTCAATGGAACCTGCGGTAGCCATCATCGAGGATGCTCTGGCCAGGCTGCCCGGGACAGGGCTCTTCCCCTGTTCCGAGACCCCGGGTCTCACGGAAGGGGAAAGGCGAAGGGCCGCCGTCCTGTTCCTGGACCTCACAGGTTTCACTCACCTCTCCGAATCGCTTGACCACGAGGAACTGCATCGCCTTCTTGGAAGCGTGATGGGGGTTCTCGCCAGGGTTGTGACGGCGTACGGGGGCTTCCTCGACAAGTTCGAGGGCGACAGGCTGATGGCGCTCTTCGGTGCGGTGGACTCATCGGAGAACGACAGCTCAAGGGCTGTGGGGTGCGCGCTGCGCATGCTTGACCTTCTTGAGGAGCTGCGCACCGCCCTCGATGAAGTGCCGCTGCTTTCAGCAAGGATAGGCATTGACTTCGGGCAGCTCACCGTTGCCCCGGACCCTTCAGGGCATCTCACTGCCACCGGGCTCACCGTGAACCTGGCTTCCAGGCTGGAGCAGGCGGCGGAACCCGGCACGGCACTCGTGAGCCAGGCGGTCAGAAAGGAGTGCGGCGATCTTTACCAGTGGAGTGGACTGGGTCCGATCCGTATCAGGGGTGTCAGTTCCGGGGTGGAGGTGTTCAGGCCTCTGGGGCCCGGCAGGGTGCGCCTGGAAAGGTGGCAGCGGGCGGCAAGGCTCACCGGCTCCCCCTTCGTCGGCCGTGCCACGGCGATACGCTCGGTAGCAGGGGCGCTCGCCTCTCCCTTGCATGACGCTCGGATCCTGCTGCGGGGAGAAGCGGGCATCGGCAAGTCCAGGCTTGCCCATCACTGCATGGAGAAAGCACCAGGCTTCACCGTTGCAAGGGGCCACACCCTTTCGCACGCGCAGCCCTCCTGCTGGCTGTGGATCAGCCTGATAAGGGACTACTTCGACGCCGGCCGCCGGGGGGACGGTTCGCAGGAATGGTACAGGTCCTGCCTGAACGGGCTGGCACTTGAATGTGCCCGGGGGGCGGCACGAACCGCACTGGAAGGCATGGCCGGCCAGCTCTCATCGGTACTCAGCCTTGATGCCGCCGGGTTCAGGAGCGGCAAGGCCAACGAGTTCCAGGCTCTGACCAACGGCATCAGGTCTGCCCTCGAGGCTGTGTTCTCCAGGGGCGCCACCCTTCTGCTCCTGGAGGACCTGCACTGGATAGACGAGGTCTCCCTCTCCATCCTGAGGATCATGCTCTGCCAGGGAATGATGTATCGGCCCGGGGCCGTCATCATGACCAGCCGGCAACCGCTGCCCTTGATGGAGGATGCTTCAGCATCGGTCCGGACCATCGAGCTTGACCCCCTCACCGACGATGACGCACTGGCGATCGCTTCACACCTGCTTTCCTGCCCCGATGCCGGGGCGCTTGACCACCGGCTCTCGGGGATGGTGCTGGAGGTGGCCAAGGGAAACCCCTTCGTGGTGGAGGAACTCATACTGAACCTTCTGGAATCCGGCGGGATAAGGGAGGAGAATGGCCAATGGAAGCTGCTTCTTCCATGTGACAGGGTACAGATCCCCTCCTCCATCTCCGCCCTCACCCAGACCAGAATGGACAGGCTTCCAGGTAATGAACGGAGAACGCTTCAGTACGCATCGGTGCTGGGTGAACGCTTCTCCCCGGAGCTTCTCGAGGCCGTTATGGCGGATCTCTCGCTTGACGGGACCCTGCTCGGGAACACCCTTGAAAGTCTTGTGGCCAGGGGTTTCCTTGTCGGGAACGGAGGCTCCGGGTACTGCTTCCGCCATGCGCTGGTGAGAATGGCTGCTTACGAGACCCTTCTGAAACACAACTGCAGGCTGCTTCACAGGTCCGCCGCTGCGGCCCTGGAAAGGCTCCATCCAACAGAGCTTGATGCACTGGCTCCCGTGATACTTGCACACTGGGAGGGGGCCGACGACAGGGGCAACGCATTCAAATGGGCCAGACGGGCCATGCTGCTGGCCAGGGACGGAGGGCGCCCCGAGGAGGCCCTGAGGCTGTCCCGGCGCCTGATCGAACTCGCAGGCGATGCAGATGACGAGACCATGTGGCAGGGAAGGATGCAGGCCCTGCTGGTGGGCCTTGAGATGATGGAAAGGGGCGGAGACCACGAACAGGCCATCCGTGCCGCAGACGCCATTCGACTGGAAGCCGTCCAGAGGGGAAGCTCCTTCTGGGAGGCCTCTGCGCTCAGGGCCAAGGCAAGGGTCCTTCAGGAGATGGGAAGGAACAACGAGTTCGGCCAGGTGATCGGAAAGGCCCTGCAGGCGGCCCAGGATTCGGGTGATGAGGTGCTGGCCGCCAAGGTCAGGATGACCATGGCAAACCATCGCAGCAGCCTGGGCATCGAGGAAGGGACGATGGAGCTGTACGAAGCTGCAGCGGCGGCCCTGGAGAAGCATGGAATGAGCATCGAGGCCGCATCGCTCATGACAAACATGGCGGTCCACGCCTTTCGCCAGGGCAATGACCAGCTCTCGGCCCATTACGCCCGGATGGCTCTGGATACACAAAAGATGCACGGGAACCTTCAGGCTGTGGGCTATTCGCTCAACAGCCTGGCCATTGCCTGCGCCAGAAGGGAGAAGTACGACCGGGCCGAGGAGCTGTTTCTTGAAGCACTGGATGCCACCAGGAAGACAGGTGACAGAGTGCACGAATGCACTGTTCTCGGGAACCTGGGGCTTCTGGCCAGGAAAAGGGGCGATCCGGGCAAGGCCATGGAGTACACCGATGCATCCATCGAGCTTGCCACCCTCTGCCGCAACAATAGGACCGTCGCCACCTCTCTGGTGAACAGGACCAACCTGCAGCGAACGGCGGGTGACCTCGAGGGAGCCATGGCCAGCGCTGTCGAGTCGCTCCGGATAAGCGAGAAAGGCAACGATGTTCTCAACACAGCGTATTCTTTGGGTGTGCTTGGGCTTGTTCATCTGGAGGCCGGACGTACAGAGGATGCCCTGAAGACAGCTCGGAAACTCAGGCTTCACGTTGAGCAGCACTCCATCAGACCGGAAGTGCTGGACGATTTCAGGCATCTATTGGAGCGGTTGAGCGCCATGGGCCTGCCGGCACCCCTTCCATCGTGCTGGAGCTCAGACAAGCCCCTTCCTTGACAGCAGGGCCGGATTGTGCGATAAAGCAGTATTCGGGGTCTATGGCTGATACCTCGCATACCGAGACCCGGGCTTCTGAACGTAGAAAACAGAGGGGGTACAAGATGAAGCTCTTCATTGCATTGGCGATGTGCACGCTTTTCGCCGGAGTCGCAATCGCCGACTGGTCCGACAACTTCGATTCCTACAGCGTGGGCGGCATCATAGGCCAGGGCGGCTGGACCGGCTGGGACGACAACCCGGCCTGGGATGCCCTTGTGACCGCAGACCAGGCCATGAGCGCGCCCAACTCGGTCTCCATCATCCAGACGTCCGACATCGTGCAGCAGTACACCGGGTACACCTCGGGCATGTGGTCCATGAGCGGGTACTGCTACATCCCGGCCGGGTCAACCGGTACCCAGTACTTCATTCTTCTCAGCATCTATGTTCCAGGCGGAACGAACGAGTGGTGCCTTCAGCTCAGGTTCAACAGCGCCACCGGTCTGGTGAGCGCTGCCGAGGGCGGCGGCTCCACCCCCATCATCAACAACCAGTGGGTGAAGGCCGAGGTCATCATCGACCTCGACACCAACAACCAGACCATCTTCTACAACGACGTGAACCTGGGCACCATCCCCTGGAGCACCAACGCCACTCTGAACATCGGCGCCCTTGACCTCTTCGGCAACAACGCCAGCCCCATCTACTGGGATGACCTGAAGCTCGAGCCCTCGTTCTCCCTCAACAGCACCACCTGGGGGCAGATCAAGTCAACCTTCTAGGGTTCCGTTCCTGCAAGGGAGCCGGTGAAGGCCGGCTCCCTTTTTCATGCTCCTGAAGAAAACCCCGCCGAAGCGGGGTTTTCCTTGTCTGGTACCCCGTAGTGGACGGTTTTGAACCGGCTTCATCTTTGAGGCTGACGATAATCAGGTTTTTCGAGGTGTCTTGACAACCGGACAGCGATTCTTTATCATATTCTCGTACGGCCCCAAGGGGACGTAGCATTTATCTCCCCCGGTGTCTGGGCAACCACACGCCGGGGTTTTTCTTAGGAGTATCATGGCTGACCGCGCCGTAGTATTCATCGATGGTAACAACTGGTACCACCGCTGAAGGAGAAAGGTATCAGAGAACCCGGCGCACTGAACTACGCATCGATCTGCAGGAAACTCGCTGGCCCGCGTCACTGGCTGGAAACAAGGTATTACATCGGTCGGGTATCGCAGAACGATTCTCCAGAACTATATGCAGCTCAACGAAGGTTCTTCTCCACCATCCAATCTCAGGATTCCCGCATAAAGGTATTTACTGGACGCCTGGAACGAAGGCCGTATAGCAATGCGGCATCGGATGAACTGACTGCATATCTGAACAAATTGAAAGTTCGGATGGATGAGTCGGTTTTTCAT
>CAZIPI010000005.1:85662-123247 GCA_964541235.1 uncultured bacterium | reverse complement strand
AGGCTGTGGTATAAGCCTCCCGCAACCGCCACGAAACCCTCGTTCGGTTCAGGAACATCGCACTGTCCGTCTTCGTTTCTGCCCCACCCCACGATCTCCCCGTTCCACTGTGCCAGCCCGGTTCCAGAAACGACAAGCATAAAAAGCATTGAGAGCAACAACGAACCCGGGACGGTGTTCATAGTATCCCTCCTGTAACAGATTCATTATTGGGGAGATAAATAGATTGTCTTGGCGTGTCAAGCCTAGATCGATAGGTTGCTTGCTGGTGCCAGCTGGTGGACCATATGTGAACATCAACAAGCCTGTGGGATGCTTCCTAACCGGCTGGCAGAGCCTCCACAGCTGTCATCACTTTGCCCGCTACCACGATCAGGTCGTTCAGAAGCTGCCGGTCAACCTCCAGGAAGCCTTCATATTCAGCTGAGTTCCTCCGCCTGTGACACTCGGCAAGGGTTCTCCAGACCTCAGGCCCAAGGTTCAGGGTGAGTGGGATCACCTGGAAAACCACATACCTGTTCTCCGGACGGAAGCCATGCAGGCGAAGCGCCGCAAGTGCAAGAGAAAACGCTCCGTTGTATGCCAGATCGAACCGACTTTCGAAAGCCAGGAATTCGTTGCCGGCGTCGGTAAGCCTTTTCCTGCCCGAAACCACCAGACCGTCGTATTCAGCCTGGATTACCGGCTCATGCTTCAGGCTTCCGGTGCGCACCAGGTTATCGAGCTGTTTCGATTCCATCGAGAGATCCCAGAAGTGTGAGTTTCTCCAGTGACATGACCCTTGCAACGAATGAATCGCGACTCCGAAGGCGTCTTCCAAACTCATCACTGTTCAACAGGTTAACGCTTACTGTCCTCCCGATGGCCTGCTCCACCGGAAGCAGTGCGGCAAGTACTTCGGGATAGGCCAGCTCATCGCCGATGATCATCAGGTCAACATCACTCGCCGCAGTGTCATCGCCTCTCGCAGTTGAGCCGTATATGAAAGCGTACTTGATCCTGTGAGCGAAAGGTTCAAGCGCATCCCTCAAAGGCTGCGAAAGACCGACGGTTTTCATTATAAGACCATGGAGTTCCTTGAAAATGGGTGACTCCCTGTTGGCGCTGTAGATCTTCTGGCGTCCGAGCGGATGAACCGAAACAATGCCGCTGGAAACGAGACGGGTCAGTTCCCGGTGCACCGCACCAACCCCGGAACCCGCCAGCCTTATCAGCTCCGCCCCCTGAAAAACCCTTTCGGGCTGACCGAACAGAAGGGCGAGCACCCTCATCTGGACTTTGGAAAAAAGACCCTCGGCCAATCCCAGTGAGGGCAGTTCGTTGTGTCTTCGGACAGGCTGGCTGCTCGCAGTCTTCAATGTTTCCATACGGCTGTCTCTTCCCATATTGGGAATATTTCCTCCCATTTTGGGAATTGTCAATACGGCACTCACTGTCCGCAATATGAAAAAGCCGCCGGTTCTCTTCCGGCGGCCTGATCTTCATCTGGTGCCCCTGACATGACTTGAACATGTGACCTACGGTTTAGGAAACCGCCGCTCTATCCAACTGAGCTACAGGGGCACCGGAGAGGTGCAATTATGGCAAAAGAGCCGGTGGGCGTCAAATGGGTTGCTCCGGAAGCCCTGCCGGGATATTATGCCCGGGAAAGGGGGCGGTATGGCTATCGTAAAGAACACCGAGGAACTTGTTCAAAGGCTCACCGAGGCTGCCGGCGAGGGCGTGACCGAGTGCGGATGGGGAATGCTGGGGATCAGGAACGTGTTCGTGGGGGTTACCCCCTCTGCACTGGTGCTGGAATTCATCACCGTCTCCTACAAGACCAGGGAGCTCAGAAGGATACCCTTCGAGGAACTGGAGCTTGTCTTCGCCGCCAGGGGCGACGCCTCCACACCCACGCTTCTCAAGCTCAACCTTCAGGGGGCCATCGGTCAGGCGACCTCAGGCACTCTGCTTGTGAAGGTAAAGGGCGAGAAACTGCTGAACATCGTTTTCAACGTGATGCCCCGGTTCCACGAGAACCACAGGGCTCCATTCAGGATGGCCGAGTACGTGTCGGCGCTGGACCCTGAACTCGTGAAGGCGCCCGAACTGGCCGATGCCAGGGAGAAGTTCAGCATGGGCGGCTGCATGAGGCTCTTCGCCATCCTGACCGGGGTGCTCTCGATCATCTTCGCCCTGATAATGGGCCATGTGAGCGGATGGGAGGAGGGCGCGATGATCGCAGGGGGAGGGATGGGCGTACTCCTTGCGGCCGTGTTCGCCCCACTGGGTCACTGGCTGAAAAGGATCATATCCGGCAGGGGTTGATCAGGGGGTCAGTTCCCGGGCCATCCAGTCGGACCAGAGCATTCCCTCCGGGGTCGGAACCGCCCTCTCTCCGATGGTCTCCAGCCAACCCCTTTTCACAAGCATTCTCACTCCCTCTTCCGGGAGCAGGGAAAGGCTGACCCCCCGGGAAGTCCTCAGGCCCAGCATTATCTCCTCCTGCAAAGCCATTTCCCCGGTTACGGCCTCCTCTCCCTCCCGGGGAAGGACGCCCCTTTCCAGCAGGCCGATGTACCGGTTGGTGTCACGGGTGTTCCAATACCTGGAGGCTCCGGTGAAGCCGTGGGCCGAAGGGCCGACCCCGGCATAGGGCTTCCTGCTCCAGTATGCGCTGTTGTGCCTTGATTCCATTCCGGGAAGGGCGTAGTTGGATACCTCGTAGTGGCTGAACCCTTCACCGGCAAGGATGTCATGGGCCTCCATGAACATCCGCGCGTTCAGGGGGTCCGAAGCCTTTGCCCCGGCATCCCCGATACGGGTTCCCGGTTCGAGGGTGAGTTCGTAGCAGGACAGGTGACCGGGCGATAGCGAGAGCGCCCTTTTTAGATCGTGCCTCCATTGGTCGAGGGTCTGGCCTGGAAGCCCGTAGATCAGGTCCATGGAGATGTTGGTGAACCCTCCGCGCCTTGCGTGCGAAACCGCTTCCACGGCCTGCTCCGCCGAGTGCGCCCTTCCCAGGAACCCGAGGTTCTCGTCGGAGAATGACTGGACCCCTATGCTAACGCGGTCGAAGCCTGCTTCCCGCAGGACCCTGTAGCCCTCGGCCCCAAGTGCGGCGGGATTGGTCTCGATGGCGGCCTCCTGGCAACAGGAGAGGTCATGCATGCTCAGAAAGGCCTTCCAGAACCGCGGCTCCATCAGGGTCGGAGTGCCGCCTCCGGCATGGAACGTCGAGATCCTTCCGGGGCTCAGCAGCTCCGCTTCTTTGATCATGGCTTCGGCGAACCCGGGCGGCGGCGTTCCAGCCCTGCTCTCGAAGGCGCAGTAGCCGCACCTGGAAATGCAGAAGGGTATGTGGACGTATAGGCCTATTCCCTCTTCCACCGGGGGTCCTCGAACCGCTGTATCTCCACGGTGTACCCCGACGGGTCCATCACGAAGCAGTGGTAGATCCCGAACTCACTGTTCATGCAGGGCGGTCTGACGACCGGGTGGCCGGCATTGCTGACCTTCCTGAACCATTTGTCCACATCCGGTGTGACCAGAGTGATCAGCGCCGCATCCCTGGGACCCTGCTTCTCCCCCAGGCAGAAACCGATGAAGCCTCCGTGGGAAACCCGGTAGATCCGGCAACGCCCCTGGTCCAGAACCATGGGCAGCATAAGCAGCCCGTTGTAGAAGCTGTGCACCGCCTCGAGATCGCCGGTGTAGCAGAATGTTATGAGAGAATCGAAACCCTTCACAGTCCCTCCAGTATCTGCCTGAGCCCCGTGTCCACGAACTGCCTGATACTGCCGCAGACCATGCGGTAGGGTTCGGCCTTCGCCTCCTCCGGAAGGTTCAGGGCCAGGGCGGGCGGATCAGGGAAACCCATGTGGACAGCCCTCTTCAGTGCCGGGAAGTAGGGGCACGTCTCGCTCGCGGCGTCGCATACGGTGACCACCACGTGGAAGTCGCCCTGGAGTTCCTCAATGGTCTTGCTGGTGTGGTTCGAGATGTCCACGCCCGCCTCCCGCATGGCGAGGACTGCCATGGGATTCACACCGGCGGCCACGATACCCGCGCTGGCGAACTGATAGTCCCCGTGTATGAGGTGCCTTGCCCAGCCTTCGGCCATCTGGCTCCTGCACGAGTTGGCTCCGCAGAGGAAGAGGACCCTGGTCATCACCCCTCCCTTCTCAGAACAGCCAGGAATGCCTTCTGGGGGATCATGACCTTGCCCACCATCTTCATCCTCTTCTTGCCCTCCTTCTGCCTGTCCAGCAGCTTTCTCTTCCTTGTGATGTCACCGCCGTAGCACTTCGCCGTGACATCCTTTCTCAAGGCGCTGATGGTTGACCTGGCGATGATGGTTCCCCCTATGGCGCCCTGTATCGGTATCTTGAACTGCTGTTTGGGGATCTCTTCCTTCAGGTTCTCGCAGGCGCTCTTGGCCCAGCTCCCCGCCCGGTTCCTGTGGACCAGCATTGAAAGCGCGTCCACCTTTTCGTGGTTCACGAGGATGTCCACCTTGACCAGGTCGCTCTTCCTGTAATCGCCGGGCTCGTAGTCGAAGGAGCCGTAGCCCTGGGTGATGGACTTCAGCCTGTCGTAAAAGTCGTAGACCACCTCCGACAGAGGCAGTTCGGCCCGTATCTCGACCCTCTGCCTGCCGACGTACAGGTTGGTGTAGTTCTCGGCCCTTCTGTCCAGCAGCAGGTTCGTCACCGGGCCTATGTATCTGTCCGGCATGATGATGGAAGCCTTGATGTAGGGCTCTTCCGTCATCACGATCTGCGATGGGTCGGGGTAGAGCAGCGGATTGTCTATGAACACCGTGGAACCGTTGGAGAGGGTGAGCCTGCAGAGCACAGTGGGAGCGGTGAGCACCAGGCTGAGGTCGAACTCCCGCTCCAGCCTCTCCTGCACCACCTCGAGATGCAACAGCCCCAAAAATCCGCATCTGAACCCGAATCCCAGGCCGGTTGAACTGACCTTCTCGTAGGTCAGGCTTGCGTCGTTGAGCTTCAGCCTCTCCATTGCGGCTGCCAGGTCGTCGTAATCCTCGGTGGTGACCGGGAAGATGGAGCTGAAGACAACGGGTTTGGCCTCCTCGTACCCGGGAAGTGACTCCTCCGCCGGGGCCAGGGCGCCTGTTACGGTATCGCCGCTTCGCACGTCGCTCACGCTCTTTATGCCTGCTATCAGGTAGCCGACCTGGCCGGCTTCCAGTTTTTTCCTGGGCTCCCTGCCTATTCTGAGGTAGCCTATCTCCTCCACCCGGTGTTCGGTGTCCGAGGCCATGAGCCTGATGTCGTCCCTTGCGGTGATGGTTCCGTCCACCACCCTGAAGTACACCACCACTCCCCTGTAGGGGTCGAACACGGAATCGAAGACCCTGGCCCTGAGAGGGGCCGACGGATCACCTGAAGGGGGGGGGATCTTCTCAACGATGGCCTCAAGGAGCCCGGCGACCCCCTGGCCGGTCTTGGCGCTGAGAAGGACCGCGTCTTCAGGGTCAAGGCCCAGTTCGTTCTCCAGCTCCTCAAGGGTTTCCTCGATGGATGCCGACGGAAGGTCTATCTTGTTGATGACCGGGATAATGGTGAGGTTGTGCTCCATGGCCTTGAACAGGTTGGCCACCGTCTGGGCCTCAACGCCCTGGGCCGCGTCTATCACCAGCAGTGCGCCCTCGCAGCTGGCCATGGCCCTGGACACCTCGTAGCTGAAGTCAACGTGGCCCGGTGTGTCTATGAGGTTCAGCGTGTACTCCTCGCCGGAGCTGCTTCTGTAATTCATGGTGACGGCGGTGCTCTTTATGGTTATCCCGCGCTCACGCTCGATGTCCATGGAGTCCAGCATCTGGTCGTGGAACTCCCTGTCTGTTACGGTGTTGGTGAGCTGGAGAAGCCTGTCGGCCAGGGTTGACTTGCCGTGGTCTATGTGGGCGATTATGCAGAAGTTGCGGATTCTGTTCACGTGCTGTTCCTCCAGGGGTGTCGGTGTAATATGTTCCAGCGGAGATACTCTTCAAACCGCAAACGAAAGGGGATCGCGTATGCCGTTCTTCGGCAAGAGGAAAGAGGATTCTCCCGAGAATCCCCTTCAGATAGTCAACGACTGCGAGATCGGCGAGGGGACCAGGATCTGGAATTTCGTCAACATGTACGGCTGCAGGCTGGGAACGGACTGCATGGTCGGGTGCTTCTGCGAGATACAGAAAGGTGTGGTGATAGGGAACCGCACAAGGGTTCAGAGCCACAGTTTCATCTGCGAACTGGTCACCATAGGCGACGACTGCTTCATAGGCCACGGGGTCATGTTCATAAACGACGTGTATCCCCCCCAGGCCGACCGATCGAAGTGGCTGAGGACCGTAGTCGAGGACGGCGTCAGCATCGGCTCCAACGCCACAATACTGCCGGTGAGGATAGGAAAGGGTGCTGTCATCGGCGCCGGGGCCGTTGTCACCGCTGATGTGCCTCCGGGCGCCGTTGTGGCCGGGAACCCGGCCCGTTTCCTTCGCAACAGGGATTAGGGGCGAAGCACCGTAACCCTCGCCCTGCCGGCGAAGCCTCCCCTTCTCACCACTGCCGTGTAAAGGCCGGCTGGCAGCCCCGAGCAGTCCCACCTCACCCTGCCGGGGTTTTGCACCGTCTGGGAGTGGGCGAGCCTTCCCGCTATGTCGAAAATGTTCATGGTCACAGGCCCGGTGGTGAAGTCCAGGTCGAAGAACGCTTCTCCGCCGGTTGCGGGGTTAGGGCCTGCAAGGGTGAGCATGAGCGGAACCGGGGGCGGGACCGGCGGCTGTGAACTGACCTGCAGTACCTGCAGCGCAGGGTCCATGAACGAGCTGAAGACAAGCAGGGACTGGAACGTGCGGTCGTATCCTCCCGAGGTGAGGGGGACCTGCAGGTCCCTGGCAGTGGTGACAGCTTCACCCAGAGTGGGGACGTGCTCCTGGAACACAAGCCTGACCATGTCCGTGCACATGTCCTCGCTGGGTCCCAGTTCCGGCCAGAATCCCTCCCAGCCCCAGCTGGTGTTCATTGCCGCTGCCACCCCGCCGCCATCCGGATGGTGAAGCAGCATCTTGGCCAGACAGGTTCCGGGATGGGTGAAGTCACCGGGATGACAGGCAATGCTGGTATGTATCCCTGCCCGGAAGCCGTTCTGGAACCTGTACTGGTCAGCCACCTTGACCTGGCTCGAGAACGTGCCCCAATAGACGCCCCTGTCGTTCCCGTGGCCGGCGTAGGTGTTCCAGCCTGCTCCGGCGGCGATGGGTTCGAAGAACGTGTCTGGGTAGTCGCCAACGGAGAACTCGTATGAGCGAACCACATTCCAGTCATCAGGGAAGAACTGCGCCATCTCCTCGCACCCTTTGGCTCCGGTGTAACCGATGCCGGGAAAGAGCATGGCGCCGTTGAGGACAGCGGTGGAAGACCAGTTGCCGGAAGGTGGATCAGTGGAGTAGGCAAGGGTCTTTTCGATGAAGGCCTGGGCGCCGGAGTAGGTGGAAAAGAGCGCCCTGCCCAGAATGACCTCGGGGTACAGGTCGGGATCGTCCTGGGGCTGGCCGGGGACCCCATCGCCGTCGCCATCCCAGTCGCCGTCGAGACAGGCGTAGTAAAGGTCAACGGGAGCGTACTCCCAGAGGTTCTCGCAATCGCACCCCACAAGGAACTCCTCCGCCGGGACCACCGACGCATCGCCGGCCAGCAGAACGAAGGCGGTTCCCTCGTTCCGGTAGTGCCATTGAATGCACTGGCGCACTCCTCCATAGCCCATGGTGACCTGGCTCATTCCCAGTGCCTTCACCGTCAGCCCGTTCCGGGAGTGGAAGTCGAGGATGGGTTGAACCAGAGGCAGGAAGGGGTCGCCGGTGATCACCAGGTACTGCGAGGCGCCGGGTGCGCCAAGGGGTATGGGCGGCGGGTCGGCGCCGGTCAGTGCCCTGATGCGCCTTGAGGCGATCCCGCTCTGCAGCGGGGAGAGGGGGGCCGCATCTCCGCCTGGCGAGTACTCAAGGGTAACGGTGACTTCCCTGGCCATGTCCAGGGTTCCGCGAACCGGGTTGTAGCGCCAGGGGCTCACAAGACATGTAACGATGGTGATCCCCATGAGGCTCCCCGTGCTCACCGCCGCAAGGTGGTCACCGGGGTAGTCGGACGTGGAGGCGTAAACCTCAGGGGAGGGCACCGCCGTTCTGGCATGACCTGATCCGATCGGCCTCAGGTTCGAGGCCGGCTCCACGGGGAGGTCCAGGGGCACTGAGGTGAAACTCCCCAGGTCCACCGCAACATCCTCCACCTGCCCGGTGACCGCCATCACCACGGGCACAAGGGGAAGGAGCGGGTGACCGGTACTGGAAGCCCTGCGAGTGTTCTCCAGCAGCACCGTGCAGTAGCCCGGTTCAGGCGACGACACCACCAGGGGTTCGCCCAGGGTGACAGTTCTGGTGAGAAATGCGCCGCAGAGCAGAACAATGATCCCCATGCAACCGTCCCTTCATCATGGGGAATATTCCACAGCGGCGGGTCTGTTCCAAGCCGAGGTTGACAGGTGTCCGCTCCGGGTTACTTTACCCCTTCAGGAATCCGAAACGCGGGAGGTTTTTCTTGAGATCCATGGTGTTCAGGGTGGTGCCCCGTCTGCCGGACAGGCTCGAAGCGCTGAGAAGGATAGCCGGGAACGCGTGGTGGACCTGGAACCGTAACGCGGTAAGCCTTTTCCGTTCAGTTGACCAGGAACTCTGGGAGTCGTGCGGCCACAATCCCATACTCCTTCTTGGCAGGGCCAGCCAGTCCCGTATGGCCGAGCTGGCCGAGGACACGGTGTTCCTCTCGCGGCTCGAGGAAGTTCAGGGGGAACTTGAGAACTACATGTCCAAGTCCGGGTGGTTCCCCAGGGCACACAAGGGCGTGCTTTCCGGCGACGACGTCGTAGCTTACTTTTCGGCGGAGTTCGGGCTTCACGAAAGCCTGCCCATATACTCCGGCGGCCTCGGGATACTGGCGGGGGACACGATTAAGTCGGCGGGGGACCTTGGCATCCCCTTCGTGGGCATAACACTTCTGTACCGGCTCGGCTACTTCAGCCAGTACCTGAACAGCGACGGATGGCAGCAGGAGAGGTATCCCGTCAACGACTACTCCAACATGCCGGTGGAGCGGGTGAAGAACAGCGACGGAAGCCCCGTCGTCATCTCCGTTCCCATGGCCGACCGTTCTGTGATGGCCGCGGTCTGGCGCCTCCCTGTGGGAAAGGCCTCGCTGCTCCTTCTGGACACGAACCTGCCCGAGAACCCCATCGAAGACAGAATGATCACGGACCAGCTTTACGGCGGCGACAAGGAGATGCGGATACGCCAGGAGATCCTGCTGGGTATCGGGGGGATAAAGGCTCTCAGAGCGGTGGGGCTCAACCCTGCCGTGCGGCACATCAACGAAGGCCATTCAGCTTTTCTCATCATGGAAATGCTCTCGGAGCGCATATCTTCCGGATCCAGTTTCGACCAGGCCTTCGAGGCGGTGCGGGCAGGGAACGTTTTCACCACACACACACCAGTGCCGGCGGGAAACGAGGAGTTCGAGCCGTCGCTGGTGCTCCGGTACCTGAGGCCCTACATCGAACGCATCTCCATCAGCGACGAGCGGTTCCTGGACCTTGGCAGGCACCCTCAGGGAACCAGTTTCTCCATGACCGTCTTCGCGCTGAAGTTCTCCAACGGCGCCAACGGCGTCAGCGAGCTTCACGGGCGGGTCTCAAGGAACATCTGGATGGGGGTCTGGCCCAATCTTCCCCAGGAAGACATCCCCATAGGCCATGTGACCAACGGGGTCCACGAGGGTTCATGGGTCAGCGGGGAGATGAGACGGCTCCTGGACAGGTACGTGGGCGACACCGGGGCCAGGAACCCCCGGGGGGAATCCTTCTGGCGGCATATAGACAGGATCCCCGACTCTGAGCTATGGAGGGCCCACGAGAGGCTGAGGGAAAGGCTTGTGGCCTTCGCCAGACAGCACTGGACAAAGCAGCTGTCATCCATGGGGCTCACGCTTCCCGCCTTCGCCGAGAAGCCCGTTCTCAACCCCGAGGTGCTCACCATAGGTTTCGCGAGGCGGTTCGCCACCTACAAGAGGGCCGCCCTTCTGCTGCAGGACGAGAACAGGCTGCTGAAGCTCCTCACCGACCCCCAGCGCCCGATACAGATCATCTTCTCGGGCAAGGCGCATCCCCACGACCAGGGCGGCAAGGACCTGATCCGCAGGATATTCCACCTCTGCATGAGAAGCGAGTTCTACGGAAGGGTGGTTTACCTCGACGACTACTCCATGAGCCTGGCCAGGCAGATGGTTCAGGGCGTGGACGTATGGCTGAACACCCCCGGCATGAACATGGAGGCCAGCGGGACCAGCGGCATGAAGGCCTGTATGAACGGGGCCCTTCACTGCAGCATTCCCGACGGGTGGTGGCACGAGGGCTACAGAAAGGACGCGGGCTGGTCCATCGGCCGGGGTGAGATCTACGAGGATCCGGCCCTTCAGGACGCGGTTGAAGCGAAGACCCTGTTCGACCTCATCGAGAACAGCGTCATACCAGCGTTCTACAACGTTGGTGCCGACCAGATCCCCAGGGCCTGGACTGCCATGATGAAGAAGACCATGAAGGGAGTACTTGCCAGGTTCAACACCAACAGGATGGTAGCCGAATACCTGGAGGACTACTACATCCCGGCGCTCTCCCGCTCAAGGGCCCTGGACTCCCACGGATCGGAGGGGTGCCGGGCCTTCGCGGACTGGAAGAACCGGGTGAGATCGGCCTGGAAGGACATACGGATAACGGAAGTGACGGCGGACGCCGGCGCGGACACGTTCACCGTTGGCGACAGCATACCCGTGACCGTATCGGTGTTCACCGGCGGCCTCTCCCCCCACGACCTTGCCGTCGAGATCCAGCACGGGAACGCCGGGGGCGACGGCTACATCTCCGAGAGGAAGACCACCCGCCTCTCGCCTTCCGGTGAAGACCGGCAGGGAGCGGTCTTCACCGGAATGCTGCCCTGTCTGGATTCGGGAAGGTTCGGGTTCACCGTGAGGATCCTGCCGTACCATCCTGACCACGGCCTGATAATTGAACCGGGACTGGTGAGGTGGTGGGAGTAGGCGGGGCGTTCAGCCCTGCGCTCCGTACTCCCTGATGGCCGAGGCCGCTGATCTCACGGCTTCCATGAACTCATCGGAGATGCTCTGCTTCTTCAGAAGACCTCCTGATACCTTGCCCATGTAGTCCCTGAGAACGGCGGCGTCCTCCGCATCGCCATTGCGCACCAGAAGCATCAGCCCCTCCTGGGCAAGCTCGGAGCTGTCGAACGGATAACCCGAGGCGCTGTTGAAGGCCGAACGGATATGCCTGAGAACCCTCTGGTCATCGGAGGTCTTCCTGAAGAGGCTCATTATCACGGGCCGGGCGGAAGCGTGGGTGTGCCACAGGCGCAGAGCGGTGGGGATCAGGTCGCGCTCGGGTTCATCCATGCCGGCAAGCACCTCCAGAGATGCCCTGACCACGTCGCGGGAGGGGTCGCCGATCATCTCCCTGGCCGCCGTTGACGCCCTGTTGCGGTCAATCCTGAAAAGGGCGCTGATGGACAGCCTTCTCACCCTCTCGTCGGGGTCGTCGCAGAGCCTTTCCAGCAGGTCCGCGCTGTCAGGGTGGCCGATGTCGCCAAGAAGCCCCACGATGTTCCTCATCATGTAGAAATCGGGGTTCTGAAGCCGGCCGGTCTCATGGTCCCTGAAATTGCCGCTTCCGGCCAGGATGTCTTCTATCCTTGAATGCATCTGGCCGCGGAAGCCCATTCCGTAAAGCTTGAGCACCGAGTAGGCCCTTGCCCTCTGCTCACGGTGCCTTTCGAGGAAGATGTCCATCAGCCTTCCCGCCAGGTTCCTGAAGGTGAACTCGGCCACTATTCTCTCAGCGGCGCCCCTGGGGATGGAATCGGCACTCATGAGGGCCTCCGCCAGGATCTCCGCCGCATCGGGGGAATCCATCCGCCGATGGGCCTCGGCCAGCCCTCTTCTAAGGGCGCTGGCCATGGCCGGGGTGGCGGGGACCATGGTCCTCAGCTTCTTCAGGTTTTCTATGACACCGGAGGCCGCCGTGAGCCTGTTCATGGCCATGAGCCTCTCGGAGATCGAGCCCAGAAGCACCGCCGCGGTGTAGAGACCGTCTGGAAAGGTTGTTCTGAGCATCCACTCCGAAACCGTCTCGGAAACCTGAAGCACGGTGTTTATCTTCCCCCGCTCGGCGCCGGTTCCAACAAGGTCGGCAAGCTTCTCGAGGGCTGAGAGACGCCTTTCTTCGCCCGGGGCCTCCAGATCCTCCAGACTGCGGTCAATGATCTTTCTGAGAGCGCTCCAGGCGATGGAGCGCTGTATCTCCCTGCTGGTGAGAATACCGTCCTCGAGGATGGTGGGGTCAAGAGAGGCCACGAAATCGGCCAGCATTGACCTGTACTTCCCGGTACCACCTGTTGACTCGTCGAGGATCTTTTGAAAAGCCTGGCCGAGCTTCTCGGCCGGGATGTCGCGTATCGTCTCGCCCCTCTGCAGCCTGTCTATAAGCTCCCTGAACACGATGTCTTCCAGGGCGCTGTCTATGGGACCGGTAACCGTTTCCGCAACGAGCTCGCCGTCCCGGGAGACCAGGGCGTAGCGGAATTCGTCAACGCTCACATGGGCGAAGCCCTTCTTGCGGCATATCTCGCCGAGCCCCCCCCTCTCCTTGAGGTAGCCGGCCTTCCGGTTCAGCATCTCCATGAAGTCGAAAAGCTCGGGAATGGTGAGCCCCACATCGAAGGCAACGCTGTTGACCCTTCTCTCCTCGAGGTGAGTGAGCAGGTTGTCCACCGCCCGGACCTTGCGGTTCACCTTGATGTTGTTCACCATGAGCCTTCCCCCGAGAAGGGTGAAGGCTACCACCCCTCCCTCGCTCCCCCGCTGTGTCTCAAGTCTCTCCAGAAAGTCGGCCAGGGCAGGTTCGATTGCGGGATGGTCCGGAGGGTACATACCCACGGTGCGAAGGAGAAGGCTGAACTTCACTGCGAGACCCATGGCGACCCTTGCCATGGCCAGAGGGCTCTGAACGACATGGGCGCCGCGGATGTATGCCTTGAGATTTGCGCCCGAGTGAAGCCTTTCCGTCGTGTCGGGGTCGAAATTGAAGTGCCATGTGTCCTTGCTCTGCTTTGCGAAGTCCATCTCCTCCAGGACTTCATCGAGCTTCTTCCGTGATGCGCCGGGCCATGAGGCGGTATCCACCACCAGTTCGGGTTCGCCCGGGGGACCCGAGGCGAAGACCATTTCAAGCAGGTTCTCGCCGGAGGGAAGCCTGTCGGCGCGCCCTTCCTCCCTCAGATCGTTCCAGACCAGCGTCGCTGTTTCGATCAGGAGTGACACCTTGGCGAGAAAGCTGCTTCGCGCCTCAGGAGAAAGGCCCTCCATCTGGGCCCAGGCCCTTGCAAGCATGGGCAGCTGTGACTTCAGACCGTTCTGAAGCTGCCCCATGGATATCCCCTTCAACTCCTGTCTCCAGGGAACCGAGTTGACCGCCGTATAGAAGGCCAGAGCCTTGGCGGGAGCCTCGAGGGCCGAATCGGAAAGCACCAGGAAAGCCTCGTGGGGGGCGGGGTCTTCGGAAACGACCTGAGCGAAGGCCACGCCTCTCTCCCTGGCATCCTGCGACAGGGCGAGCGTTGAACTAAGGGCTGATATATCCATGGCGCCCCCTCCCCGGCTCCCAATAAAGGGACAATAACACCCCGGGCCGGTCTTGACAATCTGGGCCTGTATGCGGAGTTTACAGGCATGCGGGAGCGGAAGGGGACTGGTGTCCCTCCCGGACTTCAAATCCGGCGTCGGGTGCTTAAACCATCCTGGGTGGGTTCGATTCCCACACGTTCCCGCCAGTTCCCTTCACAACGCCATCCAAGACAAGCTGCGCCAGCGCGTATCCGAACATCCCGGGCATTGTCATCAGGCTGGGAAGCCTGTTCCGCACCCGTCCCCGTGCGAACAGCGCGTCCGACCCATCGGGAGGCAGCGGTTTCATGGCCTGTTCAGTGGAATAGACGCACTCCACCGATCCGGTGACGCAGCGCTTGCGAAGGTAGCGGCGAAGCTGTCTGGCCAGGGGGCACCCCCTGGTCTCCCAGAGGCTCCCGATCCTGATAGCGGAAGGGTCCCGCCTGCCCGATGCGCCCATGCTGCTGTAAACGGGAATTCCTCGATCCAGGCACCAGGAGAGCAGTTCGGCCTTGGGGTTCATGCTGTCAATGGCGTCCGCCACAAGCAGACCGCAGCCCTCAGGCAGAAGGTCCGGCAGTGAATCGCCGTGAATGAACTCCTCCCTGAAAGAAACCACGGTATCGGGGCAAAGCCGGGAAAGGGCATCCGCTCCAGCTTCGGCCTTTCCCCTGCCCACATCACCGGGGGCGAAGAGAGCGCTTCTGTTGAGGCCGGTCACGGTCACCCTGTCGAAGTCGCAGAGCACAAGACGGCCCACACCGGTCCTGCACAGGGCCACGGCACAATGGCTTCCCACGCCTCCGGCCCCGGCTACGAACACTCCGGCGTCCCTGATCCTTGCGAACCCGGCATCGCCGTAGAGATCGCGCACCCTGTCGAACCTTCCGCTCACAGCCGGAGCCCCAGCAGATCAAGGGCGGTGGCGGTGGACACCCCGGCGACCCCTTCAGCCTCGGAATGGCGCAGTCCGGCCATGGCCGCAGCAACAAGCGGGAGTGAGGAAGGCTCGGAACAGCCGCCCTCCACCCCAATCCAAGGGGAATCGGTCTCGAGAACAAAGGCGCCTGCGGGAACGGCGGCTGCGCTGGCCCGGGCCCTGACCGCTCCCGGTCTAGTCACCGCCCCGCCGAACCCCATGACGCACCCCGCGTCCAGGAAACGGCGCATCTCCTCCGGACCCCTGCTGAACCCGTGGATCACCGCTCCCGGTGGCGGCAACGCCCCCAGCAGTTCCAGAAGCTCATGCATGGCGGCCCTGCAGTGCAGCAGCACAGGCAGCCCGATCCTTCGGGCCAGCCCAAGCTGGATCTCAAGGCAATCCAGCTGAGCCTGCCGGGATACCTCGACCTTCCAGTCCAGACCTATCTCGCCCACGGCGCACGCGCCGTTCAGAAAGCTCTCCAGCCGGGGTTCATCCACCCCCTCAAAGGCCTTCCAAGGGTGCACTCCGAAGGCGGTGGCCACTCCCGGAAATGCTTCCATGGCCTTCACCGCCTCCCAGTCGCCCGAAGACACGGAGGGGACCACGAACCCGGTCACACCCGCGGCTGCAGCACCTGCCAGTACGCTTTCGATACGGGAGCACAGGGGCTCGTGGGCAAGGTGGCAGTGGGTGTCAATCAGCATCGGAGTAGTCAATGGTTCTCTTCCGGAACCCGTAGCCCATGACGTCGTAGGCATCGTGAAGGACCATAAAGGCGTCAGGGTCTATGCCCTTCACCAGGGCTTGAAGCACCATCACCTGCCTTCTGTGGACGCATACGTAGATCACATCCCTTTCAGCCCTTTCGTAGCCTCCCTGCCCCTTCAGGAACGTCACGCCCCGGTCAAGGTGCTGAAAGATGGCGTCGCGGATGGCCTCGGAGTGATCGCTGATGATGAACACCGCCTTTACGAAAGGCATCCCTTCCGCTGCCAGATCGGTCATCCTTGTGGTGAGGAACAGGTTCAGGTAGGCCCAGATCACCAGCCTCGCATCCCCGAACACCAGCCCGACAAGAAGGATGATCACGCTCTCCACCATCCAGTAGCCGGTGGAAATGGTTACCCCGGCGTACTTCTTCAGCATGGCGACCGGGATGTCGGTCCCGCCCGTGGAGCCCCGGAAGCGGAAGATGAGCCCCAGGGCGATCCCAAGCAGCGAAGAGCCGGCCACGGAGGCCAGCAGTATGTCCATCTCGCTTCCCCCTGTGAGAAGCACGGCGTACCTGGGCAGCTCCCCCGCCGACGAAATGTCGTGCACCAGATCGGAAAAGCCGGGAATGAACGACAGCCGCACCGGCGCCAAAAGCCAGCACGCCCCGTTGGACAGCATCATCCCCGCGAAGCTCCGTACGCCGAACTGCCTTCCCACCATGAAGTACCCCAGGAAGAACAGGGGGATGTTGAACCCGAACATCCACAGGCTCTCCTGTATGCCCGTGAAGTGGTAGAGGATCTGGGCAAGCCCGGCGACACCACCGGGGGAGATCCGGAAGGGAAGCAGGAACCAGGAATAGGCTATGCCGAACAGAATGGATCCCAACAGGATACCGAAGTAGTCCCTGTCGGGCAGAAGTCTTTTGGCCCTGTGGATCATGCGGGGTTGGGGCTGCCGGTCAGGGGGCCAGCTGGAAGGAGGAGAGCCTTGATGTGATGCTGGTGGTGAACTGCCCCGCGCCCTGGGAGAACAGGTTCCTCACAAGTCCCACGTTGGGAGCGTAGTCGCTGGTGTTCACCACATTGCCGCCCTGGACCCATGTGGTCCTCATCTCCAGGCAGTCCTCGAAGGACCCGGCGGGCACGGTGACGGTCTCCGACATGGAAAGGATCTCTCCCGTCATGGGCGGCTGGGAGCTGAAGTTCCAGATCATTCCCGTCAGGAGCGGGAAGGGAACGGTCCAGCTTGAATCGGCGGCATCCAGGCGGGGGTAGCCGAAGTACCCGGCGGACGTCACCCTTATGTAACTGGTGTCAGCGCTTTCCACCACCATCATCCCCTGGATGGTGTCGGAGACCGCTGTCTCTTCGATGAACACCTGGAAGCCGGAGGAGTGCTCGGCCACGCCAAGTATCCTCACTGTGGAAGAACCGACGATGGTGTAGCTCAGCGAGTCAATGTCGTAAGTTCCGAACCTGACGTAGTTCCAGGTGTTTCCGACGGAAAGCGGGTAGAAGCGGAAATCCTGGTTCTGACCGGGGTTGAAGGGGTCATCGTCCCCGCAGGCGAGGAACAGCGCCAGAACGGCCAACAGCAAGGACCAGCGGTACATGGGTAACCTCCTGATCAAGAGAAAGCCAACTGCGGAATAGTATCGGGTCTTCAGAGGGCTGAGGCAAGGGCCGAGAGCGCCGGGGCGAGAAGAAGCCCCGGGAGCATGTTGGCCGCCCTTACCCTGGCCAGGTCAAGGAGATTGAGCCCCAGCCCCAGCAGTATCACACCGCCGGTTGCGCTCATATCGGCTGTCATCGGATCGCTCAGAAGCCCTGAGAGGGCTGAGGCGCCCAGGGTCAGCCCTCCCTGGAACACCAGGACTATCACGAAGGCGAAGGTCACGCCCATCCCCATGCCTGCGGCGAAGGCCATACCCGCGAAGAAGTCCAGCACGCTCTTCACCACCAGCAGGGAAGGATCGCCTCTGAGGCCGTCCTGCATCGAACCCAGGATGGTCATGGGACCCACACAGAAGACAAGTCCCGCCGTTACGAACCCCCTGGTGAAATCCCCCCTGGCAAGGAAAGGAACCCTGGCGCAGCTCCTCTTGAGCCTCTCGCCGAAGGATTCAAGCCTGTTCTCCAGCCGGAGCGCCTCGCCGGCAGCTCCTCCCGTTATCAGGGCGCCAAGAACAGCAAGGACGTTCCCCGCGCCGAGGAAGAGCCTGACCCCCATGGCCAGGGTGAAAAGGCCTATCACGTTCATCATGGTCTTCTGAACGCCCTCGGGAAACCGGGCTCCAAGGAGCGACCCCAGGGTACCGCCGGCTATGACCGCCCCAGTGTTGACCAGAGTTCCTGTCATTCCCACTCGATGGTGGCCGGAGGCTTGGAGGATATGTCATAGACGACCCTGCTCACTCCCGGCACACAGTTGACTATCTCGCTGGAAAGCCTGGCCATGTGCGATGGATCCATCCTGTACCAGTCCGCGGTCATGCCGTCGGAGCTGGTGACGGCCCTGAGGGCGGCTACCCTGTGGTAGGTGCGCTCATCCCCCATGACCCCCACCGTCCTCACCGGAAGAAGGACCGCGAAGGCCTGCCATATCTGGTGGTACAGACCGTTGTCCCTCAGGTACCGGATGAACACCGCATCGACGCTCCTCAGGAGTTCAAGGTCCTCCCGGGTCACCGGGCCCAGCACCCTCACCGCAAGCCCGGGGCCGGGGAAGGGGTGACGGTCAACCATCAGGTCGGGCAGACCAAGTTCCCTCCCGAGTTCCCTCACCTCGTCCTTGAACAGCTCCCTGAGAGGTTCCAGAAGCTTCAGGTGCATCTTCTCGGGCAATCCCCCCACATTGTGGTGGCTCTTTATGGTTGCCGACGGCCCGCGGAAGCTCACGCTCTCGATGACGTCGGGGTAGAGTGTTCCCTGGGCCAGATGCGTAACGCCGGGTATTCCCGCCGCCGCCTTCTCGAAAAGCTCGATGAACACTCCGCCTATGATCTTCCGTTTCCTCTCCGGGTCTTCCACTCCTGCCAGCGGGTCAAGGAAGTCGCGGGTGCCCTCGATGACCACCAGAGGCATTCCGAAATGGCCGCGGAAGGTCTCTTCGACCTGTTCCCTCTCACCCGACCTCAGAAGCCCGTTGTCAATGAATATCGGGGTGAACCGGCCCGGGACCGCACGGTGGAGCAGTGCGGCCACAACCGAGCTGTCAACGCCTCCGGAAAGGCCCAGGACCACACGCCCTTCGGGGCCAAGCTCCCTGCGTATGGCTTCCGAAGCCTGCCCGGCATAGGCCTTCATGTTCCACCCGGGGTTCAGACCGGCAATGCCGAAAAGGAACCTCTTCAGGAACTCCTTCCCGAAGACGGTGTGCTCCACCTCGGGATGGAACTGGACCCCGAACCTTCCCTTCTCCGGGTTTTCCATGGCTGCTATGGGAAGGAGGCCCGTGGAGGCTGCTGTGCTGTAACCCGGAGGAAGCCCGGTCACCCTGTCGCCGTGGCTCATCCACGCCTGCCGGCCGGGTGCCTGATCCATGAAGAGGAGGCTCTTTCCGTCAGTGTGGAGCTGTGCGGGCCCGAACTCACGGTGATGGCCCCCCTCCACCCTGCCGCCGGAATGGAATGCCAACAGCTGCATGCCGTAGCAGATCCCGAGGACGGGAAGGCTGGTCTGGAACACTGCGGGATCGGGGTGGGGCGAGTCCTTTGCGTAAACGCTGAACGGGCTTCCGGAAAGGATCACGGCCCCCGGCTCGATTGACATCACCCTGGACCAGCTGGCGTCGCCCGGGATCAGTTCGCAGTAAACACCCAGCTCGCGGACCCTCCTGGCTATCAGCTGGGAGTACTGGCTTCCGAAATCCAGTATCGCAACACCTCCGGGTATCACCGCTCCTCCTTGCCCGGAATGCCGTCAGGCGGGGGAAGCACCGGATAATCTCCGGTAAAGCACGCCGTGCAGTAATCCGAAGCCCCGTGGGCCGCAACGCATGAAAGCATGCCCTCGACGCTGAGGTAGGCCAGGCTGTCGAGCCCGAGGATGGCCGCCATCTCCTCCACTGTCCGGGAGTGGGCGATCAGCTTCTCCTGCCGGGGAAAATCGATGCCGAAATAGCAGCCGTGCCTGTGGGGCGGGCAGCTCACCCTCATGTGGACCTGGCTTGCGCCGGCCTCCCGCAGTGCTTTGATTCGGGTTCTGCTGGTGGTGCCCCTGACGATGCTGTCTTCCACAACGCAAAGCCTTCTGCCCCTTACGGCTTCGGGGATGGGCTGCAGTTTGCGCATGACCATCGCGGGCCTGGCGGCCTGGCCTGGATCGATGAAGGTCCTTCCGACGTAGTGGTTCCTGGTGAAACCCATGTCGAGGTCAACGCCAAGCTCCCTGGAGTAGCCCATGGCGGCGAACATCCCGCTGTCCGGCACGGGCATCACGAGGTCGCACTGGACAGGGTGCTCCCTGGCCAGCTGGCGCCCCATCTCCAGCCTCACCCTGTAAACGCTGTCACCGAACACCATGCTTCCGGGCCTGGCGAAGTAAACATGCTCGAAGATGCACTGCGCCATCCTGTTGCCCCGGTTCTGAAAGAGCTCGGCCTCTCCGTCGAACCAGGAGGATACCGGTTCCGAGCCGTCAATGGAGAAGAACAGCATCTCCCCGGCCCGTACCTCCCTCACGTACTCGGCCCCTGTCATGGCGAAGGCTATGGATTCGCTTGCCACAACCCAGCCGCCGTCTGGGATCCTGCCCAGGCTCAGGGGCCGGAAACCAAGGGGGTCGCGAACGGCGTAGAAACCTTCCGGCGTGAGAAGAAGCAGGCAGAAGGCCCCCTCGAGCCGGGACAGGGCGATCTCGAAGCAGCGCCTGATGTTGTAGTTGTTGTCCTCCAGCTCACGGCTCATGAGATGAAGCACTATCTCGGTGTCCGTATTGGTCTGAAGGATGTGCCCCTTTCTCTGAAGCTCCCGCCTTATGCTTCCCGCGTTGCTGATGGTCCCGTTGTGGGCTATGGCCACCGGGATGCCGGCCATGTTCACCAGTATGGGCTGCGCGTTGAGAATGTTGTCTCCCCCGAAGGTTCCGTACCTTACATGACCGACTGCGGTCCTGACCGAATCACTGAACAGCTCCCGGGGGGCATCCTGCATCGCCTCGGCAACAAGCCCCTTCCTCTTGTGAAGGATGATGCTGCCGTCACTGGAAAGGGCCGCTATGCCCGCTGCTTCCTGCCCCCTGTGCTGCTGGGCCAGAAGCCCCTCGGCGGCAAGCGCGGCTGGAGTCACAAGGCTGCCCGAGACGCCGCACAGCCCGCAGTACTCGCCTGGTCCGCTCAACGGCCCTCCTCCCGGGCCGCCCCGATGAACGCGGCGAACAGGGGATGCGGCGCCAGTGGACGGGACTTGAACTCGGGGTGGTACTGGCAGGCAATGAACCACGGATGATCGGGCCTCTCCACTATCTCCACCAGCCGTCCGTCCGGGGAGAGGCCGGTGGGGACCAGACCGGCCGCGGCTATCGCGTCACGGTAAGCGTTGTTGAACTCGAACCGGTGCCTGTGCCTCTCGGTGATGGTGGTGTCGCTGTAAACGGCCCCGGCGAGGCTGCCCTTTGCGAGCTGGCACGGGTACGAACCGAGACGCATTGTTCCGCCCTTGTCCACCACGTTCCTCTGCTGGTCCATGAGGCTTATGACCGGATGGGGGGAATCCGGGTCGAACTCGGCGCTGTTGGCCCCCTGAAGACCGGCCAGGTTCCTTGCGGTCTCGATAACGGCGCACTGCATGCCGAGACAGATGCCGAGGAACGGCACCCCTCTCTCCCTGGCAAAGCGAACCGCCTGTATCTTGCCCTCCAGACCCCTGTAACCGAACCCTCCGGGAACCAACACCCCCCTCACCCCCTTCAGCATCTCATCGGCGGCTCCCGGGGAGAGTTCCTCGCTCTCGATGCACCTCAGTTTCAGCTTCACGTCATGGGCCACCGCGCCATGACAAAGTGCCTCGAAGATGGACTTGTATGCGTCCCGAAGGGCCATGTACTTCCCAACCACCGCTATCTCGACCTGGGGGCCGGCCGGATCCACGGCACGGCTCACCATGTCATTCCACGCCTTCATGTCCAGCGGTCGGGGCGGAAGGCCCACCTTCTCGAGTATGAGCGTGTCCAGCCCCTGGCGGGCCAGCTCGCCGGGAACCTCGTAGATCGAGTGTTTGACATCGGTTTCCTCGATCACGGCCCTTCGCTCAACGTTGCAGAAAAGGCTGAGCTTGCTGAAATGTTCCTCCTGCATGGCAACCTCGGTCCTGCAGATGATGATGTCCGGTATGATGCCGATGCTTCGAAGGACCCCTGACGACTGCTGGGCTGGTTTCGTCTTCAACTCGCCGCTGGCGGCCAGATAGGGTACCAGAGTCAGATGAACGAACAGCGAGTTTCCCGTGCCCAGGTCATGCCTCAGCTGCCGCAGGGCCTCAAGAAAGGGGCTGGACTCGATGTCGCCGGTGGTGCCGCCTATCTCGGTTATCACTATCTCGGCCCCGGTCTCGCGGCAGTCAAGGATCGCCCTCTTGATCTCGTCGGTAACATGCGGAACCACCTGGACCGTTCCGCCCAGGTACCCGCCCTCCCTCTCTCGCCTTATCACGGCGGAATAGATCCTGCCGGTCGTGAAGTTGCTCTGCCTGGTGCATGTGATCCCGGCGAAGCGTTCGTAGTGCCCCAGATCAAGGTCGGTCTCGGCTCCGTCATCGGTTACGAACACCTCGCCGTGCTGATAGGGGGACATGGTACCGGGATCAACATTGATGTAGGGATCCAGCTTCTGAAGAAAGACGCTGTATCCCCTCTGTTTCAGCAGAAGGGCGATGGAAGCCGCGGTGATACCCTTGCCGAGAGAGGATACCACCCCGCCGGTGATGAAGATATGTCTTGGGTCGCCGTTCAATTCCGCTCCCCTTCCGGACAAGGGAAAACACTCCCCAAAGGTAAAATATAACCCAAACGGCAGGCAACGGTCACCCGCATCCGGCCCGTATATTACCGCACTATGGAGGACCCGTGTTCAACCGCAACAGAGGGACTGGAACCATGAGAGCAATGTTCGCCGTTCTGCTGGCCACAGCGGCAATGTCGCCGGCCGCCCCGGTCATGACCGTTCTCGATAACGGGCTGACCGTGATAACCGAGGAGATGGACTACACCAGGTCTGTGGCCGTGGTGGTTCTCTACAAGGTGGGGGCCAGGAACGAAACCGCCGATCTGGCTGGTGTGAGCCACTTCACCGAGCACATGCTGTTCAACGGTACCCCGGACATGCCCCACACCCGCTTCTGGCAGATAGTACAGAAGAACGGAGGTTCCGCCAACGCCGGAACAGGGCAGGACAACACCATTTATCATCTTCATTTCCCTGCTTCCCGGCTGGAGGATGCCCTTGCCATTGAAAGCGACAGGATGCGGAACTGCCCCATGGACTCCGCGACGGTGGCCGCCGAGATCGGCGTGGTGCTGGACGAATGGCGGCTTGGCGAGGACAGTCCCGACGGAGCCATCTGGAGGAGGGCAACAGAGCTGATGCACCCGGTCCACCCCTACGGAAGGCCGGTGATAGGCTACCAGGAAACCATCAGCGGCTTCACCCACCAGACGGTGAAGGCCTACTACGACACCTGGTACCAGCCCGGGAACGCTGCGCTGGTCATCGTGGGGGACATAGATAACGACGCGGCCCTGTCCATGGCGAAAAGTTACTTCGAGGGCATCCCCGGCGCCCCGGTCCCCGGGCTGGACCTTCCGCATGACCCTCCCCTGAACGGGCCGCTCCGGGAGGCCTTCAGCTTCCCTTCCGAGAGCGAGCGGATTCAGCTCTGCTTCCAGGCGTGCGAACAGTTGCACCCCGACATGGCCCCCCTCTCCTTCATCGCCAGCTACCTCTCCTCCGGCAGAACGTCATGGCTTGAGAACAACATTGTTCTCACAGGGCTTGCTTCGGCCGCCGGGGCGACGGCGCCCTGGAGCATCGACGCGTCCTCTTTCCGTATCCATGCCTCGGTGCAGGAGGGAGTGAGCCCCGATTCGGTGGAAGGGCTCATTCTTCAGGAACTGCACCGGCTGTCCACCGAGCTTCTGGACCAGGAGACCATGGACGGGATCAAAAGAAGGTTCCTGGCTTCGGAGATCATCTCAGCCGACAATCCCTTGGATGTGGCTTGGCGGAGGGCATACTACTGGCACCTGTCCGGCGACCCCATGTACCGCGACCGCTTCCTTGATCGCATAAGCGCCCTCACCCCGGAAGCTGTGAGGGACGCGGCCTCCCGCTACTTCGTCCCGGAGCGGATGCTTTCGGTGCGCATGTCGCCCGGCGGAGGCGCTCCTTCGGCTTCCGGGGACCCCGATCCCCATCGCGAGCTGGCCCCGCCCGAGGACCTGAGCTGGGAAGGGCTGGTGATCTCACGGGAGGACCTTGCGGTCCCGGAAGCATCGGTCTCCGAGGGAGTGCGAAGGTTCACCCTCGAGAACGGCATCAGGCTGCTGGTGAGGGAGGACAGCACCTTCCCCATTGTGGAGATAGTGTTCACCTTCCCCATGGGGAACAGAAGAACGACGCCTGACAGAGCAGGGCTTGCACAGCTAACCGCCGAGACAATGCTGGGCGGCACCCTCGAACTGGACCGCAGGGCCTTCCACGGACGGCTGGAGGAGATAGGCGCCGGAACATGGCTTCGCACCAATTCGTCCTACAGCACCGGGAACACCTTCGGGCTCAGCAGCGACGCGGACATCCTGTTCATGTCCACCGCCGACCTTCTCACGCGTCCGGCCCTGAGAGAGGATGACTTCCTTGCCGCCAGGGCAAGAATGGCGGGAAGGCTGCTCATGAGCCGGGAACAACCCATGGGAAGGGTCTTCTCGGAAGCGGAAACCGTACTGGAGGGGGAGGCATCGGCGTTCGTGACAACCCAGGAGACCCTTGACGGCATATCCGTCCAGTCAGTGAGGGAATTCTACGGCCTATGCGCCAGACCTTCCGAAACCGTGATCGCGGTGGTGGGAGACATAACTCCTGAAAGGGCCCTGGAAGCCGCACGGCTCCACTTCGGCGGATGGACGGAACCCGAGGGCGAGACCCCGCCCCTGAGGGAGTACTCGTTCAGGGATGTTCCGGGTGACACCATTGCGGTATCCATTCCGGGAAGGATCCAGTCAGCCACCGCCGTCATGTGCCCGGCCCCCGGGCTTTCTTCGCCGGATGAACCGGCATTCTCTGTGGCCGCCAGGCTCCTGGGCGCCGGCATCTCTTCCAGGCTCGGCCGTTACATACGCGAACAGCAGGGGCTTGCCTACGCAGTGTGGGGGTTCAGCGACGCGGCTTCATCGGGGCTGGTTCACAGCGCCAGGTTCACCGCCATGTACTCAACCGCTAACTCCATGAACCTCAGGGCACTGCAGTCAACGGTGAACGAATGCAGGAGGCTGGCTCTGGAGGGGGTGCCGGAAACGGAACTCCTTGTCGAGCAGTCAAGGTCCGCAGGCTCGCATGCCCTGAGCTACGACACCTACGGAGACTTGGCGGGATACCTGGCGATGGTGGAGACCATGGGTCTGGGGCTTGATAGAGACGTCGAAAGGCTTCGGCTGATAACGGCGCTCACGCCGGACGATGTGCAGCGCGCCGCCGCCCGTTACCTGACGGGAGCATGGTTCGTGTACTCCGCCGGCGGCATAGGGGAGGACCTGATGCCCCTTGAGCCGTAGAGCGGCATCAGGTGGTCCTGTTCCCAAGGGTTACCCTTATCTCTCCCGAGGTGTCCACCCCCCTGTATGTGGAGAGCATGCCTCGAATGGCGCCTTCCAGCGCCCGGGCCGGGAATCCGGCCAGGGGTACGGTCTGACCGTTGCAGGTGAGCCTGACCCCGTCATGGCACTTCGACGGGCAGGAATCGCACTGCGGGACCTGACCGGCAAGCACCCTGACAGCCTCCAGCGCCATTGTGGCAGCCACAAGGCAGACCCTTGCAGACAGCGTTCCAAGATCCAGCTGTGATTCGCCGTCACCGACCACGGTCATCATCCGCCTCCGGTCAACCCTGATCAGGCCCGGATCGCCAAGCCCTGCCACACCGCTGCACGCCACAACGGGCACGTCCGGGACGGATGAAAGCCACGCAGTGAGAACCATCTCCTTGGATTCGTCGGAATCCAGTGCTTCTATGAGGATGTGGCAGCCCTTGAACAGGCTCACGGCGTTCCCGGCAACGATCCTTGTTTCGCAGGCCTTTACCCTGGTGCGGGGACCGATGTCAAGGATCTGCTGCCTAAGGGCCTCCACCTTGGGCATTCCAATGTGCCCCTTGAAATAGGACTGCCTGTTGAGGTTCCTCTCCTCCACCCTGTCGAAATCAACCAGGACAAGGCTTCCCACGCCTGCCCTGGCCAGAAGCAGCGCCACATTGCTCCCGATGCCGCCGCACCCGGCGATACCCGCCCGGCACTCCCTGAGCCTGTCCCTCAGCCCCGGAGGATTGTCCCTGAAAACCTCCTCGATCCTTTTCATCTGAAGCCTCCAGCCGTCTAGAGAAGTACTATCCTTCGACTCAGGGCCACCGCCCCGCTCCTGTAAACGAAAAGGTAAACCCCGGGGGGCATCATGCCGGCATCAACATCGGTGTGCCCTGATCCAAGGGCTTCCCCCGCCATCACCCTCCTGCCCGAAAGATCGTACAGCTCCAGTGTACCGGGTCCCGGCGGGTGCGAAGCGGTGAACCGGCCCGACGCTGGCGACGGCATGACGACAAGTACGTGTTCCGGACCGGTCTGCGGCGGGATCCCGGTGTACTGGGGCTGGGGACCGTAGTGAAAGCCCATGTCGGCCTGCCCCTCGTCGGACAGCTGGTCAGTCCTGGTCCAGTAGAGCAACAGCCCCGATGCGGGAACGGAAACCGACCCGGCGTTGACACAGGGGCTATCCTGGGGCTGTCCCGCCTGGGTCTGGGATAGGTGATAGCCCTGAACGAAAAGCGGATCCTGGGAGATGTTCCCGTTCTGGCCGGTCTGGTCCGGCAGGTTGCCCCAGTCTCCGTCAGGGTTCCCCCAGATGCAGTTGTGATCAAATGCAGGAGAGCCGCCGCCGTCCATCCAAAGGGCCGCGGAGGTATTGCCGGTCACCACGCAGTCGTGGACAACCGCTTCCGAACCGACACGGAAATAGACGGCGCTGCCACCGTACGTGGTGGAGTTGCCGAAAAAGGTGCACCAGCCAATGTCCGGAGAGGAGTAGGCGTAGCAGTATATCCCGCCTCCGTTGTCCCAGGAGTGATTGTCCGCGAAGAGGCAGTTCCATATCACCGGAGAGCTGTGGAACAGAAAGACCGCTCCGCCGTCGTCGCCGGAAGAGTTGCCCAGGAAGATGCACGAGCGTATCTCGGTCCCGTCCGAGGCGTAAACGTAGAGGCCGGCTCCCGACGTTCCGCAGGTGTTCATCTCGAACCGGCATGACACGAACGCAGGAGCGCCCCTCCATACGCAAGCCCCCCCTCCGCTTGCCGCGCCGCAGCCCTGGAAGGTCACGGCGGTAACGGAGGGTTCCGCGTGAAAACTGTAGAGGCCTCCGCCGAGTTCAGCCCCTTCCCCCCCCGTGACCGTGAACCCCGATAGAACGGTAGTCCTTCCCACCGGTCCCGAGTTCAGCCCGTCCAGGCTGATCACCGGACCGGAAAGCCCTTCGCCGTTCAGCACCACCGTCCCGGGTTCGCCCGGGCTGCCCAGCAGCACCACTCCGTCATGGTTGCCGTTCATGGACACAAGGTTCTCGCCGGTCCCGGAATGGACGCCGGGCAGGAGCAGCACCGTGTCGCCCGGGGCTGCTCCGTCGAGGCTCTGCTGTATGCTCTCGCCTGGAGCCACGGGAAACACAGCCGATACGAGGAGCAGAACCATCATCGAAGGACCACCGTCCTTCCCGTCACCGTCCCGATGGGACCGCTGCAGCGGATGAAGAGGACACCGGGGGGGAGATCGGGCGGAACCGGCCATGCGGTTTCCGCCGTTCCGCTCACCGGCAGGGTTCCCAGATCGGCCACGAGCCTTCCCGCCGTGTCGAAGGCGAAGAGTCGCACAGTCATCGGATCCGGCGTGATGACCCTTATGGTCAGGGTGCCCGGTGTCGGGCAGGGGGACAGCAGGACCCCGAACACCCCGGGTGGCTGAGGGGGAGACCAGGGGTTCTTCAAGGGGTCGAAATGAAAGCCAATGTCCGCTACTTCGGAATCAGGAAGACTGTCGGTCCTGGTGGAACGGCCCTGGACGCAGCTTCCCTGAACCGGCCGGTGGCCTGCGTCCACACAGGGGCTTTGCATCTGCTGTCCCGCCTGGATATGGGAAAGCCTGAGCAGTGAATCGGCAAACATCGGGTCCATGGAAATGTTGCCCCGTGTGCCGGTGGGGTCAGGCATGTGAAGGTAGTCGGCGGTGCCGTTGCCCCAGGCGCAGCAGTGGCTCACGAAGACCGGCTCGTCGCCCCTTTTTCGCTGTATCCCGCCGTTGCCCTGGTTTCCGGTCACGATGGATGAGAGAAGCGCCGTGCTGTCGGCGGACGAAATCAGGATGCCCGCCCCGTCATCCGCGCATGAGTTGCCGTCTATGGTGCAAAAGCTCATGAGCAGGGATCCTCTGAGCTGCATCACTCCACCGCCGTCATCGCCGGCATGATTGTCCGAGATCAGCAGGTTGGCCGCGGTCAACACCCCGAGGTAGGCAAAGACACCGCCGCCGTCGTCCCCGGAGGAGTTCCGCCGTATCACGGAGTTACTGAACACCGGGCTTGATACCTGGATACAGACCCCTCCCCCCGCCACCAGGGCGGTGTTGTCCTGAACGGTCAGCCCGTCCAGAAGCGGCGCGCCCCCTTCGATGAAGATGCCGCCGCCCATCAGGGCGCTGTTCCCGGAAACCACAGTGTTCATGACCGCGCAATCGCTCTGGGCCATGAAGATGCCGCCGCCGCCGAACCACTCTCCCGAAAGAGGGTTCCCCCCGGTCAGGACCAGGTTCTCGATGACCGTTCCGGACCCCAGCGGACCCTGAAGCGCCAGTACGGGCCGGTTGTAACCCTGGCCGTTCAGGACCCCCGGTTCGGCAGGGTCGCAGGTGATCACAACACCGTCATTCGATGGAAGCAGCTGCAGCAAAGGCAGATCGTCGCCAAGGGTGTACTCGCCCGGGCTGAAGAACAGGGTGTCTCCGCTTCCCAGTAACAGAAGGCTGTCACGGAACATGTCTCCGGGCCGAACGGTGACCCTGGCCGCTCCGGAGGCCGCCGTGAGCAGCAGGAGCGCCAGTGGCGACCGGACCATCAAGGGCCCAGTTTCACGAAGGAGGCGGTGTCCGTTATCCCAGCGCGGGAAACCGCGATGAAGTAGAGACCGGACGGCAGCGTTCCCACATCCAGGGCAACCGAGTGAAGCCCCGGGGTAACCTGCAGAATGGTGGGCCCCGTCACCACCCTTCCCGCCAGGTCCACCACGGTGAAGGAGCACGTCCCCCCCGGGGTGGCGTTGAAGTTCACTGTGATGAACCCCGATGCCGGGTTGGGCGCCACGCTTTCCACGGATAGTACATAGCCCGGCGCCCATGGAGGAGAGCTGCCGTTGGGAAGCCCGGGCGTTCCCCCGTCAGGGGTCGCTCCCCATGAGAGCGGATTCGAGTTGTCCCTTTCGAGACTGATCAGGGACAGGCTCCACCCCCCCTGGGCCGGCTCGGAAGGCCAGGGAGCCACGGGAAGGTACGGCACGTAGTCCACCTGTGTTCCAAGGTAATCGTATAGTCTGAGCGTCTCGCCGTCAGCGGACAGGCCGAACTGGAACGGCCTCGGATCGGCGGGGCATGGCGGGTAGGAGTAGTAGAACGAGAGCGGGTCCTCAAGCAGCACCAGGAAGCCCCCGGGGGCCAGCACGATGTCACCCAGGACATGAAGGTTCCTGTCCTGGGAGTCCCTGAAGGCCCAGCCGCCCAGGTTGACCGGGTCCGGCCCGGGGTTGGCCAGCTCGATCCAGTCACCCGGCCTGACGGTGTCGCCGTTCCTGTAGAACACCTCGTTGATGACCACGTTCCCGGTCCTGGGGATCACTGGTTCGGGCTCAAGCCGGACCGATCTGTTCAACGCCCTTTCCTCCCTGCTGCTGTTGAAGGCTCGCACCTGAACGTAGCAGACCTGTCCCATGGAGCGGTCCTGAACCACGAGTGCCGTGTCTGAGGTCACCGTCTCCCAGTACACGGCGGAACCATCCAGGAAGGTGGAATCCGTTGACAACGCCACTCTGTAGTGCGAGGACATCATGGCGTCCGACCAGGTGACAAGTATGCCCCCGTCCGGGACGGAAACGGTGGGATGGAGCCTGAAGGGAAGGGGCCACTGCTGCAGCATTCCCTGAAGGCTCGCCAGCCTTGCCGAAGGCCAGTCCCTGATGGTCTGCACCGATTCGTGGAACTGCGCCATGGAATAGTCGCGGTAGGGGTCAACCTGCACCAGCGGTTGTACAAGGGCTTCGAGCGAATCCACCACCCCCCCCGAGGTCCATGCGTCGAACCCCTGGGACAGCTGGGAGAGCCTGGCCAGGAGAAGGCCTCTGGTGGAGGGGGCGCACCACAGCCTCCACAGCAGCGTGTTGGGTTCGGAAACATCGTTGGTAACCCAGTAGTACGGCAGGTCCGGGCCGTAGGATGACGATCCCCAGGTCTTGTCCATGTCCCAGGGGACCATTCTCCATCTGCCGAAGGCTCCCGGCGAGTCAAGGACCATGTGGTAGTTGTGGTAGTATGTGCTTCCATGCCCGATGAGCGTGTTCGCGGCCACGCAACTCAGAAGCGCGTCGAAATGCAGCCTTCCCTGCAGTCCTGCCAGGAACGCGTCTTCCGGAGCCGTGTTCAGCCATCTGATGAACCATTCCAGATCGCTCATGGGCAGCCCTTCGAAGGTCTTCTTCAGGTAGAGGTGCAACGCGTTGGGCGAGTTCAGCGAGGAACCGTACTCCCTGCACTTGTAGATCACCGCATCGTCCGGCAGCCACGACCTCAGGGCGAAGTCGCCGTCCACATCCTCCACGAACAGGTAGGGACCCTGTGTCGAGCCGTTGAAGAACACCTGGGTCATGGCGGTGACCGGGACTATCTGTCCGCAGTGTGCATGGTAAAGGTAAGACAGATTTTCCCGTATCCTGCTCCTGTCTGAATACTGGGCGTTCAGGTTCATCTCATCGAAGCCGAAGAGCGAACTGCCCGGCTCGAGCCTGACCTTTATGGACTTCTTGGGATAATAGCTGCTGGTCTGACCCCTGATCTGCATGGTGCACTGAGCCGTCCACTGACCGACCGTGATGGCGGCTTCCACCTGTATCTCAAGGTCGGGGCGCGAGCAGGCGTATGCCCACTGGGCCGGGTCGAACTGGAGATGGAGCGCCACAACGGAGTCGGGCCAGACGCCGGATGCCACAGCGGCCATGAGGATCAGGGCAGCCATATCAGCTTCCTTGTCGAGGCGCTCCCGGCGGAGCGCACCACCAGGAAGTATACCCCTGAGGGCAGCCTGGAGGGAAGCTCCAGCGTGTACTCGGGCAACCCCGGTTCAAGGATCCCCCTGTCCAGCACCATCCTTCCCGAAAGGTCCATTACCAGAGCGTTGACCGGGCCCTGACCGCCGGCCAGGGTGAAAAGGATCTCCCCGCCGGTGGAGGGATTGGGCCGGAGCGATGCTATCGTCACCCTTCCCTCCTCGCTCTGGAACCAGGAAGGATTTCCTGATCCCGGTGTTCCGGGCTGATCCACGGCTTCCCAGGATTCGGAGCAGTTCGGGTCCAGCCCCGCGCCCCTTATTGCAATGATGCCGGAGGCTGACTCAGGCCAGGGGTGGGATCCTGAATAGCCTGCAAGCGTGGTCGAGAAGCCCCCGCGGTTCACGAATCGAAGGTTCTCCCCGTCGGAGGAGAGGCTGAACCCAAGTTCCATTACCTGACATCTGACCCCGGGGTAGTGGGCATTGAAAAGGTCCACATCTGAAGCCATGACAAGAAAGCCGAAAGGGGGAATGACGGTCCCATGGGGAAACACCGTATGTCCGGTACCGGAACCAGTTATACCCGTCCGGGACAGGTCCAGGCTGCCGCTCCCGGGATTGTGAAGCTCAAGCCAGTCCCGGGACTGAAAGTAGGCCGGCTGGCTGTAGCTGATCTCGGTAACCACAGGCACTTCGTTCAGCGGTCGCAGGTGCCTCTCTCCAAAAGGCGGTGCGTACTGGACCTGCTGGACCCACCCTGGATCCAGAAAAGCCACAGCGGAAGCCAGGGGCTGCTCCGCAGTGCAGTCTCCCGCTGCCTTCCGGCCAGGGAGTTCCAGCAGAAAGGCGCTTCGGTCGTTGGTCACGAAGAGCGTCTCACCGGCGGAGAGCGTCAGGTTCTCGGGAAGGTACACGGGAGCTGACGGATGGCCGAGGGTTATGGCGCAAAGCGAAAGGTCCATTTCATGGGAGCTTTCATTGACCAGAGGCATGGCCCATAGCGATGGTCCCAGCCTGAGCAGCACACCCGGTCTCAGTGCGTCAGGGTCCGGCGTCCGGGTTACCCTTACGGCGGAAGGGAACGCCTCGCTGTTGTACTGCATATCAAACAGCGAGTGGACCGGGTGATACATCACCGGTTCAGGCCATGGGACGGATGCCTGTCTGAACTCGATGAAGAACCTGAGGCTCTTCGTGAACTCAACCTGATCCCTGATGTTGACCATCCAGAAAGCACCTTCCGGGGAGTTCACCTGGCGCATCCTCAACATCACCGGCTGCTGTCCGTCGGGTATCACGAAGAGGTTGCAGTACTGCAGGGTATCCGACGAGAAGGCCCTCACGGTGATCCTGTCCGTCCCGGGAGTCACCCACTGCGGGTCAACGGTGATGTACGTCTCTTCCGGTGTCGAATGGTGAACGTACATGGCGGGGAGCAGGGAAGCCCTGGAAGCGATGAACCATCTCAGACTGTCGCAGGCCTGCTCGAAATCCTCAGGGGTTCCCTGCCTGTGCGGGTCCAGGTAAACATCGGCGCGAATGGCGTTCCTCACTGAGTCCAGACAGGACAGAAGATCCCCGGCCATGATACCGGAGGCGTCCGCCAGAAGGTCGCGATAGTGGTCCCTGAAGTCCTGCGCACCCATGAGAGAAACGAAAGGCGTGTGGGTCTGCATCTGCCCAGTGTACACGTGGTCAACCAAATCCCCATGGAACACGCCCTGCCAGTCGTTGCCAAAACTTGAGTCGTGGTCCCAGGGGAAATACCTCCAGATGCCGTCGGCCCCCAGATGAAGGTAGAAGTTCTTGCAGGGGCCGTCGGTCTCCATTATGGCCAGGTCGGCCGCCATGTTGGCAAGGAACATCCCTGTGTCCATGATCTGATGGAAGTCGCTATGATGACAGGCTGCCGCGATGAACCGGGCAAGCAGGGGAAGCATGGTCTCGTCACCGGAACGCCAGGAAAAACCGTCGGTGCCGGGATGGCCGGAGAGGTAGGGGGCGAACCTGGCTGCGCCGGTCACGGCCTTGAAGAAGACCCCGCCGGGAAGCCCGTTCCTCAGCAGAAAATCACCGTCCACCCTTTCGGTCTCCAGATAGACCCCCATGTTCTCGCCGTTTATGGAAAGCGTTACATGCCTGGTCTCGGGTGCGGGATACCCCAGCCTCCTCACAAGTTCCATGGCAAGGTGGTTCCTCATCATCGTCAGGTCGCGATAGTGGGCGTCGAGGTTGATCCTTCCCCTTCCCGCCAGACCGGGATCGAAAAGGTCCAGTCGCCATGACTTCTTGGGGAGATGGACCGAAGTGGTCCCTCTGAAGCCGGCAAGGCAGTCGCTTTCGCCGGCGGGGCACGATATGTGCGCCGGAAAAAGCTCTTCCGTCTCGGGGTTCTGATACAGGGCTTCCAGGTACGCCGGATCTATGGTCAGCTGGTAGTGGGGAAGGGCCCGGGTCCACAGCGCCAGTAGCAGTGCGGGCAGAAGGGTCATGTTCGGCTGCTGCTCATGTGATGATAGCCCCCTTTGTCTGCTCAGTACTCCACATCGTTGCAGGATGAGACCATGTTCACGTTGTCAACACCTGCAAGAGCGTTGAGACTGGTGGCCAGCACGTCGGGTGTTGTCCCGGGGAGCAGCCTGATGTCGTAGGTGAGGATGAGGTACCTTCCCTCGCCGGAGGGTTCCACATGGATCAGTGTGCTGTTCTTTGAGAACCTCCGTATCACGTGGACGTACTCCTCCTCGCCTCCCGCCTCCCTGTCGTAGCGTAGCCTTAGGATGAATTCGCTCTGCATCATGCTTCCGTAGTTGGTCCGGGCAAGAAGCCAGGCAACGAAGCCTATGAAGAGGGTCGAGATCACGGCAAGCCTTATGTTGGCCGTTCCGCAGGCGATACCTTCGGTGAGCGCAAAGAAGATGAACGCGGTATCCCGGGTGTCCTTCACGACCGTCCGGAACCTGACGATGGTGAGGGCGCCCACAAGAGCGAAGGCACGGGCCAGATTGCTTCCGATGACCATCATCACAGAGCAGACGATGAGGCACATGAGAACCAGGGTGACCACCAGGGACTGGGAGTATGAGAGGCCCCTGTGGGTCCTTCGGTAAACAAAGCCGATGACCAGACCGATGAGAAGTGCGGCCAGCAGGTTCTCGATCACATAGAGAAGGCTGTAACCCATGGCGGTATCGGTTTCGGTCAACCAGTTTATCAGAGCGGCCAACAGCGCCCCCTCTCAACCATCCTGTCAAGCAGGGATCGGGTGTTGCACATCCAGAGCCTCTCACCGGCCAGATGGAACTTGGAGAATGGGACCCGGCACAGCTGGTATCCCTGAACCATTCGGTGGAACCAGGCTGGCAGATGATAGCGGAACTTGATCTCGAGTACGGAGAATGAGGGGGCGAGGTCCTGGCAGTGACCGCAGGGCACTCCGTTCCTGCCGGATTTCCTGGCCGTCACGGCTGTATCGAGGGTGGCCCTGAAGTCAGGGTTCGAGCTGTTCTCGAAGGCGGTCCTGCTGTAGTCCACCACGAGGCTGGGAGCGAGCCTCGACCGGAAGCAGTCGGCTACGAAGTGCCTCCCGACACCGTTGCATTTCTCGCCTTCCATCACATGGCTGCAGAGCGCTCCAATGCCTCCCTCCATGGCATCCGCAAGCCCATCGGCCCTGAGGACCTGCCTGTGCTTGTAAACCAGGTTGTCGTACTTGCCCTTGAGCTCAAGGAAGACCGGCTCACACAACTCCGCCGAGTACGATCTGATCCTGAACTTGTACCTGGAGTGAAGACCGTCCTCCTTGTCCCTGTGGCATCGGAATGAGGAAGTGTCGAAGTAAAGGCTTCTCACGAAGTACGAGCCGTCTTCGGTTGAGTAGGAATCCCTTTCCATCCTGTTCTCCAGGGCGCAAAGCACCGCTGCCCGGGTGTCGCCGGAGATCAGGTACTTGAACTCGTACCTGTGGAAGTGAAGCCTTCGCTGCTGTGAACTCATCAGAACCTCACCGCCAGCTCCGCTATCACATCCGTGTGATCGTCGCCCCCGGAACCCTTGAGGCTGCTGTTCACCAGCGTGAACCGCAGCCTGGCGCTGGAGGTGATCTCCACCCCCAGCATGGGGGCCAGCACCTCCGAGCCGGGGTCACTGTCGGAGCCGGGTTCCACGCCTGACCAGGAAAGTCCTCCCTCAAGGGACCTGATCCCCGGAACACCCCTCAGCCTCTGCCGCGCGATGCCCGAGATCCACAGGCTTTTAAATGCAGGGGGGATCTCGCCATATATCACATCGGCTTCCTCCCAGTTGTCGCCCCTGGCGTATTCGCCCTGAACCTCAAGGGATGTTTCGCCCGAAAAGGCGCGCTCGAACCGGAAGTGGCCTGAAAAAGCGCTCAACAACCCCGATGAGACGTAGCCCGAAGGCTGCATGGGATCGTGTTCGCCCAGCCTCAGCAGGGAAACACCGCCGCCGAGTTCCAGTCCGGGGAACGGTTCGACCACGGCGGTGGCCGCGTAGCTTCTCTCCCTGTCTTCTCCCGGCCCGTTGAAAACACCAAGCGACAGGCCGGGGGAAAGCGGCATGGGCGGGGAGAACTCAGCCATGGCGCCCATGGACCGTCCTGAGTAGCCCAGGTCACTTGCGGTGTGGTGCAGGAGTGTTCTTTCCACCGAGAGAAGGTTCCAGTTGGACATCGTGGTGGCAAGACAGAACGGCTTCTTGAAGTTGCCGACCACCAGCTCAAGGGCTTCCGACGGTGACCATGATACGAGGCAATCCTTTAGGTAAACCTCATCCGTCCGGGTCTCTATCTCAAGCTCGGTTTCAATGTTGCTGCCCACTCCAGCCTTGGCTGTCAGGCTGGCCCGTCTGATGAGGAACTCGCTTGAAGGACCCCAGGATACATCACCCAGGTTCACGTAACGGGCGTACACCTGGCCGGAAAGCTCCAGGGCGCCGCAAGGGGTTGCCGCCATCACGAGTGCGGTCAACAGGGAGGGAAGGAAATTCGTTCGATCCATTTTTCACCCCGAGGTTCCTGTAATCCGTTGAATATAGCACCGGGAATCGCACAGGTCAGAACCAGCCCTTCCTTCTGAACACCATTACCATAAAGAGGGCGATGAGCACACACAGCCCGAGAACCGCTGGATAGGCCCAGGGAAGGGAGAGCTCGGGCATGTGGTGGAAGTTCATTCCGTAAACCCCGGCGATGAACGTCAGGGGAATGAAGATGGTGGCTATCACTGTGAGCACCTTCATCACCTGGTTCATCCTGTTGCTCACGCTGGAAAGGTACAGGTCAAGAAGACCTGAAGCCACGTCCCTGAAGCTCTCGATGGTGTCCATTACCGCAATGGTGTGGTCGTAAAGGTCTCTGAGATATGGCAGGGTTCCGGCATCCACCAGCGTTGAAGAATCCCGCATCAGGGTGCCGATCCCCTCACGGAGGGGCCACACGGCTTTTCTCAGTATGACAAGCTCCCTCTTCAGCATGTGTATGGATGAGGCAAGCGAATCATGAGCAGCATCGAGGACCGCGTTCTCGATCTCCTCCATTCCCTCGCCGATCCTCTCCAGCGTCAGGAAATAGCCGTCAACAACGGCGTCCATCAGGCAGTAGGCCAGGTAATCGGCACCGGACATCCTCACTTTACCCTTACCCGATCTGATCCTTTCCCTTACCGGCTCGAACACATCCCCCTCCTTCTCCTGGAAGGTGATGACGAAGTTCCTGCCCAGGATAAGGCTGACCTGCTCGATGTCCAGCTCCGCGGTATCGTCAGGGAACCTTATCATCTTGACCACAATGTATATGTGGTCGTCGTACACCTCTGCCTTCGGCCTCTGGTCGGTATGCAGGATGTCTTCCTGCACAAGGTGGTGAACGCCGTACCTTCCGCACAGCCTCTCCACCACCGCAACGTCTGTGAGCCCGGCCACGTTCAGCCACGTCACCGCCGGAGACTCTCTGAAGGGCAAGGCATCGTCCACCGTAACCAGGGATGCTTCCATGGAACGTTCCGCATCGAATTCCATCACAGTGAGAACTGCTGGGGAAGGGACCTGTTCGCCCACATACACCAGGGTTCCCGGCGCCAGCCCTGTCTTCCTGCCGACACCCCTCTTGTACAGCCTGTTCATCAGACACCCCTTTCAGCGCTCGGATCCGGGTGCGGACCGGTGGACCTCAATGTGAAGGATGAGCAGAGGTCAAGGTCGTCTTCGGGAGAGATAGTTCGTCCTGATCCAGGGCCAGTTGAGCGCGAGGTGCGCAAGGGCGAGGACCAGAAGGGCCAGGCCGGCTATGGGATGCATGAGCTTGAAATGGTCGTAGAAGCTGAACCTGAAGACGCCTGTGACACCCTGGTAGAGAAGCACCGCCAGCATCACCGGGTTCAGGATGCGAAGAGCCTTCTGTCTTTTCATTTCCATTCCTCCTCCCGTTGACTCCCTTTGCGAAACATTCTCATTATATCATCGTCGGGAACCGGGAGTATAAACCAAAAGGAGTTGAGATGATCAGGTCCTTCATATGTCTGCATATCCTGCTTGTACTGGTGCTGGTGCCGGCCTGCACCGACGGCGCAGCGGCACAGAACTCCCCGGACAACGGCCAGGG
>CAZIPI010000005.1:0-85562 GCA_964541235.1 uncultured bacterium | reverse complement strand
TGCCGGCCTGCACCGACGGCGCAGCGGCACAGAACTCCCCGGACAACGGCCAGGGGGCCCCGCTGGTTTACACATCCGACGGCGTGACCCTGACCATGAGGCTTGAAACGGATTCCATACACATCAGTATCTCCGCGCCCACAACGGGATGGGTCTCGGTGGGCTTCGAGCCCTCCCGGGTGATGAAGGACGCGGACATCTACATCGGGTACGTTCAGGACGGAATGGCATATCTCCGTGATGACTTCGGCACCGGAAACACATCACATGCCCCCGACACAAGCCTGGGAGGCGAGAGCAGCTTCACAAACCTTCACGGGACCGAGTCCGGCGGGGTTACCAGCATCTCCTTCACCATCCCCAGGAACTCGGGGGACGGCTACGACAAGGTGCTGACCGCGGGAGGGAGCTACAAGGTCCTTCTTGGCTACGGGCCCAACGGTTCCGACGATTTCACAACCTACCACAGATGGGTCAAGTCGGTGGACCTGACTCTCTGAGATCGACAAGGGGGGGGTACAGTGCAAGGCAGCCGGACAATCGAAGAGGAGCTGGAGTCCCGGCTGGCTGACTCGACGGGCGTAAAAAGGATAGAGCTGCTCACCAGGCTCGCGGCCCTGGTCACCGAGGGGGACCCCGAACGGGGCGCACAGCTGTCGCTTGAAGCGCTTGAACTTTCCAGGGCCTGCGGGAACTGCCAGGGAAAGGCATCGGCGCATTTCGGGATGGGAGACTCGAACCGGGTCAGGGGCGACTACAGGAGCGCTCTGGAGCATTACGCGCTTGCACTTCAGCTTTTCGATCGGCAGGGACAGAGCCTTCAGGCGGGACGCTGTCTGAGAAGGCTGGGCGACATCCACTATTTCGTCACGAACCTTGACCACTCTCTCAGGTACTACCTAAGGGCCCTCAGGGTTTTCGAGGAGCTGGCGGAGAGAGATGATTCGCCGGAAGCCAGGCTTCAGGCAGGGCACCTTCAATCAACCATTGGTAACGTGCTGAAGCAATCCGGCGACCCGGACGGCGCGCTGGACTACTACCGGCGCTCACGTGCGGTTTACATCAGGGAGGGCTTCCTGGAGGGTGTTCCCGGGGTTCTTCACAACATGGGGGATGTTCTTCAGGAGAGGGGCATGCTGGCCGAGGCAGGCGAACTCTACAGACAGGCCCTTGAGGACGCCAGGGCCAGGGATGACCATTACCTGGCCTCGCTTGCCCTGAACAGCATCGGTTCCGTATGCCTGGCGAAAGGTTCCTTCGATGAGGCCGGGAACCTCTTCGAAGAGTCACTTGAGATATCCGAAAGGACAGGCCGCAGACGGGGGATACTCAACAGCCTCATGAAACAGCTGGAACTGAGGCGTTCCCAGGAAAGGCACACCGATGCGCTGGAGCTCGCGTCAAGGTCCGAGCAGCTTGCCCTTGAACTGAACGACAGGGGCGCGCTGGCCAGTATCCTTCAGGAAAAGGCACTGCTTCTTCAACTGAGCGGCGACAGCGCCGGCGCGTTCGAGGCAAGCTGCCGGCACCAGAAGATCCGTGACGAGTTCATGGCGGAGAAGCGCATCAGGCAGATAGACATACTAAGGCTTCGGTACGAGACCGAGGCGAAGGAGAGGGAGATCGAACGGCTGAAAAGGGACCGGGCGGTGCAGAGAATGATGATCGCCGGAGCCGCTGCCGGTCTGATCCTGGCCGGTGTGTCCCTGTCCTCGGTTTACCGGAGCGTCCGTCTGAGAACCAGGGTGAACAGGGAGCTCAGCGCCAAGAACAGCGAACTGGCGTCGGCCTACTCCAAGGTCGAGGAGCTCTCCCGGACCGATGACCTGACGGGGCTCGCGAACCGCAGGGCCATGATGGAGCGCCTTTCCAACGAACAGGCCCGCTGCGCCAGGAACCGCAGGCGTTTCGGTCTCATCCTTGGGGACATAGACGATTTCAAGTCATGGAACGACAAGTGCGGCCACGCCTGTGGCGACTCTCTGCTGGTTCAGCTCTCGGACAGGCTAAGAAAGGCTATCAGGGAGCAGGACCTTGTCTCAAGGTGGGGAGGCGAGGAATTCCTGATACTGCTGCCGGACACCGAAATGGAAGGCTCCATTAGGGTTGCCGAGAAGCTCAGGGCCAGGGTGGGGGCCGCCCCGTTCACATGGCAGGAGCACACCATCAGGCTCACCATGACATTCGGCGTCTGCCAGGGAGGGCCGGTACCCGTTGATGAGGCGCTTCGCCTTGCCGACACGGCTCTTTACAAGGGAAAGCGCCTTGGCAAGAACAGGGTGGAGACCTCCCGGAGATAGTAGCATTTTTATTCCGTTCCTGCCATATTACTCCCTGCGGTTACACTTGATCCCTTCCGTACGGATCCATTCCAACAGGCCCCAAGCCCGTGAAAGTGTGTGCAATGCCATTTGAAAACACCATGGTCACCCCAAGGGTGTCCTGGCGATGCAGGTGTTCCACCCCGGTGTTCAGCTTCATTTACAGGCTCCTCATGAAGGTCAGGGCCCCGGTCATCAGACGCTGGTACGACCAGATGTCCCGAATAGACAGAGACGCTGAGATGACCCTTATGAACTACGGCTGGGCGGTGCTGGATGATTCCCATTCCCCCTTGAGCCTTCAGAGTGAGGATGAGGCCAACCGTTACAGCATCCAGCTTTATCACCAGGTGGCTGGAGCCGTGGACCTCAGAGGGCGGGACGTTCTGGAGATAGGCAGCGGGCGCGGAGGAGGGGCTTCCTACATAGCCCGGTACCTGATGCCCCGCACCATGACAGGGCTCGACCTCTCACCGAAGGCGGTGGATTTCTGCAGGAAGCACTACCAGGTCCCGGGACTGGAATTCCTCGAGGGCAAGGCCGAGGACCTGAGGTTCCTCCCGGGATCGTTCGACGCAGTGGTGAACATAGAGTCATCGCACTGTTACGGTTCCATTCCGGGTTTCCTTCGGGAAGTTCACAGGGTGCTGAAGCCCGGCGGGCACTTCCTCTACTCCGACTACTGCGCTGAGAACCAGCTGGACAACCTGAGGCACCAGATGAGCGAAACAGGTTTTTCGATCAACGACGAGCTTGATATAAGCGAAAATGTGCTTCGAGCCCTGGAAATGGATGACCCGAGGAAAAGGGACCTGATACGCAGAAAGGTGCCGGGTGTCCTCAGGGGCTTCTTCAACGAGTTCGCAGGCCTCCAGGGGACCAGATCCTACAACAGCGCCCTTCGAAGGCGGGAAAAGATCTATTTCAGGTTCGTCCTCGAGAAGTAAGCTCACCGGACCCGTACAAAACGAAGAGTGCGGATTTCCCCGCCGGCCTCCAGCCTGAGCATATAGACGCCGGGGGCAAGAACGGCCGCATCCCATACCAGATCATGGCTTCCACGGTCCGGAATGGAATGGACGGTCCTCATCACCTCCCTCCCCGTTATGTCATAGGCGGCAAGCTCAACCGTTCCGGGTGACGCAACGGAGCAGGAGAGGGTGACTGCTCCCCTGGACGGGTTGGGAACGGCGCAGAACCCGGTGACGAGCGCCGAGGAATGCTCAGACATGCCGAGCCCGGATTCCACGGTGAAGCTGTAGAACCCTTCGGGAGCCGTTCGAGGAAGGGTTTCGGTCCTGCCGGACAGGTCCGAGGCGCTTATGTAGTATTCCAGCACCGTTCCCACGGGATGGCCGGGTATCTGCCCCTGCAGGGAGTCCCCTCCGGCGGGGACAAGTGGGGCTGTGACCCATGGGTCCTCCCCGGAGATCCTGTAGTTCAGGAATGTACCTTCCGGAACCAGGGCGGCTCCGCTGTAGGGCCTCACCAGGCATTCAATGGTGAACTGCGGCTCGGAAGGGACCTGAGGGTCCAGAGGCCTGTGCTGCACCAGAAGCATCTGGCGGTCGGTCATCTCCCTGGTGCGGCAATGAAGGGCATCGTAGTAGTACCAGCTTCCGTAGGGTATTCCGATGATCTGATAGCCGGGCATGGCGTTCTGGTACGTCTCGATGGCCGGGCCGTCGGAGGAGATCCCGAAAAGGGGAACGAAGACCTTCCGGTTCAGTATGTAGGAGTTGGTATAAGCGGCCAGCGAGTTGCCGGAGTAGGAATCGCAGAATATCCTGACAACGGTGTAGGGCCGGCCGAAACAGCCTATCTCGGTGGTGAGCCTGTCATTGATCGCTGCGAGCCTTGGGTAGTCGGGATGCCACACCGGCGCCTGTTTCAGCAGGATCGTCTCTTCATCCAGCAGTTTTGCCGCGCAGTCAATATGCTGTAGCCCGTAATCCTCAGGGTTCGCCAGAATGTTGTACGTTGAGAGACCAAGCCAGCTGCCCGACAGGGCGAGGAACTCATCATGGCTCCAGAAAGCCAGGTTCTCGGTGAGCATTGAAAGAACGCTGAAACCGGTCCCGTAACCGTCAACCATGAAATTGCCGCCGGTAAGGTAAGCGGGAAACTGCCAGACCGGGCAGTCAAGCTCCTGGGAGAGAGCCTGGTTCACGATGTCGTCCTGCTCGAATCCGCGGCTTCTGGTGTAGTCACGGTACGGTCCCCCGGGGCCCCACGGGTACCCGTCGAAGACCGGGTCAATGATGCCGCACTGTCCGTAACCGTCGAAGCCCCTGTGGGGTCCCCAGTCCCTGGTCCAGTGGCTGTAGGTGGGTGTTTCAATGAACCGGCAGTTCCCGGTATCAACCCCCCACGAGGTGAACGCTGCTACCGCTTCGGCCTGCTGCGCCCAGTTGGCCACAAGCACGAAAAGCGAATCGTCCCTGGCCAGTTCCACCACCAGTTCCGGCGGTATCCCCAGGGGCCACCTTATCAAAGTGCCGTATGACGGCTCCCACTCCGCCGCAAGCCTGAAGGGGGACCCGGGCTGAGCCGCCGCCGTGACGGCGGTGAACAGAAGAAGCAACAGAACCGCCATTACGGGAACATACCCTCTCCCTTTCCCTAGGGCCAACCGGGGAAGGGTATGTCATTGACCGGAGTGCCCGGCATCCGTATGCATTGCCCGGCACAACGGAAGGGATGGAATGGAAAGAATTGCCTTCTGCGGCCTCGACTGCGGTCAGTGTCCCGCTTTCCTGGCCCACATGCAGGACGACCAGGAACTGCGCGGGAAGACTGCGCATGAATGGTCACGCATCTACGGGTCGAACATTCAGTCAGACGATGTGAACTGCACGGGCTGCCTCGGGAACGGAGTGCAGTTCCCATGGTGCAGTACAGGCTGTCCGATACGCATCTGCGCCATGGAGAGGAATGTATCCTCATGCGGCGTCTGTTCCGGCTACCCCTGTGAACGGGTTGAGTTCATAACAGGGCACTCCCCGGAAGCAAGGACCCGTCTGGATGCCATCAGCCGGTCAGTCGAAGGGGCGGAACGACAGCGTTGACCCCGGCTCCACGCTCACCATCGCAGTCCGCATGAAGACACCCCCGCAAGGCTCCCTGCGGCTCACGCAGAGAAGGTAGTCCCCGGGCCCCAGCTCGATGCTGTCCGCCGTGGAAGGGTCGAGCCACAGCCAGTCAAGGGGAAGGAACCCGCCCCTTACCGGAATGCTCACTGTCCCTTCCCACTGGCCTTCCAACGGCGCCTCGGGCGGAACGATACGGATCAGACCCGTATCCACCAGGCTTCCGGTCACGATCTCGCCTGATGCCTCGCAAACCGCCAGCGAGAGGCCGGCAAAGTCCTGCGGAACAGGTTCCCAGGGGAGGGTGAGCGGCCTCCAACCGCCTTCGCTCACAAGGATCTGCAGCCACCTTCGCCTGCCCCCGTCCTCTCCTGAGAACCAGCCGTCAACCTGCCTTGATGCCACGCCAAGGGCTTTCAGGCTTGAACAGAGAAGGACCGTGCATTCCGTGGGCGTTGCCGATCCTGACGCCAGCGTCACCAGGGGGGGTTCGATCCCCCCGAGGTATCCCTGTTCCGTGACTTCGGTCCGGCTGAGGATCCCCTCAGAAATCATGAGTGCCGTCTCGAACGGGTCGGCTGCCGGGGCAGGCAACAGACCGTTCCAGTATTCCGAAAGCCCTGATCTGTAGCCGGTCACCGGTTCCTGGTCCACCCTGTAGTAAAGGATGCATGAGAGGAACAGACTGTCCGAAAGCTCGCCCTGGCCGTAGAAGCGGTATCGGGAGCCCATGGCGCCGTGGATGTGGTCAAGAAGGGCTTCTTCGGTCATCTCCAGTCTGTCCAGCCTGGGGACCGTCCTTAACAGGTAATCCGCGCACTGAAGCTCTCCCCCGCTGAGTGTGGCAAGCGCATGCAGCCACACAGCCTGGTTCCCGGGTGTGAGGGCCATGAGGCTGTCAAGTGAGGGATCGGGAAGCAGGGCGGCGATGCAGAGAATGAGGTTTGTCATTGAGACGCCCTGGTGTTCAGGTGCATCTCGCCGGGCAGCGCTCCGCCTGAACCGGGAAAGAACAGTGTTGTGTCGCCCGGCACGATCTCGACAAGAGAAGCCTGTACGGGCCAGCCCCAGGTGAGAAGGTAGATGCCGCCGCCCAGCTCGACTTCCCTCAAGGGTGCGGTGATCCTCAGGATACGCCTCAAGGCCCCGTGGTTGGCTATGTTCACCCAGACCTGGGTCGTGTCGTCGGCCACGGTCAGAAGACCCGTGTCCGTGTATGAGGATGTTACGGGCATGAAGGAAACGCCGGCGCTGAACTGGATGGCTCCGGGAACCGAATCGGTGGCCACGGCCAGGACCAGCGCCGAGTTCCGGGCCCTCTCGGTGAACCAGTTCTCCTCGGGCTGCCTGTTCTCGGTGCTCACCCTCTCGAGGCACTTCCATCCTTCACCGGTCCAGACCTCCGGCCATGCGTGATTGCCGTCAACGGTGAGCCACCATGGAGTGTATGCCTGCCTGCATGGAATGCCCGCGCTTCGAAGGGCGCACATGAAGAACACCGTGAGTTCCTCGCACCTGCCTGTTCCCGAACTCCAGGTGACAAGGGGTGACTGGTCACGCAGCTGGGTTGGCGTGTAGCCGGTTATCGAGTCGCTCCAGGAGCTGATGAGAAGCACCGCTTCCTCTATGTCGTCCACATTCCTCACAAGAGGCACGACATGTTCCAAGAAAACGGGTCTCCAAGGGGTGAGCGGCTCCTGGCTCACCCGTGCCGGAAGCACGTGCCTGAGGAAGATGCTGTCAGGGATAGCCGGTCCCCAGGGCATGGAATCCCTGGTCATCAGTGCGAGTTCGGCGTTCTGCAGGATGATCCCCAGGTTCGGCTGCGATGCGTCCGCCCCGGGTGACCTTGCGAGAAGGAACTCCACGCATTCGTCAAGCCCGGGGGAGACGGCCAGAAGAAACATACACAGCGGCAGCATGTGAACCTCCCAGGGTCTTAGCATAAAAGAAAGCGCCGGCAAACGCAGCGTTTGCCGGCGAAGGGGGCCAGCCGCCCCCGGAGTACCCGACCTACCTGACGCTGAACTCCACCCTCGAAGCACCTGCTCCGGCCCCGGAAACCGTTCTGCCGGTGAGCCACTGCACACCTGTCCGCTCCAGTTCCCTTAGACCGGTTGTGTTCTCGATGACAAGCACGGAGGTCACCCGACCGCTCCCGTCAAGTGACAGCTCGAGGATCAGGTTTCCGGAAATGCCCGTTCGCGATCCGAGCCTGTCCTGGAGTTCCCGGGCCAGCTCCAGCATCAGGGCCCTGAAGACGGATGGTCTGGCGCCCAGGTTGTCCTCCACCGAGACCAGGCTCACGACGGCAGCCGGGACGGAATGGTCCACCAGGTCCCTGCCGTCCTGGCAGACTTCGGCGGCAACCATGGAGGTGCGGGCGAGCACGCCGTTCATGGCGTAACCCATGGCCGGTGACGGGGTGGAGGCGCTGCCTGTACCGAAGACGCCCTGATAGCTCACTCCCACAGGCATGTTTACGGGCACGTCCACACGCACCAGGTCACCCTGTCCCGCCCTGTTTTCGGAGTCAACGGCGACGAAGGCCGTGTGCTCACATAGAACACGGTAGTCGAGGCTGACTCCTATCATCTCTTCCGTCAATCTGTTGCGTTCCGACTGGGCAAGGCTGGGCGAGTACCCCTGCCTGCGAAGGGCTGCAAGCCTTCTGGAGGCCCACAGCCTGTCCGCCGCTTCGCTGCCCTCCCCGGGGCCCGGCAGCGTTACATCAATGTCCCTGGACCAGCGCCTGCCCCCAACGGTCCCGGTGACCCTCACCGTTCCGGTTCCCCGCCTTGAGAACCGGCCCGTGATTACCAGTGGCTCACCGTCATACAGGTCTCTGGTGCCGCCGAACTGCACGTCGGAAACCGCCAGGTTGCCCCAGTCAAGCTGGATCCCGACCAGATACGGGTTGTTTATCTTCGAGTAGATCTCCGAGACAGCCTGGACCGGGTCCTGGTTGTAGCCCACGTAAACCGCGCTGCCCATGCCCTCCTGGGCCAGCCCCTCGATCAGGTACCTGTTCACGCTGGAACCCACACCAACGCTGAACAGCCGGGTGTTGTCCCTGACCGTTGACTGCAGCTCGCCCAGTATTTCCTGTTCATTGCCTATGTAGCCGTCGGTGAGGAAGATGATGTACCTCATGCGCTCCGGGTCCTCCGGGTAGCCTATTGCAGCCCTGATCCCCTCTATCATCCTGGTGCCGCCCATCCCGCTCAGGGCATTGATGTAAGCCACCCCCGCCCTGACGTTCTCGGGTGTATTGGGAAGGGGGGTGCGGCTCATGGCGCTGGCTGTCTCGCTGAATCGCATTATCTGGAACGAGTCTCCGGGGTTCATTCCCTCAACGAACCGGCGGACGGTCTCCTTGGCGACCTCCATGGGCTGACCGCTCATGGAACCCGAGCAGTCGATCACGAAGAACATCTCTTTCGGAGCGATGAGCTCCCTGTCAACCTCGGCGTCCGGCTCCAGCATCAGCATGAAGTGGCCTCCCAGATCACCGTTGTGAGCCACGAAGCCGGAACCGATCCCTTCCGTTGCGGTCCTGTACCTGAGAACGAAGTCGCGGTTGGGGATCGTCTCGCCCCGGGCGAGGCCGATGAGCGGGAGCCCTTCCTGCTTCACTGCGGTGATCTCGTGGTTCACCGATTCCAGCCAGCGGACCGGCATTCCAGGGTCGAGAAGCACCGAGAGCTGGATGTCGTAGCCGGCGCGGGTGCCCTCGGGAACCACCGGAGGGGCGATCCTGTCCGCATCGGGGACACCGTCGGGAATGAACCTGGGACCCACCACCATGGGGAACGAGAGTTCCCATGTGCCGGATTCGTACTTCACCGGCGCGGTGAACTCGATCTCTATCACTATGCTGTCGCCGGGAAGGATGTTGCCCACTGTCTGGGTGAAGATGTTGGGCCTTTCCTGCTCCAGCAGCGCCGCTGTCTGTCCGGCCTGTATCGCTTCGTCATAGATGCGCTGGGCCAGTCCCCTTTCGTGGATGTCCCCTTCGATGTGCCTGTCCCCTATGAACATGTCCATCCTGGACACCGCACCGTTCTCGGGCAGGGGAAACACATAGACCGCTTCGATGGTCTCACGGTAGGGGTTGCCGTACACCTGACGAACGACCCCTATCTGGTAGATCCCGCTCACGGTGATCTCTGCGGATGTATGCTCGAGGGGGAGTTCAGCCACAATGTCGCCGTTCCGAAGAACCCCCATCCTCGCATGATCCGGGGCGGCGGCGGTGATGGCCAGGGCCAGTAACACCTGTATCATCTCCTTGTCTCCTTCCTGTTGTCTGGTGCCACCAACAGACTACAGCGACGGGTCCGGTTCTATTCCTCGGGCTATATTCGCTGCGAAGGAGGACGAAATGATAGTGGTCAACGGAGACCCGATGCCCTGGAGCGAGGGAATGACCGTAAGGGATGTTCTCATTGAACGGAACTACGTGTTCAGGATGCTCATCGTGAGGATCAACGGCAGGCTTGTACCCAGGGCCGGGTTCGACACCACGCTGGTGCCTGACGGCGCCGAAGTGGATGTGGTTCACCTGATATCCGGCGGATAGGGAGGACCCGGCAGCCGGGGTGTTAGCAGCACGCCCCTGAGGCGGGCCCCGGATGAACCATCCGGGGCCCGTTCAAGTCACCTGACTACGGTCATCCTTCCCACGGCCGTTCCCGAAGGAGCATCCGCACGAACGAAGTAAAGACCGCTGTTGAGGCTCTCCGGCATGTTCCACTGGAAGCTGTGGCTGCCCGAGGAAAGATGCCCGGAATGGACCACAGCCACGGTTCGCCCTGTCACATCAAAAACGGTTACCCTGGCGTTCCCGGCGGCGGGAAGGAAAACGGAGAACGCTGCGGAGCCGTTGGCGGGGTTGGGGCTTACCGGGGAAATGGAGGTCGTGGAGGACTGAAGGGCGGCATGTGTGGAACCCTGGGTCCCCACGGTCTCAAGCGCGGCAAGTGCAGCCTGATAGGCATCAACCCTTCCAGCGCCGAAAGTGTTGTCCTTGCCTGTGGCTCCCAGGTCGAGGGAGGTCATCTCTATCAGGGAGTCCAGCTGCGCAACGGACAGCTCAGGGTTGATGCTGAGCAGAAGGGCGGCGACACCCGCCAGATGGGGAGTGGCCATGGAGGTCCCGCTCATGGTGGTGTACCCTCCACCGAGCTGGGTGCTGAGGACATCCACGCCGGGACCGCTGATGTCCGGGCTGATGAGGGGAGTGGTATCGCCGTAGTCGTTCCAGGGGGCGACTCCCAGCCACCATGTCACAGGCCCCCTGCTGGAGAAGCTGGCAATGGCGTCGCTGGAACTGGTGGCGCCCACTGTGACCACCGCAGTCTGTCCGCCCTGGAAAGTCTGGTTGGGGTGGAACCATGGGGGCGGGCAGTCCCCGCTGGCCCTGATGCTTCCCGAGCCGGGGCCGCTGTTCCCTGCGGCGACGCTGTGGTAGATCCCGGCGAGAAGGACGTTCTCCTCCGCTGTGCGAAGGGTGGCGTTCCCCACAGGGGTTGTTCCCAGGGACATTGAAAGGACCGATGCGCCGTGCTGTGCTGCGAACTCCATTGCCTGTATCCAGGTGGGAAAACCGCCGGTGTAGTAGTAGATACGCAGGGCCATGATTGTGGCCGAAGGGGCGACGCCGGTCTCGGTGCCTGCGGTGCCGTTTCCGGCAACGGTTCCTGCGCAGTGAGTGCCATGGCCGTTGTCATCCATGGGGTTCAGCGGGTCTCCGGAGCCGTAGAAGTTGTATCCGTAGTGGTAGCCCGCGGGGGTGTCGTGCCACATGTTGTTCCCCAGGTCGGAGTGGGTGTAGTCAACGCCGGTGTCTATAACCCCCACTATGACACCCTGTCCTTCGTAGCCCAGTGCCCAGACCTGAGGGGCGTTGATCTTGGAAACGCCCCAGGCCACGGCGCGGTTCAGCTCGTCAGGCGATGCCTCGCGGCGGTCAACCGGTTCAATGAGCGAGGATTCCACAGCCCCGTGGTCAATGTACCTTACATCGGCCCTTTGTGAGAGAAGCCTTATGGTGGCCGGGGTCGTCTCGCAGTAGAAACCGTTCACAAGCCAGAAAGGCACCAGCCTCTCCACCGGATGGTCCTCGAGAAAGGCCAGCACTTCCGTCTGGGAGAGAGAGGCGTGGGAGCGAAGGGTCTCCACCACGAAGGCCTGCCTTACCGCCCTGCTCATCCCCGACGTCACGGAACTCAACCATTCCGTATCGAGGGTTCCCTCCATGTGCACCACCACCGGCAGCATTTCACCGGGAGGCGCCATGGCCATGTCCATCTGCAGACCGGGGTGTATTGTCCCGGCGCAGAGCACCATCAGAAGAACATTCATGCAGGCTACCCTTTCATGAAAGAGCGGCCCGCCTTCGAAAAGAGCGGGCCGCTACGGTTAAGTGACCGCGTCAGCGGACTACGGTCATCCTGCTCACCGCCATGCCCGAGGGGGCGGCGGCTCTGACGAAGTAAAGCCCGCTTCCAAGGTTCTCGGGAAGGCTCCAGAGGTAGCTGTGGCTTCCCGAGGAAAGCTGGCCCGAATACACCTGGGCAACCGCCCGCCCCGCTACATCGAACACGTTGATGGACACATGGCCGTCGGCGGGAAGGTACAGGGAGAAGGCTGCCGAGGAACCTGCGGGGTTCGGGGATACGGAGGAGAGGACCACACCGCCGGCAGTCACCACGTCATGGGTCTGCCCCTCTGTCCCCACCAGCTGAAGAGCTGCCATCACCGCGGCGTAGGCATTGACCCGGCCCGCACCGTAGGTGTTGTCCTTGCCCGTGGCTCCCAGATCGAGGGAGGTCTCTTCAAGGATCTGGTCTATCTCGGCCACGGTGAGTTCAGGGTTGGCGCTGAGCATCAGGGCCATGACTCCGGCCACGTGCGGGGTAGCCATGGAGGTGCCGCTCATGGTCGTGTAGCCTCCGCCCATCATGGTGCTGAGAACGTCAACGCCCGGGCCGCTCACGTCAGGGTCGATCAGGGGCTGTGAATCGCTGTAGTCGTGCCAGGGGGCAACACCAAGCCACCAGGTGACCGGCCCCCTGCTGGAGAAGCTGGCTATCCCGTCGTTGGAGTCGGTGGCACCCACGGTGACCACCGCTGACTGACCGCCGTGATAGGTCTGGTTGGGATGGAACCATGGAGGCGGGCAGTCGCCGCTTCCGAGGATGGTTCCTCCGCTGGGGCCGTTGTTGCCAGCTGCGACGCTGTGAACCACTCCAGCAAGGAGAAGCGCTTCCTCGGCTTCGCGAAGGAAGGCAACCCCGGTGTAGGAGCCCAGTGACATTGAGAGCACGGCGGCCCCGTGCTGGGTTCCGAACTCCATCGCCTGGACCCAGGTGGCCTCGCCGCCGTAGTAGTAGTTTATGCGGAGCGCCATTATGGTAGCGGAGGGAGCCACACCCGTGTCGGTCCCGGCGGTGCCGTCACCCGCCACGGTTCCGGCGCAGTGGGTCCCGTGGCCGTAGGTGTCCATCGGGTCGTTGTCGTTGTCGTAGAAGTCCCAGCCGTAATGGTAGCCGGCGGGGGTATCGTGCCACATGTTGTTGCCAAGGTCGGAGTGGGTGTAATAGACGCCTGTGTCAATGACGCCCACTATCACGCCCTGCCCCTCGTAACCCATCGCCCACACCTGGGGGGCGTTGATCTTGGATACTCCCCATGCTATGGCTTTCTGGCCCGGATCGGGGTCGCTGTGGTCAACGGGCTCTATGAGTGCGCCGCCTACGTTGCCGCGTTCGATGTAGCGAACGTCGGCGCGCATGGAAAGGCTGCGGATAACCTCAGGCGCAGCATGGCAGTAGAAGCCGTTGACCAGCCAGAACGGGACAAGCTGCTCCACGCGGGCATCGGCGATGGATTCAAGGACCGCCTGCTGGGAAAGCTGTGCGTTTGCTTTCAGGGCCTCCACCACGAACTGCTGCCGTTCGGCGCGGTTCATTCCGGCAGTGGCGGCCTGGATCCAGCCGGAATCCATGTTGCCTTCCACAAGAACAACGACGGGTATCAGTTCTCCCGGTGCGGCCTTTGCCATGTCCAGCAGAAGCTCGGGCTGAACGGTGCCGGCCATTGAAATCCCTGCTACAAGAAACATTAAAATGTATTTCATCTCTTCCTTTCAGGTTGAGGCCCGGTAACTTAGGCGAATATCACCCGTCAGCGGAGGAGGCGCAAGCTCCGTGTTCAGAGGCAAAACGGGTGTTCGCACGTTTCAGCGCAAGCTCGGGTTCCATGCCCATGGACCCCGCATACCCGGCCAGCAGCTGCAGCAGCTCACCCAGGTTTTCCTCCCCCGGACGTCTCAGAAAACTTTTCACTGCAATCTCAATACCGGTCCGGTCGGGCAAAGGTTCCAGCCCGGCGTCCGAAGCCCTCTGAAGGAGCCTCCAGGCGGTGTGAAGCGCAGGCATGCCCCTGGGCATGGAGTCGAAGAAGCCCTGGCTCTTCTGTGACTTCTCACTACGCTTGATGGCTTCCCACTGTTTCTCCACCTGCTCCGGAGAGGGGGAGGACTGAAGGCCGAAAACGTGGGGGTGCCTTCGAACGAGCTTTTCCCGAACTCCGTCCGCAACCTGCCCGATGGTGAACAGACCGCCTTCCGCCCCGATCTCGGACCACATCAGTATGTGGAGGAGCAGGTCACCGAGTTCGTCGGACACAGCCTTCCAATCGCTGCGTTCAGCGGCTTCAGCCACTTCATGGGCCTCCTCGAGCAGGAAGGGACGAAGGCTTTCGATGGTCTGCTCCCTGTCCCAGCTGCAGCCGCCGGGCGCCCTCAGGGTCCTGACAACCCTTAGCAGCCCGGCCAGGGCTTCAATGGGATCATCCATGGAGCGACCCGATCCCCAGGGATTCCGCGCCTTCCATGAATAGTTCCGACAGGGTCGGGTGAGGGTGGATGAAACCGGCCCACTCTTCGGCCCTGACACCTGTGTTCACCGCAAGGAGTGCTGCTGAGACAAGGCTCGAGGCATCGGCCCCCACTATCTGCACTCCCACTATCACATCATCGCTCTCCCGGGCGATGATCTTCACGAAGCCCTCGGTCTCGTTCATGCCCACCGCCTTGCCGTTGGCGATGTACCTTGAGATACCTGTCCTTACCGGCACCCCCCTCTGCCTCCACTGGTCCTCGCCGGGGCCTGCTGTGGCGATCTCAGGATCGGTGAAGATGCATGCCGGCATGCGGTCCGGGTTCACGGCCCTGTGGGGAGCATCGAAGGCGTGGTGGACCGCGGCAAGACCCTGTGCGCTGCCTGCGTGGGCGAGCCACCATCTTCCGGTGGCGTCGCCGGCGGCATAGACGCCCGGCAGGCTGGTCATGCAATGGTCATCAACCACGATGCAGCCCCTGTGGTCCAGGGCAACCCCGGCCTCAGCAAGACCCATGTCCGCGGTTCGCGCCTTTCTTCCGATGGCGGCGAGGACCTTCCCGGCGGTGACGACAGTGCCGTCCTCGAGCACCACAGAAGCCCCGGAAGGCGACACATCCACACTCCTGCAGCCGTTCCCGGCCATGATGGTCACCCCCCTTCGGGAAAGGGCGCTGGCCGCCGCCTGGGATACATCGCTGTCCACTCCTGGAAGTATCGCCGGAAGCATTTCGACGATGGTCACCTTCACTCCCAGTGTTGACAGTATCGAGGCGAACTCGCAGCCTATCACACCTCCGCCCACAATGACAAGCGAATCGGGCAGCTCCCTCCAGTTCAGAACGTCTGTGCTGGTGAGAACGCCGGGCACGTTCAGCGGCCCCGGCAGAAGGGGTACCGACCCTGGGGCAAGAAGAACGCATCCCGCCCTCAGACTGGAGCCTCCGGCCTCCACCAGCCCAGGTTCCAGAAGAACGCCCCTTTCCGCCACGACCCGAACCCCCAGGTGCGCCAGATGGGCTTCAATGCCTTTTCGAAGCCTTGTCACCACGAGGTTCTTCCGCTTTGCCAGCGCTTCCCAGTCGGCCTCAAGACCGCCTGAGAGCCCGTACTTGCCGCAGCTTCTGGCCTGTCTCAGGAGATGGGCGGTGGCCGCCAGTGTCTTGGTGGGTATGCAGCCATGGTTCAGGCAGGTTCCACCAAGGTCCCCGTTCTCCAGAAGAACGACTTTCTTCCCCAACTGAGCCGCCCTCACAGCCGGGATGTACCCGGCGGGGCCTCCGCCCACCACAACAAGGTCCGCATCATGCATGCCTGGTTCTCCCTGAAAGGATCCAACGGTGACGACGATTGCTTACCGGGCTATGATAATCAAGCTTTGAACCTGAAGGGAAAACCATGCTCGTTCTTCTGGTCGGTGCGCTTCTGATGCTTTCCGAACCGGAGAGGCTGTCCGCAAGGCTGCAGGTCGAGTCGGGATCGGCGCTGATGGGCCAGGGCCTTCTGATCCAGGCCAGGGAGGCGTTCTCCAGGGCGCTGGACATCAACCCCCATGAGCATCACGCGGTACTTGGGCTTGCCAGGGTGGCCGCCCTTGAGGGATGCGTTGATCTTGCTTCGAACTGGTACCGGATCTTCATCGAAAGGTGTCCCGGCGACCCCAGGGCTCCTCTGGAACTTGGCCTGATCCTCCTTGAGATCCCCGACAGCCTCAGCCGGGCGGGAACACTGATCAGGACGGCCTGCTCCATTGACCCTGCGGCAGCCGACCCAAGATTTGCGCTGGCAAGGCTTCTTTTAGCCGAGGGAAACCTTGCGGAGTGCATGGACGAGCTTCGACCCCTCGTTGACCGGGAGGGGACGACGGGCCTGGAAGCGGGAATGATGCTGGCGAACCTTCTGTACCGCTCCGGAGACGTCTCCGGGGCCAGGGCGATCCTGGGACAGGGGAGATTCCTTTCCCATGCCCCCGCTGTTTGGATCACCGCAAGGATATTCCTGAGCCAGGGTGATTACCTCAGGGCAGCGGACCGTGCCACTCTCTGTCTTGAACTTAACCCGCCCCGGGAACTCGCCGATTCGGCGGCGACGCTGCTGGATTCGCTGGCTGTAAAGGGTTTGTAGATCACATGTGACTCATGGAGGGCGCATTGCAGGAAACCAGGGAAAGTGCTGAGAGAGCCGTCCAGTGCTCCGAGGCTGACTTCGTCGAGATAAGGCTGGAAAGCACATCCACCCTCGAGCTGTCCCAGATAGGGCGTCGGGAGTGGAGCGTCGGCCCCGTTCACAGGGAGAGCTGTACGGTGAGGGCCCTGGTCTCCGGACGGTGGGGCTTCGCCTGGGCTTCCGGCTTCAACAGGATGGAGGCCCTGATTGACAGGGCCGCGGGAGCAGCCGTTGCAGGGGGGAAGGGAAAGGTAACGCTGGGCGCCGTCTCTCCCGAGAGGGACACCTTCATTCCGGGATGCGCCGAACCCTTCCGGCAGGCCCCGCTGAAGGACAAGGCATTCCTCTGCCGTCACTACTGCGAGCTGCTGGGAATGACAAATCCAGGCGCTTCCGCCAGGGTTGACTACAGCGAGATAGCCAGGGACAGGGTGATAGTGAACTCCGCGGGGACCAGCGTCAGGGAGGTGGAGGAACTCTGCGGCTTGAGGATGCAGGCAGCCCTGCCGGGCAACATCACATCATCCAGACGTCTGGCCTGCAGGGGAGGGCTGGAGAACCTCAGGCTCAGGGAGGACCTTGCCAAGGAGATAACCGGTGAGCTTTCCCTTATGGGCAGTCCCGCAAACCCCGCGCCCGGCGTCGTCAGGGCCGTGCTGGACCCCGAGCTGTCCGGCATGCTGGTCCATGAAGCCTTCGGTCACCTGGCCGAATCCGATGTGCTGGGGCAGTGCCTTGCCCTGGCTTCCCTTGTTAGCCCGGGCAGACAGGTGGGAGCGCCATGCCTCAGCATAGTTGACGACCCCACCCACTTCACTCTTCCGGGAAGCTGCAGCTGGGATGACGAGGGTACCAGGAGCACACGGACGAACCTTGTCTCCAGGGGTGTTGTGCAGAACAGGCTTCACACTCTTTCCACCGCCGGGGAAGCCGGGGTCCACCCGGCCGGGAACGCCAGGGCATGGGGCGCCGGAAGCATTCCCATGGCCAGGATGAGATGCACCATCCTCGAGGCGGGCAGCGGCGACAGGGAAGAGCTTCTCTCGGCCTTGGGGTCGGGTGTTTACCTGAAGGGGTGTCTGGGTGGAGCAACCGACATGGAAAGGTTCAGCCTGATCGCCGAGAGCGGTTGGACGGTCAACCGTGGAAAGCCTCACAGACCCCTGGGACCGGTGGTTATGGCCGGGAACGTCTTCGACACCCTGAAGGCCATCAGCATGGTGGGAGCGGACATGGAACTGTTCGGGAACATTGGGGGGTGCGGCCGTGCCGGAGAGCAGGCGATCCCGGTGAGCTACGGCGGACCGCACATCCTCGTTTCCGGAATAAGGGTGGGGTGAACATGAAGGCCCTGGACAAGGCGGAGAAGATACTTGACACCCTGCTGCACATCTCCACACAGGCCGAGGTGAACTGGATCGTCAGAAGCCGGAACACCTCTCTGAGCGGTAATGGTGAGCCTGTGTCCGGATCGGGCCTGGTACACTCCTACAGTGTCCGCATCTGCAGGAACGGGAAGGCCGGCACCGCGGGGTCCGAGGGAAGCCTTCATCCGGCCCTTCTTGCTGAAAGCGCCATTGGCTCAGCAAGGTCCGGGCCTGAGTTCACCTGGGAACTGCCTTCGGAATCTCCCCCCACGGAGCATTTCGAAGAAAGGGACATGCTTCCTGAGAAGACCGATGTCTCCCGCTTCATGGATGAACTGGCGTCCGAGGCGGACAGGACCTTTCCCGGCACCTCCCTGACGGCAAGGGTATCATGGGGCGTGGATTCGGTGGGGATCCTGAACTCCCGGGGGTGCCTGGGGGAATACTCCCGGAACAGGATCAGGGTTGATGCAACGGTAAGTTCAGCAACCGGTTACGGCCTATACCGCAGGGCCTCTCACTTCGACAGCACGGTGTTGCCGGAGGCATCCGATGCTCTGGCCTGGCTGTTTCCGGGGCTGGGCCATGCCGGCGCTCCAGCGGCGACCATGGTGGGCAGAAAGACCGTCGTCTTCGCCCCTCCCGCCCTTGGCGTCCTGCTTCAGGCGGTGAGGACAGGGGTCAGCGGAAGGGTCCTTCTGGACGGAGCCTCCTGGCTTGCGGGAAAACAGGGGGAGACGGTCCTCTCTCCTCTTTTGACCGTGAGGGAGATGCCACTTCACGAGGCTGGGGCCAGCTCGGCACCATTCGACTGCGAGGGCGTTCCCACTTCCAACAAGGCTCTGTTCAGGAACGGGGTGTTCAAGGGTTTCGTTTTCGACCTGGCCTCGGGTTCGCAGGCCGGTATCGCCTCAACCGGGAACGGGGGAAAGAACCTGGGCGGTCACCCCATGCCGGTCTGCACCAACCTCACCGTCGAACCCGGCGACGGAGGCTCGCTGGATGAGATGGTGGGACGGGTTTCCAGCGGAGTGCTGGTTTCGGGGATACTGAGCGCCGAGGGAAGCGACGCAGCCGGGGGAGAGATGATGCTGGACTGCGGGACAGCCTGGTCCATCTCCGGCGGTGCAGTCACGGGAAGGCTTTCGAATTGCCTGATCTCGGGCAGCGCCTACGAGATACTCGCTGGGGTCACCGAGATCGGGGGCAGGCTCCACAGGACCGGAACAGACCTTCTCCCCCCGGTTACCGCCCGGGACGTCAGGATCCGGTAACCCCCTCCCTGCCGAAGAGCTTCCTGAAGGAACCCAATCCCTTTCCGTAAATGATCATGGAGATCACCAGGGCCACCGCTTCCCCGATGGTGATCCATATCCGTCCGGCCAGGGCCGCAAGCTCCGCCAGCCCCGGTTCCGCTTCGGGCGCCGCCATTCTGATAAGCCACACCAGCGCCAGCTCCCTGACACCAAGGCCACCGGGGGCCAGAACCACCAGATAGCCGATACCGAAAGCCGTCGGATACAGGAAGATGCCCGGAAACAAGGGGAGCCGGAGCCCGAAGCCAAGCGCCAGCAGCCAGAAGCCGGTACCCACGAAGACGAAGATCAGCACATAGACCGGAATGATCCCCAGTATCTCCTTGAACGGTGCCCGCCGTGCTTCGATACGCCTTCCCGTCAACTTCGATGCCAGCCTGAGCACCAGCCCGAACACTGCCGGGTGCGAAGCCGAAAGGATAAGAAGCCCCATTCCCACCGCCAGCCAGACCGCGGTTGGGCCGTCGAGCCCCGCGGCCCTTGCCGCTCCGGGTACAAGGGGCATGGCGGTCAGGATGCAGCCGAACACTATGAAAACCGTCTCCAGAACCAGGGCATGACCGGTCTGGGTGCCCGTCATCCCCGAATCCCTGGAAAGGGTGAACTTGCCTAAGGCGCTCCAGACCATGCCGGGTATGTACTTGCCCACCTGGGCCAGAAAATGGATCGAGTAGGCTTTCCACAACCCGAGCCTTCCTCCCGTGAGAGCTGCCACCAGCTTCCAGGCAAGGCCGCAGGCCAGCAGATGCAGCTCCAGTGCCACGAACGACAGCAGAATGAGGCCAGGGCTGAAATCCAGCAGGTTCCCGATGCCACCGCTCTCACGGATGCCTCTGGACAGCGACGCGGAAAGGAAGTAAAGCGATACGGCCACGAAGAGGAAACCCGCCAGTGTGAGCAGCCTGCTTCTGGTTCCGGTCTGCCTTGCGGGCACTGTCAATCCAGTACGCTGACCCGGCTCGAGGGTTTGCCTGCCTTCTCGCCGGGGGTGCTCCTGGGAGCGATGAATCCCTTGTAGAACGGCAGGCAGGACAAAGAGAGCATGCGCATGAGCTTTTCCTCAGGGGGTTCTCCGGAGCCCATCACAGCCTCAAGGTCGCTGATGAACTCGCTGAGCCTCTCCTCACGGGGCATTCCGGACCTGACCCTCCATCCCGAGGGATCCTGAAGGCGGTGCAGGATGCGAAGCGCCCTTGAATCCGGATCAATGGCCAGACCGTAAAGCTCCTTTGCCTCAGGGGAGGAGAGCAGCTTCATGAGCTGCCTGCCCAGCAGCTCTCCTGTTACGATCCCCCTGGAGTGAAGATCTGACAGGGAGGCCACCCTTCTTGAAAGACTGTCACTGATGCCCGCTGCCTGACCGTTGCCGTTCAATGCCTCTCCTCCTGTGGGGACAGTGCCGCCGACGACGACCTGACCCTGGCAAAGAGCTCATCGCAGCCCCTGAGGGGCGCGCAGGACATGACGATACCTCCCGAGCTGTTCTTCACCGAGCTTTCCACCAGGCAGTTCCTCCTGATCCAGTTCTCCAGGCTTCCGTTGGGAATATCCATGGAGACGTTGTACCAGACCAGTGTTTTCTTCCAGAAGGCCGATATCCCGTGAAGAAGGTCGCCGAGCCCCTCTCCCGTCACCGCCGAGACGAACAACCCCTGGGAAGGGGGGATACCGTGGAGGTCGGATTTGTTCCAGACAAGAAGCCTCGGGGTCTCACCGGCGCCGATCCGCTCAAGTGTGGAGGAGACCACCGAAAGCCTCTCCTCCCTGTCGGGGCAGCTGCTGTCAGCCACAATGAGAAGCAGGTCCGCCTCGCGCACAACGTCAAGGGTGCTCCTGAAACTGGCGACCAGCGTTTCCGGCAGTCTGTCTATGAACCCCACTGTGTCGGAAAGGAGCACCGTACCCGAACCGGGAAGCTCAAGCCTTCTGGATGTGGTGTCCAGTGTCGCGAAAAGCTTGTCCTCCACCAGGGTGGAGGCATCGCACAGAGCGTTGAGAAGCGAGCTTTTGCCGGCATTGGTGTATCCCACCAGGGAGACCTTGAACATCCCCGAGCGGGCGGAGCGCCTGAGCCGGGCTCCTGTCTCCAGCGAGGAAAGCCTGGTTTCCAGCGCAGCTATGCGAGCCCTTGCCCGGCGCCGGTCAACCTCCAGCTGGGTCTCTCCGGGGCCCCTGGTCCCAATGCCCGCCCCCAGCCGGGAAAAGTGGTGCCACATGCCTGAGAGCCTGGGAAGCGTGTACTTGAGCTGCGCCAGCTCGATCTGCAGCCTTGACTGCACGGTCCTGGCATTGAGCGCAAAAATGGCCAGGATCAGCTCGGTCCTGTCAATGACCTTGCACTCGGTAACACGCTCAAGCCTGGCCACCTGCCCGGCGGTGAGATTGTGGTCGAACACGACGGTGGATACTCCCAGACCGGAGGCGGCCCGGGCGATCTCCAGAGCCTTGCCGCTTCCCACGAAGGATCCGGCATCGGGCTTCGCAAGGTTCTGGTGCAGTATGGAGACGACCGTGCCGCCGGCGGTCGCCACCAGGCTTGCCATCTCCTGGTCACGGCCGCCGTGGTTGCCCCTGCCGATACCCACAGTGACCAGGATCACCTCCTCAGGGGAGGCGCCGGGGCTTCTATCCGATGAGATCAATGGAGGTCAGGCCTGCTTCTTCTTTTTACGGGCGCCGGTCACCCGTTTCTCGATCATCAGCCTGGCTCCCTGGAACTCGATGTTGTTCACCAGGGAAAGCTCACCGGCAAGAACGCCGATGGCCTCTGTGAAGACCCTCTTCTCGGAGGGGTTCATCTTGCTGATGGATGACCGGGCCAGAACGTCCCGGACGGCAGAGGCGATCATGCTGGGGTCTCCCGAATGGACCCTCTCGCGAAGGACCTCTATCCGTCTTCGCCAGTCCCGCGGAAGGTCTTCCGCGGTGTTGCCCAGAACCGTCAGGGCTTCGTCCATGTCTTCGTTGGAGCAGACACGCCTGAGGCCGGACTCCTGTATGCTGTCGAAGGGAAGCAGTATTCCCGCCCGGCCCGCTACAAGCCTTATGACTATGCAATCCACCATGTCGCCGGAAATGTCCTTCCGGCATATCTCGGTAACCACACCCGCACCGTGAAGCGGGTGAACCACTTTGTCATGCAGATCGAAATCCATAAGCAACGGATGCCTCCAAAGCTTCTGACTTGGTAGGGGCAAGCATAACATATAGATACGATTTTGTCAACAGCCTTCAGGGAGTCCCGAGAAGAACGTGGATGTCGGGCACCGGCACGCCTGCGGGCGGACCCTGCACTGCAGAGGGCAGGGCCTGGAAGACGTTCCTCAGCAGCTCCTCGAACTGAGCCCCCCGTTGCGAGTCCGGTCTGTACATGAAGATGGTCCTGTCAAGGACGGCCGGTATCCCTATCTCGTCGCTCTGACGGTCGCCGTCCCTGACGTCGCTCACCATGAGCAGGTATTGGATGCCGTTGAGGGTCACCGCCTTTCCATCCAGTTTCGAGGCCATCCATGAGGCGGCCCCCATCCCCTCGAGGGTGTACTGGATCCCGTGGTTGGCGATGTCAACGAAAAGCGTCTCGGCGGGCTGGGAAGGAGTGCCGAGACCGGTCTGATTGATGCCGGGGTGGTAAAGGTCGGTTCCCAGGAGGATGGTGATGTCGGTGGGTTTCACCGTCATCCCCGAATCCTGGGATGCGAAGCGCATGGCGGAGGGCAGGAACACCGACCTCGAGAGGGGGGTGCCTGTGCTCTCCCGTCTCACGAGGACAAGGCTGGTCCTTCGCCTTGTCGTCCCCCTTGCCGGGTAAACGAAGGAGTACGACGATGCAGGACCCGCCCGGAAAAGGGTTTCGCGGCCTTCGATGCCGGTGCCGTTGCTGACCCAGATCACGGCGGAATCCTCAAGTGGGTCAGCCGTCACTTCGGAAGCGGCGGGAACGGTATCCTGCTGCTGTTCCGGTACGGTATCCGGAAGGACTGTCCGGAAATCCACCGCAGGTTCCTGTTCCCCTGTGGAAGGTCTTGAAGCCCATGGACGGAGGATGATGAGAGCAGTCGCCGCCACCGCCGCCGCTGCGCAGACGATAAGAAGCTTCCGGTACGGAACTGCCCGCGGTCTTCGGCGCGGGGAGGCCAACTCCCGCCTGAAGCCGGGCTGGACGGGAATGGGCGCCTGAGAGGGAGCCGCGGAGCGGGGCAGCATTTCCCTTGCGGCCTGGATAACTCCCGCCGGCCTTCGAAGAGGGTCCTGCTCCAGCATGGCGGACAGGTTCTTCAATGCGGGCGGTTCGAGACGATTCCATGTCTGAACCAGCACATCGCGGTCATCCCCGCCCGCCAGCAGTCTCAGAAAGAGGGTTCCAAGGCAGAAGACGTCGCTTCGCGGATCGGAAGGCCTTCTGCCAACCGTCTCGGGAGGGGTGAAGGGTGTCGGGGGTACTCCCCTGCGGCCTGCCAGCACCAGCACCCTGCCCCCGGATTCGCGAAGCAGGTTCTCGGGGCCGGCGTAGCCCATTATCAGCCCTGAGGCGTGAAGCCCTGCAAGGGTCTCGGCAGTGCGTTCCAGTATCGAGGATGCTTCCCCGGGGTTGAAGGGCTTCTCGTGCATCTCCTCGACAAGGAACCGGGCAGTGCCCGTATCGAACACAAGGAGCCTGAGTTCTCCGGGAAGGTTCCTGGCCTCGACGGGGGGTATCAGGTGTGTGGATGAAGGCCATGAATGGATGTATCCGGCGCCTGCAGGCGTTATCTCCACCACCAGGCGCTTCTCGCCGCGCCTTGCCCTGGCCAGGTAGTACTCCCTCTCAGAGACAAGAACGGACTCGACGGTGATCCCGCATGCTCTCAGGGTCTCAGAATGCATGGCTCTCAAGGGAGTAGTTCGGGGCTTCCTTGGTGATGAGAACATCATGGGCGTGGCTCTCTTTAAGGCCTGCGCCCGTTATCCTCACGAACCTTCCCTTCGTGTAGAGCTCGGGCACGCTGGCAGCCCCCACATACCCCATGCCGGCCCTCAGCCCCCCCATGAGCTGGTGAAGGAAATCGCTGAGCGGCCCCTTGAAGGGGACCATTCCCTCGATACCTTCAGGAACCAGCTTCTTGTCGTCCCTCTGAAAATACCTGTCGGCGCTTCCCATCTTCATGGCTCCCAGGGAGCCCATTCCACGGTATGTCTTGAAACGTCTGCCCTTGTAGGTCACCGCCTCGCCGGGGCTTTCGGCGACTCCGGCGAAGAGGCTTCCGATCATCACCGAGCACGCGCCCGCGGCAAGCGCCTTGACTATGTCGCCGGAGTACTTGATGCCCCCGTCGGCTATCACTGTCCCGTTGCGCTTCATGGCGGCCTGGGCGCACTGATGAACGGCGGTGATCTGGGGACAGCCGACACCGGCGACCACCCTGGTGGTGCAGATGGAGCCGGGCCCCACCCCCACCTTCACCGTATCGGCACCTGCGTCCAGAAGGGCCGCGGTTCCTTCGGCTGTCACCACATTCCCGGAACACAGTGGAATGCCTGGGTATGCGGCCCTTATGCGCCCGGTGGTTTCCACAACGCTGTGGCTGTGGCCGTGGGCCGTATCAATGAAAAGGCAGTCCACACCCGCTTCAACCAGGGCTGCCGCCCTCTCCAGCGCCGGGTCGCCGACACTCACAGCAGCGGCCACCCTGAGACTTCCACGGGAGTCCTTGTTGGCGTCCGGGTGGCTCTGGGTCTTTATAATGTCCTTCACGGTGATGAGGCCCACAACCCTGCCCTCGCCGTCAACAAGGGGAAGCTTCTCAAGCCTGTGCTTCCTGAGAAGGAGCAGGGCGTTCTCGATACCCGTCTTCTCGGGGGCGGTGACAAGAGACTCAAGTGGTGTCATGAGCAGTCTGACAGGTTTGGAACCGTCTTCCTCGAACTGGTAGTCGCGGTGGGTGAGCATGCCGGCCAGGCGACCATCGGAGAGAACGGGAAAGCCCGAAACGCCGGTCTTCTCCGCCAGGCTCATGGCATCGGCCACGGATGCCTCGATGTCAAGGGTTATGGGATCAACGATGACTCCGCTCTCCGCCCTTTTCACCTGGCGGACCTTCATGGCCTGTTCCTCAATGGAGAGGTTCTTGTGAATGACTCCCATTCCACCGTGCTGAGCCAGGGCAATGGCCATGGTGCTCTCGGTGACCGTGTCCATTGCGGCGCTGATGACAGGAATGTTCAGGGTGATACCCCTGCAGATAGCTGTTCTGAGGGAGGTTTGGGAGGGAAGGACGGAGGACGGGCCCGGAAGCAGAAGAACATCGTCGAAGGTGAGTGCCGTGATAGCGTCCAACGGGTTCATCGCCGCTCCCGGTGTGTTTCGCCTACTCCGCCCAGTACATGATCCTGCTGCATGTCGGGCATGTGTTTATTCTGTCGTTCCTTTCCGGATCGGAGCACATTGCCGTGGGAAGCCGGGTCAGACAGCCTGTGCACCTGCAGGATACGGCAGGAACGACAGCGTTCCCATAATGCTTGGTGAGCTGGCTGTACAGCCCGAGCCACTTCTTGTTGATGTTCCTGACATACTCGGCCCTCAGGGAAAGAAGCTCCTCCTTGGCCTTCTCGGGGCTCAATCCCATCATCTTCTCCCTGTCGAGGATGTCCTTTCTGTCAAGATCGGCGATCATCACATCAAGATCGTGAAGACCGATAAGTCTTTCAAGATCAAGATTCATCAACACCTCCACTTACTGGCTCCAGCCCCAGCAACTCCAGCAGGGAACCGGCGCTGGAAGCATTCAGGACCGCTTCGTTGGATTTCTTGATGCGGGTGGCAACATGGCTTATGAACGCCAGGTGCTCATGGGGGCCGTCGGGTCTGACGGGCGAGATGAAAAGAATGATCACCCTGGCCGCCTCTTCAGGCCAGGGAACACCCTTCGGGCTTCTGCCCACCACAACTGTCAGGTCGTCAACCAGGATGCTTCTGCAGTGGGGAATGGAGATTCCGGGAACGATGGTGGTGGGCCCCGCCTGTTCCCTCATTTCGAGGGCTCCGTGAATGAGCTTTCTGGAGTTTGGGTTCATGGGCAGTGCGTCGAGAAGCTCCTCCAGCGCTTCACCCCTGGAGCCGGCTTTCATGTCAAAAACACAACTGGCTGAATACTTCAAGGACGAACCTTCCATTTTCTCTCCCGAATCTAATAGAATTGTCCATGTTGGACACTGCACCCCGCACCTTGTTCGGAAGAAGATATGAAAGGACTCCCCCTCTCTGCAACTCCTTCGCTTCTACCTGATTCAATGGCATGGTGCGCCATTATGGAAGACGGGAAAACAGCCTGCTATTCCACTGAATGGGAACATCTTGCATCGTTCTGCGGTTCCGATCCCACCGAGTTCGCGCTTCTTCTTCACGGCTCCTCGCACGGAAGATGGCCCTGTTCCGTGGCAGGAAGGCTTATCGAGGTAAACCTGATACCCATGCCCGGCGAGGGAGCCCTGTTGACGGCAGGCAGGCTTGAGCGTTCCGCTGCGGTCACCATGCTGGACACCATCAGGGGGAATCGGAAGACGCTTCTTTGCACCTCATCCGGACGTCTGGCAGCCTGTTCAAGCCAGGTCCCCCAGGAGATGGACCGTGACGCGAAGACCCTTCAATCCCTTTTCGAACCGGGATCAAGGCCGGCGGTCCAGGCCGCGCTGAAAAGGTGCATGGCCACCGGAAGGGTTGACGACTTCCTTGTCGCAAGCGGAGGAGGACACGGGAACAGGGAGAACTGGGTTCTTTCCATGGAGGCAGTCCCCGCCCCCGGAAGGCTTGTTCTGTGCGACCTGTCGGCACCCTCGCTGGCCCTGGTGAGCACTGGCGGAAACACCGACTCACTTCTGAAGACCATAATCGAGGAAAACCCCTCTCCCGCCCTGGTGGTGGACAAGAGCGGAGTGATAACCCAGCTGAACCATGCCGCGGGAGCGCTGGCACTGGAGCTGTACGGCGAGGCCGGGATACAGGGGACCTTCTTCTGGAAATGGGTTGCCGAGGAGTACCGTGAAGAGGCCAAGAACAATCACGACAGAAGGGTCAGGGGGTACCACGCCCCTGACAGGTACACCATCGGGCTGAAGACAGATCTACTGAACAGGACCCCCCTGATGGAGATCCGCGTGTTCCCGCTGGCCGAGGGGGGAGATTCGGTGGCGTTCCTTGCGAACCGGTTCGAGTCCCGCTCAGAATGCTCCTTTCCCGAGTCCGAAGCCTTCAGGCTCCCGGGGTCCATCGGTGAACCAGGCACGTTCCTTCCCATGGTGAAGGCTTGCACCGGCTCGGATTCCGCAGCCCTGATCCTTCCCGGGCAGGTCCACACCACAGGAGACGCCGCGGAACTGGTGAGAGAAGCTCCACCTGAACCCGGCCCGCGCACATGGTCCGAGAGCGATGGTTCCTGGAGAATGTACCAGAGCGTGGAATGGGGAAGCGGGACCGGAACCCTTGCCCTGGGCGGTCTCAGGACCAACGGTCTGCGCCCGTGCGGAGAGCTGGCGCTGGGAATGATCCCCGGGTTCTGGAGCCATGCTGCCCTGACCGGTCTTCATGGGGGGGCGCGCACGGCGCTGGAGCAGGTTTCGCGGATCGTGGAACTGGCCGGAAAAGGACGGGAGGGGGTTGAGAAGGCCCTCAGGGAACTGGCTGTGGGCTGTTCCGCCGACAGGGCAGTCAAAGCCCAGGTGAGTTCCGATGGAACAATGCTGCTGCCGGTGGCAACCATGGGGGTTCAGGGTGTGTTTCCGGGTTTTCCCACCGGTTCAGACAACATAATGGCCTGGGTATCCGTTCACGGAAGGAGCGCATATCTGGCGGATCCGATCAGCGATGTGAGAATGTCTTCGGTGTTCCCCGATTCCGGAAGCGAGATGGCGGCCCCTATCATCCGGGGGGAGCTGGTGACCGGTGTCCTGCTTCTGGCCACGTCCGCCACCGAGGGTTTCGACAGCGATTCCATGGCGCTTCTTGAAACGGCGGCAAAGGTGCTTTCGGTGCTTGAGGCGTCATCCAGAGCGGAAAGCCGCGCGGAAGACCTCGGATCCGGCACGGAGCAGCTGCCCGAGGCTGTAATCACGGAGCTGGAGGCGGCGATCACCGCCGAGGCCGCTCTGCTGGCCCGGGCCGCGGGGCAGTTCTCCCGTGCCCCTGAAGAAGCCGGCGCAAAAGGGGAACTCGCCTCGCTCATCAGCGGAACCGCAGAACGAATGGCGTCATCCTCGTCTGTGCTCATGGCCTGGTTGAGAGCCGCGGCATTCGGGGGGAAACCCGACATGCGCTGGTCGGACCCCTACGACACGGTAGCCGAACTGGTCGCCGGGTGGCGCAGGGACCTGTCAGGAAAGCATGTTGAAGTTTGCATCCATGAGCCTGAACAGAGGTTCATCGCCTGCTTCGACCCTTCCTGGCTCCATATCGCGCTCAACAGCCTGTTCCGGGTCGCAGCGGGTTCCGGCGGAGCACACAGCATGGTCAGTGTGTCTCTGCTGAACGGCAGCGGCTTCTGGTCCATACAGGTCGAGACCAGCGGGGAGGGCATCTCCGCCTCGACGCTGCCCGACCTGTTCAGGCACAGAGCGGGCTCGGGAGACCAGAAGGGCATCCGGGGGGCAGGGCTGGACCTGCCGCTGGCCAAGAGGTTCACCGAGGCCATGGGAGGAACGGTGACGCTGTTCTCAACGAAGGACCGCGGATCGAGGTTCACCCTCAGGTTCAAGTCCTCGTGAGGATGGGAGGATCAGTCTGAAGCTGACCAGAAGCCACCTTTCCTACCGGCTTCCCGTGGAGCTCATCGCCCAGCATCCACCCTCGACAAGGGGTTCGTCCCGGATGATGGTTCTGAACAGGACCACCGGTGAAACGAGGGACACGGTCTTCACCCAACTCCCTGACCTGCTTGGCCGGGGCGACTGCCTGGTCCTCAACGACACCAGGGTCTTCCCCGCCAGGATCACCGCCGCCAGAAGCGGCACCGGAGGAAGGGCCGAGCTGTTCCTGTTGAAAAGGCTCTCCCGGTCGGACTGGAAGGTACTCCTGCGTCCCGGCAGGTACTGCCGGGAGGGAGTCATCCTCGACCTTTCCGGAGGATACTCCGCGGTGGTGCTTGAGGGGCTGGGAAACGGAAGGGCCCTGGTGCGGTTCAGGCCGGACGGGGATGATCTTCCGGAGAGGATCGGCTGTGTTCCCCTGCCGCCGTACATAAGGAGGGTCCCTGATGCTTCCGATACGGAAAGGTACCAGACGGTGTACGCCAGGAAGGAAGGGGCTGTTGCGGCACCCACCGCAGGGCTCCACTTCTCGCTGGACATGCTGGCCGGACTCGGGGAAGCAGGCGTCAGGCAGTGCTCCGTGACGCTGCACGTGGGGCCCGGAACCTTCGAGCCGCTCAGGCGGGAGGTGCTGAGCGAGAACGTGCTGGATCCTGAGGATTACGAGGTTCCGGAGGCAACCCTTGAGCTTCTCAGACGAACGAGGGCCGAGGGTGGAAGGATCGTCTCCGTGGGAACCACAGCCGCAAGGGTGCTGGAAAGCATTGACATTGACTCGGCAGGGCCTCTGACGGGCGAGACTTCTCTGTTCATATTCCCACCCTACCGGTTCAGGAACGTGGATGCACTCATAACCAACTTCCACCTTCCGGAAAGTTCGCTGATCGCCCTCGTGGCTGCGTTCGCCGGTCTCGGGCCGGTAATGGGTGCGTACCGCAGTGCGGTGAGCCTGGGCTACCGGTTCTACAGCTATGGCGATGCCATGCTGGTCATCTGAAAGGACATCGGAATAAAAAGCGGAAGGAACAGGCCGAAGGCGGGAAGGGTCATGGCGCTGGCCGGCCTGGAAACACTTCTTGTTGTATCCTGGACCATCCTGGGCGCATCCCTGCTGGCACTGCTCTGGTCAGGCTGGTTCTGGTCGCTCCCTCTGTTCTACCTTGTCGCCGTGAGCCTCACCGCCGGTGTGGAGAACTCCACCCGCCAGAGTCCAGCCACAGCGCTGGGGATCACTGTGCACGGCGAGAGGACCTACGGCATGAAGCTCCTCCGTATCGGCCTCACCCCGCCTCTGCTGCTTCTTGGGATGGCGGGCTACATCAGGTGCTTCAGGGGCAGGCTTTCACTGCCGGAGGCAGCTTCGGGCTCGGACTTCAGAGAACTGGACCTTCAGCTGGACCCCAGGCCCCGGGCGATAGTCATGGCAGGCCGCTCCTTCGCCAGGAAATGGGTGACCGCCTACTCCATAAGCGCCTTCATCGTATCGGCGGCCATGTTCCTCCTCGCAAACCCCCTGGTCAAACCTGAACGCGAAACGGGCTCGCATGGCATAGAAGGCGCCATGAGCGAATCCGACAGGGAACTGCTGGCAATGTACCTTGAACTGAGCTCGTTGCACCCCGATGAGCTGGAGTACCATGTGAGGCTCGCCAGCCTCTACCATCGCAACAACATGCTGCCCGACCTCCAGAACCAGCTGGCCGAGATAAGGCGGCTCAACCCTGAACACGCACTGCTGGTGCTGGGGGACACCACGGGGGTATCCCTTTCCGATATCATCGTTGAACCGGAAACGCTTCCGCCGGTTGACGGCCTTGACTCCCAGGCACTTCCGGACACCGCCTCAGCATCCGCTGACACCCTCCCCACCGTGTTGCCCGAAGGCCCCGCAATGGCCGACAGCCTGGAGACCGGCCCGGAGGATCGGCAGCAGGAAGACATGAACGGCCCTGACGGACCGGAAGAAACGGAAGACGAGGAACGACCTGTTCAGCCTGACAGCCTGTAGCGGAAGAGCGAGGGCCGGGGTTCTGAACCTGTCCCACGGAAGTGTGGAGACACCTGTCTTCATGCCGGTGGGTACCCAGGCCACGGTGAAGACCGCAAGGAACCAGGACCTTTGCGGAATGGACTACGGGCTCATCCTGTGCAACACGTATCACCTGTACCTGAGACCCGGCAGGGACGTGATAGAGAAGGCCGGCGGCCTTCACCGCTTCATGGGGTGGGACAGGTGCATCCTCACCGATTCGGGAGGTTTTCAGCTGTTCAGCCTTTCATCCCTCCGGAAGGTCACCGAGGAAGGGTACAGCTTTCAGTCCCATATAGACGGGTCCAGCCACACGCTCACCCCGGAAGGGGTCATCGATCTGCAGAACGTCTTCGGCAGCGATGTCATGATGGTCCTTGACGAATGCCTCCAGCAGCCCAGCGGAAGGGAGCGCACCCAGGAATCGGTGAAGCTCACCCTGCGGTGGGCCGAGAGGGCGGCCAGAGCCCGCACCGGCGGCGCGGGGGCCCTTTTCGGCATCGTGCAGGGCGGTTCATTTCCCGACCTGCGGGAGAACTGCGCCAGGGAGCTGGTGAACATGGGCTTCGATGGTTACGCCATAGGCGGGGTGGCCGTGGGGGAAGACCGGGCCGGAATGGAACTGGCGGTGGAGAGCTGCGTTGATGTCCTCCCCTCCCAGAAACCCAGGTATCTAATGGGGGTGGGCAAACCAGAGGACCTGGTTGACTTCACCGCCATGGGCGTTGACATGTTCGACTGCGTGATCCCCACAAGGAATGCAAGAGGAGCCTGCTTCTTCGTTCCCGGCGGCAGGCTGAACCTGCGGAACGCCAGGTTCAGGGACGATCTCAGACCCGTACAGGAAGGCTGCGGCTGTTTCGTCTGCGCCAACCACAGCAGAGCCTACCTGCGACACCTCTTCATCTCCAGGGAATGGCTCGCTCCGATACTCGCCACCATCCACAACCTGCACCACTTCGCGGAGCTGATGCGCGAGATCCGGAACGAGATAGCCCGGAACTCCTTTCCCGAGTGGCGTATCCGCTGGCACGCGGCAAGGAGGGCCTTCCGTGCCGACAGCTTCTGATCCCCTCCTGGAGCTGGATGTGCTTTCTCTCGGCAACCGTGTTGGAGGAATAGCCCGGCCGGTGGACCGACCCGCGGTGTTCGTACGGGGGGCGCTGCCCGGCGAGAAGGTCCTCGCAAGGGTCACATCGGGGAAGAGCAGGCATCTGGAGGCCGAGCTTGTGGAGGTCATAACGCCCAGCGCCGGCAGAAGGACCCCCTTCTGCCCGCTCCACGGAACATGCGGAGGCTGTTCCCTTCAGCATCTGGACTACTCTGAACAGCTCCTTTGGAAGCGGAAGTGGGTGCAGAAAGCCCTGGGACGGTTCATTGAAGGGCCGATAGACCATGTTCTCCCCTCCCCTGAGACCCTGGGCCACAGGAACCGGGTCACCTTTGCAGCGTCCGGGGGAAGGCCCTGCCTTCACGCCTTCAGAGGGGAGCCCCTGCCTGTGAGTGACTGCCCGGCGCTGTGCAGTGCTGGAAGGGCGGTCCTGGGAGAGATACTGCGAACGGGGATCCCGGAAGGAGCGGTATCAGTTGCGGTGAGGTGCTCGAAACACACCGGGGCCACTTTCGTGGAGGTAGAGGGGAGCGCATCCCATGTCCCCGAATGCTGGGGGTCCGCGCATGCCAGCGGAATGGGGACCCGGGGAACTCCCCTCTCTGAAAGACTTCTGGAATGGGTGTTCCCCATCCCGCCCGGCGGGTTCTTTCAGGTGAACACGGGAGCAGCAGAAGTCCTTCTCAGCGTGGTGATGGACAACGCCAAGGGCCAGCGAATCCTCGACCTTTACGGCGGCGCAGGCACCTTCGGCCTACCCCTGGCCGCCAGGGGCGCCATTGTGGACAGCGTGGAGACAAACGAAGGCTCGGTCAAGGCCGGGGCGGCGGCGGCGGCCCTGAACGGTGTATCGGGTTTCAGGTCGATCAGGGAGAGTGACCACGACTACATCTCGAAAGCGTTGTCCCGAAGGGAAAGCTTCACCACCGTCATACTAGATCCACCCAGGGCGGGGGCCGGAACCAGGGTGATGGGAATGCTTGGCAGGCTGGATGTTCAAAGGATCGTGTACGTGAGCTGCAATCCCTTTACCGCCGCCAGGGACATTGACACGCTGCTGGGCGGGGGGTTCCGTCTGGAGAAGATACTTCCTGTGGACATGTTCCCCCACACTGACCATGTTGAGACAGTCCTCGTCATCGAAAGGAACCTGGCATGAAGAATCTCTTTGCCCTCATCGCATTGACAGGGCAGCTGGCCGCCGGAGCCCTTCCACTTGAAGAGCCGTTCGGGATCTGGCTGAGGCACCTGGAAGTGGCCGGGGAGTCGCTTTTCCCGGCCATCCTTCCCGCCGGGGTGGACCTATCGGGCAGCGGTGCATTCCGCGGTCTCGCCTCTGACCTTGCCCGCCGCGCCTCCAGGCCTTCGATGCCGTTCCTGGGAGAAAAAGCGTTCTGGGGCGTTGAAGCCTCGGTTCAGGGCAAGTACGAAGGGGACGGGACGGAGAGCGCGGCAGGCGTCAAGTTCAGAGTGGCAGGCGATCTGGCCCTTGGGATCACCTTCGATCACCAGGCCTCACTCTGGACAGGCAGCGACGAACTGCCTCCCGGCGGTTTCACCACATACCACATTCACCCCAACGGGGAGCCGGGAAGGCACCTTTACACGGACTGGGGATGGATGGACTACTCATCCGGCGCGGTGTCCGTCAGACTGGGCCGCTTCTCTCAGCAGTGGGGGCCGGGAAGGTTCACCCAGCTTCTCATCAGCGACAACTCGCCGCCCCTGGACCAGCTCACGGCCACTTTCAGGCTTTCGGACCGGGTGAGCTTCACCGGCATGACCTCCACCATAGAACCTGATTCCGGCAGCTGGTTCAACGCCCACAGACTTGACATCCTTCCCGCCGAGAACCTGAGGATAGGCGTTTACGAAGGCGCATTCTTCACCACCCCCTCACTGGACCTGTCATACACGAATCCCATCCTTTTCTGGTACGCCGTCCAGTGGAACGAGCAGGACGACGACAACCTCTTCATGGGCATGGACGCCATATGGAAGCCGGTCCCGAACCTTGCCGCATATGCCGAGTGGCTCATAGACGACATCCAGTACCAGACTGTCTGGAACCGCCCGAACAAGATGGGGGCCACGCTGGGGGCGGACTGGGTCCACCCGGGGACGGGCTTCGCCGTCACCGCCGAGTACACTGCGATCCAGAAGTACGTTTACAGCCAGAAGCACCTGAGGAACATCTTCCTTCACAACGACAGGATCATAGGCTCGGAGCTGGGTCCGGACGCGGACAGGATAACGCTCTCCCTGGGTTACGCCGGGCTCTGGCCCCTTGCCGCCGAGCTCCGCGGAAGCCTCACAAGGCACGGAGTGGGTACGGTTTACGACGGCTTCGGAGACACGGTCACGACTGGTGAGCCCTGGCCCTCGGGGATAGTGGAGACCACCCGGGACATGGAACTCAACCTCAGCTACAGGCTCTCGGGGAACATGACCCTGTACGGTCAGATGGGGTTCACGGGCACGGACAATGCCGGCAACGTGCAGGACTCGACTTCCAGCGGGTCCAGGTTCATGCTGAGGTTCGTTTACGGTATCTAGTACCTGATGGTGTAGTGCAGCTCCAGTGTAGGCTCCTGGTTCCCGGTGAGGGTTGTCTTGGTGCTCCCCTCGAGGTAGATGTCGCGGCTGAAGAAGTACTGGGCGCTGATCGTCCCGGGTTTCGGGCTGAACACGTCATCGATGTAACCAACGTACAGGTTGGGAAGCACGTACTTGCCCACCTCCACCGTGAGCCCGGTGGAGTCGGCGAGAAGGTCGGGGCTTATGGAAAGGGCGTCAAGGCCGATCCCCTCCCTTATGCTTCTGGCGATCATGTTCCCCAGCATCCCCTGCGTGACGCTCTCCAGCTCGTTCTCTATGGCGCCTGAATCCATCTGCTGCATCTCGCCGTATGTCACGCCAAGGGTGAGCAGGGTGATTATGTCCTCGTTGGTCAGATCCCCGGCGGCTCCGCTCCCGGAAAGGGCTATCTCGGGGTTCTCCGGATCTCCAGTCACCGTGACCTCGATGGTGTAAACCTCCCGGCTCATGGAACTGCGGACCCTGGCTTCGGCCGTGATGTTGATCATGAAGCCCGGAGGTGTTCCCTGAATGATCTCCACTGTTCCGTGGGTTATGCGGAAGTCCTTGTTCAACACGCTCAGTGTGCCCCTGACCACGCTTATGTTTCCTGTGAAGGCCGGCCGGCCCTCCTGTGTCAGAACCGTGATATCCGCCGCCAGCTCGATGTTCATGTAGCTGCTTCTGAGCCACAGACCACGCTCGGCCTGAACCTTCACGTAGAGATCGAAGGGAAGCTGGGCTTCCTGCGATTCCCCGCCTCCGGCATCTGCGCCCTGCTCGCTTCTAAGGGCGATGACCCCCTGATCCAGCGTTATCTTGCCCCGAAGGACCGGCCTTCTTGTCATGTCGCTGCTTGAGGCGGAAAGATTGCCGCTGAGGGACACCCAGCCCATACCGTTGATTATGGTCTCCCATCCGTTGAGTGCAGCCCTGAACGCGTACCCCTCCACCTCCAGTGGCATCTCTCCCGTCCTCAGGGGGATGTTCTCGGAAAGCCTTGCCCTGACTTCCGCGAAAAGGGCGGGCAGCCTTCCCTGGCCGCTGGTGATGGTGAAGGACGCGTTGTAGTCGTCTTCGCTTCTGGTGTCAGGGTACGTTACATAGATGGAGGACATCGGGAACTCAAGCTGCGCCCCTGCTACGAAAAGCCGCTGAAAATGGCCGGCTAGGCCTGCGGAAAGGTAAGCGTCATCCCTGTTGTAGTCTATTCTCGAGCTGATGCTGGCACCGCTGGTCATCACGGGGAAAGGCAGGATGTAGAGCAGCCAGTCCCCTATCCCAGTAAGCTCGGCCTCGAGCCTGGCGAGCCGCTCCGGGGAGAGGTCCAGCGAGGGGCCGTTCCATACGCTGTCCATGGCGAAGCTCACACCGCTTCTCACTCCGCCGCTCCAGATCCACACGCCGTCAACGGTGAGCAGGCCGCCGGAAAGCCCGGCGCTCACTGTGATGCTGTCACCCTGGGTCCATGAACCGTACGTGGGGTCATCAATCCTGAGCTGAAGTAGCACGTCGAGATCACCCGGCCTCCCCCTGGCGTTGATCCTGGAGTCCAGCACACCCGAGACGGGAAAGTCGAGGCCGAACACCATCCCCAGAGAGGCCAGATCGACGGAACTGGTGGTGAAGGATGCGTCAATGGAGCCGTCGCTGCCTATGGATCCGCTTCCGCTAAGGTATCCCGCGGGAGGATCGACCCATAAAGTGTCAATCCCGATCTCCCCGTCGGGAGAGATGCTCACTTCGGCCCCGCCGGCCCGAACCAGCCTGAGCTTGTTCATAGTGACCCTTATGGAGTCCAGCGTGACGCTGACCGACTCATCGGTCATGTCCACGGAGAAACCGGCAGCCACCCTCATGCCCTGTTCATGCAGGATCTCAAGCGAGTCCACACTGACAAGGCCCAGACGGGACCCGGCGCCGAACGCCACCGACATGGCGCCGTTCGGGGTTTCAACGCGTTCGGACCTGAAGAGCACGGTGCCTGAGGGCAGACCGTCCGCAAGGGAGACGTCCGCGGCAACCTCCGAACCCAGGGCAAGGATGCCGCCGGTTCCGGCAGAGTCCACCCTTGCCGACCCGAGGAAGGCCAGGGAGGGTTCCCCACGGGAGGGAAGCCTCATCCTGACGTTCCCGTCGAGAAGAACGCCCGAAGCCGCTGATCCAGCCCATGTGAAGCGCTGAAGGGTGGTCCGTCCCGTGAAGTCTATCCTCGCTTCATGCTCACGTGAGAGATCGAAAGCCGCATCCCCGCTAAGGGCAAGCCCGGAAGCAGCCCCATCCCCCATCTCCAGCTCACCAGCCTGCGCCGTGCATGTTACCCTGAACCTCTCGGGAGTGCCCTGGCCCGATAACCTGGCGGACACCCCGTTCAGGGAGCCGACAGGTGCACCCGGTCCCAGGAGGCTGGAAAGCGCCCGGAAATCGCTGATGTTGAGAAAGGCGTTCCCCCTCCAGAAGACAGGCTGGTAATCCGCTCCCAGGTTGAGCGACCAGTCGGAGTCCAGCGAGGCTCCGGCGATCCTCAGGAAAAGGGTGCCGGAGACCCGGGACGGATCAGCGTCCGCGCTCAGCCTCAGTGATTCGAATCCGTAGCCCTCGATCTCACCTGGCCCCATTTCCAGTTGAACGGTTCCGGAATCAAGGGTTTCCCCGTTTCCCGAGGCTCTCAGCATCAGTGTTCCCGAAAGGTTGCCGGGAGGGGCTTCGGGGTGCCAGCCGGAAGGGTCCATGCCGGTGAGGGTCAGATCGGCCGCGGCGTTCCAGACCTGCCCCTGAAAAGCAACCGTGCCGGATAGAACACCGCTGATGCCCGGGGTCGAGAATCCCACGCCTCCGGCCCCGGCACCCGTCATCCCCCCGGTCAGCGAGTCGGCGTGGAAGGAAAAATCCCGTTCCATGAAGCGCACCATCCCGTCGCTCACTGTCATCCGGCCGACGGGGCTTCCGGTTGTGCCCTCCACGCTCATGGCCACGGCTCCCGATGCGACGGGCGCTCCGGGGAGGAAGCCGGTGGAGAAGACCCCCTCGCCCTGCACAGACAGGGTGCTGTCGGCAAGAAGGTACCCGCTCAGTTCAAGAGTGCCCGCGGGGGTCACCGCCGTGAATCCGTTCAGCGAAGCCCTGTCCCCTGTCAGGGAGATCCCCCCCGAACCGGTGACGCCCCCGAACCCCGGAAGGAACACTCCGGCTGAGTACACATCCAGCGCGGCGGTGCCCCGGGACGTTACCCGGGCAGCGATACGCATGGAGTCAAGCAGCACCGTACCGTCATGCTCGAGGATCATTCCCCTGAGGATCTCCAGAGTGTCGGATGAAGTCACGAAACCCTGAAGAATGCTTTGAAACAGGGGCTGCATGTCGGGCTCGGGAGGACCCGGAGCGCCAGCCCCGGGGGATGGCAGCCTTATACCAAGCGAGTCAGCGTGGATCAGCTTCAGCCCCGAACCGGACAGGTAGCCGGTAAGGCTGCCCCTGACCACAATGCCGGTCACGGTCACTTTCAGGCCATGCCTGTCGCTCACCACCACCGAGTCGGCCCTGGTGCCGAAGAAGATGCCGGACGCGAACCCGTGAACGTCAACGGAAACGTTGCCATCGTTGGCCAGGGCGTTCACCACTGTCCTCACCACGCCCGAGAGACCCCCGGTCAGCAGAAGGAGGTAAGGGACCACCAGAGCGGATACCGCCACAAGCAGCAATACCCTGTTCCTGGAGCCTCTCTGCTTTCCGTCAGAAGATCTGGCCGATGGCAAAATAGAAGCTTCCCCTCTTGAAGCCGTCGCGCCAGGTAGGCGCGAACCCGTAATCGAAGCGGATCGGGCTGAAAGGTGTGCTTATCCGTATTCCGAGCCCTGTCCCGAGACCTGCATCGGAGGTGGACACATCCTCCACATCGTTCCAGATACCTCCCGAGTCAAGGAAAGCGGCTATTCCCAGGAACTTCCACACCCTGATCCGGGCCTCGATGTTACCAAGCAGCATCGTGTTGCCCCCAAGGGGGTTGCCGTCGTCGTCCCAGGGACCCAGAGCGTTGTAGGAGTATCCCCTGATGGTTCCGACCCCCCCCAGGTAGAACCTGTCGGTGGGGGGTACGCTGACCTGCCCGTTGTACCCCTGAACTGTTCCCACGGCCCCCCTGGCTGCCAGCACCACGTTGTCGCCAAGGGGCATGAAGATGCGGGACTCGGATTCCGCCCTGTAGTAGTCCAGCCCTCCGAGGATGCCCCCGGAAACCTTGCCGCCCAGCATGAGCCACCGGCCCCGCGCGGGGTCCAGCACCGGGGAGCGTGTATCGTTAACCACAGAAGCCCTCAGGCTTCCGGTGGTGGTCCAGTCCTGTGTAATGACGGTGTCTTCACTTGTGGTCTGGAAGCGGATCCTGTCTATCCCGTAGCCGAAGGTGAACCTGAGGTCGGGAGCCAGAAGCCGTGAGAAGCTTACCCCCAGGCCGTAGCTCCTCTCCTCCTGGAAGCTTCGCTCGAGGTATGTGTAGCTTCCCAGTATCTTGGACGACCATCTTGTCGAAAGGAACCACGGCTCCTCATAGGCCAGCGAGGGTTCCACCAGATCGCCCTCCTGGCCGCTGGCGAAGTAATGGGTCCAGGTGGAGCCGATGGTGAGCCGCTGGTTGTTGCCCCAGATGTTCGGATGCTTCCAGTAGGCTCCCCAGAAGAGCGCAGTGGGCGATATGTAACCGGTGGCCAGATCAATGGTGTGGTAAGGCCGCTCGGAGACCACCACCTCCACGTCCATCACCGGCCCGTTATCCCGGGCGTGGTACCGGTAGCGGACATCGTTGAAGAGCCTCAGGGTGTATATCCTGGCCAGGGACTCCCGCATTATGTCGGTGTTCAGCGAGTCTCCGGGGAGCAGGCCTATCTCCCTGGTCACCACCACCTCCCTTACGGTCTCCAGGCCCGTGACCCTCACATCGCCCAGGACGAACCGCTGGCCCTCGTTTATCGTGCAGTACAGGGTGCGGGTGCCGGGAATGGAGTCATCTCCGGGATAGTCGAACTCCCCAAGGTCTATCCGGACTTCGGCCCTTATCCTTCCCCTGAGATTGTACGCCGCCCTGATGGCCCGCCTGAAGCCCAGGGTGTCCGCGGGGGTCAGGGGCTCCCCGGCCCACAGGGGCAGCAGCCCCCGTATCTGCTCCGTGCTCATGGCTTCGGCCCCGGCGATCACCACTCCGCCAAGAAGCGACCTGCGGCCGGGAACCACGTGTATCCCAACGGCGTAATCCGTGGCGCCCCACTCCGGCCAGAAGACCTCGGCTTCCGCGTCGAGGTATCCGTGATTCCGAAGGTTTGCAACGACCCCGTTGCCCACAAGGACCCTGGAAAGACCGTAAACAGATGCCCCGGGCTCCAGCCCCGTGCCGGCCAGAAGGGTCTTGTCATCCAGCGGCGGATTGCCCGTGATGCTAACCGAACCTATACTCGGCCCCATGGATGCCGACACTGCGGCCAGCAATCCCCAGCACAGGACGGGAACGATCCATGAACTCATGTGCCAAAACTAACACAGACCCTCGTCCTTTGGCGAGTGACGGCTCAAGGCCGGTGGTTCTCATGGTGGGGGGCACCGACCCCAGCGGGGGGGCCGGGCTCTTCGCGGATGCCAAGGCCGCGGCTGCAATGGGAGCCCATGGATGCTTCGCGGTAACCGCGATAACCGTTCAGGATTCGGGGCGGGTCCACCGCTGGAGTCCCGTTGACCCTGAGGAGATCAGGGCCCAGATGCTTGCCCAGTGCCATGACGGGCCTGTGCACGGCATGAAGACCGGCATGCTCGGAAGCCCTGAAGCCGCACTGGCAGCCGCGGAAGTGCATGCTTCCCTTATCTCTCCCGGCCCCCTGGTGGTTGACCCCGTACTTGCGGCGGGCAGCGGCGACAGCCTTTCGGGACGAGGCCTTCTAGAAGTGCTTCTGAAGGCCCTCATCCCCCGGGCGGCCCTTGTGACCCCCAACCTTGACGAAGCTGAGGCATTGACCGGAAGAACGGTCAGGACCCCGCGGCAGATGGAGGACGCCGGGAGGGCCTTGCTCGACATGGGCCCGGGAGCCGTTCTGGTGAAGGGCGGCCACCTTCAGGGAGAGCCTCAGGATGTGCTGGTGGGCCATGGGCGCTCCAGGGTCTTCCCCGGAAAAAGAACAGTACCGGGCAAGGTCCACGGCACCGGCTGCACCCTTGCATCGGCATGCGCGGCCCTGATGGCGTCAGGACTTGACCCGGTCTCTTCAGTGGAGAAGGCCCTGGCCTACCTCAGGGGAGCGATAAGGGACGGCTTCAAGCGAAGGGGGGGCTATCTCATGGGCCACTTTCCGGGCATGGGCCCGGTCCCGTCACACCGCGACACTTCGTCCTTCTACCTGCCTCCCCGGTTCTGCCCGGTCTGCGGGGAGGGGATGGTGGGTGTCCTGGGTCACAGGGAGTGCCCGGGCTGCGGCCTGGTCCATTACAGGAACCCGCTTCCGGCGGTGATGGTGCTGGCGGAAGACGATGAAGGCAGGGTGCTGCTGGTGCGAAGGGCATTTTCACCCGGAAAGGGCGAGTTGTGCCTTCCCGGAGGTTTCATGGACCTGGGGGAAACCCCGGAGGATTGCGCCAGGCGCGAACTCAAGGAGGAGACCGGGCTTGACGCCGGTTCCATGAGGCTTGCCGGTTCGGACATGGACACCACGGACTACGGCGGCATAGCTCTGTACGTTTTCAAGGCCTCGGGGCTTGCCGGCGAGCCGGTCCCGGGCGACGACGCATCGCAGGTTCTGTTCCTGCACCGGAAGGACATTCCCCCCCTGGCTTTCGCCGCCCACGAACGGGCCGTTTTCGGGGGGGCGAAGGAAGGCTGACCCCCGATCCCCGGCTCAGCCCTGCCTGCTCCTTCCGCGAAGTTCCTCAAGTGTCCGGGAGAGCGCCTGTTCGTCATGGGTTCCGTACACTCTTGCCCCGGGGACCTTGGCGAGGAGTCCCTGGAGTACGGTACCTGGACCCACCTCGACGAACGTGTCGAACCCGTTCTCGGTCATGAGCTTCATCGATGCGGCCCAGAGCACGGGTGAGGTGACCTGCCTCGAGAGAAGCTCCCGAGCCCTGTCCCCGCTGGTTATGTAACCGGCGGTGACGTTTGCGACCACGGGGATACCCGGATCATAGAAGGCAGCTTCCTTCAGCGCCTTCTTAAGGTCCCTGGCGGCATCCTCCATGAGGGGGCTGTGCCATGCGCCGGAGACCTGGAGCGGAAGCACCCGTTTTGCGCCAAGTTCCCTGCATATCTCTCCAGCCCGTTCCAGGGGCTCACTGGCTCCGGAGATCACGACCTGCCCGGGCGAGTTCATGTTGGCAACTCCCACGGGACCCATAAGGGACGCCTGCTCCACGGCTTTGCTCACGCTTTCCAGATCGAGTCCCAGCACCGCCAGCATTCCCCCGGGGTGAACGTCGGCGCATCGCTGCATCAGCTCTCCCCTGAGCCTGGTGAGCTTCACGGCGGTCTCGGGAAGAAGGACTCCCGCAGAGACCAGCGCGGAGTACTCCCCCAGGCTGTGCCCGGCGGCCCCCTCGGGCCTTATGCCTGCAACCTGTAGAACCTTCAGCGTGGCGATGCTGACCATGGTAATTGCCGGCTGCGCATAGTCGGTTCTCGTAAGGGTCTCAGCCGGGCCTTCGCTCATCACCTGGAACAGGTCGTGAACCCCGCTCAAGGCGTAGGTCCTCTCCAGGAATTCCCTTGATTCCGAATAACCCATGAGGTGCTTCTGCATTCCCACCTGCTGGGATGCCTGACCGGGAAAGAGAAACGCCAGTCTTCCCATCGCCTTTACTCCGTTTCCTGTGATCCGCTTTCCATGTATTCAATCAACTGGTTCGGTCGCGGCCACCGGGGGTCGGCCAAAGCGGCGCGCCTGGCGAACCGGGCCGCCTCCACCGGTGAACCCGATTCATAAAGCACTTCCGCGGCAGATGTGAGGGTGACGGCCCTCCAGCGGGAACCCATGCCGCCCTCCTGCCCCGAGAGCAGCGCATGGGCTCCGGGGAGCGAACCGCCCCAGTAAACCATCTGCGCCGATCTGACCGGGTCAGGGGATAATGTGGAATAAGAGAACACCAGCGCAACATTGGGGGCTATGGTCGCCTGCGGGTCGTCCGGGGCCGTCCTTCTGATGAACTGGCAGAAAGCCCGGTGGTCCCTGTTGGGTTCGGGTCCGTCGGCCAGCACCCGGCTCATGCCGGACTCATCGAGGACCGGCAGAAGGTACAGCGGTTCTCCGGGGTCAAGGGCCACCGACTCCAGCTGTTCAGCCGATCCACCACTGAACATGGCCTCTATGGAGAGGTTCAGCGGTTCGCCTCCCCCTATCAGGATCACATGCCTTCCTCCGGCGAGATGAGCTGCGGAGTGGGGGAACACCCCTGCCCAGGTGGCAAGTATCCTGTGAAGCTCCACCGGTGGAAGCTGGTGGAGCGGGACCCACTGCGCCGCTATCCCGCCGGGTTCCAGCCTGCTCCTCACGAGAGAATAGAACTCGCGGGTGTAGAGAAGCCAGCTCTCGCTGGACCCCGGATGTGTAGCGTCGCAGATGATGAGGTCATAGAGCTCGGGTACGCCGAGCAGGTAATTCCTGCCGTCATCCCCCACGAGCCGGAACCTGGGATCGAGATCCGGCCTCCGGTTCTGTTCCTGGAAATGGGGCAGGGCTTCCACGACACCCGGACATATCTCAACGCAGACAAGGCTTTCCAATGGATGCGCCAGAAGGGCGCCGGATGTGATGCCGCCGCCAAGGGCCACGGCCAGGGCTGTGCGTGCACCGGGATTGTACCCCCAGGGCAGATGGCCAAGAAGGTAGAAGGCTTCCAGCGAAGCCTGGTCTATGGGCACTTCCTCCACCCCGTTTATCCTGAGGCTCATGTGTCCGTCCCAGTCGCGGCCGAACACGGAGATCGTGGCGGTCCTGTCCTCGGTGAAGAACACCGTTTCCATCCCCCTCGGCGGTATGGAACCCGGGGGTGCGGATGCGTTGACAAGAAGGTACACCGCGGCGGCTGCGGAAACACTGATGAAGGCGCCGGCAGGACGTTTGTCCCTCACGAAGCAGACCAGCCCCAGGGCAATGCTTCCCAGGGCAAGCAGAAGCCCGGTGCCCGTCACGCCGAAGTGAAGGAACAGCACCCTGGTTGCCAGCACCGGTCCAGCAGCGGCGCCGAGGCAGTTGGCCAGGGACAGGAGCCCTATGTCGCTGCTCAGCCGGTCCTCCCTTGCGCACACTTTGAGCATCACCGGGAAAGTCACTCCCATGAGGAATGTTGAAGGGATCATGTAGAGGAACGACGCCAGAAAACCGCCCGCCGTACGGGCCGCCCAGCCATGGGTTCCCGCAAGCGCGGTCACATCCGGGAAGCTTCTCAGGGCAGACAGAGGAAGCACGGAAGACACCGCGAGAAGCGCCTGGACCAACCCGAACAGCGCCAGGGGCCTTCCGGCCCCGGATGCGATGCGCCTGCCGAAAATGCCTCCGAGACCGATACCCAGAAGCACCATTATCCCCATGGTGGAGAACGCGTAGGTGCTGTTGCCCAGGACGAAGGTCAGCTGACGGCTCCAGACGGTCTCGTAACCCAGGGCAAGGCATCCGCTGGCGGCGTACAACACCAGGTGGAACGCCCTGGGAGGAAGCTGACGGACGGGCCGGTCAGGTTCGACGTTCGGGTTCCCCACGAAGAACAGACCCATCAGGACCAGCGAGGAACCGATGGCCAGCGTCATCACGGTGCCCACAGCCTCGAGGAGTATGAAACCCGACAGAAAGCCTCCGAGAGCTGAACCAAGGCTGTTCAGCCCATAGAGCCTGGAAGCCTCGGAACGCCCGTCGGGGCCCTGAACGAGCCTTGAAAGGGCGGGAACGATCCCTCCGGCGCAGAAGGTTGCGGGAAAGATCATCAGAGCCGAAAGAAGGAACCTGGCGGGAAACTGAAGCCCAGACAGGTAGAACCAGGGGTAGAACCTCTCAAGGAAAGGTTCGAGTAGAAGGGGAAGAATGGCGCCCATGGCGGTGCCGGCGGTTGCCAGTCGAAGCACCCGGACGGGCCTGGATGCACGCTGGGCCATGGCCCCCAGCACCCTGCCCCCAAGTCCGAGCCCCAGCATGAAGGCGCTGAGGACCACCGCGGCGGAATCCACGCTTCCGCCGGCCACCAACAGCAGCATGCGGTTCCAGGCAACCTGCGCCACCAGGACGCCGGCTCCGCTCATTACGGCATAGATCCACAATGCCTGCAAGCCCTACTCCCCCAGTCTCGGTGTTCTGCCCATGAGCGCGTAGAGCCGGGCCTCCTCCACAAGCGCGGCCACCCTGGCGCTCACCAGCGATGCCTGTGCTTCGGAGAGCATCTGCTCAGCGTCCAGAAGGTCCAGCAGCGAGAGGCCCCCCATTTCGTAGGTCAGCTTCGAAAGGCGGTACTGCTCCTGTGCCTGCTCCAGCGCCAGCCCGCTGAGCCGGAAGCTCTCGTGGGCCGCCGCCAGATTGTCCCTTGAGGACAGGAGCGAGCTCTCGAAAGCCGATTCCAGCCCGGCAAGCGATGCCTGGCTTCTCAGTACGGAAGCCCTTGCCGACTGAACGGCGGCCTCTCTTGAAAACCCGTCGAAAAGTGTCCAGCTCAGCCTTGCGCTCACCGACCAGGAGTCATGTTCAAGGAGGTTGTCAAGCTCCCCCAGGCTGCTGCCGCTCCACCCCCATGAGGCGTTGGCCGTGAGACTGGGCCAGACCGACCTCTCCTGGGCCCTGGCCGCCATGGCCGCCTGCTGGGACCGCAGCCTGGCCGCCCGAAGGCTGGGGTTCTGGTGGATCTCAGGGGCAAGGTCATCGAACACCCCCGGCGGAACCGGTGGGAGCACTGCGGCGGTATCCACGAGGAAACCCGATGAGAACGGAACTCCGGCCGCCTGATAAAGCGAGCTGTAAGCGGAGTTCACACCCTGTCTGCCCCGGGTCAGGGCGAGCCTGCTGCGGCTCTCCTGCACCTGAAGCTGAAGCATCTCCAGTGTGGTGATGCCACCCATGGCGTAAAGCGCCTGTGCCCTCTCCAGCTGGCTGGCGCTTCTCTCAAGGGCCTGGGCGGAAACCGAAAGCAGTCCTTCAGCCTCCACTACCGCATAGTAGGCCTCAAGAACCCTCATGACAATGTCCAGCACCGCCGCGTCGTAGTCGGCTTCGGCGGCCTGGAACCCCCGTCTCTCCGCGCCGAGGAGAAGCCAGCTGCGGCCGCCCGAACCAAGAAGCTCCTGGGAAAGGCCCAGCGAGAGGGAGTGGGCTTCGTTCCCGACATGTCCTTCCCCGACTGGTTCCGCGGATATCCAGGAGTAACCCGAGGACGCCGTAAAGGTAAGGGTTGGCCAGATGAAGGACCCGGCGGACTTGAGCCCTGCCCGGGACATGGAAAGCGAGGCTTCCGCCTCGGCCAGTGCAGGGGAATTGGAAAGGGCCGTGGAGACCCAGCCGGAAAGGTCCATGGTATCCCCTGTTCCCATGGAGGAAAGTGCAAGTACCGCCAAAAATGGAATCATCAGTTGCTGACCTCCGCGCCTCCGGAACCAACCAGAAAGAACGCCGCCTGAAGAAGGACGGCGAACAGATAGACCGTCCAGGCAATTCTCTGCCCGAAGGATGGAACTGTCCCCCACGCCCCCGACAACCCTCTGCCCCATACGAACACGGTGGCTGCCGAAGGAACATCGAGGTTGTACAGAACGATGAACAGAAGATGACCTGCGGGGATCGGCGGAAGCCAGCGGAACAGCTCGGCGGCACTCCAGCTGAAGCCGGGGCTTATCCCGGCCAGCAGTGAGACCCAGAGGAGCGCCGCCGCCGCCGTGACCCATACCACCATGGCCATGAAGGCGGACTGGATCCCGGGGACCAGAGGATGCTTCTCTCCCGAGGCCCTGGAAAGGCCCCACGCCGCCGCCCCCGCGAAGGCAGCCATCAATCCCCGTTCAAAGAGCAGGAACGCCGGGAACTCCAGCAGGGAACACGGTAGAAGCGCCCCGAAAGCCATTCCGCCCAGAACAATGAGAAGCGCCGAGGCTCCGGCGGCTTCCGGACACCAGCCGCCTGCAAGGACCGAATGGGCACCGGCGGGCTTCACGAACTGCTTCAGGGGCGCCAGCGCCTTCATTCCGACACGTCCCCCAGGCTGTTCCGGTACACCTGGAGATAGGCGGGGACACGGTTCCTCCAGGAGTTGTCAACCTTCATGCAGGTACGCCTTTTCACCGCCCAGAGTGCGGCTCCCTGGCCCCACTGGTCCATTGCGCTGTCGAGTGTGCCGGGGAAGTCGCCGGGGGAATCGAAGAGGAAGCCTGTCTCCACGGTCACCGTGTCCCCGAGACCCCCGGTGTTCCTCACCAGGGGTACCGAGCCGTACCTCATTGCCGTCATCTGGGACAGCCCGCAGGGCTCGAACACGGATGGCATCAGAAAGATGTCGGAACCTGCGAAGATCCTTCTGGCAAGGCTGTCGGAGTAGTCTATCCTCACGGCCACAGCCCCGGGGTACCGGGCAGCGGCGGACCTGAAGGCCTGCTCGAACCCGGCCTCCCCTGTGCCCAGCACCACCAGGCTCATGCCTCTTCCAACGATGCCCGGGAGCGTTTCAAGAAGAAGGTCCACTCCCTTCTGGGCCGTGAGCCTGGTGACCATCCCCAGAAGGGGACCGTTCCGCCGGGACAGGCCCATCTCCTTCAGCAGCGCGTTACGGCACTTCCTTTTCCCTGCCATGTCACCGATGCCGAAGCCGGCCTCGATCCGGGGATCGTTCCCGGGGTTCCAGCACTCCGGGTCTATGCCGTTCAGGATGCCTGTCAGCTTTCCGCTGAACCTCTCCAGAAGGGCCTCGAGCCCGAAGCCGTAGCGGGCCGTGCGTATCTCCCTTGCATAGGAGGGGCTCACCGTGGTAACCGCCGATGCGTGCACGATGGCACCCTTCATCATGTTCCAGTCGCCCCAGAACTCCAGTTCCTCGGGATCGAAGAAGCTGTCCGGCAGTCCCGCAGCGGGCCAGCTCTCCGGACCGAACCTTCCCTGGAACGCCATGTTGTGAATTGTGAATACCGAAGTCCGGCCGGTGCCGGCCAGATAGACCGGAAGCAGGCCGGTCTGCCAGTCATGGCAGTGGTAAAGGTCGGGCAGGAAGCCGGTGACCCCGGCGGAAGCCTCCACCGCCCTTGCGAAGAAGGAGAACCTGATGAAATTGTCGGGCCATGAGGTGTCGGGGGTGGGGCCGTAGAGGCCTTTCCGCGAGAATGCCTCGTCCCGGGCCACAAGATAGACCCTAACCCGGTTGGGAAGCACGGTCTCGGCTATCCCGAAGTCCTCGCCCATGAATGTGGTCCCTGCACCCAGCCAGCGCACGCCCTTCATGCCGGCAAGGTCGCCGTAGAACGGTATGATCACCCTGGTATCCACGCCTTCCCTGCAAAGGGCCGCCGGAAGCTCGGAGACCACCGACGCAAGACCGCCTGTGCTGGCAAGGGGATAGACCTCCGAGGCTGCGAAAAGCACCCTCATCGCCCCGCCCTCCTTCGGCGGATCAGAATGAAGAAGACCAGAGCCAGGGCCAGTACAATCATTGCAAACCTGCCGTAAGCCGCCATGAAAGCCGAGGCGGCTTCGAGGTTGGAGCCAAGCAGCACAGCCAGCAGCGCCAGCAGGCCGTACCAGACCATGGCGCTGGCGAGTGAGGGGACAAGAACGGAGGCCCTTCCCATGCCGCTCCAGGCGGCGGCCACCACCAGAAGCGACCTTATGCCGGGGATGAACCTGCTCAGGAAGAGCGCCTTCCCGCCATGCTTCGCAAGAAGGGCTTTTGCTCGGGCCATCCCCCTCTGCCCCGAAGAACCCCCCACCACCATTCTCTCGATCCATCGGGGTCCGGAGCCCCTTCCGGCGGCATCCAGCAGAAAAGTGGCGAACCCGCATCCGGCGAACCCGGGCACCCAGAGCAGCCAGGGGCTCACACCGGCGGAACGGGCCAGTCCTCCGGCGGCGATGTAGATAACGTCGCCCGGGAACGGCGGGAAAACGGTCTCGAGAAGGGCTGTCATCGCAAGCACCGGAGCCGGTGCCCAGGAATCGAACAACCCTTCGAGGCCGGGCCAGATCCCCTCGGTCATGCCTCGAGCACCGCCAGGGCAAGGCATCCGAAGCCTTTGCCCCTGCCCAGGTCGCCCAGTGTGTTGGTGGTGGTGCCCTTGATCCAGACCTTTCCCCTGGCGGTCTTGAGTATCCCTGAGATCCTGTCGATCATCCTGTCACGGTTGGGCGCCACTTTCGGCCTGTTCCCCACCAGCGTAAGGTCGAGCCGGTTCAGCTCCCATCCGGCTTCCCGGACCCTCTCCATGCACTCGCCGAGTATCACGGCACTGTCGGCGTCTTTCCAAACCGGGTCGGAAGGGGGGTAGAAGGTCCCGATGTCTCCCAGGGAAGCCGCGGCAAGCAGGGCATCCGCCGCGGCGTGAAGCACTGCGTCGCCGTCAGAGTGCCCCATCGGCCCGTCGCTCTCGCCGAGCCTGCAGCCCCCTGCCACCATGGGCCGCTCAGGGCTGAAGGGGTGAAAATCCAGCCCCTGCCCCAGCGAGAGACGGGGGCCGGTTCCGAGGCATGCCCTGTCCCCGGGCTCGGTTACCTTCAGGTTCCCCGGGTCTCCGTCAACCACGGCAACAGGAACTCCCAGCGCTTCCATTGCGGAACTCTCATCGGTGACGTCCGCCGATTCGGTAAGAGCTTGCAGCAGGTCGCGGTAAACGAACCCCTGGGGAGTCTGGACCATCCAGAGGCCGGACCGGTCAACGGTGGAGGCCACCATACCGTTGCGCACAGATTTCAGGGTATCCCGCACCCTTATGCCGGGTACGGCGGCGCCATGCTCGATCACGGCGTTCATCACCCTGCGCACAAGACCACAGGTGAGCCCGGGCCTCGCACCGTCATGAACCAGGACGAACCGGGGTTCCGGAAGGGCCTTCAGGGCGTTGACCACAGAATCCTGCCTTCGGGAGCCGCCGTCCACGACTGCCACTCCGGGTGGAGGCGTCCAGTGATGGCGCCACGGGAAGCCGGGAGGGACAGCGACGGCCACGGGCATCATTTCCGAGAGCAGTTCCACCGACCACTGGACCATTGGTCTTCCCGAGAGAAGTGTGAACTGCTTCGGAAGGGCTCCGCCATAACGGCTGCCGGTGCCGGCGGCGGTCACCACCGCGCCCCATTGGACGGAGCCCTGCATCAGGCCCGGTCCTCATCGGGATTTTCCAGCACCTCTTCCTCGGGTTTCTCAAGCGATGCGAACACCATTGTCCCGCCCGATGCCCTGAAGGTGGTGTGGGCCGTTACAGGAACGTCGCTGCCCATCAGGCTTCCGGCCTCGTCAACCACCACCATGGTCCCGTCGGACAGGAAACCCACCCCCTGGCCTGCGCCGCGGCCCTTCTTCTGTATCCTCACCGTGAGCTTCTCGCCGGGAAGCACCACGGCCCTGCCTGCGGCGCCCACCTCCTCGAGACGGATGACATGGATGCCTTCCCTCTCAGCGGTGTCCAGAAGTGAAGCATCCGAGCTCATCAGGGCAACACCGGACTGCCTGAGCCACTCCAGGATCCTGTGCTTCTCCCTCTCGCCTTCGCCGAAATCCCTGTAATCCAGAAGCCCTCCGGCCTTGCCCACCGCCTCCTCGAGCCGCTGAAGGGTTTCGGTCCCCCTTCTGGCCCTCCCTCTGGATACCACGTTCCTGCTCTTCGCAAGGGTCTCGAGACTCGACTTCACCGATTCGGGAACGGTGAACGGCCCGGGGAGTATCCCCGCAAGCGTAAGGTCGGCCACCCTGCCGTCAATGATGGCGTTCAGGTCCACGAGAACCGGCATGAACAGGTTGGTGCCCCGTTCTTCCTCCACCTTCAGCAGGTTGAGCTTCTTCCCCTTGGTCAGGGCTGCCCTGGAGAAAACGAAGGCCAGAGCGAAGGGGACCAGCACGAGCAGGTCGGCGCCCCCTGCCCTGAGCCTTATCTCCCCCACATGAAGGACAAGCATGATCAACAGGCCCGTGGTGAGGCCGAGGAAGGTTCCCGCGGTGATGTAAACGAAGCCGTCGGCGCGAAGCCCGATCACCAGCCTTTCCAGCACCAGCGCCACGATCCCGATGGCGATGCCCGCAAACCCCATCCAGAAGCTCTCCGAAGAGACGAAGGGGTTTTCGGTGGCAAGTGTGCCCGCCAGACCCAGAACAAGCACGAACAGAAGCCTGCTCTCCCAGCCGTTCTTTCTCAGAGCCATTCTTCTCCCTTTTCATCCAGAAGGTTGGCCAAGGCGGCGGACAGGCGCACGAAACCCGGTGCGCCGTTCTTCTCTGTTTCTGTGTCCTCCCTGGCACCCGCGAGGGTGGAAAAGCCAAGGTTTACCGCTTCGTTGAACCTTCTGCCGTAACCGGCCACCGGCCGTACCTCGCCGCCGAGCCCCACCTCACCGCACACGGCTGTACCCTTCCTTACAGGCTTGTCCAGCCTGCTGGAGGCAACCGCCAGGCACACGGCGAGATCGGCCCCGGGGTCACCCAGGGTGAATCCACCCGCAACGTTCACGAAAACATCCTGATTGTCCAGAGCCACTCCGCACCTTCGCTCAAGAACCGCAAGGAGCATTGCCAGCCTGGCCCCGTCGAATCCCGAGGCCCTTCTCTGAGGGTATCCGTAACGGGCGGGGCACGTCAGGGCCTGCACTTCCACCAGAAAGGGCCTGGAGCCCTGAAGTACCGCCGCCGGTACCGAGCCCGGCACCATGTCGGCTTCCCTTCTCAGGAACAGCCCCGAGGCGTTGGCAACGGGGGAAAGCCCCCGGGGACCCATCTCGAACACCCCCAGCTCGTTGGTTCCACCGAACCTGTTCTTCACCGCCCTGAGCAGTCTGTACTGGTGGGAGGAGTCCCCCTCGAAGTAAACCACTGTGTCCACCAGGTGCTCCAGCACCTTTGGGCCAGCCAGGGTTCCGTCCTTGGTCACGTGACCCACGACGAAGGCCGTTATCTCCCGGGGCTTCACCAGGTTCACCACCGAAGCCGAACAGTGCCTGACCTGCGACACCGAGCCGGGAGCGCTGGAGAGTTCAGGCGAGTGAAGGGTCTGCACCGAATCCACAACAAGAACCCGGTAGCCGCCGGACTCCACCGCCGCCGTCACGGTGTCGAGACGGTTCGCCGCCAGGATGGAGAGCCCCTCCGGCGCACCCCCTATCCTTCCCGCCCTGCCGGCCACCTGCTGCGCCGATTCCTCGCCTGTTGCGTAGAGCACCCTGTCGCCCTGAGCCGCCATGTTCATGGCCGCCTGCAGTATGATGGTGCTTTTCCCTATTCCCGGTTCACCGCCGAGAAGTATCACGCTTCCCACGCTTGCCCCGCCGCCAAGCACCCTGTCGAACTCGGCGAGCCCCGTGGAGATCCTCGCCCCGGTTTCCACAGTGACCCGGGACAGGCTGACGGGGACCGCAGCTTCCGGTGGAAGGGAAACTCCCGTGGAGCCAGTCTCCCTGCGCTCCTCCACCATTGTGTTCCAGCTCAGGCAGTGGGGGCACTTCCCGCTCCAGCCGTGGGCTTCACCGCCGCAGGCGCTGCATACGAACACGGTGCGCGAACGGGACATCAGTAGTATCCTTCGTCCTGATGTACCGGATCGAATCGGGTGGTGGCCGTGGTGAAGACCAGCCTTACCCTTCCCCTGGGGCCGTTCCTCTGCTTCGCCACCAGAAGGTCAACGTTCCTGTAACGGTCGGCGCTCCCGTCGGTGTCCGCCTGGCCGGTGTCGGCTCTCTCGTCGTGAAGGAACATCACAAGGTCGGCGTCCTGTTCTATGGCACCGCTGTCCCGAAGGTCGCTCAGCCTCGGGGTGCCCTCCCGCTTGGTTGCGTTCCGGCTGAACTGCGAAAGGGTGATCACCGGGACACCTATCTCCTTCGCGAGAGCCTTCAGCGCCCCGGAGTTCATGGCCACCTTGAGCTGATGGCTCTCGAGGTCGTCTGCGCCCTTCATGAGCTGAAGGTAATCAACGAACACCGCAGCCACCTTCTCCCTGCGGTGCAGCCTCCTCACCTTGGCCCGGAGTTCCGCCGATGTGAGTTCGGTCTTCTCGTTGATCATTATGGGAAGATCCGCCAGATGACGGGCAGTCTGCTCAAGCTCCAGCCAGTTCTCCGGACGCAGTGTCCCCTCTATGATGGGCTGTGTGCCAATCCCGCTCATCATGCTGATGAGCCTCCGGACCAGCATCTCGTCGGACATCTCCAGGCTGAAGAAGGCAACGCAGCCCTTTCCCTGTTCGGCGATATGCCTGGCCATGTTCAGCGCCAGGCTGGTCTTGCCCACCCCGGGACGGGCGGCAAGGATGATGAGCTCTCCCGGGTGGAAGCCTGTGGTGAGCCTGTCCAGCGGTTCAAGCCCTGTGGAGAGGCCCGTGACCCCCCCCTTGGATTCGCTCATCCGTCGAAGCGACTCCAGCGCCGACGGGGCCAGGTCGCCGGCGCGCCGGAAATCCTGTTCCGTCATGCTTCCGGCAATGCTGAAGATCCTCTGTTCCGCAAGGTCCAGCAAGTCGGTGGAACTCCCGTCGCCGGCCATCACCCTTCGAACGGTGTCGTTGGAGACCCTGACAAGCTGCCGCAGCTGCGACTTCTCCCTCACTATGCCTGCGTAGGTGAGCACGTTGGCCATGTAGGCCACGTCGTCGGTGAGATCAGTGATGTAGGACTCGCCTGCCGGGTCCGCGCCGCCGTCCCGCTTCTGGAACTCGGTCATGGCGGTGACCAGATCTATGGGATCGCCCCTTTCGTTCAAGGTGCGAAGGCACGAGAATATCATCCTGTTCCGGGGATCGTGGAAATCGTCCTCCACCAGGAGCCCGAAGACCTCCACGGCAATGTCCGGGTCAAGCAGCACGCCGCCCAGTACCCCCCTCTCGGCCTCGGGGCTGTGGGGCAGCCTGTACTCAGGAGCCTGTGACATGGCGGGGCAGGCCGTTCACGGCCAGGAAAGAAGACAGCTTTTTCATATCCTCCCAAACGGGGCGCTTCAGAGCGGGCGACCTTAGAAGAGCTGCGGGATGGTATGTCACCATCACTGGTATCCCGCCGTAACGGTGCATGGTCCCCCTCAGCACTCCTATCCCCTGGCGTCCGCCCAGCAGCGCAGAGGCCGCGCTGGCCCCCAGGGCGACTATAACCCCGGGTTTCATGATCCCTATCTGGCGCTCCAGGACAGGCATGCACATGCCGACCTCATCAGGGGCCGGTGTGCGGTTTTCCGGAGGCCTGCACTTCACCACATTGGCAATGTATACCGAATTCCTGTCAAGGGAGATGGCAGCCAGTATCCTGTCGAGGAGTTCGCCTGCCCTGCCCACGAATGGAATGCCCTGCACATCCTCGTTGGCACCCGGGCCCTCTCCCACCAGAAGGATGCCTGAAGCGGGGTTCCCCGCCCCGAACACCAGCCTGTTCCTCCCCTCGGAGAGCCTGCATCGTCTGCACCCCGCCACGGACTCCTCCAGGGCTTTCATGTCCTCCGCCAGCGAGGGCGGGGAGGGTCGGGCCGGATCGTGCGCAGTGGAGACCTGCCTCCCCCGGGGAAGGGCGACGTGTTCCAGCCCGAAACTCCTCACGGCCTCCCAGAGCGGATCCCTCAAAGCCTCTCTCCCAGCAGCCCCACCAGCTTCATGGCCACGAACCGCTTGGAGCCACGCGGGACCGCTTCCGAACCCCCGTCGGCGAAGAGCAGCTCCCCGCTGTTGGTCCCGCTCTCCATTCCATCACCGGGAACATCGCCCCTGTTGAGAAAGGTGGCGAACGATCCTTTGCGCTTCATCTTGAGCAAAGCTCTCTCCCTGCTGCCCGGGCCGCACTCCAGCGAGAACGAGAGCACCCGGCAGGCGGGGGCCAGCGCCTGCAGGAGATCGGGAGTGGGCTCGAGTTCCAGGGTCAGGCCCGATCCCCGTTCCATCTTCCCGGAGATGCGGGCAACCGGGCGGAAATCGCCCACCGCGGCGGCCATGGCCAGGAAGTCGGCTCCCGCAACGGTTTCCCTCAAAGCCTGAAGCATCTCGCCGGCGGTCTCCGCTCTCCTCAGAACCACCGAACCGGGCGGCGAATCGTACCTGCAAGGCCCTGTTATCATCGTCACCAGGGCTCCGGCATCGAGAAAGGCGTGCACCAGCGACATGCCCATGAGCCCGCTGGACCTGTTGGAGATGAACCTTACGGAATCAACCGGCTCCCTGGTGGGACCTGAGCATACCACCACCCTGCGGCCCCTCCAGGCGGAGAAGCCGGATGAGAGCCCGGGGTGGTACGGACCCGCCTCGGAGGGCCATGCCCTGGCCGCCATGCGCATCCGCTCGGCACGGTACACGCTTTCGATGCTCTGAAGGGACTGGGTCAACCGGTCGTTGACTATGAAGTAATCGAAGGCTCCCAGAAGGGAAACCTCAGCCGAAGCTGCGGAAAGTCTTTTCCGGATGGCCCCCGGCTGGTCGGTACCCCTCCCGGCAAGCCTCTGGTCCAGCACCCTGTCATCGGGAGGAAGAACGAACACCAGCACCGCGGAAGGCACCGCCGCCTTCACCTGAAGCGCCCCCTGAACATCTATGTCCAGTATCACCGAGCCTCCCCGGGCAAGCGCGTCCCTCACCCAGTCTCCCTGTGTGCCGTAGAGGTTGCCGTGAACCTCAGCCCATTCCAGGAAGTGGCCGGACTCGATCAGAGCCCTGAACTCCTCACTGGTGACGAACCGGTAGTCAACTCCGCCCTGCTCACTGCCCCGGGGCGGTCTGGTGGTGCATGAAACAGAGAACTCCGCTTCGGGGAAGGTTTCCACCAGATGCCTGGCCAGTGTGGTCTTGCCTGCGCCGGACGGCCCGGCGATGACCACCAGCAGCCCTCTACTGCACATTCGCGGCCTGCTCTTTCATGCCCCCCACGAGTTCCTTCATCCTTATAACGCAGTGGACGGCCTCAGGATCGGTGACCTTGGCCCCCATCGTGTTGAGCTCCCTGTGCATCTCCTGGACAAGGAAGCCCAGCTTCATGCCGCATGCGGGCTCGTCCAGGACCGCCATGGCCTCCCTGGCATGGTGAACGAGCCTCTGGCACTCTTCGGAGATGTCCAGCCTGTCCGCCATTACCGCGATCTCCTGAACCAGCCTCGCCTGGTCCATCTCCGCATCCGCCAGAAGCTCTGCGATCCTCTTTCTGTACTTCTCGAACGCGGCCTGGACCCTTTGTCCGTGTCCGGAGGCCATGGGGCCGGTCTGTTCGATCAGGGATGAAAGCCCATCCAGGAAGACGCAGCGAAGACCTTCACCCTCCCTCAGCCTGGACTCCTTCAGCGCGGCCAGCGCTTCCCCGATGACTCCCGGGAGCACCGGAGCCAGATCCCCGGGATCCGAGGGGCCCGGCACTCTCAGGACACCCGGCATGCCCATGAGCCCGAAGGCGGTTATCCCCGGTTCCAGCCCGAACTCCCTTCCCATGGCAGCCGCAGCCCGCACATACGCCGCGGCCATGTCCATGTCCGTCTCAGGGGCTGTCCCGTCCGCTCCTCCGGTCTCAACGGAAACCGTCAGCTCGATCCTGCCCCTGCGAAAAACCTCGGTTATCATGCCGTGGGCTTCCTGTTCCAGCGAGGCCGCCTCGCGGGGGAACCTGAGGTGAACGCTCAGCCCGCGATGGTTCACCGAGCGTGCGGATGCCGTGAGAACGCAGCCGTTCAGTTCCGCTCTTGCACTGCCGAAACCGGTCATTGATTCCATTTTCGTCTCCGGATGTAAGGCGCCTTTGAAGCGTACTTATTATTTTCGCCCGGAAGGCCGTCAACCCGAAGGGAAGAAAACAGCGTGGAAGGCATTGAGCTGCGGGGAATTCTGCCGTCCGTTCGCACCAGGCTTTCCGGCCGCCTCTGCAGGGGTGTGTACATGGAGCAGGAGCGGGTGCTCTCCCTTGATTTCGGCTGTTTCCTCCTCTCCCTCGACTCACGCCCCGAGTCACCGGCTCTTCTGTTCGAGGAGGGCACCGTTCGGGTTCCCTCGAGAAACCCGTCATGGGAGCATCACCTGAAGGGCGCCACTGTCAAGGAGGTCCGGCAGGCGGGGCTGGACAGGGTGCTGATCACCGAGTTCGAGAGGGGCTCACGGTACGACACCGGGCCTTGCCTTCTGATCTTCGAGCTCACCGGGAGGAATGCCAACATCATTCTGGCCAGGAAGCACGACCGCCGGATCATAGCCTGTGTCAGAAAAGTGGGCTCCAACAGGAACAGGTACCGAACCATCGCCCCCGGGGTGGAATACAGACCGCCGCCGCCCTCGGGCCTGCCGCCGGAGCAGTGGCACTCCGCGGATCTCCCGGGGAGCCCATCACCGCCGGACCTGTGCAGAGCCCTGGAGGGCGTGGGTCCCCGGGCGGCCGGGGCTATTCTGCTGCAGGTGGAAAGAACAGGCGGAACCCTGAGGGAGGTGCTGTCGGAACTCGCTGCAGACCTTGCCGTTCCAGTGCTGCCAGGGTGGCTCGGAAGCCCGGCTGAGCCCCCTTTGGAAGCAGGGAAGGAGAGACCGGCCTACGCGGAGCTCTCCGTCAGGCTCATCAGGGAGGGGAAAGACCTCCTTCGCAGGATCGCGGCTTCGAAGACCGCCCTGGAATCGCTGGAACAGCCCGCCACGTTCCGGCTCTGGGGGAACCTGATCCTTCAACGGAAGGCATGCATCCAAAGGGGCATGGAGAACGCCGCGCTCGCCGACTACGGCGGCGGAACGGTGGAGATACCGCTGAAAAGGGACCTGGGGCCGGTGGAGAACGCAGAGCGCTACTTCAGAAAGGCCGCAGGGGTCCACAAGGAAAGTGAACGGCTGGAAGCCCGGATAGAAGCGATGGAGCGCCGGCTGGAAGAGGTGCGCGTGCTGATACGGGAGGTTCCCGGCCTGCCCCCGGAAACCGTGGCGGGACTGCTGTCGAAACCGGGCCGCACACAGGAGCCCAGAAGACCCAGGGAGTACACCCTTGATCAGGGCTGGCGCTGCATAGCGGGCCGCAACGCCAGGGAGAACCAGGAACTCACTTTCAGGACCGCATCCAGGGACGACTTCTGGCTGCATGCGCGGGGTTCTGCCGGAAGTCACGTGATACTCAGGAGGGACGGCAGACCTGGCAACCCTCCCGAGAAGGTGCTTCAGCAGGCGGCGGACATAGCGGCGAAGCACTCGGGACAGAGGGGCATCGTACCGGTGGACTGCACGCTGGTGAAGTACGTGCGCAGGGTGAAGGGGGCGCCTCCGGGATACGTGACATACACCCGCGAGAGAACGCTCTTCGCCACTGTGGAGTGACTGAGACCCTGTCTGTGTGATCACCGGTCACGGAATTTGCTTATAGTGATGCGATGTCCTGTATCCGGCAAGGGGGTGCCATGGCTCGGCGGGCGGTTGTTCTTGTTCTGGACGGGGTGGGCGTTGGGGAGATGCCCGACGCGGGCCTTTACGGCGACCGGGGCAGCGACACGCTCGGCAACACGGCCAGACGGCTCGGCGGCCTTCATCTGCCTGAGCTTGCAAAACTGGGGCTGGGGAACCTGCACCGGATACCCGGTGTGGAACCTGCGGCTTCCCCTGCAGCCTCCTGGGGCAGGGCCGCCATTGCCTCTCCGGGAAAGGACAGCACCACAGGCCACTGGGAGATGATGGGGCTGGTCCTGGAGAAACCCTTTCCCACTTTCCCGGGCGGCTTTCCCCCCGTGATCCTGGACAGGCTTTCCGACCTGTGCGGGCGCGGCATCATGGGGAACCTGGCCGCAAGCGGCACCGAGATCATTGCCAGGCTCGGGGGGGAACACATGGCCACGGGAAAGCTGATAGTTTACACATCTGCCGACAGCGTGCTTCAGATTGCCGCTCACCAGGACATAGTGCCGCTTCCCGAACTCTACCGATGCTGCCGGCATGCCCGGTCCCTCTTCTCGGGGCCTGAACTGGGAGTATCGAGGGTGATAGCCAGACCCTTCACCGGCAAACCCGGTTCTTTCACCCGCACCGCCCACAGGAAGGACTTCTCGCTCCCCCCTCCCGGGCCGACCCTTCTTGACGGGATGTCCGGGGCGGGCATCAGAGTAACCGGTGTGGGGAAGATAGACGACCTTTTCGCCCATCGCGGCATCCGGACCGTCCATGTGGGGTCCAATTCACAGGGCCTCGAGGTCCTTATGGGCCAGCTCCGTTCCTTCAGGGAGGGGTTCATCTTCGCCAACCTTGTGGACTTCGACACGAAGTGGGGGCACCGTAACGACCCTGAAGGTTTCGGCGAGGGGCTTTCCGAGGTGGACTCCGCGATTCCGGGCATCCTGGGTTCCCTGGACCGGAACGACATCCTCATGATAACCGCCGACCACGGCAACGACCCCACCACCGAAAGCACCGACCATTCAAGGGAGTTCGTCCCCCTTCTCCTCTACTCTCCGGACCGTGCCGGCAGGTGCCTTGGTGTGCGGAAAACACTGTCCGACATCGCCTGCACGCTTGCAGGGTTCTTCGGGATGGCATCCGCTTTCCCGGGAAGCAGCCTTCTTGCCCCGTGAAGGGAGAGCAATGGAACGGAAAAGTCTTCTGGACAGGGCGAAAGCCCTTCTCCCCTTCTGCCACTGCCCCTACTCCGGGTACAGGGTGGCAGCCGTGCTTGAGGACGACTGCGGAGGGCTGCACTTTGGAGTCAACGTGGAGAACGCCTCCCTGGGCCTGTCCATCTGCGCCGAGAGGGCGGCCCTGGCATCGGCGGTAAGCTCGGGGCGCCGTTCCTTCAGCAGGATCCTCATCCATTCGCCGGAGGGGACCCCCATGCCCTGCGGGGCTTGCCGCCAGGTTCTGCGCGAGTTCTGCGGGGAGGACTTCGAGGTGCTGGTGGCAGGCGGGGACGGTGATCCAGCGAGCTGCCGCCTGGGAGACCTTCTTCCCTGCGGTTTCAGACTGGAGCCAGGGAGCGGGAGTCCGGACCGGCATGAGTAAGGGCTACGGCTTCGGCTGGTTCAAGGGTGTCTATACCCCGAGTGTGCTCACCATCTTCGGGGTGATAATGTATCTTCGCTTCGGATGGGCACTGGGCAATCTGGGGCTTCCCCTCACACTGATCCTGGTGGTCTTCGCGAACCTGATAACCTTCCTCACAGCTCTCTCGCTCTCGGCCCTCGCCACCAACATGAAGGTGGGCGGCGGGGGGGCCTACTACATGATATCCCGCTCACTGGGGCTGGAACCCGGGGCCGCCATCGGCCTTCCCCTCTTCCTGGCCCAGTCCCTGGGAGTGGCGTTCTACATAGCGGGTTTCGCAGAATCGCTCAACAATGTCTATCCGGTTCTGGATCCATCCCTCGTGGGGGCGGTAACCCTTGTTCTTCTGTCGGTACTGGCATACGCCTCAGCCGACATCGCACTAAGATCGCAGTTCTTTGTGATGGCGGCCATAGCCATCTCCCTGATCTCGTTCTTCGCCGGCGGCACACCGCCGGCTCCGGAGACAAGGGAACTTGCCGAACTGCCCGCAAGGCTGGGATTCTGGGCGGTGTTCGCGGTTTTCTTCCCGGCGGTCACCGGGATAGAGGCGGGAATCGCCATGTCGGGGGACCTGAAGAACCCCTCCAGGGCCCTGCCCCTGGGGACCATTGCGGCCGTGCTCAGCGGGTTCCTGGTGTACCTTGCCATCCCGGTCTTCATGGCATCGAAGGTTGAAGACACGGGCCTGCTCCTTGCCAGCCCCCTGATAATGAGGGAAATGGCCAGGTACGGCGACCTGATACTCCTCGGGGTCTGGGGCGCCTCGCTGTCCAGTGCCATGGGTTGCCTGCTGGGTGCACCGAGAACCCTTCAGGCCCTCTCAAGGGACAGGATCGTCCCCGGGTTCCTGGGCAGGGGTTTCGGCGAGGGGAACGATCCCAGGGTCGCAACCGCGCTGGTCTTCTGCCTCGCGCTTACAGGGATCCTCGCCGGTGGGCTGAACTTCATAGCCCCCATCCTCTCCATGTTCTTTCTGACTTCATACGGCTTCCTCAACTTCTCGGCGGGAGTGGAGTCGCTCATAGGAAGCCCTTCATGGAGGCCGAAGTTCAGGGTCTGGTGGGCGCTTTCGCTGCTGGGCTCCGCCCTGTGCGCCGTGGCAATGCTCATGATCGATGCCGGCGCCACGATCATCGCCATGGTCGTCTGCTGCCTGATCTACTTCCTGATGAAGCGAAGGAGGATGAGCGCCAGGTGGGGCGACCTCCGCTACGGCATCCTGATGCTTCTGGCAAGGTTCTCGCTGTACAGGCTGGCGGAGCGGGGAACCGATGAAAGGTCATGGAAGCCCAACATCCTGGTCCTCAGCGGACCGCCGTCGCAGAGGTTGTATCTCGTTGACCTGGCCGAGGCAATCTCGCAGGACACCTGTCTTGTCACATTCGCCATGGTGCTCCCCCAGGGCTCCCCTGACCAGAGGGTCCAGTCGGCGCAGGATGTCCTTCGGGACTACCTGAGGCGTCAGAAGGTCAGAGCGCTTGTGAAGACGGTTACCGCCGCCGACCCGTTCCAGGGAGGAGTGGACCTGATAAACACCTACGGCTTCGGCCCCCTGGTGCCGAACACAATCCTGACAGGGGTCACGGGGGAGGAGTCCCGTTTCAGGGACTACGCCGGGTTCATACTTCAGGCCGGAAGGCGCGGGAAGAACCTTGTGATGGTCAGGGAGGGAACGGGGGATCCAGCTCCCGAAAAGGGAGGCAGGATAGACATCTGGTGGAGGGGGAAGGGAGGCAATGGCGGTTTCATGCTGGCGCTCGCTCATCTGATAGCGAAAAGCCCGGAATGGAAAGGCACCCGGATCAGGATAAACATGGTGGTTCAGGGGGAGGAGGAGAGGGAGGGAGTTGACGGGTACCTGAGCCGGTTCATCCGGGACTCGAGGCTCAACGCCGGTTACAACCTCATTGCGTCACGCGGAGAGGGACCGCTCGAGGCAGTGAGGTCCCAAAGCAGCGACGCGAGGCTTATCCTTCTGGGGCTCAGGGCGCCGGAACCCGAAGAGACCGCCGAAACCTACAGCTTGTACTACCGGCAGCTTCTGGGCTCAACCGAAGGGCTTCCCCTTACTGCCATGGTTCTCGCCAGCGAAACCGTCGATTTCAGGAAGATCTTCGCCTGATCAGTTCCCCGCGCTGCGCAGAACCCGTCTGACCGCGGACCTCAACTCGGTTATGGTCCAGGAGCGGGGCAGGTTCAGCGCCGGCCCCCCGTAGCCCGATCCAAGCACGATGGTCCTCTCCGGAAGGTCCTTCGGGAAATCGGGCAGCCCGGATGAGATCACAAGGCAGTCCCCGGACCCATGACCTGCCAGGGCTTCTGAAGCCAGGGATGCCACCGTCACCTTCAGGTTCATGTTCCTGAGAACGGTTGCCACAGTTCTGCCCTCTACGGGGTTGTCGGTGGCCACGATCACCCTTCCCGATGGTTCCAGGACAGCTGACGGGAGGCTTATCCGGAACCCTGCGCCTTCACCGGTGAGCGATGCGGACACCGAACCCCGCATGGCCCTCACCGAGGCGTAGGCTTCCAGAAGGGCCGGGTGGCTCGGACTGATCCCGGAAATGGTTCCCTGGAAGGTGAGATCCACCGATATCCTCACGCAGCCCGACGCCCCCCCTCCCGAAAGGGCCCATACACGCATGGAGGTGCCTTCAGGGAAGGAAGAGCCGGCATAGGCCGCCAGCCTCAGGAAGAAACGCTCCAGAAGATCAGGACTGCCGTGTACAGCGGTTGCGGCGGGTATCTGAAGGCTGAGGGCGCGGTCTTCACCAAGAAGCCCCCTCAAGGTGGGCTCGAGTTCCCTGAGGAAGGCCGCCAGGTAGATACCATCCCCGTTGCCGCAAGGATCCGGGACGATTGGTTCAAGGTCCGCCGTGATGTCGGACAGCATTCTCTTAACCCCCTGAAGGTCTCCTGAAGACGCGGCTTCGGAAACCCTGGAAAGCCTCGCCCGGATGTCTCCGGAGTAACTGGCCAGTGCATCCATGGCCGGGGAGTCGCTTCCGGCGGCGGCCAGGCCCAGAGCCGTTTCCGAGGTCATGTCATCGCACAGGGCGATCACCCTGGAGCCTCCCTTGTCCCTGGTCCTGTGCCACTTCATCCTCACGCGGGTGTTCCCGTCACCCGACGAGAGCCTGCAGGCAAGGGTTCCCGAGTCGTGGGGGCTGGAAGTGAGTTCCAGCCGGACCCTTCTTCTGTCGCCGGCATGTATCGCCGGATAGAGCAGTGTCTCGGCATCGCCGGACAGCGGGAGGTTCCCCTGACCTGTGAGAACCGCCCATCTCCTGTCCGATGTGAACCTGCCCGAAAGGGGCGAAAGGGTCCAGAAACACAGGGATGCCGCCTCAAGAGCGCTTTCAAGATGGGAACGGCTGAGGCTCAGCGCCGAAAGCTCGGTGGTCTGGACCGTCGTGTCCCTTGCGATGACGCAGATGATATGTGTCCTGTCTGTCTTCACGAGGGTGCTGCTGATCTCCACCGGGTAGACCGTGCCGTCCCCCCTCCTGTGGGTGGACTCGATCTGGAAATGGCCCCTCTGCATCACCTGCTCCACGAAATTCCTCCACCACTCCGGGGTGGCCGAGGGGTTGAGAGCGGAGATATGGGTGGTGCGCAGCTCCTGTTTCCTTATGCCCAGCTTCTCCGAGACGGCGGTGTTCCCGTATATCAGAAAGCCGTTCTCGTTCAGGAAGTAGATCTCGTCGCTGCTGGCTTCCACGGCGCTCTCAACCAGTCTCAGCCTGTCCTCCACCGCCTTTCTCTCGGAAAGGTCCTCTATGATGCAGGCGAACCTTCCGGGCTGAACACAGAACACGAAGAAATGCACATACCTGTGGATCAGCTGATTGAATCCGCATAGCTCCACCGGCTCGCCGGTCACCACCACATTGGCAAACAGGTCCACTCCCACATGCTCCCTCATGTTGGGGAAGACCTTTGTTATCCGCTTGTTCAGTATCGTGTGGGCGGATACTCCGGTGTGGTCCTCAAGAAAGGGGTTGGTCTCCACAACCTTGTAGTCAACGGGCTTTCCCCGGCTGTCGGTTATTATCTCTCCAATGACTATTGCGCTGGGGATCCCGTTCACTATCCGCGAGTACTGCCTTTCGCTGGCTTCAAGCCTGGCCAGCAGCGCGGCATTCTCGGTAACGTCCCTGAAGCAGCAGACCAGCAGACCGGTTCCCGTCTCGGGAACGGCCCTGACCAGAAGGGTCCGGCCCCGGAATTCGACTGTGCCGGAAGCAGGCGCTCGGGTATCGAGAGCCTCACCGGCGGGGCAGCCCGGGCACCTGTCCTCAAGGCCGAAGAGCGCTCCATGGCAGGTCGCGGCGCCTTTCCCGCTGTGGTCGGACGCGCCTGCAACCGAGCAGGCGGACCGGCTCATCCACCTGATGGCCATGGAGGCGTCAACCACCACCGCGCCGCAGTCAGCGGCATCAATGAAAACATCGTGAGCAATGCCGTTCAAGTCGAAACCGCTCAGGACCGCCTCCTCGGTGGAACGAACCTATTCTACCTGCAAGGCCGGCCCTTGACGAGCCGGACACCGAAAGCAAAGAGTACCGGCTCACACCAACGGAAGGCGCCGGGACCCATGGAGAAGAACTACGCCGACATAGAAAAGGGCGAAGACCTTGTGAGGGTAAACGCCACTGAGTTCAAGGGCCGCCAGTACATCGAGATCAGAACCTACTACATGGCCGAGGATGGAGAGTGGAAGCCCACAAGAAAGGGCATAACCCTCTCCCCTGATCTGATGGGAAGAGTGCACGAGGCTCTTGGCAAAGCCCTGGCCGAGGTGGGGGAAAAGTAGCTATTCGCTTCATCCGCACTGGGTGTAACCGCAATCCAGGGCGCACGAGACACAGCCCGATTCGTACTTCAGGCCGGCTCCGCAGGCGGGGCAGGCTCCCTGATCGCCGGGCGGCTCGGGGGAAGGATCGGACGGCACCGGGCCGCTTCCCTCGAGGGTGCGGGCTATTGCGTCCGCACAGCTGCCGATCTTCTCGCCGGACTGCCATCCCGGCCTGTTGCAGCTGATCCCCTTGAGCTCCCTTACCAGGTCCTGGGGCGGAACGTGGTTCCTGAGGGCAAGGCTTATCACGCGACACAGGGCCTCAAGCTGGCTCGAGGCGCACCCCCCGGCCTTCCCAAGCCTGCTGAACACCTCCACGGGGCCCTTGTCGTCATGGTTGATGGTGACGAACAGATCTCCGCACCCGGTCTTCATCCTCCGTGTGACCCCTGAAACGAACTCGGGCCTGTCCCTTGGTTCCACCGCGGGCAGGCTCACCGGACCGCCGGCTGCCAGGTTCAATACCTGCCTGTCACGGCTGCCGTCCCTGTAAACAGTGACCCCCTTGCATCCAAGGCTCTCCGCCAGAAGGAACACACCGGCCACATCATCCCTGGAGGCGTCGCAGGGCAGGTTGACGGTCTTGCTCACCGCGTTGTCGGTGTACTTCTGGAAAGCCGCCTGCATCCTCACATGCCACTCCGGAGCTATCTCATGGGAGGTGACGAAGACCCTTCGCACGTCTTCGGGCACTCCCTCCATCCCCCGAAGACCGCCTTTCCCGGCCAGGTCGGCGAAAAGGTCATCCGAGCCGAAACCTCTTTCCGATGCTACCTGGGCCAGGAGAGGCACCACCTCCCTCATCTCCAGGCCGTCGCTCAGAAGGTTCCGCCTGGTGTAGGCCAGTGCGAACACGGGCTCGATGCCGCTGGAACAGCCGGCGATGATGCTTATGGAACCCGTGGGGGCGATGGTGGTCACCGTGGCGTTCCTCAGGGGAGGCCTTCCCGCGGCATCGTAAACGCTGCCCTTGAAGTTGGGGAACGGCCCGCGTGCCTTGGCCAGTTCCTCGCTCTCGCTTACTGCCTTGTCGGCGATGAAGCTCATTATGCCCTCGGCGAGCCCCAGCGCCTCCTCGCTGTCGTAGGGTATGCCGAGGCTGAACAGAAGCTCGGCGAAACCCATGACCCCGAGGCCCACCTTTCTGTTCCCGGCAACCATGGATGCGATCTCGGGAAGGGGATACCTGTTCACCTCTATCACGTCGTCAAGGAAGCGTATCCCGTTCCGGACGGTTCGCTCAAGCAGGTTCCAGTCAACGGAGCCCTTTTCCGGAAGCCCCATCAGCGAAAGGTTCACTGAGCCCAGATTGCACGCCTCGTAAGGGAGGAGCGGCTGTTCCCCGCACGGATTCGTTGCCTCGATGTCGCCAATGTGGGGCGTGGGGTTGGCCCTGTTCATCCTGTCTATGAAAATGATCCCCGGTTCTCCGCTGGCCCAGGCCGAGTCCACTATTGCCTTGAACACGCCGGGAGCGGACAGTGTCCCGGTGACCTGCCCGGTCCGCGGGTTGACCAGGCCGTAGTGGTCCCCTCCCTCCAGAGCCTTCAGGAACACATCGGTGATCGCCACCGAGAGGTTGAAGTTGTTCAGCATGGCCATGTCGCGCTTGGCGTTGATGAAGGCCAGTATGTCCGGGTGGTCCACCCTGAGGACAGCCATGTTGGCCCCCCGCCGTACACCGCCCTGTCTCACCGTGTCCGTGGCCCTGTCGAACACGGTCATGAACGATACCGGACCGCTGGAGACCCCCATCGTTGTTCTCACCAGGTCCTGGGCGGGTCTTATCCTGCTGAAGGAGAAGCCTGTGCCTCCGCCGCTCTTGTGGATCAGGGCCGTGTTCTTCACGGCGTTGAAGATGCTGTCCATGCTGTCTTCAACGGGAAGAACGAAGCATGCCGACAGCTGGCCCATCTCCCCGCCGGCATTCATCAGTGTCGGTGAGTTGGGCAGGAATTCCTTCGTCACCATCATTCTGAAAAAAACGTCGGACCAGTACCCGGTATCGCCCTCCCAGGACGATTCGGCCCGGGCCACGGTTTCAGCCACCCTTCTGAACATCTCCCCCGGGGTTTCAAGCAGCCTGCCGTCCCCCGAGCGGCGAAGGTACCTCATGGAAAGCACTCGAAGAGCATTGGCGGACAGCTCCGGCTCGGGTGGCGGAACCGAAGGCCGGCAAGGTGATGCTTCCGGCTCTTCCGGGGTCTGAAGGCTTTCGAACAGGTCTGGCGCTTTCATGTTGTCCTCTCGGAGAATGGGACAAAGCTATTCATCATTCATCCCGGAATCAAGTCGCGCGCTCTTGCGGAATGCGGCACGGCTTCATAGTTTCCACGGCACGATGAGGTTTTCCGGTCCCTGGAAGGCGGTGGAGCTCCTGATGAGACTGGTCACGGTACTTGCCTCGGCGGTGTTCTGCGCCTTGCTGCCGGTCATCTTCGATTCACCGGCCTCCACCATCTTCTCCGCGGATGAGACCGCTGCCATCGCCCTGGCCATGGGTCCCGGCAGTTACAGCCTGGGTCCGGAGAGCCTGATGGTATCCGGCGGTGACACCCTTGAGGTGCTGGTGGTGCGGTCCAGACGGCTTGCGCCCCCCCGGAACCCAAGGGTGGCCTGTTACACCCCGACGGCTGACGGCGCGGTGTTCCTGATCCTCCCGGAAGATCCGCTGTGAGAGCACTCAACGGGCGCATCCTGGTCCTGCTCCTCGCAGCCCTTCTCACCCGATGCGGGAAGACCGGCGACGTTCAGTCGGAAGTCGAGGAAACGGCTCCGGTCCTTGCGTTTCCGGGCACATTCAGCCGCCCGGACTCTGCAGGTTTCGTTCCGGTCCGGACGGACTCGCTGGCCGGGGTTCTGCTCTACGTCTGGATCCCCCTTGAGAACTGCGACCAGAACGACCCCGACCTCCAATTCCTTGCCGGCCTCTCCGGGAACGACGTCCTGCCTGTGCCTCTCCAGTTCGACGCAGCGGTGAGGAACGCGGCCCAGCTCCGCGTGAACAGGCTCGGTCTGCCCCTGTCGGTCTATCTCGGCGACCAGGAGCTTCTGGCCTTCATGAACATTGAGGCCCTGCCCGCTGCAGTTCTGGTGCTCCCGGGGGGCGCCGTGAGCCGGGCCGACGGGATGGGCTGTGCCCAGAGAGCCTTCCGGAGCGCTCCTTGATCCATTACTTCATCAGCGATGCCCACCTGTTCCCCGAGGGCACGCCCCATCCAGGCAGGGACGCTCTCTACCGGTTCCTTGACGGGCTGTCGGGAACCGGGCCACACTGCCTCTGGATACTCGGCGACCTTTTCGACTACTGGTTCGAGTACCGTTCGGTCGTGCCCGGCGGGTACAGCGGCGTTCTGGGTCGGCTCAGGACCCTTACGGATTCGGGGTGGACCGCCAGCTTCATACCCGGCAACCACGACTGGTGGGTGGGGCGGTTCTTCATTGAGGAAACGGGCATGAAGGTGCTCCGCAAGACCCCGCTGAGAGTTGACCTCGACGGCCTGAAAGCCGTGATCGCTCACGGAGACGGCCTGGGAAGGGGCGACTGGGGCTACAGGATCGTGAAACCTGTTCTGCAGGCCGGTATCTCCAGATCCCTCTTCTCCATGCTTCACCCTTCCCTGGCAACCGGGCTCGCCATGGCCGCCAGCGGCACCAGCAGACGGTACCTGAGAAGAACGGTCAGGACAATTCCTTCACACCTTGAGGCCTGGGCGGTGGAACAGCTTGACGGCGCCGACCTCGTGGTCACGGGGCACACCCACGTTCCAAGGCTGGCACGGGTTCGAGACGGGTTCATGGTGTCGCTTGGCGATTGGATCAACTCGTTCACATACTTGAAAGTGGAAGAAGGGAAACCCCGGTTTGAGCGCTTCAACGGTTGAGCCCGCGATCACGGTGGTTGTGCCGGCGCTGAACGAGGCGCAGAGCCTGCCCGAACTCTTTGAAGAGGTCGCGTCTGCCCTGAAAGGCACGAGGTGGAATGCCGTGATCGTTGACGACGGCAGCACGGACACAACATGGGAGACTATCCGCCGTCTGTGCGGCAGGCACCCCGTGACCGGGCTGCGGTTCGGACGCAACCAGGGAAAGGCGGCCGCGCTTGCCGCCGGGATCAGCGAAGCCTCCGGTGACTGGATCGCCACCCTCGACGCCGACCTTCAGGACGACCCCGCTGAGATACCCGGCATGGTTCGCCACGCGCAGGAGCATGGCCTTCAACTGGTCAGCGGATGGAAGAAGGTCAGGCACGACCCCGCTGACAAGACGGTACCGTCCCGCCTGTTCAACTCCGTGGTGAGGATCTCCACCGGCATTGCCCTTCACGACTTCAACTGCGGGCTCAAGGTGTACCGCAGGGACGCCGCCCGGTCGCTTGACCTCTACGGCGAGATGCACCGTTACACACCGGTCCTCGCGGCCATGAACGGATACACCGTGGGCGAGGTTCCCGTGAACCACAGGCCCAGAAGGTACGGCCGGAGCAAGTACGGCTGGGCACGCTACTTCAGGGGATTCTCAGACCTTCTCACCGTTCTGTTCCTGAAAAGGTACTCGTTCAGACCGCTGCACTTCTTCGGCGGGATAGGGCTGTGCCTGACCGCGGCCGGTTTCGTGACCAGCGCCTATCTCTCGGTGCTCTGGTTCACCGGAAGTTCCATAGGCAACAGACCGCTTCTGCTTCTGGGCGTGTTCCTGATGCTGGCCGGGTTCCAGTTCATCTCCATGGGGCTCCTCGGGGAGATGATACTGCGGTTCAGCACCGGCAGGCCCGCGAACCCGGTCGAGAGAACTGAATGAGGATCTGCCTTCTGGGTCCATTTCCCCCTTTCAGGGGAGGGATAGCCCAGTTCAACACAAGACTTGCCGCAGCGCTGGAGGAAGCAGGGCACTCCGTGGAAAGGGCGGGTTTCAGGACCCTTTACCCCGGGGTGCTCTTCCCGGGGAGGACACAGCTGGAACCCCCTGGCAGCGGCCAGCATCCAGCGGTGATCAGGGCGCTTCGCCCCACTGCCCCGCTGTCCTGGCCGGGCACCCGCAGGATGCTCTCATCCCTGGGCTGCCGGGCATGCATCGTTCAGTGGTGGCATCCCTTCTTCGCCCCCTGCCTCATGTCCTGCATGCCTCGCGGAATACCGGCGGCCGCCGTCTGCCATAACCTCTCGCCTCATGAGGGGTTTCCGTTGGCGGGCACGCTCACCGCGAGGTTCCTGGGCAGGGTGAACACGATGGTTGTCCACAGCGGAGAGGACCAGGCCAGGGCTGAGGCGCTGGGCGGGAAAGCGCTCAGGCTCTTCCATCCCATTTACGACCAGTACCTTGCCGGAGCCCCGTCCAGGGATGAAGCGAGGAAGAGCCTTGGAATACATGAAGACATGGTGGTGCTTCTGTTCTTCGGTCTGGTCAGGGAGTACAAGGGGCTGGACGTACTCATCGAGGCCATGGACCTTCTGCCGCAGGATCATGTACTGCTGGCGGCGGGCGAGAACTACGGCTCTGAGACGTCGCTTGTCGCCAGGGCGTCTTCCCTGGGCGACAGGTTCATCCGCCACGACCTTTTCGTGCCCGACTCCGGGGTGGCCCGATACTTCATGGCGGCGGACATGGTTGTACTACCCTACAGAAGCGCCACCCAGAGCGGTGTAGCGCAGATCGCCCTGGCCTTCAGGAAGCCGGTGGTGGTCACCGATGTTGGCGGCCTTTCCGAAACCGTGGAACCGGGTGTCACAGGGGAGATATCCCCCGCTGCAGACAGGGAAGACCTTGCCCGGGCCGTCCTCAGGTGCGGCGGGCTTCTGGACGACCCTCGTCTTGAGGAGAGGATCGAAGCCTTCTCCCGGCGCTTCTCCTGGCGGTCCTACGCCGAAAGGGTGGTGAAGGCACTCACATGAAGGTGTTCATTACAGGCTCAGGGGGCTTCATAGGGGGAGCCCTTGCCAAACATCTGGAAAGGACCGGGCATGCGGTCCTGCACCACCCGGGAAGGGCTTACGGCCCCCTAGTGGTCCCTGAAGAAGCCGACGCGGTTGTGAACGCCGCCGGCAGGCTTGGCGGGAAAGGAACATCCCGGGACGAGCTGACGGAAGCCAACGCGCTCCTTCCCGAAGCACTGGGTAGTATGTGCCTGGAGATGGGCATCCCTCTGGTCCATCTCAGCACTCCAGGGGTCTGCGGGCTCATGGCGGAAGGCTCGGAAGACCTGCCTTTCTCTCCCGGTGGCGATTACGAGCGTACCAAGGCCGAGGGCGAGCAAAGGCTTCTTGCCCTGAAACTGCCGCCAGGAGCCCTCACCATACTTCGGCCCGATTTCGTCTTCGGGGCGGGCGACAGGCACAAGCTCGACTTCTTCAGGCAGGCAGCGCGGGGATGGTTTCCGGTGGTGGGACGGGAAGGCCCGAGAACAAGGCCCACCCACTCCAGGGATGTATGCAGGGCTGTTCTGGCGTCCCTTCCCGGAGGAAGGCTGTCCGGAGGGGTGTACAATGTCGGCGGACCCCAGGTGCTTTCCATGGCAGCCCTTGCCCGGGAAGCCGGAAATGCATTGGGGAAAAGGGTGCTGGTTCTTCCCGCTCCGCGGTGGCTTCTCAGGGTCGGGCTGTCAATGGGCCCCCTGCGTCCCGGTGCGCTCACGGAAAGCAGGCTGAGGCTCTTCGGCACCGACAGGTTCGTTTCCATCCGGAAGGCCGCAACGGCAGGTTTCACCCCGCGCCATACCTTCGCTGAGGCGTGCACCGAGGCTGTGTCATGGTACAGAGAAAAGGGGCTTCTGTGAGGAAACCGGTGTTCTGGATAAGGCTGGCCCTCGTTGTGCTTCTTCTGGTTGCGGGACGTCATCTATGGGTCAAGGGGGGCGAATGGCTTGAGAGGGCCAGGGAATTCCCATGGGAACCGGATGTCCCTTTACTCTGCATCTCATCCCTGCTTCTTCTGATCGGGCTTTCGGCCTCCCCTGAAGGGTGGGTGATGGTGTGCCGCCAGAGAGGCATCGAAATGTCCCGCAGGGAACTCTACTCGGTATGGTTCGGAAGCCAGCTCGGGCGTTTCATTCCGGGGAAGGTTTGGCTTTTCGCGGGCAGGATCGGGCTGTTGAAGACCAGGGGATACTCAATGGCGAAGATAACTTCAACACTGGTCCTCGAGCTTCTTTTCAGCACCGCGGCTGTGGGAATGATGGCCCTTGCAGTGGGGGTCTTCCACCCGGGAATAACCGAAAGCCCCACAATGAGATGGTCACTGGCCGCGGCCGGGGTGGCGGTGGCTCTGAGTGCATTCCTGAGCCCTCTGCAGCGGCTTGTTTTCAAGGTGAGGAGGCTGTCGTTCAAACCTGTTCCCTTCGTCCACTCCCTGAAGGTAACCCTTTTCTACACTGCTACATGGATCGTCAGGGGGCTCGCCCTCTGGCTCTGGTTCCGGGGCATGGGGCTCCATGAGGCCGGTCTTCTGAAGTGCATGGCGGCGGCGCCGCTCTCGTGGCTCGCGGGCTATATTGTGATCCTTGTTCCCGGAGGGCTGGGCGTGCGCGAGGCTGCGGCAGCCCTGATCGCGCTGCCGCTTCCGTTCCTTGCGCCGGGTGTGGCGGCGGCTGGAGGTCAGCGGATAGTTATGACCATCTGGGAGATAGCCCTTGCGGCCCTGAGCGCAGGCAACCTTCGCAGGTCGGGATCGGAGGCAGGGAATGAACAGACCAGGTGAAGGCGCCGCTGTACTGGGGCTTATGGTGGTCCTGTCGGTGCTCGTTTACTGGCCTGTCTTCTCATCGGAAAGGCTTCCGGGCGGCGAACTCAGCGACACCGTGCATCAGGGCTATCCCTTTCTGGCCTACACCAGGGAGTCTCTTTCAGCAGGCGAGATCCCCCTCTGGAACCCCTACATCTTCTGCGGAGTTCCCTTCTACGCGTCTTTCAGCTCTCCTTTTTTCTATCCGCTGCGGGGGCTTCCCCTGATCCTGTTCGGAGCGGAGGCCTCGGTGAGGTTCCTCTTCCCGCTGCACCTGATCCTGGCCGGGTTCTTCACCTGGCTGCTGACCGGGGCCATGGGGCTCTCCCGGGGTGGCAGGCTGACCGGCGCCGCCGCCTACGCGCTGGGAGGCTGGGCCAATACGCTTTTCTATGCCGGGCACGGCAGCAAGGTCATCTGCTGGGCCTACCTTCCTCTGTTGCTTCTGGCTGTTCTGCGTTTCCAGAAGACACGCGAGTTAAGATGGATCGGGGTGGGCGCACTGGCCGTGGGCATGCAGGGTCTTTCCAGCCATCCCCAGATGATGCTCTATTCAGGCGGCATGGCGGCGGTGATGGCCATCTGGCACATGGGCAGGCCAGGGCAATGGCCGGTCAGGATCGCGGGCATCGCAGCCATGATGGCACTTGGAGCCGGGATCGCGGCTGTCCAGCTCTATCCGGGCTACCTGTTCAGCCGGAACTCCGCAAGGGGTCAGGGGCTCGACCCGGAAAGGGCGGCAAGCTACTCCATGCCCCCGGAGGAGACACTGGCCATGGTCTTCCCTTCAGCTTTCGGTCTCAGGCACGGGTTTCCCGACAGCTCACTGTCAGGGATACCAGTGTACTTCGGAAGGCTGGGGCTCAGGCTCAGCAGCGAGTTCACAGGGGTTGCCGTCTTCATTCTTGCAATGGCCGGCTTCGTCTCCGGGAGAGACAGGAGGACCAGGGGCGCCCTGGCCACTCTCGCCGTTCTGGGAGCCCTGGTCTCATGGGGTGGGTACACCGGCTTCTTCGCATTGCTCTACAGGGCTATACCTGTCTTCCGAAGCATCCGTGCCCCTCACATGGCCGCCTTCGTAACGGCGACCTCCGTGGCCCTGGCGGCGGGGCCCGGTTTCGACGCCCTTTTCAGCGGCGGTCGTTCAAAAAGGGCCTTATCGCTCATCGCCGGCTCCATCGCCGCGCTTCTTGTGCTGCTGCTCTTTTCGGCGCCATTGAGCCGGGCCCTTCAGTCACAGTGGTGGGCGCGAATGGGAGTTCCAGGGGGCTCCGGCTTCGACTTCCTGGTAGCCCACAGGATCTCGCTACTCAGGGCCGACCTTCTGAGGGCCCTGCTCTCCTCGACCGGTGTGCTGGCCGTTCTGCTGGGTGTGCGCGGGCTGAAAGTGAAGCCCGTCCACGGGGCGTGGGCAGTGATACTCATAACGGCCCTGGAGCTGGTGCCGTTCAACAGGAGTTTCCAGGTGTACCTTCACCAGACAAGGCTCTCCGCCCTGTTCCCTGATGACGTGGTCCTGTCTGAGGCAGCCGGCCGGGGCAGGGTCTTCCCGGGCGGCAACGAACTGATACCCCTGGGTGTCCGCTCGGTGACGGGCTATCATGCGGCCATCCCCTCGGTAACCGACAGGATGGTATCGCTTCTCTCCGATCCTTCCCCCGAGATCATCTACCAGTTCGGGGTCAGCGCATTCCGTTTCCCCGAGGGGAGCTTCACATGGCAGGAGCTTCACCCGGCCCTTTCCGAGTCGTCACCAATGATACCCGGGACTCCCATGCCCAGGGTGTTCATCCCCACTCAACCCGTGAGCGGCACATCGGAACAGGGCTTTCAGATCATCACCAGGGGGGTGAACCCCCTCACCGTCTCGATCATCGAAGCCCCGGCCGAGCAGTTGCCCAGGGTGTGCTCGGGAACCGCCGAGATCATCGCCGACAACCCCCATGAGGTGGTGGTCCGTGCCGAATCAAGCTCGCCTTCCGTACTTGTGCTGGCCGATGCCTGGTACCCCAGGTGGAGGGCGGAGGTTGACGGGTCTTCCCGCCCGGTCCATGTGGCCAACGGCTGGATGAGGGCGGTTCTGCTCCCGGGAGGGGGGGTGAGCACGGTTCGCTTCTTCTACGACGGGTCCGATGTGGTTCTTGGAATGTGGATCTCAATTGCGGCGGCCTTGATCGCTCTCGGGCTGCTTGCGGGAAGGCGCAGGCCTCTGCGGTGAAAAGGCTCCTGAAGAGGGCGGAGGCCTGGCTTGGCCCCCTGCTGCTGCTGGGAGCGTTGGTCTATTTCAGGCTCAGCCTGTTCCCTGTGTGGAAACCCAGGCTCCAGGAGTTCTGGGCCGGGTCCGGCGGCAAGGCGGACTGGTCCTACCTCATCCTCTCGGCCCTCTGCCTGTGGCTTGGCTACTACTTCGCTCCCCTGGCATGGCAGAGGATACTCAAGGCACTGAAGGCGCCGGGAATGGACAGGGGCCAGCTGAGACGCAACTGGTTCGTTACGCAGATGGGAAGCTACATCCCCGGAAGGCTCTGGATGGTCCTGGGAAGGATCGCCTTCCTGAACTCCAACGGCACCGGATCGGTGAAGGCGGCCACAGCCATGGTGCTGGAGAACATCTATCTCCTTGCGGCGCTGGCGGCGATGACCCTGGTCGCCCTGCCCTTCGTGAAGGCCTCATCCCTTCCCACAGCGCTCACTGCCGCACTCTGGATCGCTTCGGCACTGGGTGTGCTGATGCTGCTGGCCCCGGGCATACAGAAGCTTTTCGCGAGAAAGCTGGCCAGGCGCCTGGGAACCTCCGTGGATGAACTGCCCCACATAAGCCACCGGCACCAGGCCCAGTTCATAGGGAGCCACATACTCTCCTGGTCGCTCCGGGGCCTGGGGCTCTACTTCTGGTACAGGGGCTTCGGGGTCCCGCAGTCGGTCCCGGCGCATACACTGGTCTTCCTCTGCATCCTGGCGTCGCCGGCATCATGGCTCGCTTCCCTTATCATGGTCTTCATCCCCGGCGGGCTCGGCGTGAGGGAGTCGGTGCAGGGGCTCATGGTGTCCGCCTTCGTTCCCGGTGGAATGGTGGTTGCCACGGCCATCGCTCTTGGCCAGAGGCTGCTGCTGCTTCTGGTGGAGGGTGTGTTCGCCCTGTCCGCGGTGATCCATCAGGCTCTCTACCGGCACTTCCCGGTTCAGATGAACCACGCAAGCCAGCTTTTCCATCTGTTCCTCAGCGTAGCCAGGGGCTGGTGGGCCAGGCTTGGGGTGGTGACACCGCCCAGGCCCATAAACGTGACTTTCTCGGTGACACGGAACTGCCAGTCCAGGTGCAGGACCTGCTTCATCTGGAAGCACGGAAGCGAAGGGGAGCTTCAGCTTCCACGGATAGAGCTTCTATTCAGGAGCATAGGGTGGACCTACTTCTTCAACGTGTCCGGAGGCGAGCCCTTTCTCAGGGCAGACCTTCCCGAGATAGTCAGGCTGGCGTGCAGGCACATGCGCCCGGCGGTGATCCACATCCCTACCAACGCCCTGGCGCCGGAGCGGATCGAGACGATGACCCGAAGGATACTGGAGATCATAGCTGAGGAGGCCCCCGGAACGGTCCTTACCGTGAAGCCCAGCATGGACGGCATCGGGGACGCCCACGACCAGATCAGGGGGGTCCCGGGGAATTTCGACCGACTCCTCGACACACTGAAGAGGCTGAAAAAGCTCAGGGAGAACTACCGATTCCTGCATGTGGGGGTGGGTACCGTGGTGTCACGGTACAACGCGGGGAGCCTGGGCAGCATCATCGAGTTCGCAGGCACTCTGGGGGTTGACACCTACATCAATGAGGTGGCGGAGGAACGGCGGGAGTTCTTCAACATAAACAGCGGCATAACCCCCGACAGCGGAAGCTACGGCGAGATCATGGAAGTCTTCAAGCGGGCGGTAAGAAGCAGAATGGCGGGTATGAACCTCCTTTCCAGGGTGACCACCGCCATGAGGCTGGTCTATTACGATATCGTGACCGAATACCTGCGAACGGGAAAACAGGTCATCCCCTGCTACGCAGCGCTGTTGAACGTTCACATCAACGCCGACGGCGGGGTCTGGCCATGCGCCATACTGGCCTACGGGGCGCAGATGGGTGTGCTTGAGGATGACGCCGGCTTCCAGGACATATGGAACTCGCCGGCGGCGGCCAGGATCAGAAGGTCAATAAAAAGAAGGGAGTGCGCCTGTCCGCTGGCCAACCAGGCTTACTCGAACATGCTGCTGCACCCGGGAAGCCTTCTCAGGGTTCTCTGGACCGCCCTTACAGCCTGATATCAGGGCCGGAGCACTTCCTGCCCGTCTTTTGTGAGCCTTATCATGGTGGATGGCTTCCTGCGGACCAGCTTTCCTGCATCCAGCATCAGGTCAACCCCCGAAGCCAGCCTCAGGCTCACCTCGTCAAGCCCCAGGGGCTCCATGCCCCCCCTGATGTTGGCGCTGGTGGTCAGCAGGGGCATCACCGACTCGAGTATGCTCCTTGAGAGCGGATCAGCAGGCACCCTCAGGGCGACTGTGCCGTCCTGGGCGCACACCCAGGCCGGGGCCCTGTCCGAGGCCGGAAGCACAAGGGTCACCGGACCCGGCCAGTGGGCATTCATGAGTTCTTCGGAACCGGGAAGGGGCTTCGTAAAGACCATGGCGTCCTGAATGGACGGGACAAGGAGAATGAAGGGCCGCTCTTCCGTGTAACCCTTCAGCCTTCCCACCCTCCTGACGGAATGCTGCATGGCAGCTGCACAGATGACACCGTAAACCGTGTCGGAGGGGTAAACCACCAGCCCGCCTCCCAGCAGGACCGACACGGCCATCCCCACGGCCTCCGGGGAAGGCCTCTCGATGTCCAGTGTTACAGTTCTAGCTGCCATGGGCTTCCATCCTTCCGGCAACGCCCTCGTCGAAGAGGGCAAGTATCCTGGCTGCAAGGTGCCCGGCGTTGGCCGCTCCGTGGGAACCGATGGCGACCGTGGCCACCGGAACCCCCTTCGGCATCATGACTGTGCTCAAAAGAGCGTCGAATCCGTTCAATGGCCCGCCCTGAATGGGAACCCCGATCACGGGAAGCTTGGTGTTGGCTGCCACTGCCCCTGCAAGGTGGGCGGCAAGTCCGGCCGCGGCAATGATGACCTTGAGCCCCCTGCCGGCGGCGGACCTGGCATAATCGGCCACCTTCTCGGGAGTCCGGTGGGCACTCATCACGGAAAACTCCCAGGGAATGCCGTAGCCGTTCAGAACCTCGCATGTCTTTTCCATGGTTTCCCTGTCGCTCTCGCTGCCCATGACGATACCCACAAGTGCGTTCATTTCGTTCTCCCTATGTCACGCCTGAAGTACATGCCCTGAAAATGGATGGATCCCACCGCATCATAGCTCTTTTCAAGGGCCTCATCCAGGCTGCCGCCCAGTGCCGCAACCGCAAGGACCCGTCCGCCGCTTGTCACCAGTGTTCCTCCCTGAAGGGCCGTCCCGGCGTGGAACACCATGGCTTCCCGGGCCGCTTCGAGACCGGTGATCGGGAACCCCTTCCCGTGGGACCCCGGGTATCCCCCGGAGGCCACCACCACCACCGCCGAAGCCCCCGGGGTAACAGGGGGTTCCGTGAGCTGCTCCCCGAGAGCCGCGGCCAGAAGGAGCCCCGCAAGGTCCCCCTTCAACAGGGGCAGTACCGCCTGTGTCTCCGGGTCGCCGAACCGCACGTTGAACTCCAGTACTTTTGGGCCCGAGGGTGTCAGCATCATACCCGCGTACAGCACTCCCCTGTAGTCCAGGCCCCGCCTGCGGAGTTCCCGGAGCACCGGAAGGAAGACGGTCTGCTTCATGCTCACCCCGAAGCCAGGATCAAGGCCGTCCGGCGGGCACACGGCTCCCATTCCTCCGGTGTTGGGGCCAGTGTCGCCCTCCCCTATCCTCTTGTGGTCGCGACTGGGCGGAAGGACAACCGCCTGCTCCCCTGAGCACACGGCCATCACGCTCACCTCAGGCCCCGAGAGCCTCTCTTCGAGAACGACCCTTCCAGGCGGCCGGGAGAACAGGTCCTCTATGGCGCTTCGTGCCTCCTGGACGCTACCGGGAAGAACTACACCCTTGCCCGCAGCAAGGCCGTCAGCCTTCAGCACCCAGTTCTCGGGGTGTGCGCCCATGAAGGCCAGGGCTTCCGCCGGGCGGTCGAAGACCCTTCCCGACGCCGTAGGCACTCCTGCGGCGTTCATGACCTCCTTCGCGAACCATTTGCTGCTCTCCAGCCGGGCGCACTCAGCGTCCGGGCCGAAACAGGGGGTCCCGGAATCCCTGAGACGGTCGGCAAGCCCCTGGGCAAGCGGTGCCTCTGGACCCACCACCACAAGTTCTACCCCGTTGTCCTTTGCGGCCCCGAAAGGATCGCCTGGAACGTTTTCGGCAAACGTCCCTGTGCCCGGATTCCCCGGGCACACCAGGATGCGGTTGACCCCGCCGGCGTGAAGCGCCAGTGCCAGTGCGTGCTCCCTGCCGCCGCCGCCCACCACAAGTATCTTCACGGTTTGCCCGCCTCTTCCCGGAAAGCGTTCCCCGGGGCCGGAAACTCACCTGAAGCCACTTCCCTCGAGTACTGCCGCACCGCTTCGAGAATGGAGCCGTTCAGATCGGCGTACTTCTTGAGGAACCTGGGATTGAAAGACGGATCGAGCCCGAGCAGGTCGGTCACGACAAGTATCTGCCCGTCAACGAACCGGCCGGCTCCGATGCCTATCACAGGCACGGAAACCCTTTCGGTGACCTCCCGGGCCAGGCTCTCCTCCACGCCCTCGAGGACCAGGCTGAAGACCCCCGCGTCCACCAGGGCGTCGCACTGCCTCAGCAGTTCGTCCCGGTTCTCTTTCCTCACCACGCGGAAACCGCCGTCCATCCTCACGGACTGGGGCAGCAGACCGGCGTGGCCCATGACCGGGATCCCGGATTCCACAATGGCCCTCACCCTTCGGGCCATCCGGGCGTTGCCCCCCTCCAGCTTCACCGCGTCCACACCGGCATCGGCCATGAAGCGCGAAGCGCTACGGACAGCCTGCGGGCATGATTCCTGATAGCTTCCGAAGGGCATGTCGCCCACCACGAGAGCGTTCGGGGCACCCTTCTTCACTGCCCTTGCGATTGTCACAAGAACATCGAGGGAGGCGCCCAGGGTGGTCTCCTCTCCCATGAGCGCCATCTGGAACGAGTCTCCCACCAGGATGATGTGAACGCCGGCCATGGCTTCGATCCTGGCTGTATGGAAATCGTACGCGGTGAGAGCCACGATCTTCTCGCCGCGCGCCTTCATGTCCCTCACGCTTCTGACAGTGACCCCGGGCATCCCATCCCCCAATCACTCTGAGAACTGCGGGATAATAACAGGCTACTCCCGGGACCGGAAGCTCCGGGGAAAGAAAACCGCCACCCAGGCCGCCACCGCGTAGAGGTAGCCCACCGCCACATCGGTGGCGTAGTGCTCACCGCCGTACAGGATCTCGAAGCTGATCCCGGAAAGCACCAGCAGGGTCCACCAGCCCTTCCGGAATCCCAGCTCGCGGATCAGGACCAGGGTCATGAGCATGGGCACCGCGGCATGGAGCGAGGGCATGGCGGCCCTGGGGCTCATGGAGAAGTTGCCCACAAGGAAGTGGGGCATAAAGTTGGTCAGGGCCCGGAACATGCACCTGTCGAGGTGTGGGACCCCTCCCTCAAGGGCCTGCATCCAGGGGGGCGTAAGGGGCCAGAGCACGTAGGTGGCGTAGCCCATGGTGGTCATCAGGGCGAAGGACGTTACGGCGCGCCTCATGCCGGTGTCGCCCCGCTCTCGAAGAACGAGGAATGGCGTCAGCAGGGGAATGAAGAAGAACGACGAGTGAAGGACGGCAAAAAGGTAGTCGAACCACCTGGTCTCTCCTGCGCAGCCCAGCTTCTCCTGAAGCCATACCGGCGGAAGCACTCCGAAGATGCCCTCCTCGAACGCAGCAACGTTCAGGCCGTTGAACGTTCCGTGCCAGGTCGTCACCACGAAGCGAAGGGCCCAGTAGCAGCACCCAAGGTAGGCGAAGCTTACGAGCATCGAACTCCAGCGGGGCAGCCTCTTCCACCTGTAGAGAAGGGCGAACACAGCCCAGATGGGCAACAGGACGGGGAACCTTGGAACAAGGCGGGCGAAGGGGATAACGGACATGAGCACGGCGTACGCGCCGGTTGTCAGCAGCCAGAAAAGGTCGAGCCTCTCCGTAGGGGACCTGTGTGTTCCGTCGCGGTTCATCGCCCTCCGATGTGTTGGGAGGGGGCCAAGGGCTGAAGAATGATACGGAGAGTCAGGGTTAAAGGACTTGTACGGCCGGCCGCTCTGCCAGGCTTCCCGTCGGGGCGCCTGCGATGCGGCGGGGCGAAGCCTTCATCGGTAACCTAATCGCACTCTCAGACGATGGCCCCCATGGGCATATATTACCCACTTACCGGGGCGGGGTCAAACCCCCGCCGAACAAGCGAGGAAACATATGGCCAAGAACATCACGAGCCCCGAGAAGGACTTCGCCAGGTGGTACCAGGATGTGATCAGGGAGGCGGAACTCGCCGACTCCGCGCCCGTCAGGGGTTGCATGGTGATACGTCCCTACGGCTACGCCATCTGGGAGCTGATGCAGCAGGACCTTGACCGGCGCTTCAAGGAGACCGGGCACTCCAACGCGTACTTCCCTGTCTTCATTCCCCAGAGCTTCATCAACAAAGAAGCTCAGCACGTCGAGGGCTTCTCGCCGGAGCTGGCGGTGGTGACCCACGCCGGTGGCAAGCAGCTGGAGGAACCCCTGGTGGTGCGCCCCACCAGCGAGACCATAATCAACCACATGTTCAGCAAATGGATCGGCAGCTACCGCGACCTCCCGATGCTGCTCAACCAGTGGGCCAACGTGGTGAGATGGGAACTCAGGCCCAGGGCTTTCCTGAGGACCACCGAGTTCCTCTGGCAGGAGGGGCATACCGCCCACGCCACCGAGCAGGACGCAAGGGAAGAGACCATGCGGATGCTGCAGGTCTATACCGACTTCATGCACCACATGGCAGCAGTCCCGGTAATCCCGGGCAGGAAGACTGAACGGGAGCGCTTCGCCGGTGCGGTGGACACATACACCATCGAGGCCCTGATGAGGAACGGCTGGGCACTTCAGGGCGGAACCAGCCACTACCTGGGGACCAATTTCGCAAGGGTATTCGAGACCACCTTCCTCGACCAGGACAACCAAAGGCGTTTCGTCCACCAGAGCAGCTGGGGCGTAAGCACCCGCCTGGTGGGGGCGGTGATCATGGCCCACGGCGATGGGAACGGCCTCAGGCTTCCCCCGAGGATCGCTCCCGTCCAGGTGGTGATAGTCCCCATCGGGCTTCAGGACCCCAGGGCACGGGAGGTGCTGGACGCCTCCGAGGCGCTGGCGGCGGACCTGGTGGCCCGGGGCGTGAGAGCCCTGGTTGACGGGCGCGACAACATGAGCCCCGGCTTCAAGTTCAACCATTGGGAGGTCAGGGGCGTACCGGTCAGGATCGAGCTGGGTCCCAGGGACCTTGATGCCGGCCAGGGCACCGTCGTCCAGAGGAACGCGCCCGGGAAGAACCCCGTCCCCCTGGGCTCCATTGCGGAACGGATACCCTCCCTTCTGGACGGGATCCACCATCAGATGCTTCAGCAGGCGCTGGAGTTCAGGGAGGCCAACACACACGATGTGGAAACCTTCGAAGAGTTCAGGCGGCTTCTTCCTGAGCGGCCGGGGCTCTACAGGGTCTGGTGGGACGGAACCGCCGAAGACGAGGACCGCATCCAGGAGGAGACCAGCGCCACCGTCAGGTGCATCCCGCTGGAGCAGACCGGCGAAGAGGGAAAGTGCTTCATGACCGGAAGGAAGACCACAACAAGGGCGATACTGGCCCGGGCCTACTGACATGAAGGCGCGGAGGGGAGCCCTGGTACTCCTCCTCTGCCTTGGGGTGTCGGCGGCGGCCCTGTGGCCGCTGCCCTTCTCCCCCCACCCCCATGACCATGCCGACACCCTCTTCAACACCTGGCTGGTGGCGTGGAGCCATCACGCCCTGACCTCGTTCGGCAATCCCGTTTCCACTCCCCAGTTCGCAGGCTTCCCTGACGGGCAGGGAAGGAACGACATGCTGCTCACCCAGTGGGCGGCCTCCCTTCCCTTCAGGATCCTGGTCAGGAACCCGGTGAGGATACACAACCTGCTCATGTGGATAAGTCTGGCGCTCTCGGGGTACGCCGCTGCGCTCCTGGCCCGGGACAGGGGAGCTTCGCTCAGGGGCGCCGCCTTCGCGGGAACGGCTTTCATTTGCCTGCCGTACTTCCAGAGCCATCTCTGGCATCTTCAGCTTCAGAGCGCCGGGCTCACAGTAGCGGGACTGCTCTACGCCCTGAGGCTGACGGAAGGACGGGGAAGGGGCTGGCCCCTTGTCCCGCTGATCCTCCTTCAGGGGCTCGCAAGCCTGTACCACTGGTACTTCCTGAACCTGGCACTGCTGGTCATCATCGTGCAGAACCTGTTCACCGCCGAAAGAAGTGCGTCCGCCCGGCTGCTGGTCCGGACGGTCCTGGGCAACACTCTCATGCTGCCCTTTCTTGTCCCCCAGCTGAGGCATGCGGCCCACTGGAGCATCGACACGATAGCCAGCACCGACCTGGCTTCGTTCGTAAGCCCCTGGCACACAAGCTTCATCGCGGGATGGCTCAGAAGCTCGCACGCCCACCCCGAGGCTGCCCTCTGGCCCGGGCTTGCGGTGCTGGCCGGGGCGGTGTGGGCGGCAGTGGACCGCAGGGCAAAGGGGGAGAGGGCGCTCCTGATCCTGGGAGTGTTCTTCGCCTGTTACAGCCTGGGGCCCACAGTATCGGTCTGGGGCGCGCAACTGGCCCCGGGGCCCTTCCGCCTCATGGCCGCGCTCCCGGGCGGAACCGCCGTCAGGCTTCCCGCAAGGTCGGGCTATCTCGCGCTTCTCCCCCTGCTGGTCCACGCCTCGAAAAAACTGGGGGAAAGGCCCCTGTGGGCAGCCGCCGGCATTGTAATGGCGCTCGGTGAAGCGTTGCACCCCGGGGTCCATACGCTGCCGGCGGGCATACCGGAGTTCCACGGGTGGATCAGGGAGCAGAAGCCCGCCAGGGTTCTCTACCTTCCGATGGTGCCCGATCTGGACAACCCCGGACAGGAGGCTCAAAGGCTCTTCGGCGGAACCCTGCACTTCACACCCAGCATAAACGGCTACAGCACCAGTCTTCCCGAAGGGTACCCGGAGGCCGCCAACATCCTCAACACATGGCCGTCGGCGCAGGCAGCGGAACTGGCGGAACGGCTCGGGGTGGATCTTGTGATATTCGAGGGGGAAGTCCCTGAAGACGCTGACATGCACTGGTTCGACGGCAGGCTCCGGACCGGGGCCGTCTGGCTCAACAGGTGAGGGGGTTACGGTATGGAGACTGTAATAGGGGTCCTTGTCGGGATAGGCCTCAGCGCCACATGCGGGTTCAGGATCTTCGTTCCCCTTCTTGTTATGAGCATCACCGGGAGAGCCGACCTTCTTGAACTCTCCCCCGCCTTTCAATGGATAGCCGGAACGCCTGCCCTGATCGCCTTCTCGGTTGCCACCGCGGTGGAAATACTGGCCTATCTGATCCCGGCGGTGGACAACGCGCTGAACGCCGCCACGGTGCCGCTCACGGTGGTAGCGGGTACTGTGATCACAGCGGCGGTGATACTTGACCTGAACCCGTTCCTCACCTGGACGCTGGCGGTCATAGCCGGTGGAGGAGCGTCCCTGGCAGGGAGCGCAGTAAGCAACGTCCTTCACGGAGGCTCCACCGCCACCACAGGCGGCACGGCCAACCCCCTGCTCTCAGCCATTGAGAGCGTGTTCTCGGCTGTGATGGCGGTGCTTTCGGTGCTGGTCCCGGTCCTGGCGGTGCTGCTCCTTGCCCTGCTGGTGATCTTCGGGGTGCGGCTTCTCAGGAGGATGGGGCTGTTCCGGCCCAGGGCGGCCTGAGCGCAGGCCTTTTACCTGTTCGCCAGGTGTATGATAAGCACCAGCGCCGCAATGGGCAGCAGCAGCCTGAATACCCAGGCCAGCGACGCAAGCAGTATCACGGGGATGACAGCGGCAGACGCAATTCCGATCAGGAGTTTATGAAGACAGCAACCCATTTGGCCCCTCCGCTCACCCGCCTTGGGATGATAAGGCGTTGAGGGTCTGGCGGGTAGCCTCGGTTTCCGCTCCGGTGGCCATGATGCGCCCTTGGCGGTTCAGATCCGTGCCGACAGCCAGTTCCTGATCCTTGCCGGAAGACCCGGCGAGGGTTCGGCGAGAGGGCCGTCCCAGGGGCTACCCCGTCTCAGGTAGAGCCTTGTGAACGCGCCGGAAGTGATCCCCCACTTCCTGGCGAACACCCTGCGGCCGCTCCCTGCCCTGACCCTTCCGGTGGTGACCGAGCCGAAGTGGTACACCAGCGAGGAGCCGACCCCTTTGAAGAGCCTCACACCCGCTCTCCAGAGCTTCATGGAAAGATCGGGGTCTGAGTAGAAACCCGGGAAGTACTCGGTGCTCATGCCGCCCACAAGGTCCCACATGTCCCTGTGCAGAACGCTGGGAGGCCAGGTGCTTCCCTGCCAGTCCCCTCTTCCCAGCCCCGGCAGGTCCCCGAGCAGGCATGCTTCCCTGAACTCCGACGGGTTCCTTCCGTAATCGGCCACCACAACGCAGTTGTTGCCTGTCTTCCTTGGCTCTATCAGGGTGCCCGACAGCATGAAGCTCCTGTGGCTCAACCGGGCTGTCTCCCGCATCAGCGCGGTGTCCCAGCCGGGACAGGCGTACATGTCGTCGTTGAAGAAGACCAGGTGATCCGCCGAAGCCAGGGTCCTGGCCGCGTTCAGCGCGTGGCAGACCCCGATGTTGACCTTGCTGGCCGTGAACGCGATGCCCTTCTCCCTTGCCCACTCCAGTGTTCCGTCGGTTCCCTGGTTGATGTGAAGGACGATCTGCCGGGGAACCTCCGAATTGGCCTGAAGGCTCCGTATGCAAAGCGAGAGCATCTCCAGGTTGTTCCAGGTGGGGATAAGAATGCTCAGTTCCGGGTTCGCCGGATTTACGCCGAGGCTCTTCTCTGTTATCAGTTCTTCCCCTTCCTGATGGAGAACGAGCATA
>CAZIPI010000004.1:0-147558 GCA_964541235.1 uncultured bacterium | reverse complement strand
GAGCAGCTTCTAGTTCCTGTAACGCCAAGAGGGGCGGGTGCAAACCCGCCCCTCTTTCAGTTCCCTGAAAAGGCTACTTGGAGTAGAACTCCACCACGGCCCTCTCCTGGACTTCGATGGGCACATCCTCCCTTGAGGGGAAGGCCTTCACCGTTATCCTGCGGTCCTGCGGGGCGGCCTCGAGGAACGAGGGCACGCCTATGCCGCTGCCGCCAGTTATATGGTCAACCACTATCTTCAGGTCGCGGCTCTTCTGCTGAAGGGTGACCTGGTCGCCCACCTTCACCAGGTAGCTGGGTATGTCAACCCTTTTGCCGTTCACCTGCACGTGGCCGTGGCCCACCAGCTGCCTGGCGGCGGCTATGGTGGGGCTGAAACCGCCCCTGGCCACCACGTTGTCGAGCCTGCGCTCCACAAGCTGAAGCAGGTTCACGCCGGTCTCGCCTGACAGCCGGCTTGCCTCGGTGTAGTAGGCCCTGAGCTGCTTCTCGCTGAGACCGTAGTTGAAGCGGATCTTCTGTTTCTCCTGAAGCTGAAGGCGGAAGGTGGATACCCGCCTCCTCTTCTTCATGGCGCCCTGTTCGCCCGGTGTGTTCTGGTTCCTGGGCTCCTTCCGGACCAGGCCAGGAAGAGGGGTCCCGAGTGCCCTGACCTTCTTCAGCCGGGCGCTTCTGAACCTTCCCATTCCAACTCCTCCCTCATTTCAGGTTTCTGTTGCGGCAGCATCAGCTCCCACATCTGCCGCAGGCTGCTTACTGGAAACAAGGCCGTAACTTACATGAAAAAGAGGGGGCGGTCAAGTTGGACCGCCCCCGGAGCCGGGTTCAGACCGTCAGCGGACCACGACGCAGGACCTGGTCGCGGTGCCTTCGGGAGAGGAGAGCCTGTAGAAGTAAACGCCACCCGGGACCATGGAGCCGCGGGAATCGGCGCCGTCCCACACCACGGAATGGGTTCCGCCGGGAAGGTCGCCCTGGTGAAGGGTGCGGACCACGCGTCCGGAGAGGTCGAACACCTGCAGAGAAACACTGCCGCCTGAGACCGTGGAGAACCCGATGGTGGCAGCGGAGGTTACCGGGTTGGGACTGACGGTTCCCAGGTGGAAGCCGGGTATGCCGGCGCTGGATCCCCCCTCGGTGCCAACACCGGTGGGTACCATGACCTGCATGGGGTAGAGGTTGTGGGCGGTGACGGTGAGGGTCACATCATCGCCGGTGGGCACCGACGGGATGTTGAGCGTGACCTGGCCCGACGAGTTGGTGCGCCCGCTGGCCAGCACTGTACTGCCCTGGCAGAGCCCCACCAGCGCGTTGTTCACCGGAGAGCCGGCTGCATTCACGGTCACCGCGAAGCTTCCAACGGAGACCTGCGACGGGTGCGATGCGCTAAGGTGTACCAGGGGGCCGGTTGTGGTGAAGATGTCGTGCTCGGGCTCGCCCATTATCATGTGCATGTTGCTGTTGCTGGCGCTGCCGGTGTATTCGTAGGCCTTTATCTTGCCGTAGTCGAAGGCCTGGCCCATGTGGTGCATGTCGAGCTGGAAGTAGCCCTTGAACTGGTAGAGCGCCAGTGAGTCGGTGGGGCCCACGGGGCTGTTCACCGAAGCTCCCATGAAGCCCACGGCGCCCTTGGGGCTGGCGATGGAGCCGCTCTTCAGCCACGCCTCACCGAAGCAGTCACCGCTGCCGCCGTCGGCGAACTGGCAGTTCACGCAGGCGATGGAGCTGATCCAGGGGAGCCTTCTGCCGTTGGTGAGCGCGGCAACGTTGCTGTTGCTGAAGCCGGTGGTCACCCATGTGGTGCGGGAACCGTGGCCGATGTAGCTGAACAGCGAGAGACCGCTGTTGAAGTCGGCGGTGAGAAGGGCGATGGTGGGGTTGATGCCGCCGTAAGTACCTGTGGGGCAGTAGAGCTTGACGTCCATGTTGCCGTCGTTGGCCATGATCTGCTTGTAGCGCCAGGACATGAGGGGGTCCTGGAAGTCGTTGGAGCCCAGGCTTACAGCGTACTGGAACCAGCTGGCCGCGGGCTCGTACGGGTCGTTCTCGTACGCCCATATCTTCCAGGCCACGTAGTTGAGGCTGTTGGTGTCGGCGCAGAGCCTTCCCACGTGAATGCTGGGGTTCACGCCGCTCCCTATGACACCGTACTGGTTGTCGGATGCTATGCTTCCGACCCAGTAGGCCGGAACTCCCACCTCGTCGCCCAGAAGCAGCACCCACTCGGGAGGGTTGCTCCAGGTGTTGAAGGCGTTCTCGATGTAGGCGTCAACAGCGGCGGCGGTGGAGCCGATGTTCTCGATGAGGCCTATCTGGACATCGTAGCCCTTCTCGCGCTTCCACTGGATGAGGTCGGAGCACAGGTCAACGGCGGCGGACGCGCCTATCACAAGGTAGGAACCGTCAACCACGGCGTCGGTCTCCTGGAAACCGAGCACCTCGCGGTAGTAGGGAAGGAAGCTGCGGGTGATGCCGCTGGAAGCCCTGAGAAGCTGGTTCTCGCCGGGGGTTCCGTCGTTCACCAGCCTTACGGTTGCGCTGGTGGTGATCAGGGTCTGGCCGGTGACCGGGTTGACCTGCACCGGATGGAAGCAGACCCATGCCACCCTGATGTCTCGAAGGATCTCGATGCTGTGAAGGCTCACGGGTGACGACGGGTAGAACGAGCTGTTCCCGTAAACCGTCCCGTCAACCTTGAGGGGATGCGTGGTGCCGCATCTGTCGGGGAATGGCTGGGCGGGGAGCACCGTGTAGTTGCCCAGGATACTGGTCTCGGTGTTCACTATCTCGATGCTGATGCCGCCGGTGGACGGGATCTGCACCATCCTGCGGATAACGGGAAGATCGGGGGTTCCGACCTCGGAGCCGTAACCGCCCGAAGGTACCCTGAAGATGACGCCGCTGCCGAAGCCCTCGAGGCTGGCATTCTGGGTGGCCAGGGCCGGCAGGTTGAACCTCACCATCTGACCCGAGTCGAAACCCAGGTACTCGGCGGTCTCAACCGGCTGAGGCGAGCGGTAAACAACGCCTGCAGACGCCATGAACGCCAGTAGAAGCGTGACCAAAAGAAGGAATTTCACTCTATACCTCCGATTCGATACCAGGGTAAGGAAAATGGTTTCAGGATACACCCGTCAAAGTTTACAAACCTTGTACCCGCAAGTCAATGAGAAGTTTCAGGGAACCCGCGGATGCCTGTGTTCATCGGGGTTCCCGCGGCGCAAGCAGAAGCATGGCCTCAGCAACCGCACCCTCCAGCTGTCTGTCGATCCGGTTCCATGCGTCAGAGGGAAGCGCTGCCGCCGTAACATCCGGAGACACGCCGCTGTTCTCCAGGTTCACTCCGGAAAGGGTGTACCAGCCGGTGCCGGGAAGCCTGAAGGACGCGCCGTCGGCAAGGCTTACATCAACGGTGCCTATGACCGCGCCGTACGTGGTGACTCCCACCACCGGCCCCAGCCCCATCTCCTTCCAGGCTGCCGCGAAGATCTCGGCGTCGGAGTAGCAGTTCTGGTCTATCAGAAGAACAAGAGGGCCCCTCCAGACCCCAAGGGGCTCCATGGTGCTCCTTCCCGCACGCCCCCTGCTTTCGGCGTAGGCCGGCCTGCCCAGGCTGGAGAGAAGCTGGTCGTGGGTGCTCCCCCCCCCATTGCCCCTTATGTCTATTATCAGGGCTTCACGGTCCAGCCCCTCGGCGTAAAGGTCGCGCCGGAAGTTCTCCACCGATTCCTGGTTCATGGCCGGAATGTGCAGGTATCCAACCCTGTCGCCGGTCATTGCCCTTACCCGTCTCCGGTTGGCCGCGACCCACTCCCGGTAGAGGAGCTGCCACATGCGCCAGGATGTGGTGGGCTCGATCAAAACCGTTTCCGTGGCTCCGCCCCTGCGCACCCTGAGGCTTACCCTGCGCCCGGCGGTGAGCTGAAGGGGCGCGTAGAAGTTGTCCCTCTCACCCACCGCGGTGCCGTCAATGGAGAGGATAACGTCGCCTGGAAAGAGCCTTTCTGCCCCGATACGGGCAGGCGAGCCGGGAATGACGCTGTCGATCCTGACCCCGCCGCCCGGGGGGAAACCCCCGGGAATGACCCCGAGTTCGCCGGTGTAGGCCACCCGTTCGTAGCTCCAGGGACCCCAGATGCCCAGATGCGAGGCGCTCAGCTCCCCCAGCATCCTGCTGACCACATCGTTGAAATCCCGGTCAACCAGGCATTGGACGGCCCTGGGGCGGTACTTCTCGCGAAGGGCGGCCCAGTCCGCCCCGTGCATCCCCTCGTCGTAGAAGTTGTCACGCAGCAGCCTCCAGGCATGATCGAATTTGGCGGCCTGAAGGGCGTACCGGTCAATGGGATAGGGGCACGACCACCCGTGTGCGTCGGCTGCCCCGCCCCCGGGCTGGACCGACCTGATGGTGTTGCCGAAGCTGAGGAAGAAAACCCGTCCCGAATCCACGGCCTGTATCCGGGTGGGCTGAAGCCCCCCCCGTGTGAGCCGCGCCAGGTCGTCGCCCACCCATGACACCGACCACAGGTCCATCAGGCCATCCTGGTCGTGGCCGGGAAGGAACACCGTTCTGCCGTCGCGTGACAATCCGTAGAAATCGTACCATCCCCTGACCGTGCAAAGGGTCTCCACCCTCCTCACAATGTCTTCCAGATCTATCCTGGTATCGCCGTCCCCGGCGTCCAGCAGCTCCTCCCGGCGTTCGCCCTCGGTGTTCCAGTCGTCCTCCCTGAGCCACGCCTGCCTGATGGAGTAGTACCCGTCGTCGGTGCGGCTGGCCCAGATGATCCTGCGGCCTTCGGGGGTCCACAGTGGCTGGAAGTCGTCGTTGGGGTGCCTGCTCACGTTCACCGGAACACCCCCGGCGGCCTCGACTATGAAGACATCCTCGCGGTGGGCTTCCCATGGGGCGCTGAAGGCCAGCCAACGTCCGTCGGGCGACCAGGAGTGGTGGATGATGCCCCTGGTGTCGCAAACCAGGCGGTTCACCCCGGTACTGACGTCATGGGTGTGAAGCATGTCGTTCTGGTCAAGGAAGGAGATGGCCGACCCGTCCGGGCTCCACTCCCCCTCGCGGGCCACCAGTGTCCCGGTGGAAAGGACCGTGACGGAGAAACCCTCTTCAGGGGTCCCGCGGGCCACCATCAGCCTAACCCCGTCGCCGTCCTCACGCTGGTAGAGAAGCGAACCGCCGTCGGGGCTCCACCTGGGCCTCTCCTCGAGGCTGCGTGAATCGGTGAGCCTGATAACGTCTTCAACTGCCCCTTCATCCTCCATCGAACCTGCGAACACACTTCCCACTGACTGCATGGCCATGAGGCCGCCGTCGGGCGAGACAGCGAAGTCATCCGTGTAGATGCCGGCCATGTCGGTGTCCAACGGCGGGAAAGGGCAGTCAACCGAGGCGTTCACAAGGACGGTGTCCGGAAGCCAGTCCGGAGGCGATGCGGTGAGGAGCATTCCGCCGCTCTCGAAAGCCACGATCCCGCCGCCGTGGCCGGGGAAGGTGATCCCCCCCGGAAAGGCCGGGGAAGCCGGTTCGGCCCGTTGGCCGAGCACGGCGAAGAACCTGTCCTCACCGTTCCCGTCCTCCATCACGAGATAGACCGTCCCGTCAATGACCATGGGCCACCGCTGGTCCCCCGGTTCGTGCGCCAGGGGCGCCCAGTCCGACCCGTCGCCGGACCAGAGGCACGAAGAGGCGCTTCCGCTGTAGTGCCTCAGCCACCAGGGAGTAGATCCTGTTTCGATTATGAAGCCGGCGTCCGTAACGGCCAGACTGCGCACATCCGCCGGTATCCGGGGCACCGGGGTCCCGCCGGCGGCCGGGACCGAATACACGATGCTCTCGCCGCCCTCCCGGGAACTCCGGAAAAGCACCCTGTCCCCCTCCCAGCCCAGGACCAGATCCTCGCCGCTGTGGAAAGTGAGCCTGGTCGAAGCCCCGCCGCCCGCAGGCATCACGTAAACGTCACCCCCGCCGGTGGCAGACCCGGTGTAGGCTATCCACCCGCCATCCGGGCTCCAGCAGGGGTCGGTGATGAAGCCCACGCCCGGGGTCACGCATCGAGGATCACCGCCCCGGGCATCGGTTATGAACAGCATGCCTCTCCAGGTGAAGGCTATCCTGCTCCCGTCAGGGGACGGAGCGGGATGCCTTGCGTCCGTGAGCGGTACGGAGATCAGCGCCATGAACAGCAGCAGCAGCATTCTCACTCCTTTACTGCGGGCACGATGAGCCTGGGTGACAGTTCGGCGTCGAACGGGGATTCATCGTAGTCCCCCCAGAGGGTGTCAACCCTGAAGCCGGCCGCCCGGGATTCATCCACAGATTCCAGCACCGGGGCGCCGGAGAGTTCCAGCGAGATCCTGCGGGACTCCCTGTTGCCGCCGGGATCCTCAGAGGTGTAGATCATGTCGTAAACCACAGATGAGCGCCCATCCGGACGCAACACCTCTTCATCAAGCTCCAGGAACCCGCCATCGGGAAGCCCGGCCCTGTAGCGGCGGGTACGGGGTTCGGGGTATCTCCGCGAAAAGGCGGGGCTTATCTCGAAGACGAACACTCCCCCGGGTTCCAGCACCCTCAGGGCCTCACTGATGACCCGGCGCCTGCCCTGGCGGTCAAGGATGCACTGGAGACCGTTGTACGGGAAGCATGCGAACCGGAACGAACCGCTTCGGAAGGGAAGACCCTGGCCGACCCCCCGGACCCTTCCCGCCAGTCTTCCGTCATCGGCGGTCCAGGAACGCAGCATGACGGCGCTTGGCTCCAGGGCGGCCATGAGGCACCCGTCGAAGAGGCTTCGGGAGAGCCTTCCGCTGCCCGCTCCTATCTCAAGGCACGGCCCGGGGTACCTTCTGCGCAGCCGCCTGTAGAAGTCCATCTCCCTGTGATCGTGCTGGAAAACGGTCCCCTCCTCGGCGTTGAAGAAGGGCGCATAGTCGTCCCAGACGTCACGGTCCGAAGGCTCGAAGCAGCTTTTCAACTTCCCTGAGACACTCCCTCTCTTCACGTTTGATTTCCCGAAGGGCACCCTGCATCCTTTCAGGCGGCACGGGCTCAAGAAGCCCTTTGTAACCCAGAGAAACACGTTCGCAGATTTCCGCGGCCCTTGCGGCTTCCCTCCCGGCCCGGGGCCAGAGGGACGCAGACTCTCTGAGAAAGCGGCCGGCCATGCGCCTGCATTCCGAGAACACAAGGGCCAGGGGCGCGCCAGGCGGACGGGAACCCCGGGGTCTGGCGGCGCAGGAGATCCAGCGGTCGAACACCCTGTTGCCCTGAACGCACCCCTGCCATGGCTGGCCGCACGTTCCGGACCGGGACTCAATAACGGCGGTCAGGCTTTTCCGGTAAACCTCACCAAGGGGGGCCTGCCCCGCTGCGCGGAAGGAGTGGAAAGACACCGGCCCGATCCCGCTCACCTGTTCCCATGAGCCGAAGTCCAGCCTGTCGGGGAGCAGCTCGTCCTCAAGGGGCGGGGGGGTGTGAAGGAGGAACCCCCTTTCGTCGAAACCCCTTATCATCTGGTGTTCCAGGGTCATGACCGAGCACGGCACGCCGGCGGATATCAGGCTCCTTACCCCGGTCTCCAGCCTGTTCCGCTCCTGAAAGGTCATGTCGGGGCCAAAGTGGCCAAGCTCGGCATGGATAAGACCCAGGTTCTCCAGCAGGGCGTCGAAAGCAAGCCTGCTCCAGTTGTGTATGGAAGAGCGGCTCAAGGACCTGTCGGCGTTGAGCAGGAAGGCGTGGCCGGTGCCCCCGAAAAAGAGCCAGTCAGGGTGCGTGATCCCGTGATACTCGGCGGCGCCCAGTACAACACCCATGAGCGAGGTATACAGGGGCGCCTGCCTGAGTTCCGTTCCCCGGCCCGAAGCACCCTGGCCGGAAAGGCCGGGATCAGAAGACGGACACATTGGGGCCGGCCCTGATTATGAACTCTTCGGGATCTATCTGAACGCCGTTCCTCAGCACCTCGTAGTGAAGGTGGGGCCCCACGGAGCGGCCGGTGCTCCCGAGCCTGGCTATGATGTCGCCCCTCTGGACATGCTGGCCCACGGCCACATCGAGACGCGAGCAGTGGGCGTACCGGGTGGAGATCTGGTCGGTGTGCCTTATGACCATGTTCAGCCCCCAGCCCCCGCTCCATCCGCAGAAGGTCACGATGCCGTCCGCAGGGGCGTGAACGGGAGTTCCGGTGTCGCCCGAGATGTCTATTCCCTGGTGATAGCGCACAGCGCCGGTGAAGGGGTCTATCCTGGGGCCGAAACCGCTGACGAAAATGCCGTGGACAGGCCAGACGGAGGGAGTGTGGCGAAGGATGTCCGACTTCTCCACCAGAAGAAGCCCCAGTGAATCGTAGGCCATGATCTCGGCTTCGGCAAGCCTTTCGCACAGGTACAGTTTCAGCTCCACATCCTCGATGTACTGGAACATGTTCAGGGGCTCACGGGACGGAAAACCGTCCAGAAGGTTGCTGAAATCAAGGTTGAGGTCGGCCGCCGCCACGAAGACCCTTTCCTGGGTCTGGGAGATGCGCCTGAGGGATTCCTGCAGATTGTCCACCCTCGAACCCAGCTGCAGCAGTTCACCCTGAAGGATGGCGTAGTCCCGCGAAGGCGCCTCGCCGCCTGAACCCGCCCTCCGCCCCAGGGCGAAGGCGCCGCCCAGAAGAAGGCTCATGATCCCGGCGGCGAAGAAAATGAACATCCTGATCCTGTGGGCGGTGAGGTGAAGGGGCCTGCGGCGGCCCGAGGGATCCTCGGGTATCCAGTCGAGAGAGCCTCTCAGCAAGGCGCCAGGCTCCCGCTATTTCAGGAAGTGCAGCAGCGAACCGCTTTCACCGCACTCGTGAAGTTTTACTATGGCCCTATTCTTCAGCTGCCTCACCCTCTCCCTGCTGATGCCCATGGTGCGGCCGATCTCGGCAAGTGTGTGCCTTCTGTCGGTGTGAATCCCGAAGAAGAGCTGGATGATGGTGCGCTCCCTGTGGTCGAGGATGTCGAGCATGTCGCCCACGCTCCGCTTCAGGGCTTCATGCAGCACCGCCTCGTTGGGAGCGATGCCGTCGTCGGCGGCTATCATCTCCTGAAAAGTCTTGTCGCTTCCCTCGTAAACAGGGCTGTCAAGCGAGAGGTGGGTGCTGTGAATGGACATCATGCCCTCTATCTCGTCCCGGCTCAGGTCAAGCTCCCTGGCTATCTCCTCGGTTGAGGGGTCGCGCCCCAGGGCGTGCCCCAGTTCCCTGGTGGCCCGGCCCATCTTGTACAGCTCGCCAACCCTGTTGAGGGGAAGCCTGACTATTCGCGACTGCTCGGCCAGGGCCTGAAGGATGGCCTGTCGTATCCACCATACGGCGTAGGTGATGAACCTGCACCCCTTGCCTTCGTCGAAACCCTTGGCGGCCCTGATGAGACCCACGTTGCCCTCGTTGATAAGGTCTTCCAGGGCGACCCCCTGGTTGGCGTACTGCTTGGCGATGCTCACCACGAACCTCAGGTTGGCCTCGGTGAGTTCGTTCAGGGCTTCCTGGTCGCCGCAGCGTATGCGCATGGCCAGGGACGCCTCCTCCTCGGAGGTGAGGGTGTCGCGTGTGCCGATCTCGCGCAGGTAAAGCTCAAGGGACCGGCCTTCGGTTCTTCTGGTCGCCATTCCGCCGCCTTTCAGAATACCGTATATTTGGATCGGGATGTGCTTGTTCCATGCAGTTTCCGGAATGCGGTGGAATTTTGTCAAGTCTTGACGCTTTGTCAAGGGGTTGACGTGGACTGGGGTGCACTGCCCAGGGAGAAGGTTCCCTGCGTACTCTGCGGCTGCGTTGATCCCGTGCTTCTCATGGTCTCCAGGGGCTGGCCCGTCTCGAGGTGCCCTGTCTGCGGTCTTGTTTACCTGTCCGAAAGGCCCACCGAGAAATCGCTCTCGGCCATGTACTCCGACGACTACTACGACCGCGCCGAAGTGGGGTACGGGGGCTATGTCGAGAACTTCCACAGGTTCCGCGGAGTGTTCAATCGCCTGTTCGAGGCCAGGGCACGGAGCCTCGAGCCGTACAGGGGCGCCGGAAGGCTTCTTGAGGTGGGTTGCGCCCACGGCTTTCTGCTCGATCATCTGAAAGGCCGGGGTTACCATGTCACGGGAGTGGAGGTAAGCCCGGTTGCCTCCGGGTACGCCAGCGGAACCCTGGGGCTTGATGTGCGCCGGACGACGCTGGAGGCAGCCGGCTTCCCCGAGAACAGCTTCGACATCGTGCTGATGCTGGACGTGCTGGAACACCTTCACCGTCCCCGTGATGTTCTCCGGGAGGCGGGAAGGGTGCTGAAACCCGGCGGGGTGCTTCTCGTGCAATGCCCCTGGGAGCTGACCCACTGGGAAGAGGTCCTTCAGGCCTTCCTCAGGGGAAAGAGGACCGGAAGGATCCATCCCGACGCGGTTCCGGCCCATCTCTACTTCTTCTCTCCCCGCACCCTGGAGAGCACCCTGGAGTCAGGAGGCTTCCGGGTGGTCCATCGCGAGAGCGGCAACTACGGAGCCGTGAGGAGCAGGATGTCCCCCCCGGTCATCAACACCGGGAGCCCCCTCGAAAGGGCCTTCAGGCTGGTGTACTACCGCCTGGGCCTTCAGCGGGCCATGTACGCGGCGGCAACCCGGCTGGGGTGGGGCAACGGCCTGATACGGTACTCCGTCTTCGGGGATGGAAAGTGGTGACCATCACCTTCGAAGGCTCCGGAGCGGACCGCAGCGTCTGCGGGACGCTCCCCCGCCACGACATGCGTGAACACCTTGAAAGACGGTGCATCGGGCGACTGCCGGGCTTCCTCGCCCTCAGGGCCGACCTGCTCACAAGACAGCCCCTGGAACAGCTTGCCGATCCCTCCGCCCACGCGGTGGCGGCACTCTCATGCACGGGGAAGCCCTGGAGTTCGCTATGCGTCTTCACCGCTCCTGACGGTACCGTCACCGGGCTGGACTGGAGACCCTCCCCGGAGAACGCCCGGACGAACCTTCATCTCGCCGGGGCCTGCTGGTTCAGGGAGGAACCGACTGTGGAGGGATCCCTGGAGGAAACGGTTGTGCAGGCATTCAGGAGCGGGGCGGTGGTAAGGGCGGTCTTCCACCGGGAGCCTGCATTCCTGGTCTGCTCCGCCGAGGAACAGCTCAGGGCATGCCACAGCGTGCTTTCAGGGCGCCTTGAACCGGGAGTCCGGGGCTGCTCCCCTGTGAACGGGGCCTTCATCCAGGGCCGGATGGACCCCTCGACGGCTGTCACCGGAACGCTCTGGACCGCTCCCGGCTCGGTGGTGGAAGGTGACTGCCTCCTTTCCAACTGCGTTATACTCCAGGACGCGGTGGTGGGCCGGGGCAGCCGGCTCAGGAACACACTTGTGGAACCGGGGGTAAGGGTTCCCGTGGGCACGGTCCTGGAAGACAAGTACCCGAGCTTTCTTGGAGACACTGAATGAAGAATGAAATACGAGCGTATCTCGACCAGGTGAGCAGCCTGGTGCTTCAGATCCCCCCCGGTGACATAGAGCGGATAACGGGCATAATACTCGATGCCTACAGGGCGGGAAGAAAGGTGTTCGTCTTCGGCAACGGGGGCGGCAGCGCCACCAGCGCCCACTTCGTCTGCGACCTCGCCAAGGGTACCGCCCACCCCGGAAGGCCGCGGCTGAAGGCCCTTTCGCTGTCTGAGAACATGCCTCTTCTCACTGCATGGGCCAACGATACGGACTACACCAACACGTTCGGCGAGCAGCTCCGCAACCTGGTGGAGCCGGGCGACGTTGTGATGGGGCTCTCGGGAAGCGGAATGAGCCCCAACGTCATCAACGCCTTCAAGGTTGCGAATGAGGCGGGCGCAACTTCTGTGCTTCTGTCGGGTTACACCGGCGGCGAGGCGGTGCGGGTGGCGTCGGAATCGCTTGTGGTCCCATCGGAGGACATGCAGCAGATAGAGGACGTCCACCTGATCCTGGCGCACATCATCTTCAGGTGCGTGAAGCAGGAGATCTCGAAACAGTCTTAGTCTTCGGGAACCCAGTCGTCGAAATCAGGCCCTCCCGCGGCCAGGATCTTTCGAAGGGCGTCGCGGAAGGTCTCCACCCCGCCGCTCTGGGCGGCCTCGGGGAAGCGTGACTTCCAGAGGTCCCACGACCTTTTCAGGTCGCCGGCCATGACGGTGGAGAGGTTGCCCTCCATCCGTGCCTTCTCGACTGCCTCCTGGTTGTACACGAGCATGTCGCTGGCAAGCACACGGGCGAACCGCGATGCCCTCTCGTCGGTGCGGTGGCCGGCCGGAGCCGCGGGAGCGGCGGAAGCCGGGGCATCGTCGGCTGAGGGTTTGGGGGGGTGGACAATGAAGACCTCGGTGCAGTTCCTGCAGCGGATGCGCTTGGCCTTGCCTCCCAGTTTTTCCTCGGCGATCTGGTAGCTCTTTCCGCAACTGGGGCACGTGACAACCATATCATTCCCTCCCGGAGATGAAATCGCGGAGGCGCTTCACACCCTTCTCAATATCACTGTTCGATGCCGCGAAGGAAAGCCTTACGAAACCTTCCGCTCCGAACGCGCTTCCGGGGATGACCGCCAGGTCCTCCTTCTCCAATAGACTAATACAGAAGGCCGCGGTGTCAAGCTTTCCGCAGGCCTCCCGGAGGTCCACGAAGACGTAGAATGCCCCCATGGGTTCGGGGAAGCTCAGTCTTTCATCAAGGGAGAGAAGCGAGCACATCAGGTCGCGGCGGCCCTGGAAGGCTCGAAGCATCTCCAGCCTCTCCTTCTCGGCCCTGCCCTCCACCACCGCCAGGGCGCCGTACTGACACATGGTGGGGGCGTTGGAGGTGGTGTGCGACTGAACCCTTCCCGCCAGGGCTATCCATTTCGGGTCGGCCATTGCGAACCCTATGCGCCAGCCTGTCATGCTCCATGTCTTGGAAACGCCGGTGACCACAGCCAGCCTCGGGGCGAGGTCGGGCCTGGCTCGAAGAAGGTGGGGAACCGGTTCATGGCCGTAGTGAAGGAACTCGTAGATGTCATCGGAGATCACCCACATCCCGGCGTCAGCCACCGCGTCGGCAATGGCCGCCGTCTCTTCAGCGGTGTGGACCCTTCCGGTCGGGTTGCTGGGAGAGTTGAAGATCAGGCCCGTGGCACCTTCCGATGCGGCTTTCTTCACGTCACCGGCGGTGAGATGGTTCCCCTCGCCGGCAACAGGAACTCCTCCAAGCCTCTTGACCATCTCGGGATAGCTGACCCACCAGGGCCTCGGGATCAGCACCCTGTCACCCTCTGTGATGACCGCTTCCATGAGGTTCGCTATACTGTGCTTTGCGCCGCAGGACACCAGCACCCTTGCCGGATCGGCGGGAAGGCCGTGAAGCGTCCCCCACTTCTCGGCCACCGCACGCCTCAGCTCCGGAAGACCGGCGTTGGCGGTGTATCCGGTCTTCCCTTCCCGCATGGCCTTTTCGGCGGCCTCAATGGCGGCAGGGGGGGACGGGAAGTCGGGCTGGCCCGCTGAAAGGGAAACCACGTCCCTGCCTGCCGCCCGCAGCTCCGCTGCCCTGGCGGTTATCTGAAGGGTTGCGGACCCGAGAAGGGATTCCGCCCTTGGGGCAAACCTTATGTCAGCCATTGTCTCCACGCTCCTCCAGCGCCCCGCGCACGCAGGGCAGAACAAGGCTTGATATGTCGCCGCCGTGCCTGGCGATCTCCTTCACCAGTGTTGACGAAAGGTACATGTTGCTTTCCGAGGGCATCATGTAAACCCCGGTTATGCCGGGGGCGAGCCTGCGGTTCATCAACTGAAGCTGGAACTCGTACTCGAAATCGGACATGGCCCGCAGGCCCCGGATGAAGACCGTTGCTCCTATCTCCCGCATGTGGTCAACCAGCAGCCCCCGGAAGGAACCCACCGAGATCCCCTTGCCCAGGCCGGCCTCGGTGATGGAGCGGCTCACCAGCTCCACCCTTCGGGCCGTATGGAACAGGGTGCTTTTGGGGGTGGCCTCGGCCACCGCCACATGCAGAAGACCGAACACTGTCACGGCCCTCTTGATTATGTCGATGTGTCCCAGGGTTATGGGATCGAAGGTGCCCGGGTACACCACCACCATCGGCCGGTCATCACAGGCGGGCGATGAAGAGCCAGGAACTCCCATACCTTCTCTTTTCCCAGCCCGGAAGGGCGTTCGGGTCTCCGGCCTCGGCCAATACCACTGCGCCAGGCGCGCCAAGGTCATCCCATGGGAACGAACCGATCCAGGAATATATGCCGTCCAGACGGTAGGGGGGATCCAGGAACACGGCATCGGGGGGGCCCGGAAGCCTGCGAAGGTCGCCGGGCAGCGTCATCCTGATCAGTTCCGCGGAACCTGTGGCGCTCCTCTCCCTGAGGAACCTGTGAACCCCGTGAAGGTTGCCCTGCACCGAATCCACGAAGACGCTGAGAGAGGCCCCGCAGCTAAGCGCCTCGAGGCCCATGGCCCCGCTTCCGCAGAAGAGGTCCCAGAAGAGCGCTCCCTGAAGGTCGCCGCCTAGTATGCTGAAAATGGCCTCGCGCATCCGGGACGAGGTGGGACGCACTCCGGTAGAGGGAGGCCGGAGGACATGGCCCTTCCATGTCCCCCGGCCGATCCTGGTCAAGCTTCCCGCCTAGTAGGGCCTGATGATGTGCGGGGTTACGAAGATCACCAGCTCGGTGCTCTCCACGTTGTCGGAGGAGTAGCTGAAGAGAAGGTCACCAAGGAACGGGATGTGTCCCAGGATCGGGACCCTTCTTCGTACCGAGGTGGTCTTGCTTCTCATGATGCCCCCGATGACCGCGGTGGCGCCGTCGTCTATCATCAGAGTGGTGTTGGCCTCCTGGGTGAGGATGATGGGCTGCTCGGAAGCGGTTGACTCGCCCGAAAGGTCGCTCACCACGGGTCTGAGCTCAAGGGTGACGTTGTTGTTGGCATTGATGTGCGGGGTCACCTCAAGGCTCACTCCCACGCTGTAGAGCTGGACGTAGGGGTTTCCGGCCTGGTCCAGCAGTGTGAGGGGGACCTGCTTGCCGCTCATCACGTAGCCGGTCATGTTGTCGCAGATGGCTATCCTGGGTTCGGAGAGAATGTGGGCCATGTTCTCGGACTCGAGGTAGCTCAGTGTTGCGTCAATGTTGAACATGTTGGTCACGGTGCCGAAGGAGATGTTTCCCGTGGGATCCCCCACCGCGAGCCCCGTGTTCATTCCGGCCCTGGTGAGCTGGTCTGTCCTGGTGAGGTTGCCCACCGACCAGTCAATCCCGAACTCGCGCCGTGCCGAGGCGTCTATCTCCACCAGTTTCGCCTCTATCATCACCTGTGCGGTGGGGCTGTCGAGTATGGGCAGCATCCTGCCTATCTCGTTGAGCTTCCTGGGAATGTCGGTGACGATCAGCGAGTTGGTCCGGGTGTCTACGCTTATCTCGCCCCGGTTGGAGAGCACCCCCTGTGTAGCCGACTGGATGTCCTCGGCCTTGGCGTACCTGATGATGAACACCTCGGTGTGAAGGTCCTGCAGGTTCTCACGCTGGGCCTGTGTGCTGGCCATCTCGTTCACCTGGGCGTAGAACTCGCTGCGCCTGGCCACCCTCAGGGTGTTGTGGCCGCTCTGGGTAGCCACCAGGTCCTGGCTGGAGAGAATGGCCGTAAGGGCGTCGCACCACCCTATGTTCCTGAGCCTGGCCGTCACCGTTCCCTGGTAGGTCTCGGGAATGATGATGTTCATGCCGCTCACGTCGCTTATGGAGCGCATCACGGTACGGATGTCTGCCTCGACGACGTCTATGGTGATCCTGCGGCCCCCGGAACCGCTCCACACCACTGGGAAACCGTCCTCTACGCGCCTGCCGGGCTCAGAGACCCTTACGCCCTGGACCGAGCTTTCGGTGTAGGAGAGTGTGGACCCCCCCACGGGCGTGGTGAGCGGAGGCACAGATGAACCCGCGACCACGGGGTTCGTGGTCTGGGACGTTGCCGACCATGCCGAGAACGGGGTGCCGGTGGGGTCGGTGAACAGGGTGAGAACGAGACGGTTGCTCTCGGAAAGCGCGGTGTTGTAGTTGAGAAGCTCGCCGTTCACATCCACGATGAGCCTGACTATCCCGTCGGGGGGAGCCTTGTACTGACTGGAGCGGATGGACCCCACCCCCCCGCGCTGCACGGCGAAGTCGGTGGCGGGAAGGGCATGAACGGCGTCGCCGAGATCGATGACGACCCTCATGGGATCGGTGAGCAGGAACTTCTCGTAGGTTATGGGGCCGTCGGTCACGATGGTGACCTGGGTCCTGTCGCCGATGGGTATAACGGAGATGTCTGTCACCCTGTAGGCCATCAATGGAACCCACAGGAGCAGAAGAAGCAAAGGAGTGATTCTTCGCATCAGAAACCACCTTCTTCATGCAGCCTCATCGAGTAGATGGTCGGGATGGAGGTAGTGGTTCCACCCGGCATCGTCGATCCGACTGTTACTTCCTGTACTACTATGACCTCATTGCTCGTAATCTCTGCAATGTGGGTGTTGTTGGCCAGACGTGTGCCCTCCTGAAGGATGTAGGCAACTCCGTTGGCGTCCTCGACCATGGCCTGGTCACCACCCGACGGATCCAGTGTTATTCCCACCAGGTGCAGCTCCTCGATGGCGAGGTCGGCCAGGGGCCGCCTGAGGTCGCGCCTGGATGCCGGGAACTCGGTGAAGGGATCGGGTCTGCTGGAGACGGATTCGTATATCCGGAAGACCCCGCTTACGGCCACACTGGACGACGAGACCCCGGAGACGCCCGCCGGCGTCTGTCCACCTGTCTGGCCGGCGAGACTGCACTGGATCCTGGCCAGGTCGTAGGTGGGAAGCCGGGTTTCGACCTGTTCGAGTTCTGCCCAGACCGAAAGCCCTGAGTCGGTGAGCGCCCATACCGGGCAGGCGCCGCTGGCGCAGATGGCCGTGGGCGGATCGGGAAGCCTTCCCGCAACGGGATCGCCGCCGTTTACGGAAGCAACCCCGGAATGGTTCAGGACAAGGCCCGATGAATGAAGGCTGCCGGCACCGTGTTCCACCCATTCACCGGGGGCCGTTCTGAGATAGACCGTTGAGCCGTCCCCGCTGTAAAGCCCCTGGTCGCCCCAGGCCAGCACGGAGACCTGAGGGGGAAGCGCTTCGTTCCTCAGCAGCCCGACCCTGGAGTCCAGAAGGGTGACGGTGCCGTCGGTGTTGATCCAGGCCCAGTCCTCGCCTGCCCTTACAAGGCACCCTGACGGAGAGGGACCCTGCGGGGCGAAGCTGACCGGAGACCCGGTGTGGGGGTTGAGAACAGCCGAGCCGTCGCTGAAGAGGACCAGCAGCTCCCCGTTCCCCGTTTCAAGGTCCAGCGCCGGAGAACCGCTCCCCAGCAAATGGATCTGGCCTGCTCCTTCGAACATGGTTATCACGCTGGAAGGCGTGAGAAGCACCGGCTCGCCTTCCAGAAGGGTGACGTCGAACGCCTCTTCGGCGCCCTGGATCCAGGCTGGGTTCCATACACCGGTTTCCCTGGACCAGGTAAGAAGGAGACCTGAACCTCCGAGAAGCCTCACGCCCTGCTGATCCGCCTTCATGGCGGTCACCGGGCCGGGGGTGTCAACGGACATCCATCCGGCAACGGCGTCAGGCTGCAGAATTGTCACGGCGGCACCGGTTCCCTGCGTGTCGCTCCCTCCCGGGCCGCAGGCCGGGGCGAGCAGAAGGAGGGTGACCGCAGCCGCAGTAACGGTCTTCATCATCATATCCTGACCTCCTTCCCGCTCAGGGTTGAACGAAGGCGCTGAAGGTGAACGACGCCTCAATGTTGTCGAACTTGCCCTCGGCGGCCTTCTGCTGGTGGATCTCGAGGTTGCTCACTGCGGTCATCAGCATCTCCTGGGTAAGCTGGTCGAGGAAGACCCCCAGCCTGTGGAACCGCCCGGTGATCCTCACCCGCCAGTCGTATATCTTGTACTCGTCCTGGATCACGAACTGCATCGGCGTGAGGGAGACTATGGAAAGGCCGCTTCTGGCAGCCCCCCTTGTGAGCATGTCCATCACTTCCTCCTGGTCGTACGACCGGGGAAGCAGACGGTCAAGGGTGTTCAGTTCCTGAGAGTACATCTCTATCCTCTGCGCCATCACAGCCAGATCCTCGGAGGTCCTGCTTCTCAGGCTCTGGTACTCTATCCTCCGCATGTCCAGGTTCTGCTGTTCGACGGCTATCTCCTCGGAGAGGCCCTTGGCAAGGAACATGAAGTATCCCAGCACGATGGCCGCGAGAAGCAGTATCCCCACGATGAACCTCAGGACCTTCGCATCGCGAATGTCTATCGCCATGGTGAATCCTTTCCCCTGTTGGCCGGGGTTCCGGTGATGGTCATTTCCCGCACCGCCTCAGAGGAAGCTGGTGACGGAGATGTCCCAGACCACCAGGGTGTCTCCGGCTGTGACGAGGAAGGGCGACTCGTCGAATGTCCTGTAAGTGTACAGTTTGCCCAGTGCGTACGCCTTCAGTCCCACATAGCCGGCGCCCGACATGCCGTAGCCGCTCATTCCGTCGTCGGGTGACGATGTGAAGAAGGGCACCTCCAGCATGAACACCCCGTTGGCGTTGGTCACGGCGGAGATGGTGGGCATCGCGATGCTGTCCGGGTTCACATCCACCACCACCGTCGCCCCCTCGAAGGGGACCGTCATCAGGGAGTCGGCGAATATCCTGCCGGTGATGTAGGCCCTGGTCTCGCTGGTGCCGAAGGGATCGCAGCCGGCGATCACCGCCACTGCAACCACGACGAGGAACAACAGTTTTCTTTTCATGACTCCTCCGTCACAATCCGGCGTAGTCGCCGACAAGGGGTTCAAGCGACGACATGTTGATTCCCACGCTCATGGAAAAACGATACCTTGTTTCACGGCCGGCCCCGTCCGTCACCGGAGCCACGTCGTAGCTCTGGCCGAAGTCGCCGGTCACGAAGAGGGTGTTGCTGCCGTCGGGGGACATCTCGGAGAGCCTGCGCTGGAACTCGATGATGTCGCCCCAGGAACGGGCTATCCCCGTAATCTGAAGATCCGTGCCCATCAGCGTAAGGTCGGTGAGGTAGATGCTCTTCCCGGCTTCCTCGGCCAGGGCCGACTGCTGCGGGTACAGGGCGCGGCAGAGGTACTCGAGGATGTAAACCGTGCTCTTCTGCTGAAGGGACAGCGAAGAGATGGTGGCCCTCTTCCGGGTCAGCTCCTGCTCGAGAGCGGTGACCTCCTGCTGCCTGGAGAGCTGCTCCTCCATCCGGGCGATCTCGGCGTTCACGCTCACGATCTCTTCACGTATCCGGTCACGGTCCTTCTGCATGCTCATGTAGTGAAGACCGAGAAGGATCACGCAGACCACCACAAGCCCCAGCGGAAGCCAGCTTATCACCGCGGCCAGGGGCGATGCCTCGGCTGCGGCGGCCGTGGACTTGGCCTTCTGCTTCTCCTCCTCCGGCAGGATGTTGATGTCCATGTCGCCGGGAACGAAGCCCCTGAGGGCCAGGCCGGTGGCAACGGCAAGAAGCGCGTCCAGAGCCGGCTGTTCCTCGTCGGTGACCAGACCGGGTTCGACCTGGATGTTCCTGAAGGGGCTGAAGCGCTCGACCGGGAGCCCGTGCTGCTCCGACAGTATCGAAGAGAGTTCGGGCATCAGGGAGCACCCGCCGCTGATGTACATCTTGTCGATCCTGGTGCTCTCGCCGGAGGCCTGGAAGCTGATGAAAGACCGTCTGACGCTTGTGGAAAGCTCCTGAATGACGCTGCTCACGGCGTTCTTCACGTCGTCGGCGCTTACCCCCTCGGGAAGGTTGCCCCTTAGCACCCCTTCGGCGGTCTCGTAGTCGAAGCCCAGGAAGCGCTGAACGGCTTCCACGAAACGGGTTCCCCCTATGGCAAGGTCGCGGTTGAAGCTGGGGATCCCGTTCTTGGCGATGACCAGGTTGGTGTTGTCGGCCCCGATGTTCAGTATGGTGACGCACTCGTCTTCCGACGGGTTGTACGCGTGCTGGTAGGCCCTCAGCAGCGCGAACTGCTCGAGGTCGACACTGGCGGTGCGAAGACCGGCGCCCTGTATCAGGCCCCGGTGAAGGTGGATGACCTCCTTCTTGGCCGCGACCAGCAGGACCTCCATCTGACCCGGCCCGGCCTCTTCGTTTATTATCTTGAAGTCTATGGAGACCTCGTCCACCCTGAAGGGGATGTGCTGTTCGGCCTCCCAGTGGATGGCCTGCCTGGCCTGGGCCTCGGTCATCTTCTCCATCGGGATGCGCCTGACGATGACGCTTCGACCCGAAACAGCCGAGTTCACCCCCCTGGGCTTGATGCCCGCCTTGGTCACCGCATCGCCGACCGCCGAAACGAGATGGTCTCTGTTGACCACTTCACCGTCGACTATCGTGCCGGGAGCGAGTTCCACTACCGCATATCTGCTGAGCTTCATCGCTTTGCCCGACCGGGTGAGCTCAACGACCTTGACGGAGTGACTACCGATATCGAGGCCGACGGTGGTTTTTCCCGAACCTCCTAAGATCAGCATCTTCTCCCTCCCGGGAACCGATCCGGACGCTGCCGGATCCATTATTGGCCGCAATAACCTTGCAGCACATTTATCGCAACTCCATCCGGAGTTTAGCACATGGCAAAGCCTGCGTCAATACCCTAATTTCATAAGTGCCGAACTTCATATTTTCACTTGACACGCATTGCGCAACCCTTATCTTTCCCCCACGGGGAGGCTGAAATGGCAAAGACAAACGGCAATGGTCCTGTTGTGAGGTTCAACGACATAGAGGTCCACAGCGAACCCTCGGTGAGGCTCACCGTGCCTGTGAGGCCGGACCAGGAGGAGGTTCTCTCCAGAATGGTGCGAACCATCTCACAGAGCCGCTCGAGACAGAACCGAAGCCAGCGGATCACAAAGGCAACCCTGATGAGGGCTTACATTGATGCTCTGTCCTCCCTGGCCCTTGACCTCGAGGAGATACCCGACGAGGCCACATTGCTGGACAGGCTCCTTGAGGCTATGCATCAACGACCTCGACCGCTGACCTGACGTACCGCATCACCCCATTCCCGGAAGTGGTTGATGAAAGCTATACAACGGCTCCATCGGGAATGACCGCCCCCTTGGGGATCACTATGATCCCGTCGCGGATGAACCACGAGTCCCCGTCCGCTTCCTCCAGTCCCGCCTGATTCAGAAGCCTGACCTCCGAGCCGATCCTGGCGTTCTTGTCAATGATTGCCCGCCTTATCACCGAACCCCTGCCAATGCCCATGGGCGGCAGCTCAGGGTCCAGCGCCGCGGGGTCAAGAGGGTGCCCCCGCCAGAAATCGGCCCCCATCACGACCGTATCCTCAAGAACGCAGCCCTTGTCAACGTAGCTTCGTATGCCCACCACGGAGTTCCGCACCACGGCCCCGTTCAGGTCCGAGGCGTCGCACACGATGGCGTTGTCGAGGCTGCAGTTCCGCACCCTGGCGCCGGGCAGGGCCCTGGCCCTGGTGTAAAGGGGCGAGAACTGGTTGTACATGTCGAAGGCGGGGTCGGGCATGGCCATGTCAATGTTGGCCTTGAAGAAGCTCTTGATGGTCCCTATGTCGGACCAGTAGCCGGTAAAGGGGAACGCCGTCATCCTGTACCCGCCAAGGGCGCCGGGTATGATCTCCTTGCCGAAATCGTCGTGCCCCGGGTTGCTCGTCAGCAGATCGTTCAGCACCTTGGGCTTGAAAAGGTAGATACCCATGCTGCCCAGGAAGGGCAGTTCATCGGTGACCCACCTCGAAGAGCTTTCCAGTCCGTGAAGCTTCCCGGGCGAGGGCTTCTCGTGAAAGCCCATGATGGCCCCGTCGTTGTCCACCTGGATTATGCCCAGCCCCGACGCGTCCTCCCTGGCCACGGGCTTGGCCGCTATGCAGATGTCCGACCCGGTCTCTGAGAAGTGCGCGATGAAGTCCAGGAAGTTCATCCGGTAGAGCTGATCGCCGGAGAGTATCAGCACCAGGTCGGGCTGAAGGGACAGGATGTGGATCATGCTCTTCCGCACGGCGTCAGCGGTACCCTGGAACCAGTCGGCGCTGTCGAAGGTCTGCTCCGCCGCCAGGATGGAGACGAACCCGTTGGTGAACCTGTCGAACCGGTAGGTCTGGGCGATGTGGCGGTTCAGGCTTTCGCTGTTGTACTGGCTGAGCACCAGTATCTGCCTTATACCGTCGTTGACGCAGTTGGAGATGGGAATGTCTATAAGCCTGTACTTTCCGCCTATGGGGACCGCCGGCTTGCATCTAAGCTTCGTCAGCGGGAAAAGCCTTGTTCCTCTGCCGCCCCCCAGAATCACGGCTACAACGTTCTTCATTACGGTATCCCCCTCCGCTTTTGACTGTGTCGTGATTATTTCCCATCCCTGACGGAAGTCAACTCCGGGAACAACACAACCCTCAAGGAGCACTGACCTTGACATTTCTAAACTCGCACTTATGATTTCTTAAAGATTGGAGGTGTAGAATATGGATATTAGTGAAGTGCGGTGCCCATCGTGCAAAAAACTGATGAACCCGGTGAAGCTGGATTGCCCGGACTGCGGCATCTCCGTGGAGGGAAGCTTCAGCACGTCGCCCCTGGCGATGCTCCCCCCCGAGGACCAGGCGATAGCGGTGGCGTTCATCAGGAGCTACGGGTCCATCAAGCAGCTGCAGGACATTCTGGGAGTGAGCTATCCCACTGCCAGGGCCAGGCTGGACCGGCTGGTGAACTCCCTGAACCGCACCATGGAGGCGGACGTCAACCCGGACCAGACCCTGAACAGGCTGGCAAGGGGCGAGATATCCTTCGATGAAGCCATGAGGTCGCTGTGATGCCGGCCCTCCTGCTGGTACTCAGGATAGGCAGGATGCCCTTCCCGGTGCCTTTCCCCTGGTTCCTGGTCTGGGTGCCCCTGCTCCCCTTCGCCCTGCTGGGGCAGGCGGCGGGCTCCGTGGCCTCGGTGTTCAACGGGAAGAGAAGCACAGCACTGGCGGCGCTTGAGGGTTCCATGCGGATATGGGGCCTGGTCACGTGCCTGCACGGCCTGGAGGTCATGGTACGCTCCAGTGAGGACAACCTGGTATTCAGGTTCATATAGCAACGAACGGAGGTAGAGAGATGAACGAAGCGAGAATGAAGATCCTCGAGATGCTCAGCAAGGGCAAGATAACCGTGGACGAGGCTTCGGCTCTGCTGGAAAAGGTTATAGTAAGGGAACAGGGGCCCGAGGAACCCCGGGCCGAACAGGGAGAGCAGCCGGCCAGGAAGGGCACCCCAAGGTACCTCAGGGTGGTGGTGGACAGCTCCGACGGCGACAAGGTCAACGTCAGGGTACCCATGAGCCTCATACGCACAGGGCTGAAGCTCAGCTCCCTGATGCCGGCCGAGGCCGCCTCGGCGGTGCAGGAGAAGGGCATAGACCTCTCGGTCCTGAAGGACCTTGACGGCGAAGAGCTTGTCGAAGCCCTGCGGGAACTCACCGTTGACGTTGACAGCGCCGACGGCGACAAGGTAAGGGTTTTCACCGAATAGAACAGGGGAACTGATGAAGATCGCCCTTGCCGGCTCACCGCGGTGCGGCCGCTCGACGTTGTTCCGGGCCCTTGCGGGCTTCCCGGGGGCCGACACCGGCAAGCCGCTCACGGTCAAGGTACCCGACCCGAGGCTCGACTTCCTGGCCGCCCACTGGAACCCGAAGAGCGTTGTGAACGCCACCGTCACCTTCACCGACGTTCCCTCCCCTGCATTCAGCTCAAGGGGCATGGCCCTGCTGCGGGAGGCTTCGGCTCTGGTGCTGGTGCTGGACAACCATTCAGTGGGCAACCTTGAGGAAAGCCTGGGCAACGCCGAGTCGGAGCTGATGATAGGCGACCTGGCCATACTCGAGAAACGGCTCGAGAGGCTCCGGAAGGAGAGCAGGGCGGGAAGCCCCGAGTCGTTGCTCATCCAGCGTGCGGTGGCCTGCCTGGACTCCGGCACGCCGCTCAGGACGGCAGGTTTCTCGAAGCAGGAGAGGGAACTTCTCTCCCCCTACTCGCCCGCCTCCCTGAAACCCCTGATGGTGTTGTCCAACCGCTCGGGCCCCGGGGTCGGCAACGAGGACCGGGCAAGGGAGATGGCCGGTGCATCGGGGGCCCCGTTCCTCACCGTTGACGCGGGCCTCGAGATGGAACTCTGCGAACTCCCGCCGGAAGAGAGGCCGGAACTGCTCTCGGGGATGGGTTACAGCGAATCGGGGCTTTCGATGATCATCCGCTCGGCCTATTCCCTTCTGGACCTGGTGAGCTTCCTCACCATGGGCCCCGACGAGGTCAGGGCATGGCCGGTGCCCGCCGGGAGCACCGCCCTCGAGGCGGCGGCCACCATACACTCAGACCTGGCCAGGGGCTTCATAAGGGCCCAGGTGATACCCTTCCAGGCCTTCCATGACACCCCCGACGAAGCGGCGCTGCGGAAGAAGGGCACGGTGGGCCTGGAGGGAAAGGACTATGTGGTGAAGGACGGCGACATACTGGAGATCAGGTTTTCCGTCTGAGCTTTCCCATCTCGCTGATGGTGCTGGCCACCTCCGCCGAAGCCAGGAAGATGACGCAGAGCCAGTACACCCAGAGCAGGGTGGCCATCACCCCTATGAACGAGCCGTAAACGAAACCCCAGTCGGGACGTGAAATGCTCCACATGTAGAGGCTGGTGCCCAGGGTGGTTAGCACCGTGGCCCCGAACGCTGTGGGTATGGCAAGCTTCAGGGGTATCCTGCGGTTCGGCCCCGCCCAGTACAGAAGGAAGAACACCAGAAAGGCGAATGTGAAGCTCAGCACCCGTCCCAGGAAGCCGCTGAGGGCCGGGCCGAAAAGCGGTGTTCCGGCAATGACCCTTCCGGCGCCGGACTCCACGGCGACCCTGGCGCCCACCGTTGACAGGACCGCGAGCATGAAGCAGATCGCCACCAGGATGGCCAGCAGGAAGTCGTACAGCTTTCCCAGCACCATGTGCCTTCCCGGGGCGTTGAATATCCTGTCCAGGGCGGTCCTGATGGTGCCGAAGAGCCTGCTCACCATCCACAGCAGGGTCACGAAGCCTATGAACCCAACGGCGGTGCTCTGGCCCAGCACCGCGTGCTGAAGGTCGGAGACCACGCTGCCGGGCACGAACGGCTTCAACTCGGAAAGCCAGTTCAGGAACCCTTCCCTGAGCGTGGTGTCGCCCATGGCCACACTGCTGCTCACGGCGAATATCAGCACCGCCAGCGGTATGGCGGTCACCAGAATGTTGAACGCCACCGCGGCTGAACAGAAGTAGATGCCGTCGCGGTCCCAGTCTGTGTAGAGGATGGAAAAGAAACGCTTCACCGCCACGGAGGCCCTTTTCAGACCTTCCTTCAGATCACTCCACCGTGACGCTCTTGGCGAGATTCCTGGGTTTGTCAACATCGCATCCCCTTGCCACAGCCACGTAATAGGCCAGGAGTTGAAGGGGTATCACAGTGAGAAGAGGGGTGAGCTGGTCAGCCACCGCGGGTACCTCGATGACCCACTGGGCGTGCCTTGGTATCTCGCAGTCGCCTTCTGTGGCCACCGCAAGTATCCTGCCCCTCCTTGCCTTGACCTCCTGAATGTTGCTCATGATCTTGTCGTACGCCGCGTCGCGTGCGGCTATCACAGCCACAGGCATCAGGTCGTCTATCAGGGCGATGGGGCCGTGCTTCATCTCGGCGGCCGGGTAGCCCTCGGCGTGGATGTAGCTTATCTCCTTCAGCTTCAGGGCGCCTTCCAGGGCCACAGGGTAGTTCACGCCCCTGCCCAGATACAGGAAGTTGGAGGCGTAGGTGAACTCCCTGGCCAGGCCCCGTATCTCCTGGGCCCTGCCCAGGATGGTCTCAACCTTGTCGGGGACCTCCATGATGTTCCCCGCCAGCGAAAGCCCCTCGGAAAGGCTTATGCACCCCCTGGCCCTGCCCAGTGCCAGCCCGATGAGGGAAAGGATCATCACCTGGCTTGTGAAGGCCTTCGTGGAAGCGACGCCTATCTCGGGACCCGCGTGGATATAGACACCGGCATCGGTCTCCCTGGCTATGGTGGAGCCCACCACGTTCACTATGCCGTAGCAGGGAACCCCCTTCTCCCTGCCCAGTTTCAGGGCCGCAAGGGTGTCCGCTGTCTCGCCGCTCTGGCTGATGACCAGGACCACGTCCCCCGGGCCCATCACAGGGTCACGGTAGCGGAACTCGCTGGCGTACTCAACGTCCACGGGGATCCGGGCCATGGACTCCAGCACGTACTTCCCTATAAGGGCGGCGTGCCATGACGTTCCGCAGGCGGTGATGATGATCCTTCTGATGCCCATCATCTGCTCACGGGTCATCTCCAGCCCGCCCAGGTGAGCGGTGCCCCGGGCCATGTCCAGCCTTCCCCTGAAGGCGTTCCTGAGGGATTCGGGCTGGGAGTGGATCTCCTTCAGCATGTAATGGGCGAACCCGTCCTTCTCGATCTCGGAAAGGTCCCAGTCAACATGGGTGATCCGGTCCCGTATCATCCTCGGGTCGCTGCCGTGGCTGTGGACTCCCATTGTGGTTATGGAGACGATCTCGCCTTCCTCGAGGTAAACCACGTCCCTGGTATGGGCCACTATCGCCGCCACGTCGCTGGCCACTATGTTCTCGCCGTCGCCTATGCCCACCACCAGCGGGCTTCCGTAACGGGCCGCCACCAGCGTGGAGGGCTGGTCGGCGCAGACCACCGCTATCCCGTACGCGCCCCGCACCCCGGAAAGCGCTCTCTTAACGGCTGTGAGCAGGTCGCCGGCGGTGGCCATCTCCCTTCCGATGAGCTTCGTCAGGACCTCGGTGTCGGTCTCGGACTCGAAGACCTCGCCCAGGGATTGAAGCCTGTCCTTCAGGGACTTGTAGTTCTCGATGATGCCGTTGTGCACCAGCGCCACACGTCGTGAGGAATCGGTGTGCGGGTGGGCGTTCTCGGTGGAGGGTTCGCCGTGGGTGGCCCACCGGGTGTGGGCGATGCCGGCGGTTGCGCTCCGGCCCTTGCCGGGGTCGAGGGATTCCAGTTCGGAAACCCTTCCCACGCACTTCCTTATCACCAGCGAATCGTTGTACTGAAGCGCGTATCCCGCCGAGTCGTACCCTCTGTACTCGAGCCTCTTAAGGCCGTTGAGCAGTATGTCCAGGGCGGGTCTGGCACCAACGTAACCCACTATTCCACACATTCGATCACCTTTCGAAACTGGGAGAAACAGCCCTCAAGAGGCTCCGGATCGCGGCTCTCGCCGATGAAACGGACCACGGGCTCGGTTCCGCTGGGCCTGACGTGGAACCATCCCCAGGAGGTCCTGTACCAGAGCCCGTCACGGGTATCCGTGGCCGGGCCGAACTCACGGTCCAGCAACGCCGCCGCCTGGTGGAAGCTGCCTGTGAAGGCAACCTTTCTCTTCATCATACCATAGCCCGTGAAGCCCCCGGCCCATCCGGAAAGCGTTGCTCCGGGGTTGTCGCGAAGATACGAGACCACCATGGCCATGGCCACGGCGCTGTCCCTGCCGGAATGGCACAGAGGGTAGATGACCCCCCCGTTGCCCTCCCCGCCCAGCGGCGAGCCAAGCCTTTCCATCTCCTCCACCACGTTCACCTCGCCCACCGGGCTCCTGTGGACAGGGCAACCGTGCCTCGAGGCGGCCTCTTCCGAGAGCATGGAGGTTGACAGATTGATGACCACAGGCCCGGGAGTGACCGAAAGAACATGATCGAAAGCCAGGGCGAGGGTGTACTCCTCGCCTATCAGCAGCCCGCCGTCGGCAACCAGTGCGAGCCTGTCGCCGTCGGGGTCGAAACCGAAGCCCGCGTCGGCACCCTGCTCCTTCACCGTTCGGGCAAGTACGGCAAGGCTCTCCGCAGTCGGTTCGGCGACCCTGGGGAATTCGCCTTCGGGCGTCATGGAAGGGTTGATCATGGTCCACTCCACGCCCATGGCGTCCATGAGGGCCGGAGCAAGGGACGCCGCCGTACCGCCGGTGACATCAAGGACCACTCGGATGGGCCTCCCGGAAGCTTTCACCACGGGCAGCGCCAGCACTCTGGCAACATGCCTCCCGATGGAGCCGGGACGGTTCCCGGGGATGCCGCAGGTATCGAAACCCGAGAAGCGCCTCGGGCTCTCGATGAGCGCGAGAAGCCTTTCCCGCTGCGCGGCGCGAAGGAAGACCCCGTCGGGGCCCACCAGCTTCAGGGCGTTCCAGCACCCCGGGTTGTGGCTGCTGGTCACCGCCACTCCGCCTACCGCTCCCTCCTCCATGGCCTCGAGCTGCACTGTTGGTGTGGGAACGACCCCAAGCAGGACCGGCGAACAGCCCACGGCCATGAGCCCTGCGCACACCGCGGCCTCAACCGCGGGGCCGCTCCTCCTTGTGTCACGGCCCACCACCACGGGCCCCGGGCCCACCAGTTCACCGAACGCCGCGGAATACTCCATGGCGTCCGCAACCGTGAAACCGGCGCCGAACACCCCCCTTATGCCCGAACCGCTGACAATGGGTTTCTCAGCCATGGCCATCCCCTGTTGAAGGAATGGAGCCGGCGAACGGAGTCGAACCGTTGACCTGCGCATTACGAGTGCGCTGCTCTGCCAACTGAGCTACGCCGGCACCGAAGGAATGGGGAATTCTAAGCTTCAAGCGCCCCGGGGTCAACGCCAGACCGAATCTCGGCCCCCGGCGATGGAAACGGAAAGACCAAGGAGGAAACCGTCGAAACCCAGGTCGGTGTCCGCCGCCGGGTAGATGTAGCTGGGAGCCCCGTTCATGGTCACGTTGTCGGTCTTCATGTCCATCCAGACCGACCTGTACTGCACCCGGCAGGCCATGGGCCCCCAGAGCACCACTTCGCCGCCTGCGGTAAGGCCGTACCCCACACTGCCGCCCGAGGCTTCCATGAAGTTCCCGAAGTCGTCGGTGCCGGAGTAGTCGCCCCAGCATCCTGCGACGCCCGGACCGGCGAAAACGGTGAGCCCCGGCACCGGGTCATACCCCGCCACGGGAAAGGCCCAGGCGACGAATGCCTTTATGTCGCCGTCCCAGCCCCTTCCCCCCTGCTTGCTGAAGCGGCATCCGCCCAAAAGCAGCTTCACCGGCCCGGGGGAGGCCAGCGTAACCTCGCCGCCCACCGAGAGGCCCGGCGTCATGAAGCGCTCCTGGTAGAAGGGCTCGAACGGGTCCAGGCTTCCGGCCAGGGGGCCGAACGATATCTCGAGCCCCCCGGGAAGACCCGAGAAGAGTATCAGAGCAGCCAGACAGCTCATTCCGTCACATCCCCCTGATGAAAGGAACCCGGTGCCTGAGCAAGTCAGACCTCCCTGGGATCGGTTAAGAAGCCCGTGACCGCGGTGGCGGCCGCCGTTTCAGGGCCGGCCAGGTACACCCTGGCGCCCTCCCTTGCCGGGGGGTCGCCCAGGTGGTCGGCCGCCGTGGAAACGCAGCACTCCCCCTCCGCGAGCAGAAGCGAGGTGTCGCCTACGCCGTTCCCCGGCGGAAGCACCACAGCCCCGGCCAGGAGGAAGGTTTCTACAAGCCCGCTGCGCAGCGCCTTCAGATGGATCTCGCGCGATGCGGGGCACACGAAGAACCGGACTCCCGGCGCCACCTTCTTTGCCTTCATCACGTCCGCGGCTGCGGACAGGTCCTCGAACCTGCCGTTGAGGCATGAACCCAGAAACACCACATCCACTGCGGTCCGGGGAACCTCGGCCACCGGGACGGGCTTGCAGCCGGGTCCGGGGGTGGCTGTCATGGGAACAATGCTGTCCAGCTCGATGTGGAACTCGCCAGCGAAGGGTGCGTCGGCGTCGCTCCAGAGGGCCCGCCTGCACACCTGGTGAGAGCAGAAGAAATCCTCGGTTGCTCCGTCCGCGGGAAACACCGATACCACGGCCCCCAGCTCGGCGCCCATTCCAGAGATGGTGAGCCTTTCCCATGGTCTCAGGCCGCTCACTGCGGTTCCGTGGAACTCCACCGCCCTGCCCACCGCGCCGGAAACCATCCCGGGAATGGCAAGGGCAAGGTCTCTGGCGCCAACCCTCTCCATGAACCCGCCGGAAAGGGAAACGTCGAGGGTCTCGGGTACCCTGGCCTGAACTGACCCGTCGCGCCATACGCCCGCCGCGGTTGAGGCGTCAACGGAGAAGGCGTAGCAGTTCAGTGCGCCGTACATGCATGTGCGCCTGTCCGTACCGGTCACAATGCTTCCGGGAGGGACCAGGAAGCTCTCGGAGAGCACCTGGTGGCCGGCCCCGGTGCCTGCCTCGTGGAAGTGCCTTATCCCTGCTTCCGCGGCAAACCTGCGGATCCTGCGGTGCAGTCGGTTTTCGTCCCCCATTGGCGGAACCGGGCCGTCGAGGACTATGACGGTCCTCTCGGGATGCCTGACCCCGGTATCCGGACGCCCCCGTTGAAAAGCCTCGATTACGGCGCCTGTATCTCCGAGGGTGAGAACCAGGTCGGGTTCGATGGAGACCGTCTCTCCCTGGGATACCGGCCGTCCCGCTGCCCTGCCCAGCATTTTGCAGGCAAAGGTCTCCCCCATGCTCTTCCTTTCGATGAAGAGAACTCAACAGGGGTAGTATGAACCCGGGTGAAGGTTCCCAGCAAGGAGGCCCGGATCACTCCCACATGGGGAGTTCCGCCCGACCCCTGGGCGACAGGGCGTAAACGCCCCTCCCCTCCCTCTGGAACCAGCCGTAAACGTTCCGGTACATGATGGACAGCGCGTTGTCCATCCCCAGCTCCCTGGACACGTCCGAGGCCTTCGAGGGGCCGTTGTCCCTGAGATGACCCGCCACCGCAAGGGCCTTCCTGCGGTATAGGGTCATCACTCCGCCGCGCCTGCGGCTTCCCCCCGTGTTGGGGTCTCCGACGAGAACGGCGTGTTCCCTGAGAAGCCTTCCCCTTCCGGCGCGGCTCCGGTGTATCCTGTACTCGCCGGGATCAAGCTCGGGCTGCACCAGCCCGCTTGCGGGGTCCACCAGCAGCAGCCCCAGGCCCAGCATTCGAAGAAGCCTTAGAACCCCGGCCCTGTCCTTCCTCCAGGGGCTGCACCCTGCGGGAAAGGCAACGTAAACTGCATCGGCCCTGCCAAGCCTTTTCACCGCCTGAAGAAGAAGGCGGAGGTTCAGCGAAAGCTTCAGTTCCACGGCCACCAAAAGCCCGTCGCGTACCGCCAGGGCGTCGCAGCCTCCCACCTCCCCCCGCACGGCGTACCCCTGCCCCTCGAGGAACTCCTTCACAGGGGCGTAAAGGTCGGTCTCCCTCACCGGCTGTCCACACATGACATGCAGAAGGCTTCGGATGAACGGCGGATCACCTGCACTCCCTCTTCTTCCCGAAGACCACACCCCCGGCGGCGATGGGCGGGTACTGCGGTGTGTGAAGGTCCCGCGCCCGGCTTAACAGCTCTTCCGGTTCCTGCGCAGTTGAGTAGAGGGTAGCGGTTGGACATTCCGGTTCCTGCCTTCTTCACGGAGTTCCAACCCAACCCCGACAGGAGAGCGCACAGTGAACCAGTTTTACTATACCCTGCCCGGGATCTGAAGGGAACATGTCATTCCCGGATCGAGTTCAAGGAAGGAAGAACCGTCTTCACGCTGTAGTCCCCAACGGCTGATACAGGTTGACCAAGTGCTTATCACGCAGGGTTGTACAGTCAAGCGAAGTGTGGAGGGAGATCAAGCTTGTTCACACGGGAACCGGGAAGGCACGGCTTCGGCTTATACATCCCCAAACCCGCCTGCAAGCTCGGCGTCGGAATCCCGTGACCAAAGCCTCCGCAAGACACAGGGCGGTTCATTGTACAACATGGCGGGATAGCACTCATATCTTGCAGACATGGCTCCGGATGCCATATACTCAATCCGGTAAGCCGGAAACCATGAAGCTGCCTGAGTCTTGCGACAACCGACCCACGAGCAGTCCAGATGAGTGGGTCCACTTAAGAACTCTGATGGGACACAAGTGAAGAAACCTGTTCCATTCTTCCTGATAATGGCCCTTTCGATACCGTGGCTTCATTCCCTGATGAATGTGCGCCATCTGCAGCTGTACGCCGATTCGCTATTCACGATCGGCGCAGGAGCAAGGCTGGCGGCGCTTGGCAGCTACAGCCAGACATTCATGTTGTATGGTCTGGTAAACCCCTGTCTTCTCAATCTGCTTCTAAAGCTTGGTGCGGGAGGAGAAGCGGTTTTCGCTCTGAGAGGAGTTCAGCTTTCTTTAGCGTTTCTGGGAATCCTTGGCCTTCTACTCACGCTCAAGCAGATCGACAGGAACGGGCAAGCCGGTTTCAGCTATTCGTCCATGCTCCTCCTTGCTTTCCTGGGATCACCGGTGTTTCTGGTGGAATCCTTCGAGCTGACCCCCGAGATCTCCATGTTTGCTGCGGTTTCGTGGTTGCTGTTCGCATCATTGAGATATGACGGATCGTTTCGCGGAGGTGCTTTTCTTGCTGCAATAATGGCAGTTACGGCCGGCACCCGTCCCTCGGCGGTGGTATTCTGGATCCCCGCTCTGGTGTCAGCCTGCTCCCAGTATCACGGTTCGGCCTTGAAACGCCACTGGCGCTGGGCTTTATGTGCGGTTCCCTTCCTGGCTCTTTGTGCCTCTGCGGTGTTACCTTCAGCGGGGTTGAGGATGACCGTGATCTCAGCGGGCATTCTTATGGGTATGATCAGCATATCAGCCTTCATCAACGACCTTCGCAGAGGGCACTCCAGATACTTGTACAAGCTGTTGTATGTTGTGACGGCAGCCATGCTTATGACTGTTATGCTGTTTCCGTCATACATCATGCATTATCGTCTGTTGATAAGCCAGGTCATCGAGTTCCATCTGAGCCGCGAAACCCCATTGGATTCAATGCTGGGCATTGCCTCGAACGGGCTTCTTGGAGCCGCCAACATCTTTCTTCTGTTCCCGGGACTTCCGGCTACCCTGGGCATTTCGATCGTGATAGCGAGGATGGCAGGAAGAAACGGTTTCGAAAGGCATATGTTCAGGAAAACCTGCCCCTTCGTCGCAGGTCTTCTTGTCTTCGTGCTGTCGGCGATCAGATACGACAACTTCCAACCAAGATATCTCATTCCAGCAATGCCCCTGGTGTTCCTGTTTGCCTCGGCGGGTATCGGTTATGTGGCAAGGCAGAAGCGTTTTTCCGTTCTGATCCTGGTTCCTGTGGCCCTGGCCACAGTCTCTCTCTGGGAAACAAGCATTCACAGGCGAAGTGGAAGCATTCTCAATGCCATGCATGATGCGAACGACGGAATCAATCGGACTGTATGCCTATGGCAAGTTTTCCCGTCATCGCCTTGTTACTATTCGCTTGAAGATGCGGTGCACTGGCCGGCCAAACCGTTCATCGGTTCAATGGAGCTGGTCTGCCCCGAGTCGTTCTCAGAAAGTGATGCTATTGTTTCCTACGGTCTTCCACCACCGGGCTACCGGGTTGTGAACTCCTGGGGCGAAACCAACTCGATGGCGGAAGTATTGAGACGATCCGACAGCCCGGGATGGGCTGAACTGTGGTTCATGCTTGCCAAGCCCTGGGTCTGGAGATCCTGGGGCATTGCGTACCTTTCAGTACCGTCTCCGTAAGTGGTGAAGTCCCTGAGTATGAGCCTTTGTTCAGGTTGTTCATGCCAGGTCTGCAACCACCATGTCCTGCGAAGCAGGGTCCGTACGAACGGGGCCCCTGGAACAAACCCGCCGCCCCCCGGTAGAATTGATGTCACGGGCGGGCGTACCGGGGTTTCCATGAGGATTAACGGCACGAACCCTTGAAGGAAACCGCTTCGAACGCTGTCGGAGCGAGACCCGCAAACCCGCCCGTGGCTCAACGGGCAGAGAACACTCCCCAGAACACAGGCACGCACAGGCTCTCCGGGTCCCTGGGGGCTTTTGCGCCCAACTGCATTGCAAGCAGCTCCCTTTGGGGTTCCTCCCGCAGGGGCGCGACCATGCCTGACTCCACTGTCCTGTAACCCGCCGCGGCGAACACACGGCCCGCCCTGGCTCCGAAGCATGGATCGAAGCCCTGGCCCGAGAGGGAATCGGACAGCGCCGCGGCCAGGGGATGACGGCGGTGGTAAGCGAACTCTCCGGCCACGGCGTAGAAGCCGTGTTGGCCCAGGGCCCTGCGCACCTTCCTGAGGTAAGCCTCAGGGCTGGGCAGCTGGTAAAGGAAGAATGAACTGATGTAGATCCGCGCCTCGGGGATGTTCTTAGCCGCATCGCCCAGAATGAACCTGACGCCCGGCGGCACCCCGGGTCTGCGGACTTTGTCTATGCAGGTGATCCCGGCATCGGTAAGGGGCAGCAGTTCCCGGGCCAACAGACCGGTGCCGCACCCGGGTTCGACTATGCTTCCGGCATCCCTGAGGGGCAGAAGCGAGTAGATGTGGCGCCTGGTGACGGCCAGATTCCCGAACTGCCTGTCCAGCACGGCCTCGGGGGTGGTGGGGCTCATTCCCTGATGTGCTCGAGGCCCAGTTTCAGAAGGTCTTCCACATGGCCGTCCGCAAGGCTGTAGTGCATGTGCCTGCCTTCCCTGAGGCGTCGTACAAGCCCGGCGAGCCTCAGCTTCTTCAGCTGGTGGGAAACCGCCGAGACCGAGAGCCCCAGTTCACCCGCAAGGTCGCAGACGCACCTGCTTCCGCTCCTGAGGCGAAGCAGGATGGAGAGCCTGGTGGGGTCCGCCGCCTGGGAGAACAGGTCACCCATGGCCTGGACCTCCTCCGGCGTCACGCCTTCAGGTTCCGCAGTCACAACCCCCGGTACCTCCCGTCAGGTCGGCCTCGTAACCGCTGTCCCTCACTGCCCTGAGCGCGGCGCAGGGGCTGAATCCGTCGCCCGCACGGATAACGGCGTTACCCGGAGCCAGGTTGACTCTCACCGACCGCACACCGGCTATCCTCGAGAGCGCTTCGGTGACATGCCTGGCGCAGTTGCCGCAGGTCATTCCCCTCACTTCCAGGACCACGTTCCCGCGGCCCCTTTGAAAGCCGCTCAGCCTTCCGCGCAGCCATCTTGCGGCATGGATGCCGACTGCCAGGTAGAACAGCCCGGCGGCCGCGTTCTTCCAGAGCGGCACGCCCCCTTCATGACAGCCGGAGGCCAGGGCTCTGCCCGGGATGGCGAGGTTGTTCAAAAGTAGGCCCGCCGCAAGGCTCACCGCCACTATTGTAAGAAGATAGCTCGTGAAGGCCCTGTTCCCCAGTGCCTTCCTCACGGCCCCCATGGTTGCCGCGTTGGTTGCGGGGCCAGCCATCAGGAACACCAGCGCCGCGCCCACGGGAAAACCGGCGTAAACCATTGCCGCGGCCACGGGAACCGACGCCACCGAGCATACATACAGGGGAATCCCCACCAGAAGCGCCGCCAGCATGCCAAGCGGCCCGCTGAGCACCGGGTACTCCGCCAGGCTCCCGGGAGCCACGAAGGTGAATATGACGGCACTCACCGCCACGCCTGCCAGAAGGTACCCCCAGATATCGCCGAGGATGGTGTTGAAGCCGTAGTCCCACGCCCTGGCAAGCATGTTCCCGCTCTCACGGGCCTGCTTCTCACGTACCGCGGCCACGGGCGCCTGCTCCTCAGGGGAGCGGTCAACCAGGGTTCCGCTCACCACTCCGGCCACCAGGGCGGCGGCCATCTTGGCCAGGGCCACCGGCCAGCCCAGCATCCCCCATGTGGCCGCAATGGAATCCACACCGGTCTGGGGTGTGCTGGCCAGGAACGACACCACGGCGCCCTTGCTGGCGCCGTCCTTCCTCAGGGCCAGAGCCGCCGGCAGGACCCCGCAGGAGCAGAGCGGAAGGGGAACGCCAAGGGCGGCGGCCTTGAGGGTGCTTGCGAAGCCTGGTCTGCCTATGTGGCGGAAGATGCTTTCCCGTCTCACCAGCACATGCAGCATGCCGGCCACGGCCAAACCGATGAAAAGCGAGGGAGCAAGGTCAACGGCTGTTGTCCACAGCGACTGCAGGAATACCTGGAGCATACTACCTTCCTATGTTTGAGCAACTGTTCAAATATATAGCGGAAATGCGCCGTGAGCGCAAGCCTTCAGAAGCCCAGAATCGTCTCGAGGGTTGGAAGGGCGGTGAACTGGCTGGCGGCGAACACCGCGTAGAACGCCAGCAGTCCCGCGGCTTCAAGCCTGTTGAGCCTCAGGCCGCTGGTCACGAAGAGCTGGATGACGACCGAGGCCAGGACGAGCAGGGGCATGGCGAATGAGACCAGCGCGGGCGCCACAGGGATGGGAGAGATCATGCAGCACACGCCCAGCACCACCAGCTGGGTGAAGATGTTGGAGGCGTACACCTCCCCTATGGTGACGTCGGCCTTTCTCTTAACGGTTGCGGAAAGGCTGATGGCCAGCTCGGGAAGGCTCGTGCCGAAGGCGAAGACCACCACGCCCATGGCCACCGCGGGAATTCCCGCGGCGTCCCCCAGGGCCGTGCCGGAATCCAGGGCCAGCTTCGATCCGAGAACGACCCCGCCGATCCCCATGGCCACAAGCACCATGGCCCTGGCCATGCCTTTCCGGGACCCGGGGCCCCGGCCGCCGGTATCGGCCCCCTCCCTGGCCTGTTTCAGAACGCTGAGGATGTAGGGGACATAAAGGAGTATCAGCACCAGCCCGTCGGAACGGCTCAGGTTTCCGTCCAAGGAGAGCACCAGCACCAGCGCCGAGCACAGTATCATCCAGCTGGACTCCCTGGACTGCACCTCCCTGTGTATCTCGATGGGTCTGAACAGGGCGCATACGGCCGTGACGAACGTGAGCGTAACGAAGTTGGAGCCGATGATGTTACCGACGGATATGTCGCCGGCCCCGCGGCTGATGGCAAGCGCCGACACGGTGAGTTCCGGCAGGCTGGAAAGGACGCTCACCCCCAGCAGCGTCACCACCAGCTCCTTGACGCCCAGAGCCCTGGCAAGCAGGCCGGTGTTGCGTATCACCAGCTCCGAGCCGGCCCAGAGGATGCCGAGCCCGGCCGCAAGAAGCAATGCTTGACCGGTCAAGGAGTGAGGCCTATCTGTTCACGGCGATGCGCACCGAGTAGCTCCCGGTACCGCCCCGCATGGCGTACACCCTTATCTCGTACTCGCCGGGTCCGGCGATGGTGTACGTAAGAGAGTCGCCCACGGGATACTGCTGGTCCCACTCGGCAAGTGGCGCTCCCGTGGAAACCTCCACGAGCTTCAGAAGCGCCGGGAAATCATCCGTGGCCACCGAAGCCGTCACCCTGTCCCACTTTCTCGCCTGGAACCGGTAGGCATCGTAGTAAAAACCCATATGGTCGGGATCGGTGAGGTCGCCGGCCTCAATGACCCCGCTTTCCTCCAGCACGATCCCGGGCGGGTCGCTTGAACCACATCCTGAAGGTCCCGTCATAGCCGCTGCGAGCAGGACCAGGATCCCGGCAGGAATTGCATGCGGTTTCATCCTGCACGCTCCCTTCCACTTCAGATGACACACCCGTGCCCGGCGGTTCACAGGAGCCTTCGTCTCATGTTCTCGAGCCCCTGCAGGAACTCGATCATGAAGGGCTCCTCTTCCAGCGGGGGCCTCACCGTCATGTAGTCGCTGATGACGGCGCTTCCCCGGGTGTAGTCCTTGAGCCTGGAGGAGATCACTCCCTCCTTCACCTGTCCGGCTATCTCGAGCAGTCTTTTCTTCCCGTTACCGTCCAGCCCCCCGGACAGCAGGAGCCCGTAAAGCTCACCGGCCTCAAGGAACGTGCGGTAAGCCTGTATGCCCCTGAGCCTGTCCTCCTCCGTCATGAAGTTCTTTCCCATGCCCGGCATCCCGTCGCAGGGATTCCCGGTGAGTCGTGCCAGCGCGTCCCTGGTGGGGCCCATGACGGCGGGGGTGAACAGCCCCGTCCCGACCCTCGAATGGGTGGCGGTGGCGCGCTTGCTGAACTTCCAGGCGTTCCTGGCCAGTGAGTACAGGTTCCCGTAGAGGGCCCACCCCGGTGAGAGCTGATTGTGTCCTTCGGGAACGCCCTGCGGTCTATAGGCGGGCCGGGAGAGAAGAGAAAAGGGGAAGCTCACCTTCTGAGGCAGAACCGTCAGCCCTGTGGCGATGACGGAATAGGGGCTTTCAAAGTAGTTCCCGGGGAACTTCACCGACACCCCAAGGCCGATGAAACACCCCTCGCCCATCACAAGTTCCTGGTCAGGCAGCCGTGATGTGTGATTGCTTCCGGCGTTGGCGCCGTAACCCACGTTCCCCCTGCCGCCGGGCCACAGTGCCGCTATAAGAAGCGACTGGTGGTGCATTGCCGTCAGGGGGCCTGCCAGGGATGCCGTCATCTCCCCTTCTCCCAGGACGCTGTCGGCTCCCAGGAAGGAGCGTGCGAGCAGGCCGTGCCTTTCCACAACGGAGTTCTCGCCCACTATGGAATCGGTGACCAGGGCCATGGTGTCAACCCTGGCCCCCCACTGAAGGGCGCTCCTGTGGACCTGGGCCTGGTTGCACACCATGGCCCCCGGGAGCAGGATGCTCTCCAGCACCGGCCCGGGGCAGTCCAGGGACGCCTCCCCTGCGATGATGGAGTTCCGGACCAGCGGGGCGTTCGTCACAGCCGCTCCCGGGCCGATGAACCCGCCGGGCCGCAGTGAGGAAAGGCTGCCGAGAAGCTCCATTGCTCTTCCCCTTCCCTGGCCTGAAGCCAAGCGGAAGGCTTCCTCATGGTCCATTGTGGGCAGGATCGGAACCCTTCTGAGGCCCGTCTCCTCCCCCAGGTCCATGGTTGCGGAAAGAACTCCCGGAGGCCCGGTCATGCTCAGCTCGCCGCACCTCTCCAGCACCGAGCCGCAGAGTACGGCGTACCCGCGCAGAAGCCCCACCGATGATATCCGGACAGGTCCGTGGATCACCGTGTCCATCAGACGGGCGTCGCTGATGGAGCCCTCTGGAAGGTGGACCCTCACCTCTCCCATGAACCGTGTGCCGGAGATCAGCCGTGCATCTGTCCCCTCGGAGAGGAACACCCTGTTCCAGTCCTCAGCGGAACAACCGGATGCGGTGAGTGCCCCGCGTGTCTCAGGGTCTACCGGACGGCACGGGAAGGCCGGCGCGCCGGCAAGCAGTTCAAGGAACTCCTTCACCTGGTCAACCCTTCCAGGAGGACCAGCAGCATGCGATGGAAAGCTTCCACGGAAGCGGCGCTGACCCTCTCGCCCGGAACGTGCACGTCCCTTATGTCGGGGCCCATGCTGATCATGTCCAGTCCCCCCACCCTGGTACCGATCAGACCGCACTCAAGGCCTGCGTGTATGGCCACCACGGAAGGAGGGCTTCCGAAGACCTGCGTGCACGCCTGCTTCGCCCTTTCAAGGAGCGGTGAGGCAGGGTCGGGAGCCCACCCCGGATAGCCCTCCCCGGCCTTCACGGTGCACCCCGCCAGCCTGGCTATCCCCCGGACGCTCTCCACGAGGGCGTCGCGGGAAGGATCCACGGAGCTTCTTGTGCTGAGGGTCACCACCATGCTGTCATCCAGCGACCGCACGATGGCCAGGTTCGATGAGGTCTGGACAAGACCCGGCACAGCGGCGCTCATTGAGCGCACACCGTGCGGAAGGCCCAGAAGAAGGTCGAGAAGCCTCGTCGAGCATGCTTCGGTGAGTGGAGCACGGGAAGCGCAGGGCTGGCCCCTGACGCAAAGCGAATCATCTATCCCGGCGTACTCCAGCCTTAGTTCCGCCTGGGCATCCGCCAGACCTGCCACCGGTGCCGTTCCGCACACCGCCACCGACGCCTCGCGGGGTATGGCGTTGTGCTTGGACCCTCCGTTGAAGCCTGCTACCCTCAGCCCCAGCCGGCGGCACACCCTGGCGGCGGCCACAATTGCGTTGGCCCTGCCCCTGCCGATCTCCATTCCCGAATGGCCGCCGGCCAGCCCGTCCACGGTGAGGAGCCAGCAATCCATCCCGGCGGTTTCCCTCTCGAGGCCCATGGTCAGCTCGATGTCCCGTCCTCCGGCGCATCCGATGCAGATGCTGTTCTCCTCTTCGGAGTCAAGGTTGATGAGCATCCGGTGGGAAAGCCACTCAACGGGGAAGACCCTGGCCCCCAGAAGCCCCCTCTCCTCGTCAACGGTGAACAGGCATTCGAGGGGGGGCAGCTGGCGCCCGCTGCAACCCAGTACCGAAAGCATTATCGCCACGCCCATGCCGTTGTCGGCGCCGAGCGTGGTCTCCTCGGCCATGACCCAACCGTCCCTGAGAACCGGCCTCACCGGATCCTTCAGGGGATCGTGGGCGGAGTGGGGAAGCTTCTCGGCAACGATGTCGGTGTGGGCCTGAAGGACCACGCCGGTCCCTTTGCCGGGCCTGCTCACCAGAACGTTGCCTGCTTCGTCGCGCTTCCAGGGAAGGCCCAGGCCTGCTGCGACGCCCGTGATGTAGTCGGCGGCGGCACCCTCGGAACCGCTTGGCCTGGGGATCGAAAGAAGCGCTTCGAAATGGCGCCAGACATCCCGTGGTTCCAGCCCGGCCAGCACACCGCCCATCATCTCTCCCCCCTGGTCATTTCGTAAAAATAGCCAAGAAACACCGCCCCCGCATCCCTCTCAGGGGCGGACCGCAGGGTTTTGCCCAGATCGACCCCGTGTTTCCTGAACAGCTCGCCATCCCGTTCGAACTGCGCGTTCCCTGACCCGGCATCGAACTCAGGGTGGAACTGGGTTCCAAGTATCCTTCTGACCGGGTCGAGGAAGGCCTGGATCGTGGTGTGAGGGCTTCCCGCAACCACCCTGGCCCCGTCGGGTATCCGGTTCACGCGGTCGTAGTGGGAGTGCCAGACCACCTCCCGGGGCAGGGCGCCGGCGATGCCCGGGGGCACCATCTCCACCGGGAGCCACCCGATCTCGGGCCCGTTGGAAGCCCGCTCCACGGCTCCGCTCCCGAGAAGGGCCAGACAGATCAACTGGTGCCCGTAGCATATCCCCATCTGGGGGACCCGCAGTTCCGCGGCCCTCCTCACCAGGGCGCAGGCCCCGCCGGTGAAGCTCTCGGGGTGCGTGATGGAAAGCGCGCTCCCGGAGTGAACGATACCCGAAAAGCCTTCGGGGTCCACCGCCGGGAAAGGCGCCCCTGGGAGCACTCTTGCAACTTCCGAGGGGCCGGGCAACCTTCCTGCGATGGTCCCACCGGAAAGGCCGTCAACCGAGTAGTCGATCACAAGCAGCGGTTTCAATTCTCCTCCTGTCCCTGAAAGCCTTAACATACCAAACGCTCCCGGGCTATAATATCCCGATGAAGAAGCTCCTTTCCCGCTACCTCACCAGGACCGGTCGTTTCCCGGGCGTCGCCCTGCGGGACCGGCGAAGGTTCCTAACGGTACGGATGGACACCACCAACCACTGCAACCTGAGGTGCTCCATGTGCCCCATGCGTCTCGCCGACTCCGATCCCGGGAGGGAATGGCGCCACATCAGCGACCACCTCTTCAGGAAGATAGTCCGTCAGGTCTTCCCCCTGGCTGGTACCGTGGGGCTTTCGTGCGGCGCAGAGCCCTTCTGCAACCCGGGAATAGGCGGCTGCCTCAAGGCGCTGTTCGATTCAGGGGTTCCCGGCAGGGAACTCGTTACCAACGGGACCCTTCTGAACCCGGCGAACGCCGCGCTCCTGGTGCGCTACCCTCCCACCACGCTCTTCGTCTCCATTGACGGCGCCCGGCCCGAGACCCACAGCGCCATAAGGGGTGGGGCGGACCTCGACCTTGTCGTAAGCAACCTCATGGAACTCTCCAGGATCAGGGGCAGGCGGCGGTACCCTATGATCGCTCTCAGCACCACCCTTCAGAGGGACAACCTTCGGGAGATCCCGGGCATAGTGGAACTGGCGGCCAGGGTCGGAGCCTGTGCGGTGGGGCTCGCGCCCCTGGTTCCGTACATGGGCCTCTCCACGATTGAAAGCGTGGTTGACCCATCCGCGCCGGAGGCGAGGGTGTTCCTCGATGAAGCCGGTAACAGGGCGCAGGCGCTGGGTGTTGATCTCAGCGTAACCGGCGGAGACAAAGCCGGCGGTCACGGGAACGGCTGCCCCTACCTGGAATCCACGGTCTATCTGGCCCCTGACGGTGCAGTGTTCCCGTGCCCCTACTGGAACACCGGGAACCCCATCGGCGATCTCACCCGTGAGGATTTCGGGGCAGTATGGGACCGAAGGCACCGCTACCTGTCCGATGAAACCTGCGGGAACTGCCCGGAGCTTACATCAGGGAGCCGGGAAGTCAGGAAGGACCACTGATCACGGGAACGAAGTCATTCCCATGAAGCTCTCCACCAGCCAGCTACGGTCTTCCATCACCAGAACCGCCATCTGCTCGATGGATGTGCCGATGCTGTTCTCGAAGGTGAGCTGCACCAGCGCCCTTCGCCCCTGAACGCTGATGGAGTCAACCGTCATGGAGAAGGGGGTGTATCTTCCCACCATCATGGGCAGCTTCAGGGTTTCGGCCAGGTACTGCCTGGCGTTCCAGTTGCGGATGTCCTGGCTTGTGGCCTGATACCCCGCGGACTGGATCCGGAGAAGGACGGACTCGTCGCTTCTTCGAATACCGTCGCGTATGGACTGGAAAGTGAGTTCCACCTGCTGCATGGCCGTTTCCGAGTAAAGGGCCGCGGCTTCGTCGCCCCTGGCTTCCTTCAGGGCGGAGAAGAATTCCTCCACCACCTGCAGAACCGCCTCTTCAGCTTCGGACTGGGCCGAGGCCGCCGCGCACACCGTCAGAAGAACTGCCGCCAGTACAGCCTTCAAGGGGCACCCCCTAACTGGTTCCGCCGTTCCCGGTATGATAATAGGCATTGCCGGACGAAGGGGCAACCCCCGTATCAGCCCTCCATCCGCCCCCATACGGCGATGGTGTTCATGAGGATGTCGAGGGACAGCTTCATCCCCTCCACGGATATCCATTCGCGTCTGGAGTGGAAGAGGCCGCCCCCTGTGGGCAGGTTGACCGTGGGAACCCCCATGAAGCTGAGCCTCGATCCGTCCGTCCCTCCCCTGATGCTGGTCTCGGCAGGTTCCAGCCCCGCCTCCCGGGTTCCTGCAAGCGCGTACTCCACCAGTCTCCTGTCCGATGAGAGGACTTCCCTGGGGTTGGAGTACTGCTCGGTCACGGTGAGAGCGATCCGGGCGCCGGGGTGTCTGTCGGAGAGGCATTTCTCGAGAATGCGCAGCCTCTGCTTCCGGGTCTCCATGCCCTCCAGGGAGAAGTCCCTGAGTATCATGGCCACCTCTGCCGAGCTGGAGTCGCCCCTGATCTCCATGGGGTAGTCGAAACCCTGTTCGCCCCGGCTGTTCTCGGGCATCTCCTCGGGTTTCAGCATCGCAACCAGCTCGGCGGCCACCCGGACAGGGTTCACCAGCCTTCCGTACGCGCTACCGGGATGCACCTCCACCCCCTCGATGACCCAGTCCGCCCTGCAGGCGTTGAAGGTGGCGCTGTCCACCGAACCCGGCTGTTCTCCGTCCAGAGTGTAGGCCACGTCCGCCCCGAACCGGCCGGGATCGAAGTGGTCCATCCCCCTCCCTATCTCCTCGTCCGTGGTGAAAGCCACCGCCATCCGCGGACGTCTTCCGCCGGGGTCGCCGGCGAACCTTCCCACCGCTTCCATGATGATGGCGACGCCCGCCTTGTCATCGGCGCCCAGAAGGGTGGTTCCATCGGAGGTGATGATGGTGCCCCCCTTGTACCGCTCAAGGTCCGGGCACTCCGCCGGATCAAGGACTACCCCCTCCTGCAGCCGGATCGGGGTGCCGTCCCAGTCCTTGTGCAGCAGCGGCTTCACCCCCTTGCCGGACACCGCCGGTGCCGTGTCCACATGGGCTATGAGCCCGATGACGGTGCTTCCGGAACCGCCGGGCACCATGCCGTATAGGACCCCCTTCGGGTCCAGGTGCACCCCCTCCGCCCCCATGGCCAGGAGTTCGTCACGAAGCAGCCCAAGCATCGCAGTCTGCCCCTGGGTGGAGGGCGCAGACGAGCTTGCCGGATCGCTTTGGGTGTCCATTCCCGCATACCTCTTGAACCTCGCCGCAAGGTCTTCCATCATCGTCCTTCCATAAGTGCCCGCGAACCCCGTGAATCAGTATAATACCCGCTCGAGGCGGGAGTGGACATGAAGACTTTCCTCACACTTACAGACACGGCCAGGTGCCTTGGAATGAGCCTTCAGGAGGCTTCCCGGGAAATAGGCCGGGCCGGGCTGAAGACAGTGCTCTTCCAGGGCCAGAAGTGCTACCTCAGAAGCGACATCCTCGACTGGCTCACCAGGGAGTTCGGAAGCCTGGCGGCGGACAGGCTGGCCCAGGCCGAGCAGTCCAACGCCGAGACCGCCGGAATAGATTCCACGGCGCTCCTGGTCACCGAGATGCTTTCAGGCAACATCAGAACACCTGAGCGGGTGGGCACCAGAAGCAGCATTCTGCGGTACATGTCTTCCGAGGCTTGCGGCACCGGCGCCCTCTACGACGAGACAGCGCTTCTTGAACAGCTGACCCAGAGGGAACAGGCGGCTTCCACGGCGCTCAGGTGCGGCGCAGCCCTGGTCCACCCCCTGGACGTGAGAAAGCTGTTCGTCGAGCACAGCCTTCTCATGCTGTTCCGCCCGCCGCATCCCCTGCCCTTCGGCGAGGAGACGGGAAGGCTCACGTCGCTCTTCTTCCTTCTTGTGTTCCCGGCGGCCAACGAGCATCTTCACATGCTGGCCAGGCTGAACAGAATGCTGAGATCCAACGGGTTTGTGGAAGAACTGCTGGACGCCGGAGGGCCGGCGGAAATGCTGGACATAGTAAGGGAACGCGAACGGGGGCTTCGCGAACCAGTGAGGAAGGGGGAATCCCGTTGAGTTCCTTTTCAGGCAGAAGCATCATCTCCCTGAGGGATATGACGGTTTCAGAGCTTTGGCGCATCGTCGAGGTCTCCGGGGAGGTGAAGTCCGGAAAGCACGCGGGCCTTCTTTCAGGGCTCAGAGTGGCATCTCTCTTCTTCGAGCCGTCCACCCGGACCAGGCTCAGCTTCGAGTCGGCGGTCCTCAAGGGCGGCGGGACCGTGTTCGGATTCGCAGACCCCGGCGCCTCATCCCAGAAGAAGGGCGAGTCGTTCGCAGACAGCGTCAGGACAGTCACGGGCTACTGCGACGCCATGGTCATCAGGCACCCGGTGGAGGGGGCGGCCCGGCTTGCCTCCGAACTTTCCGTCGTGCCGGTCATCAACGCGGGCGACGGGGCGAACCAGCACCCGACCCAGACATTCCTCGACCTCTTCACCATCTTCGAGAGCGTGGGAAGGCTGGAGGGGCTCAGCGTGGGCCTCATGGGCGATCTGAAGTACGGGAGGACCGTTCATTCCCTGGCCCATGCCATGGCCCTCTTCGGGGCCAGGATGGTCTTCATATCCCCGCCCTCCCTGGCCATGCCTCCCCATGTGCTCTCCGAGCTGGCCGACTCCGGCATCTCCTTCCGTGTGGTCACCTCACCCGAGGAGGCAAGGGATTCCGAGATGGACATCCTCTATGTCACCAGGATCCAGAAGGAACGCTTCGGGGACCCTCAGGAGTACGAGAGCGTTGCCCACAGCTACAGGGTCACAAGGGAAACCGTGAGCATCCTGGGCGATTCCATAAGGATAATGCACCCGCTTCCGCGGGTTGACGAGATAGCGGAGGAGGTTGACTCTCTCCCCAACGCCATATACTTCCGGCAGGCTCACAACGGGATCCCAACCAGACAGGCGCTTCTCGGGCTGGTCACTGGAGGTTTGTCATGAGCGACAGGGTGTACAAGGTCTATGCCATCGAGAACGGCACGGTCATTGACCACATCCCCACGCCCATGGCGCTCAAGGTGGTGGAGATACTGGGCATAGGCAGCGAGGGTGTGTTCACCCTCGGGGTTGGATTCCAGTCGAAAAGGCTTCCCGGCGGAAAGGACATCCTCAAGATTGAGAACAGGGTCCTCTCCCGGAACGAGACCGACATGATATCGCTCATCGCTCCCAACGCCACCATCAACATCATTCGCGAAGGCAGGGTACAGGAGAAGAGGCGGATATCGCTGCCGGAATCCCTGGCCGGGGTTATGCTGTGCCCGAACCCCAACTGCGCCACCAACATGCTGGGTGCCCCCAGAAGGTTCCGCCTCGAGAACCGCGAGCTGGTCACCTACAGGTGCCAGTACTGCGAGAGAGTGACGGGCATTGTAAGCGAAAACCTGGTCAGCCCCGAGAAATGACGATCCCGCGGGGGCTTCCCTGGTTGACCGGCTTCTGCCTGGCGATCGCCCTCTCGATACTCTGGTACGGCACCGCTCCCCTCTACGGAGATGAGATAGGGTACGGCTATTCCGCCGCAAGCTGGATAGAGCGGAACTCAATGGCCCTGATCCCGTCCGGGGAGGCCAGGGGTGAGCAGGCCATGGGTCATCCGGCACTGTTCTTCTGGCTCTGGGCGGCTCTCATGAGGGTGTTCGGCAACACCACGGCAACCGCCAGGATACTCCCGACGCTGGCCACGGGTTTCGCCCTGACGGGCATCTGGCGTTTGGGGACGGGGCTCTCGGGAAGGAATGGCGTGGGGGTGATGGCCACCCTGGGTCTTCTGGCAAGCCCGCTCTTCCTTGCCCAGACCTTCCGGGCCATGCCCGAAAGCGCCCACCTGGCCTGCGTTGCGTGGTCGTTCTTCTTCTTCGTTCGCGGTCGCCGCTTCCAGGCGGCTCTCCTGGCGGTCCTCGCCACGATCTTCCGGCAGCAGGGCCTGTTCCTGGGGGCGGCATTCCTGCTGGCTGAACTCCACAGCCGCAGAAGGCTGACACCGGGGCTTCTCCTCTGGTTCACCCCTCTACTGGTCCCCCTGGTCACCGGGCTGCTGAACCTGGCGGTGAATGGGTACTTCTTCTTCCCCTCTTACCTGGGGGAGTCATCGCCGGACCTTCAGTCCGGATGGCTTCAGGAGAGGATGAGGCTTTTCGCCGGGCATCTTCTGACCGAGGATTTCCGCTGGTTCCCCGTGGGTGTGGCCGTTGCCTACGCTTCCCTCGGTGAAGGCAGACCCCGGCCGGGCCTTCTCTTCCTTGCGCCTCTGGCACTTCCCGCTCTGCTGCAGCCAGCCGTCCGTCTCGGTGTCATCATGGGTTTCGTCTTCCTGTACTGCCTTGTGCTTCTGGCCCGGAAGAGGCTGCCCTCGCCTCCGGTCCTTGCCATGCTGGTCTTCCTGGGTCTTCTCGTGGCTTTCCACGTGCTCATAGTCGCTGTCGCGCCCGATCCGGCCCTGAACCTCTTCAGGTACGTGATCGGCGGTTACCCCGTCATCATGGCCCTATTGGCCATGGGAACCCGCAGGGCGGGAAAGGCTGCGTCATGGGTGGTCTGGGGCGTCTTCTGCGTTGCGTCCGCCACATGCATGACAACCGTCAGAAGGCCATGGCAGCCGGACGCCACCATCGCCGGCATGATGGAGGCGCAGGCCATGAAGAGGGCCATCGCCTCTGTGGGCAATCCCTACCATCCCGACGGCAGGGTGACAGCATTCCCTTCGCTGGGATACGTATCAACCCCGCTGGCCACCGAACCGGAAGGTGTGATTGACCTGCTCCTTGTTACTGCAGACAGGCACCAGGCCGCAGAGCTGCTTCCCGAGGGGTACCGTTTCACAGGGCGGACAAGCTTCCTTTGGACCCATGAGGGACTCTCGGTGACCGCCCTCGAGGCAGTGCCCAGGTGAGATGCGCCCTGCTTCACCCGCCCAGGCCAGGGGCCACCAACACGGTGCCTCCCATAGGGCTTCTGGGGCTTGCAGCGGTACTTGAGGAGCTTGGCCATCAGGTCGTGCTGGTGGACGCGGCCCTTACGGGGCAGACCGGCGGACCTCTGGCCGAATCCCTGCGAGCCTTCATGCCTGATGTGCTTCTTGTCACCGCCTTCTCCAGCGACGTCTCCATACTGCGCCGCGAGCTTCGGACCATAAGAGGGGCTCTTGGCCCCATCCCTTTCCTGCTGGGCGGTCCGCACGCGTCCTGCCGCGGGGCTGATGCGCTGGACGACCTTCCTGAGGCTGACGTCATCTTCCTCGGCGAAGCCGAGGAGTCCCTGCCCATGTACCTCTCCGGAGCCGGGGGACGGATACCCGGGGTCGTCCTCAGGTCCGATCCCTGGAACGCCGAGCCGGTTCACCTTGAAGACCTCTCCTCCCTGCCCCTTCCCGCCTGGCATCACGCCCCTCCATGCAACTACCGGGGGCTTCCAAACGGAGTGGTGTTGAAGAAGCTTCCCTTCGCCCCCCTGATAACCACAAGGGGATGCCCCTACAGATGCACTTTCTGCGCAGGCTTCAGGATAACCGGCAGAAGGATCCGGCACCGGCCCCTGTCCCTGGTCTGGGACGAGATCGAACTGCTGGTGAACCGGTTCGGGGTGAGGGAGGTCCACATCGAGGACGACAACTTCACATTCGACGCGGAGTACGCCAAGGAGTTCTGCCGGGAGGCGCTGCGAAGGAAGCTTCCGGTCTGCTTCTCAACTCCCAACGGGGTAAGGCTGGACAGCCTCGACCACGAACTCCTCGACCTGATGAAACGGGCCGGCTGGTATGTGGTGCACTGCGGCATCGAATCGGGTTCCGACAGGGTTCTGGCCTCGGTGAAGAAGGCCCTCTCCACTAAGGTCATCGCGGAGAGGATAGCGCTCATAAAGAGCCACGGCCTTCCTGTTGCCGGCTACTTCATAATCGGCCTGCCCGGCGAGACAAGGGAAGACATCGGGAAGACCATCGCCTTCAGCATCAGCTCCGGAATCGACTGGGCGCATTTCGCAACATTCCTGCCCATTCCGGGTTCCGAGGCCGGGACGGGATGGTTCGGAAGCCGCAGCGAGCCGGAAAAGGTCTGGGAGATATTCCACAACACCGAGTGTCCCGCCCCCCCGGACGGCCTCACCAGGTCCCAGGTCCTGAGGCTTCAGCGAAAGGCATTCCTCAGGTTCTACCTGAGGGTGCCCCAGTTGCTGGCGGTTGCCAGGCAGCTCTTCAGGCCTGGTGTTCTGCCGTACATGCTGGAGAGGTTCCGCGCCTACCTTCACCCGGGTCCCGTTGACCGTTCACTGCGCCAGGAGTAGCTTCGGGGCATGATCCAGGGAAGATCTCTCTCTCTTGTGATACCCGCCCATAATGAGGAGGAGGGGCTGCCCTGCGTCCTCAAGGCGGTGCCGGCCTGCGTTGACGAGGTGCTGGTGGTGGACAACTGCTCCACCGACGCCACCGCTGAGGTTGCGCGCGGTTTCGGCGCCACGGTGGTCCATCAGCCTGAAAAGGGTTACGGAAGCGCCTACATGGCCGGTTTCGCCCGTGTTTCCACCGATCTGGTGAGTACGGCCGATGCCGACGGCACGTACCCGGTACACAGGATCCCCGAGCTGACCGAGACGCTGATCGTACAGAACCTTGATTTCATAAGCGCCAGAAGGAAGCCTGACGATCACTCCGGAACCCTGAACAACACCCTCAGGTTCTCCGGCAACTTCATCCTCTCAGCAGCCACCGTTATCCTGTTCCAGAGGATGATAAGGGACAGCCAGTCCGGCATGTGGGTGTTCAGAAGGGAGATCCTCGACCGGATCTCCCTCACCAGCAGGGGTATGGCAATGTCCGAGGAGTTCAAGATAAAGGTATGGACCCGTCCTGACCTCCGCTGTCGTGAGGTGGACATCCCCTTCAGCTACTCGGAGAGAATGGGAAAACCCAAGCTCAACCTCTGGAGGGACGGTGCAAGGAACCTTCTCTTCCTGTTCGCCCTCCGATTCGGCATACCGATGACGAAGGCCTAGTTCAGTACGGTCACCCTCTGTGCAGTCATCCCATCCGGGCCGCTGAGGACAACGGCGTAAACACCTGCCGGAAGGCTTCCTACCACGGCGGAGTACGTTCCGGGAGTGAGTTCGCCCCTCTGCAGAACGGTCACTGTCCTCCCGGATGTGTCGAACAGGCTCACCGTGACAGGACCCTGGGCCATAACATTGTACAGAACCGTGAACGGCCCCGTCACCGGGTTGCCCTGGAGTATGGTTATCCTTCTCCCCTCGGCTGGCGCCCAGGGGTCGTCCCCGATGCCGTACATGTCGTAAAGAATAGTTACGTCCTTCAGCGACGGCGTGACATTGGGGTTCTGGGTGTAGAGCCGGGTCTGGTACTGCACGTAGCGCCCGCCCTGGGCCACCACCTGCCCCAGACAGGCCGGGCTGCTCAGCCAGTTGCTCCAGGGGCCCATCTGGTCTGCGGTGTAAGAGGTTCTCAGCCTGAAGAGAATGCCCGTATCCGGCGGGATCACCTGGCTCCAGTGAAGGTAGTCCCACGTCAGCGCTCCCGGGTCTATGGGCTCCACATCCAGGATGGAAGACGTGAGGGTGGCCGGGGTTTCGAAACCGCTGACCTTCCACCAGCTCACCTTCCCGGAGTAAAGGGCGCAGGCAGCCACGTCCGGCACGCCGTCGCCGCTCAGGTCGCCGGTGGCCACGCAGTAGGCTCCTCCGAAGCCTTCAGCGATGGTGTACCTTTCCCAGGGCAGGCCGAGTTCAAGGTTGTTCTTGAACCAGAAGACGCTGTTGCCTGACGTGGAAGAGGTCACCACATCCGGGCAGCCGTCGCCGTCGAGGTCCTGTACTGCAATGGCTGAGAGACCGGGAACAGCTCCGTCTATGGTGTTCATGGTCCAGACGGAGCCGCCCTGGTTCCTGTACCAGCGAAGGCTTCCGCCTCCGTAGGCGCTTCCTGCCAGTATGTCAGGCTGTCCGTCACGGTCGATGTCGGAGATCGCCACGGCCCTCGCCCCCGGGAAGATGCCTGCTTCCTGCTGGGTCCAGCTGTAGCCCCAGGGATCGTGGGAAATGTAGGCCATCACCCTTCCGGTGCTGTAGCTCACGGCCACAACGTCCGGGTGGCCGTCGCCGTTCAGGTCGCCGGTCTCGCAGGCGTAGGCCCCCATCAGCGAGCCGTCTATGTAACGCATGGTCCATGTGTTGCCGTTGTTGGAGGAGCGCCACCACACAACGTCCCCCGAGAGCCAGGAAACCCCCACGATGTCAGGGTCGCCGTCGCCGTCGATGTCCGCCACCCTTATCTGCTGGGCGTCGAAGTTCTGGGCCACGGTGTGCGGCGCGGACCACGCGCTTCCCCCGGGGTTGTTCCTGAACCAGAGGACCTTTTCCTGGGAGGAGCTGGATGCCGCCAGGTCCATTACACCGTCGCCGTCAAAGTCACCCGCGGCTATGAACTGGGGGTAGTCAACGGTACCCACCAGCTGGTGCGACCAGGATGTTCCCTCCCCGTTCAGGTTCCTCGCCCAGAAGATCTGGCCCGTACCATAGCTGGAGTAGGCGATGTCATCGCTGCGGTCGTGATCGATGTCCATGACAAGCACGAACGGCGGAGTCGAAACGTACGGCGCCACGATCCTCTCGGACCTGTCCACAATGAGCTTGAGCTGCCCGGGCTCGGTGTCCCAGTCCATTTCGTCCGAGATGTGGAATCTGTCACCCCACAGGATGACCGGGCCCGGAACGCCGGGTCCCCCGCTCCAGTCGGTCTGCACCGCGCTCTCAGCAAGAAGCGTGCCCGTGATTGCGAGAAGAAGTGGCAAAACAGAACGTCTCATCACTTTGCCTCCCCTCAGGCATGTACCCCAGGCTAGTTTTAACACGTTGGACTTTAATTGTCAATGGCCCGGGATCCCGCCGGGGGGCAACGGAAAGGGCGGGCCGAAGCCCGCCCCTTCACATTGACGGCGGTTGCCGTCAGTTTATGACTGTGAGCCTCTGGGCCGCCATCCCGTCAGGCCCGCTCATGACCACGGCATACACGCCCGCGGGAAGGCTCCCCACCACGGCGGAATAGGTTCCGGCAGCCAGCTCGCCCCTCTGCAGGACGCTCACGGCCCTGCCGGCGGTGTCGAACAGGGTCACCGTAACATCGCCGCTCTGGGGGACGCTGTACGAGACCGTGAACGGCCCGTTCACCGGGTTGCCCTGGGGCAGCCAGATCAGCCTGTTCTCGGCAGGGCCTCCGGGGCCCTCCTCAATGCCGTACTGGTTGTAGATGATGGAGACATCCTTCAGGGAAGGCGTGATGTTGGGGTTGTTGGTGAAGAGCTGTACCTTGTACTGAAGGTAGCGCCCGCCCTGGGTCACCAGCGACCCCAGGTTGCCGGGGGACGATATCCACGAGCTCCAGGCACCCATGTTGCCTGAGACGTAGGATGTTCTCAGGCTGAAGAGGATCCCGGTCTGGGGAGGGGTGACCTGGCTCCAGTGGATGTACTCCCACAGAAGGGCGTTGGGATCGATGGGGTTCACGTCAAGTATGGACGATGTAAGCGTGGCGGGGGAGTTGAAGCCTCCGATCCTCCACCAGCTCACCTTGTTGCCGGTCTCGGCGCAGCCGATGACGTCAGGCACGCCGTTGCCGTTCAGGTCGCCCACGGATACACCCCTGGCTCCCGCGAAGTAGGTGGAGACGTCGTACCTTACCCAGGGCTGGCTCACCTTGAGGAAGTTCTTGAACCAGTACACCCGGTTGGCGTCGCGGCAGGCCACCACGATGTCGGGAGAGCCGTCGCCGTCAAGGTCGGCCACCTCGATGGAACGCAGACCCGGCGCGGTTCCCTCAACGGAGTTCATGTTCCATGTGCTCCCGCTCACATGGTTGTACCACCTGAGGCTTCCGTTGCCTGAACCGCTGCCCACTACGATGTCGAGCTTGCCGTCATCGTTCACGTCGGCCAGGTCAACTGCACGGGCCCCGGTGAACGTGCCCACCTCATGCATGGCCCAGCTGTATCCGTAGGGGTTCTGGGAGAAGTATGCCACCACCCTTCCGGTGCTCAGGCTCACGGCAGCAACGTCGGGGTGGCCGTCGTTGTTCATGTCGCCCACGGCGCAGGCGTACCCGCCCATGAGGGCTCCGTCAATGTAGTTGATGGTCCAGGAAGTGCCTGAACCGGAGTTCCTCCACCACACCACGTCGCCGCTCTCGTAGGAGACGCCAACGATGTCCTGGTTGCCGTCGCCGTCAATGTCGGAACCCATGATCTGCCGGGCGTCGAAGTTGCTTGCAACGGTCACCGGCGCCGACCAGGAACCTCCGCCCCCGTTGTTCCTGAACACCACGACGCTGTTCAGATTGGCGCTGGAGGCCGCGATGTCGCGAAGGCCGTCGTTGTTCACATCCGCAACCGCAACGAACTGGGCCTGGCTGAGGTTGCCCACAAGGTTCTGCGACCAGGTGGTCCCGAGGCCGTTCATGTTCCGCGACCAGTAAACCGCCCCGGTCCCGTAGCTGCAGTAGGCCACGTCATTCTTGCCGTCGAGGTCGATGTCAGTGGCCACAACGTAGAACGGGGCCGACACCGAGGATGCTATCACGTTCTCGCTTCGGTCAACGATGAGCTTCAGCTGACCGGGTTCGGTGTCCCAGTCCATTGCGTCGGCGATGTGGAACCTGTCGCCCCATGTGGTCACTGGACCCAGAAGCCCCGGACCGCCGCTCCAGTCGGTCTGGGTGGCGCTTTCTGCCAGCGCCACGGACGAAATCACGAATATCGCCAGAAACAGCAGATTTTTCATTATGCCCTAATCCCTCCCGTTTTTGGTAAACTCATACCGAAAACAACTAACCCTTTTCACGGACAGTGTCAATCCCCGTTTGACCCCGAGGTCCGGGCTTCCCCGAATACCTGTCCCGCTCGCTGAAGACGCACCCGCAGTAGGGCTGCCTGTAAATCCCCTGTTCCCTGGATATCCTGACGGAATCCGGGTAGAGGCGCCTGCAGTCAATGTAGGCGAACTCGAGTCCATGCCGATCCTGGGCTTCCCTCCCTGCCTGCAAGATAAGCTCCTGACACTGATAGGGGCTGACCGACAGAGTTGTTCCAAAGCACTGGAAACCCATCTCCGCTCCGGCCCTGGCCGTGGCGGAAAGCCTCTCCAGGAAACAAGACCTGCACCGGGGGTCGGACGTGAGGAGAAGCCTCACGTTCTCCTCCAGCGGGTAGTCGTGGTGGGCCATGAGCTCCACGCCCTGCGCGGCGGCCCAGCTTTCAAGGGTCTCGAGCCTTCTTCGGAACTCCCGGAACGGGTGGATGTTCGGATTGTGGAAGAAGAGGACCGGTTCATACCCCGCCCGCCTGTACTCATCGACCGTGACAGTGGCACAGGGGGCGCAGCAGGCGTGAAGAAGCAGCTTCCCGCTCATAGAGGGAGCATGTCGCCGGCCGCTGCCGGGTATCCCATGTGCCTGCAAGCCTTTGCGGTGGCGACCCTTCCCCTGCTGGTGCGGTTCAGGAAGCCCTCGGCCAGAAGGAAGGGTTCGACCATGTCTATCAGAGTGTCCCTCTCTTCGTTCAGGGTTGCGGCAATGGCGCTGACCCCCACCGGGCCTCCGTTGTACTGCACTATCACCGCCTGAAGGTACCTGCGGTCAAGAGGGTCAAGACCGGCCTCGTCCACACCGTTCAGGTCCATGGCTTCAAGGCTGGTGCCCTCGTCCACAAGGCTTCGCCGGGCTACCTGGGCGAAATCCCTTATCCTGCGCAGAAGCCTGTTGGCTATCCGTGGGGTTCCCCGCGACCTCATGGCAATGGCCCTGGATGCCTGTGGAGAAAGGGGTATCCCGAGGATCGAAGCGGACCTTTCTACGATCCTTGCAAGGTCTTCCACCCCGTAGAACTCAAGATGGAGGGAAAGGCCGAAACGGTCCCTCAGCGGCCCCGTGAGAAGCCCCGCACGGGTGGTGGCCCCTATCACCGTGAACCTTGCCAGCTCCAGTCTCACCGAACGGGCATGGGGACCCGGGTCGATCACGAAGTCAATCCCGAAGTCCTCCATTCCCGGGTACAGGTACTCCTCCACTATCCTGGGCAGCCTGTGTATCTCGTCAATGAACAGGATGGTCCCGGGGCGCAGGTTGGTGAGGATGCCCACCAGGTCCGCGGCCCTTTCCAGGGCGGGACCGGACGTGACAACGATCTCGCAGTTCATCTCCCCGGCTATGACGTGGGCCATGGTGGTCTTGCCCAGCCCGGGAGGGCCGTGGAGCAGAATGTGGTCAAGGGGCTCCCTCCTCTCCAGGGCCGCCTGCACCGTGACACGCAGGTTGTCCACAACCATGCCCTGCCCGACGTAGTCGTCGAACCTTCCGGGTCTCAGGCTCGCGAACTCCCTTTCCTCGCCGGGAGCCGCGTCGCCGGTGACTATGGATTCCCTCATCCTCTGCTCCTGATCATCATGGCGGCCCGGAGTATCTCCTGGGTTCCGGCGCCCTCGCCGGCCTCTTCCGCCGCACGGGCCGCCAGCACCGCCGCCTGTTCGCCGGATATCCCCAGCTGCCTCAGCACGGCGATGGTCTCGGCCCTTGCGGATGCGCACGAGGTGTCGGGGCTCAGATCGGCGACGGCGGCCGACATCGAGTCCTGAAGCTTGGCTATGATCTGCTTCGCCCTTGCGGCCCCTATCCCCGGCAGCGCCTTGAGGAACCCCTGGTCGCCCCTGGAAATGGCCGCCGCCACTGCCCGGGGAGGATGGCAGAGGGCCTTCGCCGCAGCCCTTGCGCCGACGCCGGAAACCGAAATGAAGCTTTTGAAGAAAGCCCTGTCCGAGGCGCACGGGAAAGCCACCGCAAGCGGAAGCGTGCGGTTCCCCTCGTTCACCAGCTGGAAGAGGGTGAAGACCTGGACGTCCTCGCCGGGCTCAAGATCGGGAGCGAAATAGCCGGGGACAAGGAACTCGAGGGTGACCGGCCCGAGGTTCAGGAGCAGGGTCCCCTCCCCGGCGGACTCGACTGTTCCCCTGACGGTATCAAGCATTCACATCTCCTCGCAGAACGCTATGGCCGCCGCCAAAGCGTCGCTGACATCGTAGGGGGCAAGCGGCCCCTGGATCCCCAGCAGCCTGCGCACCATGCCGTTCACCTGCTCCTTCCCGGCCCTTCCCCTTCCTGTGACAGCCTTCTTGATGTGGGTCGCCGGTATGGACCTGACGGGAATATCCCTGATGGCCGCCGCCAGGCAAAGCACTCCCCGGGCGTGGCCCATGATTATGGCGGTGCGCGGGTGCCTGTAGTGGCTGTAAACCTCTTCGATGGCCATGGCCTGGGGATGGCTTGCATCCATTATCTCCCCGATCTCCCGGAAAAGCTCCCCAAGTCGCACCGGGAGCGGTCCCGAGGAGCACGGCTTCAGGATCCCGGCCTCGACCAGCCTCAGCGCCCGCCCCGAGGCGGCCACGATGCCGTAGCCGGTGGTGTTGAGCCCCGGGTCCACCCCCAGGACCACGGTTTCGTGAAGCACTCACTCCGCCTGGTCGAAATTGGAGTACACCGCCTGTATGTCCTCGTTCTCCTCGAGCACGTTAAGGAGCTTCACCGTCTGTTCAGCCTCGCGGCCCGAGAGGGTGACCGTGTTGGACGGCACCTTGACTATCTCAGCCGATTCCACCTTCACGCCCGAGGTCTCCAGGGCATCCTTCACCTTGAACACGTTCTCGGGGGAGCTGGCCAGGACAAGAAGCCCGTCCTCGGTGTAAACGTCCTCCAGGCCCGCCTCCAGGCCAGCCTCCATCACCTGCTCCTCATTGAAGGCCGAGGCATCAACGGTGAGCTGCCCCTGCTTCGTGAACAGGTAGGCTACGCTGTTCCGGGATCCAAGGCTGCCGCCCCCCTTCGAGAGGGTATGCCTGATCTCCGCGGCAGAGCGGTTTCTGTTGTCGGTGAGGACCTCGATCAGTATCGCAACTCCGCCGGGGCCGTACGCCTCGTACGTTATCTCTTCGTAGGTGACCCCTTCCAGCTCGCCGGTGCCTCTCTTTATGGCCCTTTCGATGTTGTCGTTGGGCATGTTCTGGCTCTTGGCCGTATCAATGGCGACCCTCAGCCTGGGGTTCATGTCGGGGTCGCCCCCGCCCTCCCTGGCCGCCACGGAGATCTCCTTGACGAGCCGGCTGAATATCCTGCCCCGTTCAGCGTCCGCCTTGCCCTTCTTGTGCTTTATGCTGCTCCATTTATTGTGTCCTGACATGGCGTCTCCTCTACATGAATCGTTTAATATCAAAGCTATCTATGGATGCTTCACGGCTCACGGTCAACCGTAGGTTCCCCCGTGGAATGCAACTATCCTCTCCAGGTCGGGCATGTTCCTCCTGAAGAATGACAGCCCGGTATCCGCCAGATGAACCGTCTCTTCCCGTACCACCGCCGGAAGCACAAGCAGTGTGGTGGAAAGGAGTACGAGGGTGAGCTTAACGTCTGCAAGCCAGTCGTCCGCCGAGGCCTCCTGCCCTATGCACACGCCCCTGGCCAGGTCGGCCACTTCCCCGGGGCCGGTGAAGACCCCCGCAAGCCGGGGCCACCTGCCGTACACCTCTTCCGGAAAGCGCTCGATGACCGTGCTCAGCTTCACTCCGATATCGAACACCCCGTTCACCGAGAAAGCCGGAAAAGCAAGCACCCGGGCGCCGGAACTCCCACCGGTCTCCCTCAGGCCGGTCTCCAGCCCCGGTGCGAACCACCTGCCCCTTTGCACCGGAACGTTGTAAACCTCCCTGCGGGTCATCCTGCTTCCGACGGTCACTTCGGCCTTCACCAGCCAGAACGGAAGAGGGATGGCGGCCTGGTCCCGAGAGACCCTGACCGACGACGCAAGAGGGAAGAGGCCCTGGGCGCCGATGCCCCAGGCCCTTCCGCAATTCCCGCAGAGAAAGGCGGTGTCGGTGGAAAGCCCTGACAAAGGGCCTCCGCAGTTGCCGCAGGCGAGAACGGTGAGCAGTTCAGCCACGCTTCTCTCCGGTCGTTCCCTTCCTGTTCAGTTTCAGAAGGTTGATGATGGAAGCCCCGGCAAGAGCCGTGAAGAAGAAGGCGATCACCCGCAGCGGCGGCGGCGCCCAGGTGAGAAGGTGCAAAAGAGGGGGAACAAGAGAGGCTGCCGCGGCTCCGGCGGCTGTCAGAAGCATTCTCATCCTCCTGGTGTCCTCCGGGAAACGGCCGGTGAGGACCGCTCCGGTCCTGCCGTCCACCACCGCGCTGAATCCTGCGGCTGAGGTCTTGTAGTCAACGATCCAGAGAGGGTAATATACCAGCCTTTCCCGCCTCCCGGTTACCGCCAGGTGCAGGGACCTCTGCTCAAGATCGGGTCCCGCGCCGTGGGACATCCTCTCCACTATCCTTGATGCTTCCTCCCTGGCTTCTTCGAGGGTCACGACGGGATCCACCACTATGCCCTCGGCCGGGCTTCCGGCGTCGAATATGGACAACCCTTCCGGCAGGCGTCCGCGGCCGAGTTCCATTCCGGTCAGGGCCATCTGGGTCTTCTCGCCCAGGGAGGGGATGCCCAGCGGTTCCAGCCTGGCGCCGCTCACCATCAGGTCGAGGTCGAGCCCTACCCTCTGCTCCACAGCTTCCGAGCCGACGCGCTGCCTCACCAGCCGTCTGGTGATGATTGGCTTGCCGCCGTCCCCCATCGGTTCCGTCTCGGTCTCCACTTCCCTCTCCGTGAATACTCCCTTGGTTCCGAACACGTACCCGTCCACCCTGCATGTCACGCTCCAGAAGGGCACATGGTACAGCCTGGCGGACCGTACCGAGGCGCCTTCGGGCAGCTTCCGGCTGATGCCCTGAATCCTGGCCCGGACCGCCCGCACCGCGCCTGTCCTTCCCACGCAGTCACCTGAGATGTACTTCCTCACCCCCCAGGGCAGCAGCAGGTGGTTCCCGCAGTGACCGCAGACCGTGTTGGTGTCGCCTTCGGATACCGACAGAAGCCCTGCGCAGCCGGGGCAGGAAAGGGTCAGCAGCGAGCCGCTCACGTTCTCCTCCGCCGGCGCTCAAGGGCCGTTGCGGTGAAGTAGCCCGCGGGGGCCGCGAGCAGTACGGCAAGCACGGGGGAGACCCGGTTCACGGCGAGATAGATCAGCACCGACGGCACCAGCCCCGCGGCGAAGGCCCTGAGCACCACCCTCAACGGTCCTTCCGACTGCCCGGCGCCGGAGCCCTCGTCATGGCCGGGGATCCTTCCGGAGATCCCGTCCACAAGGAAGCCTTCGGAGCCATCTCGTCCGGTCACCGAGTAGAAGGGGTGATACACAAGCCTGCCCTGGCCCGGTTCACAGGGAACCTCCTCGGCGTCTTCACTGCCCTTCCATGGCCTCATATCGCCGGACGGGGGCTCGTAACCATCCAGGGACGGGTATGGCTGGCTGAACGAGGCGCTGAGCCTGGAACCCTGAAGCCGGTAGGGGAACCACATCAGACGCGGCGGAAGGACACTTCCCGGGGGGAACAGCCTCTCCACCTGTTCGGGGCCCAGAGCGGGGAGCTGGTGGAACACGTCCTCTCCGGGAGAATATCTGGCCAGAGCCCCGCACCACGGGCACCGGGCAAGCGAATCGGGTCCGGCCAGGGCCACAAGGCCGCCGCATTGCCTGCACTCCACCCTCATCGGGGGGACCCCGCGACCAGGGAGGTCCGTTCCCGGAGCAGGGTCAGGGTCCTGTCCATCCAGACCCTCTTCCACTCCAGAAGCTTCGAGGATTCTGCGGGAATGTCTATCCTCTCCATCAGGGCGTTCAGGTCGTCGCCGGGTTCCGCCGGGACCGAAAGGAATCCCCAGCCGGTGAGACCCCTGGCGCTGTGCCGCACAAGGATGCCGGGAATGCCCATGGAAGCCGCAAGACCGGCTCCGTGGACCCGGGGTCCTATGACCAGGCTGCAGGGGTCCAGGATCTCCTCAAGGTCCTCGGCGAAGGCGCTGTACCTGATGTCCGCACCGGGGAAGGCGCGCCTTGCGGCGAGAAAGTCCTCGCAGGTATGGCAGATCACCCTGCACCCGCTCCTCTTCTCCATGATCCGCCGGTACTGTGTCACCAGGTAACTGTGAACCTCGGGTCGCACGCTGTTGAACCTCTGGGTGCAGTTCTGAAAGACAAGGCCCACCGCCCCGGCTTCCGTCCTGAGCCTCTCCGTCCTGGAGCTGAACAGAGCGGTGCACGGAAGTAGCTGAGGGTTGTGGGCCCTCAGTGCTTCCAGTGCCGCCTCGTCCCTCACCGTAACAAGCTCGCAGTGGTCGTCAAGCACCCTTCGCAGAAGCCCGTGCGCCCTGTCGTCAATGCTGAAGGCCCCTCCGGAGCCCGCTCCTACTGCGATGAAGGCACAGGGAACGCGGTTCGCAAGGACGAACCTGAACAGGTCCTCCATCCTGGGACCGATCCGCCACTCCGGTGAACCGGCGATGACAAGGTAATCCACCGCGCCGGGGTCATCGAGGTAGAACGAGTTGTCGGAGTGCCAGCACCTCCGGAACAGCACCTTCTTGAGGCGCCTGTTGGGTGTGATCATGGGGTGCCTGTTGTAGAGCAGGCGGTTGTGGGCCACCCCCAGCCTCTCCAGCAGGTTCAGGATCCCGTAGAGAATGATCTCGTCCCCCGGGTTGAACTGCCGTGTCGCCGAGAAAAGTATGTTCTTCAGTGCCTGTCCTCCAGAACTTCCCCGACCGCCTCCACCAGCTCGGAAGGGTGAATGGAATCAAGCTTTCCGTCACAGGCCACAAGCCTGGCGGCCCGTGAGCGGAAGGGTTTCCACAGCACCGATTTCTCATGGGAAATGTACATCGCAACCACGGGAATCCCAAGTGCGTCCGCCACGTGAAGAAGGGCCGTGTCCGGGGTGATGATCACCGAGAGGGAAGACATCGTCTCCGCCACTCGCAGAATGTCCTGCTCATGCTCCACTGCAATGACCCTGCTCTCCCGCAGTATCCCGCAGAGAGCCATGCCCCTCCGGTCACCGGGAGGGGTGAACACGTTCACGGAGGCACCGGGGAACCTGGCCAGCAGCAGCCGCACCGCCCCGGCCCACCTGTCAAGGCTCCACTCCCTGTCGGGGCTTCCGGCAGCCAGGTTGACACCGATTGCGGGGTCGCCTTTCATGATCTTCACGTCTGCGTTCCGGAGGGGTTCGCCGGCGAGGAAAAGCGATGGCGAGGCGTCCCGCCCTTCGGCACTGCCCCCGAGAAGGTTCAGGACAAGGGCGGTCTCCTCCAGCATGGTCCGACTGGCATCCCCCCAGATCCTTCTTCTGTCGTTGACGTTGTAGAAGTGGTCCAGCCCGTCTCCGGTGGTCACCCTGACCCTTGTCGCGGAAGCCGGGGCGCACAGCCTCGATATGACTGCGCCGGTCAGGGATGAGTAGAACACCAGGTTCACCACCGCATCGAAGCGCTCCCGTCTGAGCCCGGCCATCAGCCCGGGAAAGCTCAGCGGGCGTCTCTTGTCGAACACGTGTATCCGGTACACGTTGGGGTCATGGCGGACAACAGCCCGGTTGGCCGGTGATGCCAGCACATGGATGCGAAGGCCGGGGTGGTCCTCCTTCAGAAGGCGGAAGAGGCCCGTGCTTATCACCATGTCGCCCAGCCGGTCGTACCTTAGCAGCAGAATGGACTTCGCCCTGGAAATGTCGGCCGTTTCCATGGGCCGGGCCCTGACAATGAGCCTCGAGATACGGGACAACAGCCTCTTCGAGGCCTTTTCCAGCCTCTTGAGCGTTCCGCCTATTGAATCACCGTCAATCTCGCGTTCCGGGTCCCGCCCGGACCCAGCAGCCGTACGAAGTAGATGCCCGAAGACATGGCGCCGGTGTCAAGCAACACGTTTGATGTGCCCGGTTCGAGCTGCGGTGTAAGGTCGGCCACGACCCTCCCCGCCATGTCCAGTACGGAAAGGGATACCCCCTCGGTGCAGGCAAGGGAAACGGGTATGACGGCGGCGCCCCTGGCTGGGCTGGGAGTCACGGCGCCCAGCAGGAACACCTGAGCGCCTGCGGATTCCGTTGTCTCCCCTATCCCCACGCCGGTCACGCTGGCGTAGGCCGGCTCGCCGGGCCAGCCGGGTCCGAAGGAATCGTCCACCGCCCAGGCCCTGAACCAGTACTCGCCGGTGGGCAGGCCCGACACGGTGTACTGCGAAGGGCCGATCCCGTCTGCCTGAATGGTGTTGGACTCCCACACCTCGACCTTTATGTCATCGATGTAGAGGGCGCAGTTCGCAGCACTGCCGTAGCTTTCCCATCTGAAGGAGAGGGTCTTCCCCTGCCACTCGTCAAGCTCGTGAAGGTTCAGCCGCCAGTTCATGTCGCTGCGGCCGAAGGTCTGCAGGTAGTACCAGTTGGCGCCTCCGTCGGGACTCACGCTGAATGCCCCCTGGTAACTCTCGGGTACGATGTTCTGCATGCTCCAGAAGCTGATGCGTCCCCCGCCCGCGGGCGGGATGGTAACCGTCTGCTGCCAGGTCAGGGAGCCGGTGCCGTTGGAGCGGTAGCTCTGGGTACCGCTGTGGTAATGGGTTCCTGTCATTATCCAGTTCACCCTGTCGAAGGGCCCCGAATCACCGTGGTCGTCAAGGGGGACCTGGTACCCCGAAAGCCTCTGCAAAGCGTAGGAAGACGCGTTGGCTGCATCGCTCCAGTTCACTGTGAAGCTGCCCGATACGCTCCCTATTTCGTCCATGACCGGCACGCCGGGTTCGGCGGGGTCGTAGGGCCGGCCCGCCAGGCATGCCGTCACCAGGTAGCTCCTCAGATTCCTGCGGGAAAGTTTCACCACTTCGTCGGGGGAGGGCCAGAAGCCGGCGAACGAGGCCCCGGTCTCGTGGTTCCAGCTCATGGCCCCGTACAGGCCGTAGGAGTGGTCCCTGGTGTTGCCGGAGGCGTAGTAGAAGCCCGATGCCGAGGGGTAGTGCTCCTCGCCGGTTCCCCAGAGTACCATCATCTCACCCTGGGTCGCGTACTGCGCGGCGTGGGTGGTGGGCTGGTCGGTCCAGCCCCAGGGGTAGAGCAGCGCGTTGGCGTAGGCGTGGGTGGAGTGCATCTGAGCCGGCGGGTGAAGCTGCCAGAAGGCGTCTATGTTCGCCGTCTCGGGCTCGCTCAACGGGCCGGTGCCCCTGTATGTCTCGCTTGAGGGGTCACCGCTGGACCCTGCGCCCCCCCACGCCACGGACCAGTTCCTGTTCAGGTCTATTCCCGAGCCTCCCGCGGAGAGGTTCCTGTTCTTCCTGTGCATGCCGCCTCCCCCTGGAGAGGTGGTCTGGTTGTACACCCACCCGTCAACGTTGTTCACGGGAAGGAACCAGATCTCCCTGTTCGCCAGGATCCAGTCGGCCTGGTAACCGCAGTAGCCGTTCCTGCCGTGGTTCGAGCAGAGCCACATCATGAAGTAGCGGATGTTCCTCAGGCTGGCACCCTCGCGGGAGTGGATGAGCCCGTCGTACCAGGCGTTGGGCATTGACGGGTCGTCCGCGTTGAAGCTGTTGTTGGACGATATCTTCATCACCAGTTGCGGCCGCCCCTCGTAGGTGCTGCCTATGGACGTTGGGGCGCTTGTTATCCCGGGGTTGGCGGTGTGAAGCGAGTCCATCCATGCCTGGGCCTCGGCCCAGGTGAGGAACCCTCCCATGCTCAGCCGTCGGGAACTGCGTGAGGCGTACAGCCCCTCCATGTCAGGGATGAGGCATCTGGTGGAGAGCCCGTGGAGAAGGAGCTGGCTTCTCTCCCACTGGCCTGCCACGAAGTCGCATGAGCCGTCGGCGTACTGCATCACGGGCTCTATCCCGATGCTGTTGAAAAGCCGGACCTCAACAGGGGAGACAGGGCTGAACCTTTGAAGGGAATATGTCTCCGCATCTGCCGGGATCGCGAAGAAGCATGCAAGCATGAAAATGGAAGTGCGCAACCTGGGCCTCCATTCGAAAGTTTTTCCTCGGTTGAGAATATAGAACGGCGGGGCAAAGGTGTCAGGAATTTTGTATCTTATGAAAACAGAACAATGAACACCCACCGGAGGTTCCCATGTCAAGCTTTGCCGATGAGATAAGAAAGGGAATTCCAGACCGGATCCCGCCAATGCCGGCCCCGATCCCGGGGGCGAACCACGCCCCGGCAAGGCCCGGCATACTCTCCCCCTCCGAGAGGGAGCTGGCGGTAGCCAACGCGCTCAGGTACTTCCCCGTCCAGTGGCACGAAACGCTTGCCCCGGAATTCGCTGGCGAGCTGAAGCGCGACGGCAGGATAATCATGCGCCGTTTCCGGCCGGCCTACGAGATGCGGGCAAGGCCGATACACGAGTACCCCTGCCGTACACCGCAGGCCGCGGCCATAATGCTCATGATACAGAACAACCTTGACCCCAGGGTGGCCCAGCACCCCGAGGAGCTGGTGACCTACGGCGGCAACGGGAACGTGTTCCAGAACTGGGCCCAGTACCTCCTCACCATGAAGTATCTCTCGGAGATGACCGGGGAACAGACACTCGTCATCTACTCCGGCCACCCGCTGGGGCTCTTCCCAAGCCACGGCGATGCCCCGAGGGTGGTGGTCACCAACGGCATGGTGATCCCCAACCACTCCTCGCACGACGATTACAACCGGATGGCCGCACTGGGCGTGACCAGCTACGGCCAGATGACCGCGGGAAGCTACATGTACATAGGCCCCCAGGGGATCGTGCACGGAACCACCATAACCCTCATGAACGCCGGAAGGATGTTCCTGGATGGGGACGGCACGCTGGCGGGAAGGCTGTTCGTCACCAGCGGGCTGGGCGGGATGAGCGGCGCCCAGGCAAAGGCGGCTGTCATCGCCGGGGCAATAGGGGTGGTTGCAGAAGTGAACCCCGCCCCCCTGAGAACAAGGCATGAGCAGGGCTGGCTTCAGGAGGTCGAGCACGACCTTGACCGGCTGCTTGCGAGGATAGACCGAGCGAAACGGGAGAAGAAGCCCCTGAGCCTGGGTTACCTGGGCAACGTGGTTGACCTGTGGGAACGGCTTGCCGAAGAGGGTGTTGCGGTGGATCTCGGCAGCGACCAGACAAGCCTTCACAACCCCTTCATGGGGGGCTACTACCCTGCCGGGCTCACGCTCGAACAGAGCAACAGCATGATGGCCGCCGACCCTGCCGCCTTCAGGGAGAGGGTGAGGGAATCGCTCCGCCGTCAGGTGAGGGCCATCAACAGCCTCCACCAGCGGGGCATGTACTTCTGGGACTACGGCAACGCCTTCCTGCTCGAGGCGGGAAGGGCGGGCGCCGAGGGCATACTGAAGCCCGACGGCTCCTTCAGCTACCCCTCCTACGTCGAGGATATCATGGGGCCGGTCTGCTTCGACTACGGTTTCGGCCCCTTCCGGTGGGTGTGCACCTCGGGGCGCCCGGAAGACCTCGACGCCACAGACAGGATAGCCGGCGACATCCTTGAGGGCATGGCGAAGGAGGCGCCGGAGCAGAACCGGAGGCAGCTTCTCGACAACCTTCTCTGGATCAGGCAGGCCGGATCCAACAACCTCGTGGTGGGAAGCCAGGCCCGTATCCTCTACGCCGACTGGAAGGGCAGGATGGAGCTGGCCCTGGCCTTCAACTCTGCCATCGCACAGGGTGTGATATCGGCCCCGGTGGTCCTCGGCCGCGATCATCACGATGTATCCGGCACCGACAGCCCATACCGCGAGACGGCCAATATCCGCGACGGCTCAATGTTCACAGCCGACATGGCTGTGCAGAACGTCATAGGCGACTCGTTCAGGGGCGCCACCTGGGTGAGCCTTCACAACGGCGGAGGCGTGGGTTGGGGCGAGGTCATCAACGGCGGTTTCGGCCTTCTGCTGGACGGTTCCGGGGATGCGGCCCGCAGGGCCTCATCCATGCTGAGCTGGGACGTGGGCAACGGTCTCGCACGAAGGAGCTGGGCCAGGAACCCCGGAGCGGTGTGGGCCGTGCGGCAGGCCATGAACGCCGACCCGAGGATAAGCGTGACACTTCCCCATATGGCGGACGCCGGCGTTGTGGACAATGCGGTGAAAGAGGCCTTCGGGGTGGAATGACCGGCCCGGTCATTCTCCCCGAGCGCTTGTTTCTATAAGGGGAGGGCAGGGACAGTGCTTTCTATCTTGTTTCCATACATGACTTTACTTCAACAAACTAATTTATCTAAGTCCGTCCCCCGGGCGGTGATCTTCGATGTGGACGGAACGCTGCTGGACTACGCAAGGGCGCAGATGGAGGCGGTGGGGCACGACCAGGGGCTCTTCCGGCTGGTCAATTCGCCGGAGGTGCAGTCCTACGAGGCGAGGGGGGTGCCGGTGCCGGAAGGAGACCTTGCGGGGTTCCTCGAAGGCTACTACGCAAGGCTTTCCACCAGGGGCGACCTCATGCCGGGGGTGCGGGAAACGCTGGAAGCCCTTGCCGGCAAGTATGAACTGGCGGTGGTTTCCAACGGGCCGCGGAATGTTCAGGACGCAAGGTTGGCAGTCGGGGGAATTATTGATTACTTTCCGGTCAGGGTTTACAGCCGGGATGAAGGGGTGGCCAAGCCTGACCCGGCCATACTGGGGCTGGCCCTGGAAAGGCTGGGAGTGAACCGCGAACAGGCGGTCTTCGTTGGCGACAGCCCCGGCAACGACATGACGGCGGCCAGCGCCGCGGGTGTCGGGTTCGTGTGGTACAGGAGCGACGGTCTCTTCCAAAGCCCCGGCGAACGCATTGCGGAGTTGTGTGATCTGGTTCAACTTCCGGGTTTGCTCACCCGGAACAGCGGAGAGGGATGAAAATGAAGTACCTTGTTCTTGTCCTGGCGCTTGCCGCCGTTTCGTCCGGCTACATCAGCCACGGCCCCCAGGTGCGGCTCTGGCTCCCCACCGGCGACCTGAGCGACGCCTACAACACCAGCTTCGGCATTCACTACCAGGCCATGTACCACATGCCGGTGGTTGCGGTCGAGGGTTCCATCGGCTACGTGTTCCTTTCCACCGAGCTCGAGAATGTGAGCGCCAACCTGATCCCCATCACCCTGGGCCTCAGGAGCTACAGCGGCTCCCTCTACCTTGCCGGAGGGCTGGAGTACGACAACATGAAGGTCACTGTGGAGACCCCCGCCGGTGACGTAAGCGACTCCGACGGCGAGATCGGCGGCTACATCGGCGCCGGCATGGTGAACAGGATGGGCTTCGGCAAGCTTGACCTGAGCGCCAGGGCCCACTGGATGGACTTCGACGACTTCATGATAAGCATCGGCGGCGGCATCAACTTCTAGCAGGCCGCGGAAGAGTGAAGGGGCGGGCGCTGCCCGCCCCTTTTGCGTGCAGTATCCCCGCCTTCCCCCTGCTATATTCAGCTCGGTGACAATCCTGGCGAGAGGGGGAGTTCATGGTTCTGCTTGCGGTCCTTGCGCTTTACGTCAACGATCCTGCGGAGGTGTTCCTGGAGTTCTCCGCGCTGGCCAGACCGCTTTCCTCCGCGGCCTTCGCGGAGCAGTTCGACCACCCGGAGAACCCGGTTGACATCCTGCACTACGACATCTCTCTTGATGTGTTCGAGGACATCAAGGAGATAGCAGGGGTGACGGCGATCCTCATGACGGCCAAGGCCGACCCGGTTTCGTCGGTGCGGCTGGACCTTCGGCAGCTTGCCGTGGACTCGGTGTGGTGCCAGTCGGGGCCCCTGGCCCACTACCAGGAGGCCGATTCGCTCTTCATCACGCTTGGCCAGACGCTGCTCCCGGGGGACACCGCCCAGGTGTACGTCTCCTACGGCGGCTACCCCTATCACGAAAGCTGGGGAGGGTTCTGGTTCGGCAACGTGATCACCTACCACATCGGGGTGGGCATCTACACCCCCGGGCAGTGCATGGGAAAGTGCATGTTCCCCTGCTGGGACCATCAGAACGACAAGGCTTCCTTCGATTTCCACATAACGTGCGACGAGGGCGACTACGCGGTGGCCAACGGTGATTCCGCAGGCGTGGAGGTCTCGGGCGGCAGGGCCACGTTCCACTGGACAATGCCCCAGCAGATGCCCACCTACCTCGTGGGGCTCAACGTGGGGGACTACGTGGTTCTCCACGACTCCGCCGACGCCAGGATCTACTACTACGTTTACTCCTGGGACGTGGAGGATGCCCTGGGAAGCTTCGTCAACGTTGACCTGATGATGGCCAACCTCGAGGGGCTTTTCGGGGAGTACCCGTGGGACTGCAGGTTCAGCCTGGTGGAGACGCCCAAGGGCGACATGGAGCACGTTTCCCACGTTACCCACGTGGCGCAGGCGGTGAACGGCACCACCAACTACGACTGGCTCATAGCCCACGAGATGACCCATCACTGGTGGGGGTGCTGCGTGACCCCGGCGGTATGGCAGCACATCTGGCTCAAGGAAGGCTTCGCCACCCTGGGCGAGGCCCTCTGGATGGAGACCTACGGCCAGGAGGCCTACGACCAGTACATGGTGAACCAGATCATGAAACCCTACCTGAACAGCGGCGAGCTCTTCCCCATATCCCAGCCTTCAACACCCGCCGAGATCTTCAGCAGCACAACGTACGACAAGGCAGGGGCTGTGCTTCACATGCTCCGGTACGTGCTGGGGGACGAGGTCTTCTACGGGGCGCTCAACTCCTTCTTCCAGGACAACATGTTCGGGCTGGTGTGGACCGACGGCTTCAGGGATGCCCTTGAAGCCTACATCGGCGGCGACATCGACTGGTTCTTCGACACCTGGATACACGGCTGGGGCTACCCGATCTACGACGTGAACCACTCCGTGCAGGCGGCGGGGGACCAGTGGGAACTGACCATAGACCTCACCCAGACCCAGACCACCCCCACGATCTTCGAGATGCCGCTGGAGTTCCTGGTGACGGGCGCTTCGACGGACACCCTTTTAGTGATGTGGAACGACCAGCAGGCACAGAGCCAGTCGTGGCTGCTCCCGTTCGAGCCGGAGGGCGTGGTCTTCGACCCCTTCCACCACATCCTGTGCGGGAACGTTCTTACCGGAGTGGAAGACTACGATCTGCCCCCGCAGGGTGTGAGCACGGCTTTCGTGTCGCCGAACCCTGCCCGGATGGACATCGTGGTGCACTGGCCCGGCACCGAGGCGCTCACCGTCCATGCCCATGTCTTCGACATGACCGGAAGGGTGGTGAGGGAGGCCGTTCTCACTCCGCCCACAAGGAGCCTTTCGGTTGCAGGGCTTCCCGCCGGGGTGTACCTGCTGCAGCTCTCGGGTGAAACGGGCATAAGGCAGACAACGCGGCTGGTGGTGGCCGACTAGGCGGCGGCCCTGGCGGCCCTCACCCTGCTGTGCCTGAGGAAGAGAACGCCGGCGGCCAGGAAGAACCCGGCGGACATGGCGAAGTTTGCGGTGTAACTGGCGACCTGCATCACGGCGCTTCCCAGAAGCGGGGCGATGAACCCGCGGATCGCCGTGGCGGTCACATGGAACCCCTGGTACGTGGCCGCCTTGCCCTCGGGGGCGAAGTGCATGCTGCTCATGCTCCATGATATCTGCACCCCGGCCATTCCGGCGGTGTACATGAGCCACGCGCCGTAGAAGAGGACCACTCCCCTGGCGGGCACCAGGCTCGAAGCCACCAGCAGCAGGGGGTAGCCCGTGAGCACCAGGCACATGGCGCCGGTGAAGCGGAAGGGCCTTATCCTGTCCAGCCCCGCCCCGAGAAGCGGCCCGAGAAGGACCAGCCCCAGCTGGCCCAGAACGCCCTTGGCGGTTGCGTACTGCTCGTAGGTCAGGTGCAGCACATCCCTGGCGAAGAAGGGTATCGCCGGCTGTATTCCCATGAAACCGAAGCCGTAGAGCATGAAGAACGCCTCGAACAGGACGAACTCGCGGTCTGCCTTGAAGATGGCTTTCAGACCCTTCAGCATCTCACCCATTGAGGCGGTCTGCGTCTGCGTGGTGTTGGCCAGGCCCCTCACCATCATTGCGAAGAACAGGGCCTGACCGGCTCCGAAAACTCCTTCAGCCACGAACAGCCAGCGGTAGAACGAGAAGTCGGCGTCAAGGAGAGCACCCGCCAGTATGCTGGCCGGAAGGCTCACCAGATTGAAGAGGCTCATTCCCCAGCCGAAGAGGACGCCCCGGTTGCCCTTCCTGTACCGGTGCCTGAAGGCGGCGTTCTGCCCGGGTATGACCACGCTGTTGGAGCCGAAGAAGAGCAGCAGGAGCAGGAGCATGGTGTTCACGCTGGACGAGAAGAGCATGAGCACCATGGAAAGCCTCATGACGGCGCCAACCAGCATGGCCCGGAAGTGGCTGTTGGTGCTGTCCAGCCAGTGGCTGGCCAGAACGCTGAAAAGGTTGCTCACCGGCCATATCATGGCCAGGATCGTGATCTGGGCCACCGAGGCCCCCAGGCCGTTGCCGGCTATGTAGTCGTGGTTCAGCACCACGCCCGAGGCCACCGCGCCGAGACCCTGGGCCATCATGTGAAGTTTGAAGGCCCTTTTTTCGCCGGGCTTCATGGGAACCCTGAAAAGCTTCACCAGCCTGGCCCCCATGGCGGGCACCTCGGGAAACACCGGTCAACCCTCCTTCAGGACGCCCGTTCTCCTCAGGTAGGCAACCACGTTCTCCACGGACTCCTCAGGTGTTTCCAGGTGGGTGTGAAGGACCAGTTCGGGCATTTCCGGTTCCTGGTAGGGGGCGTCTATCCCGGTGAACTCCCTGATGAGGCCCAGCCTCGCCTTCCTGTAAAGACCCTTGGGGTCCCTCTGCTCAGCCACCTCCAGGGGCGCGTGCACGAAAACCTCGATGAAGTCGCCTTCGCACTGCATTTTCCTGGCGCCGTCCCGGTCCGAGGAGTAGGGGCTGATGAAGGCCACCATGTTCACTATCCCGAAGCTGGTCAGGAGCTTCGCCACTTCGGCGATGCGCCTTATGTTCTCGGTGCGGTCTTCGGGGCTGAAGCCCAGGTCGCTGTTCAGGCCGTGCCTGATGTTGTCTCCGTCCAGCACGGCGGTGTGAACGTTCATACCGTGAAGCCTGGCGGCCAGGAGGTCGGCGACGGTTGACTTGCCGCTGCCCGAGAGGCCGGTGAGCCAAACGGTTGCGCCCCGGTGCCCGTTAAGCGCCTCCCTTTCCGGCCGGCCGATGGTCAGGTCGCGCCAGGTGATGTTTCCGGAAGCGGGGGTCGTGCCGGTGTTCATTGCGCGCTCTCCATCCGCTCAACGGCCTCGAGGAGTTTTGCGGCGTCCACGGCCCTGCCTGCCCTGCTTGAGGCGAGGGCGCCAAGGAGAGCCTGCACCGGCATTATCCCGGACCTTTTCAGGTAATGGGCGGCGCACAGGAGCGAGGCGCTCCTGGCTCCCAGCGGGGCCCGGTAGTCCCGCACTACGGCCTCGGCGCCGGAGTCGGGGACGGCCAGGGCCGAATCGATGTAGATGGCGCCCGACTTCATGGCGGAGAGCCTGGGCTTCGCCTTGTCCCTCCCCTCGGCCGAGGTTACCAGGGCCGCGTCCACCTTCGTTATGCCGGTGTAGTCAATCTCTCCGGTGGAGATGATCACCTCGGCGAGGGAAAAGCCCACCCCCACCGTGACCGGGTAACTGCCCTTCTTTGTCACGTGAAGGCCCGAGGATATGGCGGCCAGCGCCAATAGCTCGGCCGTTGACTGAACGCCCTCCCCGGCGGAACCCGCGATGATGATCGAGACCTTGCCCTTCAGGCTGCTCTGGAACTCCCTCTCCGGGACAGGCACGTCGTTCAGCAGGGAAGGGGTGTCGCCCCTCTCCACGGGTATGAACGGCCGGGCTTCATCGTTCCTGAGCAGAACCGGGTCGAGCCCCTTCGCCTGGGTCATCTCGGCCAGCTTCCTTCCGGGGTTGAACTTCACGCCGTAGCTCGGGCACAGTTCCACGGCCTCCACCAGCGAGAACCCCCTGACCCTGAAAGCCTCTTCCAGTGCGTCGGCCATGTCTCCGGCCGCGATTATCCTCCGGGAGTAGGATGCGCCTATGCCGTGCACCATCCTCACCAGGTCCATGCCGTTGTCGGGCCTGCCGTCTGGCATGGTTGAGGTCTTGAAGCCGCAGGGGGTAAGCCCCGAGGGCTGCCCTCCCGTCATGCCGTAGAGCATGTTGTTGTGGACTATCACCGTCATGTCGATGTTCCTGTGTGCTGCCTCGATGATGTGGTGCATGCCTATGGTGGCTCCGCCGTCGCCCAGGAGCACCAGTATCTTCTTCTCAGGGTTGGCGAGCCCCATGGAGATGCCGGTTGCCAGGGCCACCGACCTTCCGTGCAGCCCGTGCACGGTGTGGGCGTTGAACTGCTTGTCTATTATCCCTATGCAGCCGATGTCGGTCACCACCACCAGGTCGAGGGGTTTCAGCCCCTGTATCCTCTGAAGGGCCTTCTCGATGCTCCTGGCGATAAGGCCGTGGCCGCAGCCGGAGCAGAACGGAAGGTTCTCGGTGGAGAGGAAGCTCCCGCTCATCTTTCCACCTCCGCTTCTATCTCGGCGGGCGAGACAAGCCTGCCTATGCCGTTCACGCCCGACACTCCGGCCCTTCCGTTCTTCCCGAATAGTATCTCCCTGTACTGGCCAGCGTCGTTCTCCTCGGCCATGACCACCCTGGAGTAGCGGTTCATGATCCCGGTGTACTCCGGCGGGACGGGAAAGAGGGTCTTGGCCACGAGAAGGGAAACCGGCCTTCCCCTGCCCCGCAGTGAGGCGGCAGCCTCCCTGGCGGCGGCAGCGGTTATCCCGAACGAGAAGATCAGCGTGTCCGACCCGCCGGGCTCGTACTCGTAGATGGTGTACTCCGGAAGGTTCCTCTGGGTCTTCTCCCTTAACCTGCGGGTGTTGGCCAGGGCTTCGGGGGTGGAGTGCTGAAGGCTGGCGTTCCTCTCGTGGGTGCTGGCGGTGAGCCGGACCTGGTGCGAAGGGTCGCCCACCGGGAGGAACGGAGGCACCCCGTCGGGGTCGGCGGCGTATGGCAGGTACTCGCCTGCGCCCTGGTAGCGGGGCCTCTTTGCCTTCTCCACCGGGTTCAGCCCGGAGATGTGGTAGCTCTGGAGGGTCATCACCATCTCCTTGGAGGAGAGCAGGAACACCGGGCAGCGGAGCCTCAGGGCCAGGCTGACGGCACGGGCCGAGAGGTGGTAGCAGTCGTCCAGATCGGAGGGGCAGAGGGTGGGCACGGGGTACCCGCCGGAGTTGATGCCGTTCAGGAGCAGAAGGTCGCCCTGGGCGCCGCATGTGGCGGTGCCTGTTGCCGGGCCCAGGCGCTGCACCAGCATCACCACCATGGGCAGCTCCATCATGAAGGCCATGCCCAGTGACTCTATCATCAGGGCAAGCCCCGGGTAGGAAGTGGCGGTGACGGGAAGCTTCCCCGCCGCCGAGAAACCGCTCATCCACTGAAGTGTGGTTATCTCGTCAGGGGCCGGCAGCACCAGGGGGAACCTCCGGCTCGAGTAGGCGTACAGCAGGTTCGCCGGGGTTATGGGGTAGCCCACGAAGACATCGGCCCCGGCCTGGACCGCCGCCTCGATCATCAGCCTCGATCCGTCTATGAAGGCCGTTTTCGATGATGCAGCCATATCATGCCTTCCTTCGGAACAGCCTGTCTCCCAGAGTGGAGAGCAGGATCACCGCCAGTGTTGCGATCACGGCGCCGTACGTCTTGTCAACCGTGAACCAGCCCCTCTGCTGGGCGATCATGGTCACGAACACGGCAATGGTGCCTATGATGAACGAGAGCTTGACCCCCAGCGAGGTGACGATCTTCCGGCTGTAGAGGCCGGTGACTATCACGATGGCGCCGATGGCCCTTATTGCGTAGGAGACGTAGGCGGTGTCCAGCACGGCGCCCTTGAGGAAGATGGCCAGGGGAACCGTGATGAGGCTCACCAGGACCACCAGTTTCCTGGCGGTGCTGATGATCCTGGCGTCGTCCGCCTTCTTGTTGATGATACCGTGATAGATGTCCTTGGCGGCTATGGTCACCACGGCGAAGTTCACCGGGCCCACGGTGGAAAGAATGGCCGCCAGGACCCCGGCCAGGGCCAGCCCCCCCAGCACGGGAGGTATGAAGGCCGGTGTCTGAAGAAGCGTGGGAAGCGCGGTCTTGGCCGTGACCTCCACACCCTCGGGTATGAAGAGCCCTGTTCTGGCATAGAGACCTATGAAGGCCGTCATCACTCCGAACGGGGCCACGATGAGCCCGGCCAGCATTGAAGCCTTCCGGGCCGTCTTCACGTCACGGGCCGCAAAGACCGGCTGAATGCTGGCCTGAGCCGCCATTCCCCCAAGAAGGCCGCCCACGAGTAGCGCCACGGCGCTGTTCACCCCGGCGCTGAAGGGGTTGTACGGGTTCGGCGGGGCGCCCATTGATACCAGGGTGTCGGAGAGGCCCGAAAAGCCCCCGACCTTTTCGAGCCCGACAAGGAACGCGATGCCCAGCCCAAGGTACATGGTGACCAGGTACAGTATGCCCGTTACGGCCAGCGCGTGCATTCCGCCCAGGTAGGTGTAGATCATTATGAGCCCCGCGGATATCACCACGGCCCAGTTCCAGCTCACTCCGAACAGGGGGGCCATGACGCTGGCGCAGGTCTGAAGCTGCACGTAGGCCAGGGTGATGTATGCGATGAGGAACGCCACGGCGCTTATGGACCTGGCCTGGCTGCCGAAGAGGGTCTCGATCATCTCGCTTACGGTGTGAACGTCCTTGCGGCGGTAGTGGGCGGCCACCGTGAAGCCTATCACCACCATCCCTATGGCGGTGGAGATGTTGTAGAAGATGGGCTGAAGGGAGAGGGTGTTGAAGGCCCTCTCGCTGACGCCGATGGTGCTCATTCCGCCAAGCCACTCCGCGGCCACCACCACGGCGCAGACCATTGTACCCAGGTTCCTGCCGGCTATGAGGTAGTCGCTGGCGGACTTGCTTGCCACCTTCCTGGTCAGGAGGCCCATACCCACCACCAGCACGAAGTAACCCAGGATGATCAGGGCATAGATGTTCATTTGACCCGCCTTGCAGTGTTGTGTTCCAGTGCGTGTAAGTGTCTCATGCCAGGGGTCTGCCTTCGGCTATGCCCCGGGCCATGGCCATGGAGTTCAAGCGGTTCCTGCCGTCGTCGGAGCGGGAGTTGAGAACGGCGGGAACCCTGGCCCCGAACACCAGCCCGCCCCACGAGGCGCCGCCGTGGAACTTGTAGCTCTTGCCCAGCGAGTTGGCGGTCTCGAGGTTCGGGGCCAGTATCATGTCCGGCAGGCCGCACACCCGTGAACCCGAAAGGCCCTTGGTGGCAGCGCATTCGGCGCTTATCAGAGCGTCGTAGCCCAGTGGGCCCTCCACGACGAAACCCTTGAGCTGCCCCCGGTCGGCCATGACCGAGAGCGCCGCGGCATCCACGGTGGCCTGCATCCTGGGGTTCACGGTCTCCACCGCGGCCAGCGCCGCGACCTTCACCGGATCCACTCCCAGGGCCTTCCAGAGTGGTCTCGTGTTCTCTATCACCGCCGCCTTCTCCGCAAGGGTGGGAAGGATGAGAATGGCGTTGTCGGTCATGGCAAGGAGCTTGGGGTACGAAGGCATCTCGAACAGGCTCAGGTTCGACAGCACCGACGAGGCGCGGATGCCGCTCTCGGAATCCAGTATGGCCCTTATGTAGGCCTCGGACTTCACGCTGCCCTTCACTAGTATGAGGGCGCCGTTCTCCCTAACGGCCTTCACCGCCAGGGCGCTCATCTGCTGGTCGCCGGCGGCGGGAACTATCTCGTAGTGCTCGGGGTCGTCGCCGGACTGCTCGATGGCGCTGCTCACCCCATCCTCCGGGCCGGTTACGTAGCACTTCCCGACGAAGCCAAGCTGGTGCCCCTCCCGAAGGCTGGCCATTACCCTGTCGTCCGCCGCGCCGGCCACCGCCACCGGGACCGGGGGCAGTACCCTCACGGCTTCCACAAGCTCGGAAAAGCTCCTTATGCTCATTTCTCCTCCCGTGGATCTCCGGTGACGGGGTTGAACACCCCGTTCGCATCCCTGTAGGGGAACAGAGGATCGGTCTCCCGCCCGGTGAGTACGCAACCGGGCCAGGAAAGGGGCTCCTCCTCCCCCCTGAGAACACGCTGAATGCTTGAGGCGATGGCTTCGTTCTCGTTCTCGCCGGGGTAGATGAAGACCGGGGCAACCCTGCTGCACTTCCTGGTGATCTCTTCGGACAGGTGCCTGGCATTGGCCACCCCCCCGGTGACAACAATGCCGTGCAGGTCGAAGTCGAGCACCGATGCCATGGCGCCTATCTCCTTGACTATCTGGTAGATCATGGCGTCGTATATGAACATGGCGAAGGCGTCCCCCGATTCCGCCCTTCCGGCCATCTCGCGAACGTTCTTGGTGCCCAGGTAGGCGTACACCCCGCCTGCCCCGTAAAGCTTCCTGTAAAGCTGCTCACGGGTGAAACGGCCGGAGAAACAGGCCTCGAGAAGGGGGATCGGGGGGATGCCCCCGGCCCTTTCCGGGGTGAAGGGCGCCCCCTCCATCCTGTTGTCGCTGTCTATGATCTTGCCGCCGGCCACGGGTGCGATGGAGTAGCCCCCGCCCAGGTGGCACGCCACACAGCGTACCTGGTCGAAGCCCAGGCCCAGCCTTCCCGCCATCTTCCTCACCGTGGCCCTGATGTTCAGGGCGTGAACGAAGGAGAACCTGGGAAAGTCCGGAGCGCCCGAGATCCGTGCGATCGGGGCCATCTCGTCAACTCCCACAGGGTCCACCACGAACGAGGGAACGCCCAGCGAGCCGGCGATCCTGTGGGAAAGGGGGGCTCCCAGGTTCGAGGCGTGCTGATACACCGGCGTGTCGAGGCTGAAACCGGCCAGCTCGCTGTTGAGCGCTATGACGCCGCTTGGCACCGGGGGCAGCATTCCCCCCAGGGCACCCACCGCCGCCACGGGCTCTCCTGGGGGGAGCGACTCTTCGAAGAACGCCCTCACCAGCCCTTCGCGATAGTCCACCTGAGCGCTGATGGAGCTGAACCTGTGGATCATGTCGTCGGGGTGCTCGATGGTGGTGGAGACCAGCTGTTCCGGTGTTTCGCCGCCAGTGTTCCTGTAGATGGAGCACTTCGTGGTGGTCGAGCCGGTGTTGACCACCAGTATGAGTCCGCCTGTCACGAAAACCTCCATACCATGATGGAATGGCGTAATTCCTACCAAACAAGGAGTGAATGTTGAACTTTGAGAATGGCGGTAATATGATAGTTCCATCGGGCAACCGCATTCAGAACAGTCACACCGGCAGAGAAAGGGTTCGTGAAATGATGGACAGGAACACCATTCGAAGGGAACTTCATAACTGCCTCACCGACACCGCGGGCCTGGGCCTTCCCGGGCGCAGGAAGGGCAAGGTGCGGGACATCTATGACCTGGGCGACAGGCTGCTTCTTGTGACAACCGACAGGCAGAGCGCCTTCGACAGGGTGCTGGCCGCCGTGCCGTTCAAGGGCCAGGTGCTGAACATGGTGAGCGCGTGGTGGTTCCAGCGCACGAAGCACATAGTGCCGAACCATGTGATCTCCATCCCCCACCCCAACGCCACCCTGGCAAAGAAGCTGGACGTCTTTCCCGTGGAGTTCGTGATGAGGGGCTACCTCACCGGCAGCACCAGCACCAGCGCCTGGACCCTCTACAACAACGGCGAGCGGAACCTGGGGGGCAACATCCTTCCCGACGGAATGAGAAAGAACCAGAAGTTCCCCGAGCCCATAATGACACCCACAACCAAGAGCGAAGTGCACGACGAGTCCATCACCCCTCAGGGCATACTCGAGACCGGCCTCATGAGCCGTGAGGACTGGGAGAAGGCTTCGGCCATCGCCTTCCGGCTCTTCCGCTTCGGAATGGAGACCGCGGCAGAGAACGGCCTCATCCTGGTGGACACCAAGTACGAGATGGGCAAGGACCGGGATGGGAACATCGTCCTGATAGACGAGATCCACACTCCGGACAGCTCGCGCTACTGGCTCTCCGAGGGCTACGAGGAACGCTTCGAAAAGGGGCTCGACCCCGACAACATAGACAAGGAGTTCCTGAGGCTCTGGTTCCGCGACAACTGCGACCCCTACAACGACAAGGAGCTTCCGGAAGCCCCGGAGGAGCTGGTGGTGGAACTTTCCAGCCGCTACATCAGGCTCTACGAGATGATTACCGGCTCCGCGTTCGAGCCCATGACAGGGAACCTGGTCAAGAGCCTTGGGGAGGCCGTCAAGACTATCTGAGGAAGACCACCCTCTCCGAAGCCCTGACCCCACCGGCCGACAGAACAACGATGTACTGCCCCGAGGGAAGCCCGGGCGCAGGCGTCCAGGAAACGCTGTGCGCTCCCGCCTCCAGATGGCCGGGGCGGACGGTATCCACAAGCCTTCCCGATAGGTCGTGGACCCTTGCTTCGCACAGCGAAGGGGACTGAAGGTGGAACCTGATGGAAAGTGAGTGACTGAACGGGTTGGGGCCCGCCGCGAGACCGGCCTCCACAGCCTGGAAGCCCGCCTGACCCGCGCCCGACGGTTCTTCGTTGAAGGCGTAGTACAGGCTTCCGTTCCTGATGAATGCGATGTGGGGCCGCACCTGGGAGTCCATGGCCAGGCTCGGGTCACCGTTGCTGCCGCCGGGCGAGCCAACCGTTCCGGTCTGCCAGCCGCCGCCCTGGTCCTCCGAGTAGAGAAGTGAATACGCCGACGGGTCGCAGTGGGCGATGTGGGGGTACCCGTATTTGTCCAGCGCCAGCGAAGTCCCGTAGGCATCGGCTCCGGTGTCTGTGGCGTAAACTGTCTGTACCGTCCAGTAAGAGCCGTCCCAGAAGGCGTACTTCGTCTCGCCGTCGGCGTTGTAGGACATTGCGGGGTTGCCGTTGCCGTCCAGCGCCAGGCTCGTTCCCATGGCGCAGTTCATGGAGGAGTCCACCAGGAAGGTTTCCCATATCCCTGTGTCAACACGGCGTGCGTACCTGACGGCCGGGAAGGGCTGGAACTGGCAGTAGGCGATGTGCGCCACACCTGTCTCATCCACCGCCAGCGAGTTGCATGCGCCTGCGTCTGCCGACTGGTCAACCGTTTCCTGGGTCCACCCGCCCCCGGTCCAAACGATGAAGCGGAGGTCGTGCGCGAAGGAATACCAGGATATGCAGGGGGCTCCGCCCGGAGTCAGGGCGATGGATGTCCAGGTACCTACGGCGGGGTAGAGGTTAAAGACCGTCCAGCTCCTGTCTTCCCGGTCCCTGAAGGCATAGAACAGAGTACCGCCGGCGGAGAAGGAGACGTGCGGAACACCCTGAGCGTCGAAAACAAGCGAAGGCCAGCCCAGGCCTCCGTAGGAGGACTGGTGAACGTTCTCCTCCACCCAGTAATGACCCTGCAGGGTGCTGAACTTGATGTAGGGGTCCCTTGCGTAAACCACGCAGGGCGTTCCGGAGCCGTCGAGGCGGATGGCGGGTGTGACCGACGCATTGTTGACCAGGTAGAACGACCAATCCCCCCGGGCCTGGAACAGAAGGCCCGAGAGCAAAACAGCCGGAAGAAGTGTTCTGAACACGATCCCGCTCCCTTGCCTCAGGGTTTTATAGCACAATTTCCGATGACTCATGGCATACAATGACCGCACTGAACCAAGGGGTCAAGCATGCGTGCGATTGCGGGGCAGCGGCTCCGCAGCGGGAACCCTCCGGAATCGTACAGGGGCGCTTACGTCTTCCTGAACGGCTACGACGAGGCCCTTCTCCTCTTCGGGGAATGACGGGCCTTCACATCAGGGAAGCCATCAAGGAGTCCACCAGTGCCTGCTCGGGGAATGCCCCGTCACCCGGAAGCCAGACGAAAGACGCCCTGAAACCGTACTCGGCCGCAAGGGCCATGAGCACTGCCCGGTTCACCAGCTGCGCCTCTGCCAGGGCCATGGCGAGTTCAGAGCCCTCGAGGTTCCCGGACAGGTCGCAGGACGGGCCGGTGGCCTCGAGGAAAGCGTTCGAGCCCAGGGGCCACACCGGGTCGCCGGTACTGAGCGCGGCCCGAACATCCGCCTCCCCCGCCGTCAGGATAACCTCGGCCGGCACTGAGTTCCCTCGCAGGTCAAGCATCAGGAGTATCAGGGACTGGGTGGAGTTGTAGCCGGGCTGCCGCCGGTCCGAAACGCCTTCCCCGGGTTCTATTCCCAGCCCCTGCAGAAGCGGGCCGGCGTCATCCAGGGTGCCCCCGTACAGCCACACCGGCCGGGTGCCGGGTCTTCCGGGAACCGAACCGGGAAGGGTCCAGAGAACATGGGGTCGGTACGCCAGGGGTCCGGCGGCTCCGGGAACCGTTCCCGGGGGCAGCAGGGCCGGCCTTCCACGTGCAAGGGCGCCCAGGAACCCTGTGACGGAGAACCACAGGAGCAACGCGAGGCATCCGCAGAAAAGGAGCCGCCCGAAGCCCTTCCAGAGGGCCGGAAGCCTTTTCCCCGCTGCTCCGGCTCCGGCAAGGAGAACACCGAAGACGGCCAGCAGCACCCTGCCCTCGCTCACACCGCCCGAAGCGCTGAGAGAGAGCCGCCCAGCCAGGAACGAGCCGATCAGCAGCAGTGCCCCCAGGAAAACGGCCGCCGCCCTGACCATGGCCCTACCGCCCATTCCCGGCCTCTTCGGGTAAAGGTTCCGGCAGGACCAGCAGGGGGGCGATGCTCTCCGCCACCAGCCGGTGCCCCGGTGCGTTCATGTGGCAGTAGTCAACGTACACTGATGAATCGCAGTCGCCGGCGGCGTCGCCCGCCCAGGTGAAGAGCCCGTCGGACGAGCTTTCCCGGGCAAGTTCCCAGACCAGTTCCTGAAGGCGCACCTCGCCCTGGTCCATGGAAGCCCTGAACTCCTCCTCGTCGGGCTGAAGGGTCCTGCCCCCGCCTGTGAGGGTGGGCTGCCAGAGGATGGTGACCGGGATGTTGAAAGCCCCGGCCATGGCCCTTATCTGCCTGCAGTTGGAACGAAAGACGGCGATGGTCCGGGATGCCAGTTCCCCGGGGTCGGCCGACCTGCCCAGGGGCTCGCTTTCCTGGACCAGCACCGGCGCACCGGGCTCAGTGTGAACGAGAAGACCGGCGAGGACCAGCAGCGACGGCCGGAAGGCTGCCCCGGGCTCCCGCCTGCCGCCGGTGAAGAGCGTCATGGTGCGCCTGTTGCCCAGCACGGAGCCGGGGTCGCCCTCGTACCACGCCGTGGCCGCGTCGTTGTAGCCCTCGTAGAAGACAGCCGCGTCCGGGATGTCGCCTGCCTGCAGGGCCAGCAGGAACTCGAACATGGACTGTGTGGAGTTCCTCGTGGCCGCAGACCTGTTGGCCACGTTCACAGGGCGTCCCAGCGTCAGCCTGAGCTTCCGCTGAAGAAGGGCAGGGATGGTCAGGGAATCGGGCAGGAACCAGCCGTAAACCGTGGACCCACCGTACATGTGTATCTCCATGGCTTCCCCGGACGGGTGGCTTCCGGGGGTGACCCTGAAGCCCCGGCCGTCGGTGGTGACGCCGGGCGCCCGGTGTCCCGGTTCGAGCCTCAGCCCGACGAAGGGGTGGAAAGCCGCCGGAGGCGGAGTGAAGGGCAGCGGTGAACCGGTGTCGGGTATTGCCATTCCGGGCCGCGGTGCCGGGGGGCGCTCAGCCATGAGCCTCAGTGCAAGAAGCGCGAAGGCCTCAAGCACCAGAAGAAGCACGACCGTGTTGGCCAGTACAACAGGCAGGTCATTCCGGATGAACTTCCTCGCGGGTCTGAACGCCTGAAGGAACAGCACGACGCCGGTCATGAAGGCGGCAGCCTGCCATGCCTCAGGGCCGGTGCCGGGGGAGGGAATGAGGCGGTGGGCAAGGAGCGCTGCCAGCGCTGTAACGGCCCCCAGTACGGCCAGCGCCGCTGCCACGGCCCGGTTCAATTCACATCGCCCAGATACAAAGCGCCCCGGGGAAGCGGTCTTCCGAGAAGGGTCCTGAGGGGGGACGGATAGAGCCGGTGCCCGGCGAGTCCTTCCAGCGGCAGCCAGGCGATGCCGTTCTGGTAGGGGTCGGGAGAGGGGCCCACGGAGGGCCTGGCACCCGCCGGCAGACGGCACTTGAACATGAGTTCAAGCTGGTGAACGCCGGAGTCGGTTTTCGAGAACTGGTGGTTGGCGCCGATGTAGTCGCGGACGAACAGGAGCCTGCCCATGAGGACGCCGGTCCCTATCTCTTCAAGGCACTCCCGCTGAAGGGCATGTTCGAGGGTTTCCCCGGAGGACTGGCCGCCGCCGGGAAGCATGTACCAGAACCCCTCCTCATCGGCGTTGCGCACCAGAAGCACACTGCCATTGAAGATTATCACCGCCTTCACGGATACACGGACGGGCCGCGCGCTCTGGCTGAAGGGCTTCACTTGCTCTCCTCCCCCTCCTGCTGGAAGAGGTCGGGGGTCTCATACTTCCCGATGATGCTTCTCAGCCTGCGGCTGAGTTCCGAGGCCTTCTCCTCTATCTCGTCCAGGCTCATGGGCGGCTGGGCGGGGCCAGTTTCGGGCTCCGGTCCGGGCTCGGGCTCGGGCTCGGGCTCGGGCGCCGCCGGTTCCTGCGGTTCTTCGGGCAGCACCGCTATGGTCTTGATGCTTGCTATGGTGCGGCTTCCGCAGAGCCTTATGCCCCTGGCCTTCACCCCCTTTTCGGGGATGTCCGCCGGTGCGGTCTGCCCCTTGCGGGTCTTCATCCTCTTGCGCCTCTCGAACCAGTACTCGATGACGAAGTCGCTTCCCGGCTCGAACACCAGCACATCGCTGCCCTCGGGAACGAAGCGGTACTCACGCTCCAGTATGAAACCGCCGATGCTGAACCGTTTGCCGTAGGGGATGCGGTCGGCTTTGTCGCGGTAAACGCAGGTGAACAGCCTGTCCTTGTCTGCCGGGCCCACCCAGAGTACCTTGCCGGCCACGAGGAACTTCTCCTGCACGGGCACCACACGGTAGGTGCCGTCTTCAAGGAAGAAGAGGATCCTGTCGTACTCGGAGGCATGCCATGAGATGCCGCCCTTCACCGCGGTACCCACGAAGCCCGTCTCGCTGTCGAAGCCGACCCTGAGGTTGGCGATGGCCACCTCCCTGCGCTGAATGCCGCTGAAGCTTTCGATGGAGGTCCTTCTTGGAAAAAGCCTGCCGTACCTGGCCAGTATCTCCTCCAGCACCTGCACCGCGTAGTCGCGCAGGCGGCTCAGCCTTTTCCCGGCCAGCTTCATCCTGCTCCTGATGTCGCCCATCTCCCGACGGTGGGCCTCGATGTCGAAACGGCTGATCCTGCGGATCTTCAGGGCCAGCAGGCGCTCGATGTCCTCCGCGGTGACCTCCCTGGGGTAGTCGGTGAGGAAGGGAATAAGGCCCTGGCCCACCGCGTCCCTCACCTCCTCGAGGGTGGGACACTCCTCTATCATCTTGTAGAGCCTGTTCTCGATGAAGATCTGCTCGAGGGTCATCCAGTGAAGGGCGTCCCCCAGGTTCCGCTGCTCAAGCTCAAGCTCCAGCCTGAGTATGGCGAGAAGCCTCTCCGAGCAGTACTTGACCAGTTCCGGGACGCTTGTCTCAACCGGGGCGCCTTCCTGGATCACCAGCATGTTCGAGGTGTGGGTCACCTCGCACTCGGTGTGGGCGTAGAGCTGGCGCAGGGTCTCCTGGGCGCTGACGCCCCGGGCGGGCGTCACCTCTATCTCCACCTTCTCGGTGGTGTAGTCGTCTATGCTGGTGATCTTCAGCCTGCCCTTCCGGGCAGCGTTCTCGATGGATGCCATGAGGCTCTCGGTGGTGGTCCCGTAGGGGATCTCGCTTATCACAAGCTTCTTCCCGCCCCTGGGCTCGATGCGGGCCCTGTTGCGTATCCTGCCGTTGCCGTCCTCGTAGCCCGAAACATCAATGGCGCCCCCCTGGGGGAAGTCGGGGAGAAGGCTCACGGGCTCGCCGCGGATGCAGGCGATCTGCGCCTGTACCACCTCGTTGAAGTTGTGGGGGAGTATCCGGGTGGACATTCCTACGGCTATGCCGTCGGCGCCAAGAAGGAGAAGCACGGGTATCTTCGCCGGGAACAGCACCGGTTCGCGGTTCCTTCCGTCGTAGCTGGGAACGAACTCGGTGATGGCGGGGTTGAAGAGGGTGTCGCGGGCCAGCTGGGTCAGGCGGCACTCGATGTACCTCGATGCCGAGGCCTCGTCGCCGGTGAATATGTTGCCGAAGTTCCCCTGCCCCTCGATGAAGTAGCCCCTGTTGGTCAGGGCGACAAGGGCGGCCCCTATGGACTGGTCGCCGTGGGGATGGTAGCGCATGCAGTGGCCTATAACATTGGCCACCTTGTTGAAGCGGCCGTCGTCCATCTCGGCCAGGGCCCACAGTATGCGGCGCTGCACCGGTTTCAGGCCGTCGGCGGCGTCGGGTATCGCCCTCTCCTTGATTACGTAGGTGGCGTACTCCATGAAGTTCTCGCGGTAGAGCCCGCGAAGGCCGGTCATCTCAGGTTCTCCATGATGAAGGTGCGCCGTTCCGGGGTGTTGCTGCCCATGTAGAAGTCCAGTATCTCGGGGACCTCGCGCAGCCTGTCTATCCGCACCTGGGTCAGGCGCATGTCGGGGCCTATGAACTGGCCGAACTCCCCGGGGCTGATCTCCCCAAGCCCCTTGAACCGGGTTATCTCGGCTTTCCTGCCCAGCCTCTCCGACTCGCGGTCGAGCTCGGCCTGGCTGTAGCAGTAAACCGTCTCCTTCCTGTTCCTGACCCTGAAGAGGGGCGTCTCGAGGATGTAGAGGTGCCCGTCCAGCGCCAGGTCCTCGAAGTAGTGCAGAAAAAGGGTCATGAGAAGGTTGCGGATGTGCATGCCGTCAACGTCGGCGTCGGTGGCCAGCACCACCCGGTTGTACCTGAGGCCCTCCACACCGCCCTCGATGTTCAGGGCCCGCATTATGTTGTAGATCTCCTTGTTGCTGTAGACGGCATCGCGCTTCAGGCCGAACACGTTCTGGGGCTTGCCCCTCAGGGCGAAGACCGCCTGGGTGTGCACATCCCTGCTGGACACCAGGCTTCCGGCCGCGCTCAGGCCTTCGGTGAGGAAGATGGTGGACTCCTCCTCCCTCTCGTGGCCGTCGCCCAGGTGTATCTTGCAGTCCTTCAGGTTGGGTATGCGGATGGCCGTCTGCTTCTCCCGCTCCCTTGCCTTCTTCTTCACGGTGAGCAGTTCGGTGCGAAGCCTCTGGTTGGACTGCACCTTGGCTATCACCAGTTCGGCAAGCTTCGGGTCGCGGTGAAGCACCTGCTCTATCTCGGCCTGCACCCTTGCCACGATGTCGCGTCTTATGTCGGTGTTCCCCAGCTTGTTCTTGGTCTGGCTCTCGAAGACCGGATCCTTCAGGCGCACCGAAACCGCTGCCACAAGGCCGTCGCGGACGTCCTCGGCGACGAAGCCCTTGCCGCTGAAAGCGTTCACTCCCTTGAGAACGCCCTCCTTGAAGGCGGAGAGGTGGCTGCCGCCGGCGCTGGTGTACTGGCCGTTGGCGAATGAGAAGTACTTCTCGCCGTAGGAATTGGTGTGGGTGAACGCGAACTCCAGCGTGGTGTTCCTGTAGTACACCGCGTCGTAGATGGCCTCTTCGCCCGTTTCATCGTTCAGGAGGTCGCGCAGGCCGTCCTCGGAGCGGAAGACAAGGTCGTTGAACATCATCCTGAGCCCGGAGTTCAGGAAGGCGTAGTGCTGCATGCGTCTCTCTATGAACTCGGTGCGGAACTGGTACTCGCCGAAGATCTCGGGGTCGGGCGTGAACTCCACCATGGTTCCGTTCTTCTCGCCGGTCTCGCCGGACTCGTCGGAGACCATGCTTCCCTGGGAGAAGACGGCTTCCCTGAAGCGGCCGTCGCGGTACGAGCACACCCTGAAGCGGCTGGAAAGGGCGTTGACGGCCTTGGTCCCAACGCCGTTTAGCCCCACGCTGAACACGAACACGTCGGTGTTGTACTTTGCGCCGGTGTTTATCTCGCTGACGCACTCCACCAGTTTGCCCAGGGGAATGCCCCGGCCCCAGTCCCTGACCGTGACCGTGGACCCTGCCAGCTTCACCCGTATCCGGTTGCCGCACCCCATGATGAACTCGTCAACGGAGTTGTCCACCACTTCCTTCAGAAGGATGTAGATGCCGTCGTCGATGTTGGAGCCGTCGCCCAGGCGGCCGATGTACATACCCGTCCGCAGGCGGATGTGTTCGATGGAAGAAAGGGTCTTGACCTTGCTTTCATCGTAGATGCCAACGGTTTCTGCGGGACCCGCCACAACCCCTCCACAAGATATGGGAAAACTTCCACGGTGCGGCACAACATGTTGACCGCCGCCCGGTAAAGCCTCTCAATACACCAAGTATACACCATCGGGTTCGGCGCAACCACCATATGTGGTAGGATGGACGGCGCTCCCCCGGTGTGGAAGAATTGCTTATGCTTGTGTGCCAGCGACCGGAAAACAGCAACCCGAGGGGGGAAAGCCATGAAGACTCCTGGAGGCGGAGGAAAGAACCCGGGCATGCAGAAATCACCTGCGCCCATGAAGTCACCCCAGAAGCCCGTTCAGAAACCGGCCCAGAAACCGGTTCAGCGCACCGCCGAGAAGCCCGCTTACACGCCCAGCCCCAAACCCCAGCAGAAGCCCCAGCAGAAGCCGCCCCGGAAGGAGTTCGAGAAGCCGCAGCGCGACCCGGGAACCAAGAGGCACATCGCCATGCTGGACAGGTTCAAGAACCGGCAGGGCGCTCAGCAGGCCGACGCCCCGGCGGACTCAACGGGGGCGGGCTCCACCGAGCCGTCGGGTTCCGGGGGCAGAAGGCGCTCGTGCTGCCTGGGGTGCACCATATACGCACTGGCGGCGCCTCTGCTGATTTCGGCCGCTCTTGTGGCCATATTCTGAGGGTTTTGTACGGCGCCCCGTTGTAACCGGGGCGCTTCCCCTGCACTTCTTCATGACACGGAGACGGTTGAATCGTCGCGGCGCGTGAGGAGAGGAAATGGGGATTGTTTCCTTCACTGCGAAACCGGGGTTCCACACCGGCAATAACCCGTGCAGTGAAGAACCCTTGCCAGCCCGGCGGGGTTTGGACAACAGCGGAACCAGCCCTTTTTCCATGATAGAGCACCAGGGACCGATCCTGCGGAAGGGTACGGACCACAGCTTCATCCATGGCCCGCACTGCTTCCCCGGGAGTGCGCCTTGTCCGGGTCAGGCCCGTTCAGCGCAGACCTTGTTGAAAGTGATGCGACCGATTCGGTGAGATGGCTTACCAGCAAAGCTCGCTGCCGGACGGAGGCCAGTTTCTGCGTGATCGGACGTAACCGGGTCCAGGGAAATACGATGCCGAAAAGATACCCTGAGGATCCTGCGGTGGATCTTGACAAAGGTTGACTTACAACAAGAGAGGTGGGGGTAATGAAGAAGGGCGTGTTCATTCTTCTGACCGTCCTGTCCACGGCGGTGTCAGGTCTCCCGTTCCCGCATGTCTTCACGGAAAACCTGGGGCAATGGTCCGATGAGGTTCTCTACCGGGCCGAAACCGATGAAGGGCCAGTCTGGTTCACCGCCAACGGCTTCTATGTGCAGGGAGTCTTCACCCGGATCCGGGCTGTTCCCGATGGAACTGCTGTTTCGGCCGTTGGAGCGCTTCCGCATCTGACCCACTTCCTGAAGGGAAATGAACCAGCACTATGGACAACCGGAGCGAGAAGCTTTTCATCCGTTGTCTACACCTGTGATGCACCCGAAGGCTTCCTTGTGTTCACCATTGAGTCAGGCAGCCTGCAATGCCATCAACTCACTGCCCCAGATGCATATACGCCCCGGACGAGTGCGTGCCGGGCCGGACTCGTCCAGGCGTTCCAGGTCTCTCTGATCTTCAGCACCTACCTCGGCGGCTCAGGGGATGACCGCACGTACAGCACAGCTGTGGACTCACAGGGAGGGGTCTATGTAACGGGAAGGACCGGTTCGACGGATTTTCCCACCCAGAACCCCTATCAGGATGAGTTCCAGGGTGGCGACTGGGACTGTTTCGTAGCCAAGTTCTCCCCTGACGGTTCCCAGCTTGAATACGCAACCTACATCGGAGGGTCGCAGAACGAAAATGGTTACGGCATCAAGGTGGACTCACTGGGCTTCGCATACATCACCGGACCCACAGCGTCCCAGAACTTCCCGCTGGTGAATCCTATCCAGCCGGCTCTGGCCGGAGCTTCCGACGCCTTCGTACTGAAGCTCTCACCTCAGGGGGACGAGCTTGTGTTCAGCACATTTCTTGGCGGTTCCGGATCGGAAACGGGGCGTGACATTGCTGTTGACGGAAGTGGCAGGGCACTTGTAACCGGGTTCACTTCTTCACCCGACTTCCCGTTGAACAACCCTTTCCAGGACCAGATAGCAGGAGGTTCAGGCGACGCATTCTGTGTGATGCTCAACAGCCAGGGAAACGGGCTTGTTTACGGATCATATCTCGGGGGGAGCGGTGACGAGTTTGGTGAAGGCGTTTATGCGGATCACGCCGGAAACGGTTACTTCTGCGGCCAGACAGGTTCACCTGACTTCCCACTGCTAGTCCCGTTCCAGGCTGCATACGGCGGAGGCTCCACCGATGGATACCTGGCAAGGCTCACCCCGGCTGGTCAGGTGGTCTACTGCACCTACCTCGGGGGCTCGGGAACCGACCTGGCATCCAATGTCTTCGTGGATGCCGCGGATTGTCCCTATCTCACCGGGGAAACAGGATCGCCGAACTTTCCGGTCCTGAACCCAATTCAGGGTTCCCTGCCCGGAGCTTCGGCAATCTTCGTCACAAAGTTCGAAGCTGATGGAGAAAACCTGGCCTACGGCACCTATCTTGGCGGAAGCGGCATGGATCAGGGCCGTGACATAGCAGTCTCGCCATCCGGCAGTGCTTTCGTGACGGGATACACCTCATCGTTGGACTTTCCGGTTGAAAACGCCTTTCAGGGCTTCCATGCCGGGGGTGGCAACGACGCTTTGGCTGTGAAGCTGTCTCCCGATGGGGGGCAACTCGAGTACTCGACCTATCTCGGCGGGTCCGGCAACGACAGCAGCCGCGGCATCGCTCTGTTCAATGACGGTTCCGCCTGCATCACGGGGGGGATCTTCTCCACAGACTTTCCCACTTACAGCCCCTTTCAGGGATCCTTCGGCGGAGGTCCCACCGACTGCTTCATCGCCAGACTGAGCCCCTACGGCACGGGGATCGGGGACAATCCCTCCGGTGGTGGACAGGGCTTGTCTCTGTACTACGTGAACCCCTTTCAGGGGTCTTTGCAGATAACGGTCGCAGTCGGGGCTCCCGGGCTGCTTGAGGTGGCGGTGATGGACATGGCTGGCAGGGTGACGAAAGTGCTTTGTGCGGGAACCCAGGCTGAGGAAGGTCTGCACCACTACATCTGGAACCCGGGCGATGCTCCGGCGGGCATCTACCTGATCCGGGCCGCCAGGGGGCCCTCTGTCATGACAGGCAAGGTTCTTCTCCTCTGAGCGAGTTCCTCGCAAGGAGCAGTGCAGGAACAGAGCATGCCAGACCGGCCGCGGTCACCACAGGCCAGGGATGCCTTCCCATCAGAAAGATCACCGCCGGGATCGGCAGAACACCAAGCAAAAAAGGTATAAGCAGCCCCGGACCTGTTGCCCGCCAAAGGAACACCCAGCAGGTCAAAGCAATTACCACGTTGGAGACAAGCGCCGCAACACCGGCGGCGGGCAGCCCTATCCTGCCCACAAGTGCGAGGTTCAGAACCAGACTGATGGTGAAACCGGAAAACACCGCGGGAAGAGTAGATCTCTGCCTTCCGCCGGCGATCATGGCCGCCAGAAGGAAGTTCATGAAGAAATATGCGGGCACTGCGGCAAACAACAGCATTCTTGTGGTCTCGAACTCAGCCGGTGACACTCCTCGAAGAAAGGCTTCACCCCACAGGAAGCGCATGAAGATCTGCCCTGAAGGCAGAACAAGTGCCACGGCCACGGCCGAAAGGGTGGAGACGATGAACGCTATCCTCCTCATCTCGTTCCTCGCCCCCGCCGGCCCGTTCCGGAAAGCCCTGCAGAGGTTCGGAAAGAGCGCTCCGGGAAGAAGGGTCGGCGTTACGACCAGGATGAGTACCTCCACCACTTTGAATATCTCATTGTAGGCCCCCACGCTCACCACACCCAGACGGCTTTCTATCACAAGGTTGTCCACCCGCTGATGCAGAACGGTCAGGAAGCCGAGTATGCCCAGGGGCCATGCCTGGCCAAGAAGCTTCAGAAGGTGCTCTCTCTTGAATGACGGCCGCATCCCGAAACCCGATGCCCTTGCGGCGGAAAAGCTCAGAACGGCCATCATCATGCCCCTTAAGAGGAATGAGTACGCCAGGGCCATTGGTGGAGCATCAAGCAGTATCGCCCCGGCCACGGCCGCCACGAACACCGCCGACGAGCCGATTCGGGCTAAAGCCTCGTAGCTGGTCCTGCCCGATGCCCTGAAGTATGAGAAGGGCAGTTCGGAGTAGATCTCAAGGGTCACTCCCAAAAGAACGGGAACAAGAAGAAACGTCTGCGCAGCAGGATAGCTCATGATTGAGAACAGGGTGATGGAAAACAAAGCAAAAAGCCCGGTCACCGTCCTGAACCCCAGGGCACTTCTCCAGAGTTCCCTCGCATTCTGCATGCTGGCAAGGCTCATATCCCTATTGACGAGGATCGCTGTCCCGAAATCTGTTATGAAAAATGAAAAGAAAGATAACACCAGGGAGAACAGAAGCCGCCCGAACCAGATGTCATCAAGATGGCGGGATATGAGCATCATTGCCCCGAAGGTGGCACCCTTGCTCACCAGCTGCCCGCCCAGCATGAAGAGGCTGTTGGCCCTTCTTCCCACGGCCTTCGTGCCGTCAGGTCCCATCCGGGCTGCCTCCCCTCGAAACCGGTGTCAGGGAAGCATCTCCCTGACCTTGATGGCGAGCTTCCTGATCCACGATGGCCGGGAGCGGAAGTTGAAGACGCTTCTCTTCTCTATCCCCTCAAGGATGCCACTGTCGCAGTCCAGCGCCGCCAGGAAGTCGTCGAAGCCTTCGGGCGGCTCCATTGGTTCCCGCTCCTCCACGATCCGCAGAGCTTCGTCACGGGGGATGACCCCGGCCCTCACCATGTTGGCGTAGAGGTACTCGTACTTCCCGAACCCGGTGCGCTGCCGGAAGAGGTAGCTGGAATGGGGGGTCCCCAGGCAGTCGTAGCGCACGCTCGCCATGTTCTTGCCGAACTCCAGCTCACGGTTCAGGGTCTCGTAGATCATGGGAAGGTCCCACCTGATGTAGTCCGGCAGGTTTATCTGCTTCACCCCGAACATCCGCTTCCAGCTGGGGAAGAAGTAGTCCCAGGCCAGTTCCCTTTCGGTGAACTCACCCTTCATCATGTTCCTGAAGCAGGTCCTGTCCATGTAGCAGGTCTCGGGCGGCGGGGCTTCCAGGATGTCGCTGAACCCGGCGATGATGAGCCTGGCGCCAAGTGTGTCCGCAGCCCTGAAAATGGCCGTGGGCATCAGCACCACACACGCGCTGCAGAACTCGCCGGTGGTCTCCAGCGCCCTCTTGTAAACCCTGTTCAGAAGCTCCCGGGAGGGCGAGTAGGTGTAGAGGTCAACACCGAGCCTGTCCGCGCTCCGGCGCACGAACATCTGGGCGTCGGGATGGCCGAAGCCGTTGTCGAAGTTGAATGCGAACGGTTTCATGCCGTACCTGTTCTTCATGAGCCAGAGGGTGTAGGTGCTGTCCTTCCCTCCGCTGAAGGGCACCATGCAGTCGTACTTGCCCCGCCCCCTGCCCCTGTAGCGGTCAAGGATCCTTTCCAGGGCCTTCTCCCTGGCCTTCCAGTCTATATCCGAGTACTTCGTGTCGAACTCGCGACAGACCCGGCATACGCCCTTCTCGTCGAAGTCGATGTTGGGATAGTTCTCAGGCAGAATGCACCGGGTGCAGCGCTTCACGTGTTCCATGCGGCTCCTCTCCTTATTTCCTACCTTTTTAGTATACTATAGGCGGAACCCGGGGTCTATGGCCTGAAAACGCTGCTGGGGGCAAGGCCCACGGCCTTCAGGGCCTCGTTCCTCTTCACCTTCTTGGTGGTGGTCTTGGGAAGGTCTTCCTCGCTGATCATGAACCCTGCTATCCTCTTGAACAGCGGCGCCTCGCTGTTGAACTTCCGCACCGCTCCCCGTACCGCGTTCACCTCGTCGGCGGGAGTGATCTTCCTCCCCGCCTTCTCCGCTTCCTCTATGAGCAGGTCGCGGTTGGGGACCACCACCGCCCAGATCTCCTCCCCCTTGGTCTCGAGGCTCCTGCCGAACACCATGCTCTCGTTCACGTACGCGTCGCGGTTGAGAACGGTCTCTATCTCCTCGGGGTAAACGTTCTTCCCGTTCTTGGCGATGATGACGTTCTTCTTCCTTCCGGTGATGTAGAGGAACCCGTCGCCGTCCATCCTGCCGTAATCGCCGGTGTGGAACCAGCCGTCCGGCGTCAGGACTTCAGCGGTGGCCTCCGGGTTGTTGTGGTAACCCAGCATCACGTTTGGGCCCTTCACTACGATCTCGCCGGTCCCCGACTCGTCGGGGTCCTCGATGCGCACCGTGCACTCCGGCATCACCAGCCCCACGGAACCGGGCTTGAGGGCGTTGTCACGGTTCACCGTGACTATGGGGGATGTCTCGGTGAGGCCGTAGCCCTCCAGTATCCTGAAGCCGAGTTTCTGAAAACCCCGTATCACTTCAGGGTCTATCCCGGCGCCGCCGGAGACGAACAGGCGCAGGCCCCCTCCGAACTTCTGGTGGACCTGTGAGAACAGCTTCTTCCTGATGTTCTTCGCCCCCAGGAACTCGCCGATGCCCGAAATCGCCGTCCCCACCCTGTACTTCACCTTGCCCCCGGGCGCGTTGCGGATGTTGGTCATTATCCTTCGGTACATGTTCTCCCACAGAAGGGGGACGCCTATGACCACGGTGGCCCTGGTGGCGGAAAGGTCCTCCACAACGTACCTGAGCCCGTGCGCTATGGCGATGGTGCACCCCATCACCAGGGGAAGAAGGAAACCGCAGGTGCACTCGTAGCTGTGGTGCACGGGAAGTACCGAGAGAAAGATGTCGTCCTCATGTATCCTGATGAACGAGATCACCTGCCTGAGGTCGGAGACGATGTTCTCCTGCGAGAGGACCACCCCCTTGGCCATGCCGGTGGTGCCCGATGTGTAGCAGATGGCCGCCGGGGCGTTCACGTCATAGGAGCGGGGAAGGGCGGCGCCCCCGGACCGTCCGGCCCTTATCAGGTCGCTCATGTGCCTGGGCACGTTCATGCCCCCGGTGTTCATCACGTAGTTGTCAACGCCCCTGATCCCGGAGAACACGTCGGTGAACCTCGGGTCGTGGACCGACATGTTGGCGCCGGAGTAGTGAACGATGGTGCGCATGTCCGCGGGAGGGAGTTCTCGGTCTATGGGTACGATTATCCCGCCTGCCTTCATCACAGCAAGGTAGGTGGTGTACCACTGGATGCTGTTGTCGCCCGCCACGGCAACCACAGGTCTGGGAGACCTTTCGAGAAGCCCCTTCGCCATCCACTCCACATTGTTCCTGAGCTGGGAATAGGTCACCGACCGGAAATGCCCGGGCTCGGCCGGCTCCAGGACCGCGGTCTTGTCCGGGAACCTCCTGGATGCGTCTTCAATGGCTCCCGGCAGGCTGTCGATGGGGGGAACCTGAAGCAGGGGACCTCCTGGGTACGTTTTCATGATCCTCCTCCATCGTTCTGCGGCATGTCTGCCACTACCCGGAACCCCACGAACGGATACCCTATCCCCGGGGTGAAGGGCGCAAGCGTTCCCGGAGCGCAGTCGTCAAGCGAACTGAGCCAGCTTCCGCCGGCGGCCATCCCCGGCGATGCGGTCCACTCCCAGACGTTTCCCGCCGTATCATATAGCCCCCAGGGGTTGCCGGGGTAAGAGCCCACCGGGGCCACCGCCGGGAAGCCGTCGTCAATTTCGGGGTGCCTGGCAAGAATGCCTTCGGAGGCGTCGGAGCAGTTGAACTGCCCCGGGACGGGGACCCAGGTGCCGCCGGCTCCGGAGTAGTCCGTCCACTCTCCGGGCTCGGGCAGCCTGTACTCGAAACCCCGGCCGTCCCTCTCCGAGAGCCATCGGCAGAACCATTCCGCGCCCTGCTGGGTCATGCCGGACATTGCGTGGCGCTCCATTCCGGGAACAGGCTCGTACCGGGCCAGGTCCTCGTTCACTCTCACCGGCAGCGGCCAGTTGCACCGCAGAATACTGTCGGAAAGGATGGTGCGCCCGGGTATCTCGGAACCGGTCCTTCGAAGGTCGGGGTCAACCGAGTTCATGAACTCGGTGAACTGGGCTACGGTGACCTCGTGAACTCCCACCGCCAGGTCCGGTCCGCCGGAGAGCAGGGAGCCGGGGAGCTTCACCAGTGCCGGTTCACCCGGGACCGGAACAGGCAGCCGGCGGCGGAATGTCACCAGTTCCGGGTTAAGCAGAACATGGCTGAACCGGTCCGTGATGCCGTTGCCGGCGCTGATCCTGACATGGTAGGTTCCCGGGCCGGGGAGCGGGATGGTGCAGGGGCTCCATCCTGTGAACCCATTGCACTCCACGGCCAGCCCCGGCGGTTCGGTGATTACAACGAAACCGCACAGCCTCTGAAGGTACACAAGAATCGTGTCGGCCCCCGGAGTCACTGTCGTGTCAACCCCGCGGAACCCCTGTTGCGTAACAGTGAGCCGTGTACCGCCGCGATGGACGGGAACACTGAACGGGGAGGGCATGGGCGGTGCGCCTCCCACGGAGACCGATGCTCCTCCCGGGACGGTGAGCACCAGCGCCCGATGGGCGGGAAGCAGGTCCAGCGCGAATAGCCCCGCTACGAAGAAGGCGGCCAGTATCCCGAAGAGGAGCATGACATGGCCCGGCTTCAACTAGCCGCTCCAGTCGTTGCGGAGGACGGCCCGGATGTCGGCTCCCAGCTGCCCCATTCGAACATCCCTCACCAGGCGCTTCAGCATGTACGAGGGTCTGAAGTAGAATTTTCTGTGGAACCTCGCGTAGAACTTCTGTATGGTGTGCCAGTCCAGGTTCTCGTGCTTCCAAACCTCGGTGGTGCAGTGGAAGTTGTACTTGTCCCAGTCGCGGCTCAGTATCCTCCCCTCCCTCTCTATGAGCGTGAAAAGGGGCGACGAGGGGAAAGGCAGGGTCATGGAGGCCTTCGCGTAGGTCAGCGGAAGGTCGCACGCGAACCTGAGGGTGCGGTTCATGGTCTCCACTGTGTCGCCGGGAAGGCCCAGCATGAAGAAGCCCACTGTCTCCAGCCCCTCTTCGTGTGCTGTTACCACGGCATTCCTCACGGTCTCCGGGTCCTGGTTCTTGTTCACCCGGGAAAGCACCTCGGGCACCCCGCTCTCGATGCCGAACGAGACCTGGTAGCAGCCGGCCCTTCTTGCCAGCCTGAAGAACTCCCTGTCCACGTCCTTCACGTTGACACCGGTGGGAAGGGCCCACGGGGCGTTGAAACCCCGTTCCATCATTAGTTCCACGGTCTCCTTGGCCCTCGCCAGGTCGGCCGTGAAATTGTCGTCCTTGATGTGTATGTCCTGAAAGCCCAGGTCAAGCATTCTGAACATCTCGTCCACCACGCGGCCCGAGCTCTTGCTTCGAACGTTGTGGCCGAAGATCCGCTGGCTGCAGTAAAGACAGTGGTGGTTGCAGCCCCGGTTGGTCTCCATGTAGCCCACCGGGTTCCTTCTGCTGGCGATGTGGGGGGAATGGTAGAACCTCAGGTCGTGAAGATGCCAGGCTGGAAGCGGAAGCCGGTCAAGGTCTTGTATCAGCGGCCTTGGAGGGTTCATGACGAAGGCGCCGCCTTCCAGGCGGGCGACCCCCCGTATCAGTGCAGGATCGGTTCCGGCGCATATCTCCCTCAGCGTGTCCTCGCCCTCGCCCATGACCACCAGGTCGAACTCGGTCTCCCGAAGGACCTGCTCCGGAAGGGTGTTGGCGTGGATCCCGCCGCAGAGCAGGACCACATCCGGCAACAGCTCCCTGGCCATGGCGGCCAGTTCCCTGGCCTCCCTGTAAAGGGGGGTGGTGAACGTGATGCCCACGAAGTCGGGTCTCCATGATCTCAGGGTGTCGCGGTACGCGTCAATGGGGCGCCCCTCGATCATCAGGTCTGCTATGCGCACCTCGTGGCCGTCTTCCAGGGCGGCGCCGGCCAGTGACGCAAGGGTGATGAAGGGCGCGCTGGTGATGGCCACCCTGATCTTGCTCTTGCTGTAAACGCCAATGGCGGAAGGGGGGTTCACCAGAAGCAGTTTCGCCATGCAAAGCCCTTTCGAAAACCGTGGGTCGGGAACCGGTATGATAGAAGAAGAATGGCGCGAACGCCAGTTTTCACGGCGGGTTTCCCGGGAACCGCGCCTTGGTTATAGTCATCCCATGAAAAGAATACTGGCGGCGGTTCCCGCCCTGAACGAGGAAGCCACCATCGCCGGTGTCCTGGCTGGGATACCGGGGGAGATGGACGGGATCCCGGTCTCGGTGCTGGTGGTGGACGACGGCTCAACCGACGGCACCGCCGCCTTGGCCAGGGATGCCGGTGCCGCGGTGATCTCCCATGGAAGGAACATGGGGCTGGGCGACGCCTTCCGCACCATACTGGGGTTCGCCCGGAACGGCGGATACCACTACCTTGCCACCATTGACGCCGACGGCCAGTTCGACCCGTCCCAGCTTCCTTTGCTGGCGGCCCCTGTCCTGGCCGGGCAGTGCGATTTCGCCACGGCAAGCCGCTTCGCCGACCCCGCCCTGACACCGCGGATGCCCCGGCTGAAAAGGCTGGGCAACAGGTGGGTCGCCGGCCTGGTGAGCCGTCTCAGCGGGATCACCGTGAAGGACGCCACGTGCGGATACAGGTTCTACGGTCCCGCGGCGCTGGACAGGGTCTCATGCCTCTCACGGTTCACCTACACCCAGGAGGTGGTGATAGACCTTGCCATGAAGGGACTGCGTATCCGAGAAGTACCCCTTCCCGTGAGAGGCGAGAGGGTATCGGGCAGATCGCGCATCGCCGGGAACCTGTGGCGGTACGCCGTTCTCTCCACCGAGGCCATGTACTCCGTGGCCCACGGCCACTCACCCTGGAGGGTGTACGGCGGGCCGGCCCTGTTCCTCATGGGGCTCGGGGCACTGATGGACCTGTTCGTCCTGGCCCACTGGTTCATAACAGGCAAGGTCACACCGTTCGCGGGCGTGGGCATCGGAGGGCTATTCATCATCACTTTCGGGATACTGCTGCTTCTTTTCGCCTCGGTGGCCGACATCGGAAGCTCCAACAGGAAGCTCATCGAGAACCTGATAGAGGTGGAGACCCGCAGGAAGAGAAGGTCCCTCTCCTGCCGGGACCAGGACGGCGGTCCGGTGAAGCCCCCGCCGGTGAGCCGAGGCTAAAGCCCCGGGTCCCAGGCGTCCAGAAGCTCCAGCCGTCCCGATACGAACCCGTTCGCTGTCTCCTGCGTGACCTGGTCGCCAAGACCGCCTGTCACGCTCTCCCAGTTGAAGACCATGTCGTACCGGTTCACGTTCTGCGGCGTGGCTGAGGTCATGGAGTACCCGTCAACGGTTATGGTGTAGGTTCCCCCGGTGGTCTCGAGGATGGTCAGGCTCACCAGCCCGTTGCCGAACGTGCCTCCCACGTCCACTGACGTGGAACCGGAGCCTGTCATGGAGCCCTCGGGCATCACCGCAGTGACCAGCACGGGTACGGTACCGTCTCCTCCGATGCCCCAGGTTTCGGTGACGGGGTCGTACTGAACGGTGAGCGGCATCCCGTTGCCGCTCAGGTCGGCCGACCATTGGATGGAGGCCCCCTCCGGCCCGGTCCATTCGTACTCGAACGCCCAGAAGAAGGCAAGACGCTCGCCGTCAACGGGGCCAAGAGAAAGGTCGCGCCCCTGACCGGCGCCGGCCGGAGACTGCGCCGAAGCAATGGCCGCGCACACAAGAACCCGAAAAACAGCTTGAACCGCTCCCATCGTCATCCCCCTTTCCCGGATACACGCCCTAACGCCGTACACTCCCGGTGCCCGACCTGTGCCGTCAAGATACTGCGGAACAGGCCTATGGAAAAGCACCCGGCCGTGTCAGGCAAAGATGGATGCGGCGTGCCTGAGGGAGACCACACTCACCCTGTCGTGGACTCTGTAGTTCTCCGTGCCGGGATAGATCACATGGACCTCCTGAAGCTCGAGGTCGTTGAGAGCCGAGATCATGGACCTGGTTAGACGGGGGGCATCGGCATACTTGAACTCGATACCGGACAGCCTGCCTTCCCGGCGGAAAACCAGATCGATCTCGGCACCGGAATGGGTTGACCAGAAGAAAACCTCTTCGCTCCTCCTGTTAAGCAGACCAAGTGTCTCCTCGAGGGCGAACCCCTCCCATGACGCTCCGATCCACGGACTGGCGGTAAGTTGGTCAAGGCTCCCTATACCCATAAGGGTATGAAAGATACCGCTGTCGCGAATGTACAGCTTGGGTCGTTTGACCAGCCGTTTGGTTGTGTTGGTGAAATAGGGTGAGAGGATCCTTACCATGTACGTACCCTCAAGGATCTCTATGTACTTCCTCACCGTCATGTCCGAGATCCCGAATGCCCGGCCTATCTCGGAGAAGTTCAGTATCCTGCCGTGGTAATGTGCGAGCATCATCCAGAAACGGCGCAGGGTCCTGGCCGGAACCTGAATCCCGAGCTGGGGAACATCCCTTTCGAGGTATGTCGTTACATAGTTGTCCCGCCACAATGTACTGGCTCTTTCGGACTCAGCCAGATAGGAACGGGGCATGGCTCCCCTGATCCACAGTCTTGCCATGTTGTCAGTTCCCACATCGTTCATGGAAAAGCCGCCGAGGTGATGAAAACCTATCCGGCCTGCCAGTGACTCGCTGCTCCCCTTTACCAGTTCACGGGATGCGCTGCCCAGGATGAGATACTTCTGCCCTGCCCTGGTATCCACCAGGTGGCGGAGCAAGGGAAACAGCTCCGGTTTCCTCTGTATCTCGTCAATGACAATGAGACCCTGAAGGTTTTCCAGCAGAAGCTGCGGGTTCATGAACCTGGCCTCATCCCTGGGGTTCTCGAGGTCAAAGTAATGGGTACCATCCAGCTCCCGTGAAATGGTCGTCTTGCCGCACTGCCTGGCACCGAGAACTGCCGTCACGGGAAAGACCTCCAGCAGTTCCCTGATCCGTCGGATGTCGAGGTTACGGTCAACCATGGCTTCTCCCCTGCTGCTGTCACTATATGCGAATATCATTGAAATGTCAAATGCCTGGTATGAGTTTTCAATGATGCAACGTGAAACCGTTGCTCGGGCTATCGCGTTCCGCCGGGGATGAGCGGGTCGAACACTTCCCCCGTTGTTTCGACATTTGTTGTTCAGGCAGGGCTGGCAGTAGGGAAAGAGCGTTCCTACAGCCCTGCGAATGCACCGTCCACATCCGGTCTGGGAGGATCGTTCAGAAGGCTCAGTGTACTCCCGGAGGGGTACTCCCTTCCCCAGAAACGGACATTTGCCTTTCCGGGGTCGGTGCGGGGCACCGGTACATCCCTGACGAAGGGGTCGTAGAACTTTGTTTTCAGTGTATCCCGCCACCCTTCGGGGGTGGTTACCCCGTGAAGAAGCCTTTTCTCCTCAGGGACCCTGGGCCAGAACACGTTGTTCCAGAAATGAAGGTACCTGGGGTCGCCGAACACCCGGTCCCAGGTGATGCCCATGAACTCCGCCATGAAACGGTGGCTGTTCCTGAGCTTGGCCACGCTGTCATCGTTGGGTCCGAAGGACTCGATGGCCTGGGCGCACGCCGGAAGAAGGCCCATGACCTCGATGTAGAGCGAGTCCCAGGGGTGCTCGGTGTTGGAAAGCTCGGCCATCTTCGTTCCCTCGTACTCGAGTTCCGCAATGGTCGAGACCCTCTCCCAGGTCCGGGCGGCGAGCCTCTGCTGGAACTCCGCCGTTGGGGAATAGACATCCTTCGCCCGGTCAAGGGCATCCAGGGCCGCCTGGCGCAGGGGTATGCGGGCCATGTCCAATAGAACGGTGTCCTCCATGAGCAGGGTGTTGAAGTGAAGCGCGTTCTCCGCCTGCCGTTCCAGCTCGAAGATCCTCTGGTAATACACGTTCTGCTTCTCCCGCTCCCCCGGCGGAAGCGAGTCGAACGCCATGTGGTAACCCGCAGCGGCAACGCTGGCGGGGGGAATGCCTTCAACCGTCCCCTCCCCTTTATCCGCTGCCCCGGGTTCTCCCGGGGGAAGCGGAGGCTCGGATGCGAGTTCGCCGATGAGGGCGGCAGCCTCGGCGAATCGGGGGTCGGTGCTGATGCCGGCCAGGTCGGCCCCGTTCTCTGCCAGTTCCACCAGCTTTGCCACCAGTTCCGCGGCCCTGCGCAGCCTGGGGTTCGAGGGGCCCAGGCTGGCCCCGTAGTTCCGTACAGCGAAGCTGAATCCTTCCAGTATCTGCTTCAGTGTGCTATCCACCCGAGACCTCCCTGTAAACCGCTTCCAGGAAGGCCATCTGGCGGTCGGTGAAGGGAAGCCTGTCCCTGTAGGGCCTGTGGGTCATCAGTTTCTGCCAGGAAAAGCCGGGGTCGGCCTCCCTCAGCTGCCTATGGTACTCACTGAACCTGGTGAGGGAACGGTTCCAGTGGCTTCCTCCGGGTTCGTCGGTGCAAAGATGGAACAGGGCTTCCATCACCGAGACCACTGCGTTCAGGGCGGCGTTCTCACCGGCGCCCTGCGTGGCGCCCTCCTCGAAACCGCGAAGCGTCCGGTCAAGGTCGGCGTGGGTCCCGGCGGATCCCACGGCCTCGAGCCGCCTGCGGTCTTCTTCGGCCTTCCGTTCATGGCCGAGCGCTTCGTATATGCCGGCCCTGTTCCGGTACCTGTCAGCGGCGTTGGCCCTGGCGGTGGAGACCATGTTGCCGGCCTGCTTCACCCGTTCCATGAAGGCGCCGGGGGAACCGGCCTCCTCCAGCATCTGAAGGTGATACCGGCAGTCCTGTATCATGGCGCCATGCAGCCAGGGCTTTTCGCTGAACCTCTGGAGCTGGACCGCGAAGTACCTGCGCTGGAGTTCCATGGGGTCCGTCATCGTTGGGCCCTTCGTTCCGTTCCCGGCAGGGTCCTGCCGGGGCTACCCCGATATGACCCTCACCGTATCCCTGGCTATCATCAGCTCTTCGTTGGTGGGGATCACGAGAACGCTCACACGGCTTTCGGGCGTCGAGACTATCCTCTCCCTGCCCCTGACAAGGTTGGCCACGGGGTCTATCCGTATGCCCAGGGCATCCTGGTTGCCGCACACCATCTCCCTGATCTCGGGCCCGTTCTCGCCGATGCCGGCGGTGAAGACTATGCCGTCCAGCCTGCCCAGGGTGGCAGCGTACGCCCCTATGTACTTCCTCACCCTGTCCACGAACATGTCCAGGGCCAGAGTGGCCATCTCATGGCCCTCCTTGAACGAGGCGTTCTCGATGTCGCGCATGTCGTTGGAGAGCCCCGATATGCCAAGGAGCCCGCTCTCGCGGTAAACGGTCCTCATCACCTTCTCAAGCGTCCAGCCATGTCTCTCCATGAGTTCGAAGAGAGCCGCCGGATCCACATCCCCGCAACGGGTGCCCATCATCAGCCCGCAGAAGGTGCCGAACCCGAGGCTCGTGTCAATGCTTTTCCCGCCCTTCACGGCGGTGACCGAGCAGCCGTTCCCCAGGTGGCAGGTGATGAGGTTCAGTTCTTCCAGGGGCCTGTCCAGCAGCTCCGCCGCCCTCTGGGCCACGTACTGGTGGCTTGTTCCATGGAAGCCGTACCGGCGGATGCGGTACTGCTGGTAAACCTGATATGGAAGGGCATAGAGGTAGTTCACCCTGGGCATGGTCTGGTGGAAGGCGGTGTCGAAGACGGCTACATTGGGGATCCCGGGAAGCTTCTCCATGGCCGCGGTGATGCCCAGGATGTTTGGCGGATTGTGAAGCGGCGCCAGCGCGCTGCACTCCCGAAGCCCCTCAAGCACCTCCTCGTCAATGAGTACGCTGCTGGTGAACTTCTCGCCCCCGTGCACCACCCTGTGGCCGCAGGCCAGGATCTGGTCGAGGGTGGTTACGGGCCCGTAGGCCGGGTCGGTGATGGTCTCCAGAAGCAGGTCGAGCCCCCTTCCGTGGTCGGGGATGGGCTGTTCCTGCCTGATGTTGTGGGTGTCCGTCTGAAAACGGAGCACACCGGACTCCTCCCCGATCCTTTCCAGAAGCCCTTTCCCCAGCATTGCCCCGCTGTCGCTGTCCATGACCTGGAACTTGATCGAGGAACTGCCGCTGTTTATCACAAGAATTTTCATGCCAGACCTTTCGGAAGATGACTGAAGGTGAAGGGAAAAGACCTTGAAAAATACCAGGATCAGCCCTCTTGTGGCAAACCTTCAAAGGCCGCGCCCTGACCGGGTCTAACTGCCACCATCGCGAAGAGCAGGGCGTAGAGTATGGTGAACCTGTAGTTGGTGATGGGGGAACCGAGCACCGAAGAGGCGGAAAGCATTATGAACGAGGCGAAGGCGGCCAGCAGCACCGCCTCCCTGCCGGGATCCCTCTCCTTCATGGCCAGCGCGCCGGCCTTCACCGTCCCGTGGATATAGAGCAGCATCAGTGAGGCAACCCCCGGGATCCCTGCGTTGAGCAGTATCTGGAAGAACGAGCCGTCAACGAAGGCCATGGTGATCACCTGCATGTAGTCGAACCTGAAACAGGTTATGGGGTAGCCCATCCCCCTGCCGATCAGAAGCCCCATGGGGCTGCCGACCTGTTTCAGTATCTCGATCCAGGAGATGGCCCTGGCGAGAAAGGTGGCGTCCGTAACATAGCTGCCGGTCTCGGACCCGGTCCTTCTGAAGATGTCGTTGATGTCCAGGAACCCGGACAACTGCAGGGCGGTCCCGGCGGCGAGGAACGCCAGCACGCCCAGCACCAGAACGCCGGTGGCCTTTCCAAGCACTGCGCCGGGCCGGCGGTTCTTCGAGAAGGACGATATGAGCGTCGCCGCGATGGCTCCCAGAAGGGTTCCGAACCAGAGGGCCCTTGTCTGGCTGAGGATGACCCCCGAAAGCATAAGGACCGCCGCCGGCGCCGCAAGCCACGGGCTGGTCCGCCTGGGTGTCAGAAGTGTCTTCATGTAGAGGAACAACAGGCCGATCCCTATGCCGAAGGCCTGCCTGGCCTGCACACGGAGTCCGGTGCTTCTCTCGTACACAAGCTCGTCCACCCTGAAGATGCCCCGGAGAATGATGTTGAGCCCGGCTATGACCCCGGCCGCGATTATCACGGTGACCATCTGGCCCGTGGCTTCACGGTCACGATGGATGAGCCAGGCCGCGGGAAAGAACGCCAGGTACCCGGGGTAGTTCTTGAACATGGCGAAGACCTGGCTGGGATCGTTGCCGACCGCGAGACCATGGAAGAAAGAGAACAGGCTTATCCCGAAGAGAAGCAGGATGAACCGGGAGGTGGCTCCCGTCTTCACCCTGCCCTCCCCGTCAGGCAGGCAGAGAAGCCACAGCAGCAGGATCCACCAGAAGAGAACGTCGTCCAGCCTTGTCCTCAAGGGGCCGAGATAGAAGTTGATCAGGTCAAGCTGAGTGAACTCCAGCGAGATCTGCACCCCGATCAGCAGGGCCAGGGCCCGTTTGGGATAGAACAGCGTTGTGGCCAGAAGGGGAACCGCGGCGATAAGGGCCGCCACCTGGGGCAGCGCGTCCAGCCAGAGCCCCGCAAGAAGGGCGATCAGGATCACTCCGAGCCCTATGGTCAGAGGCACGTCGGGCTTCGGCGCGGCCACGATCATCGCGTTCTGATCGCCCCGGCCAGGTCAGCTCCCATTTGTCTGCACCGGGCAAGGTCTTCACTGGCGGGTGCGAACCGTGCCGTCACCGGCCCCCCGGCCTTCAATCCCTTCCAGCCCTCAAGCGTCCTCTCCAGGATCGGCACAGCCTCTCCGCTCCATCCGTGGCTGCCGAAGGCGGCGGCCGCCCTTCCGTGGAACCTCAGCCCCGAGAGGTAGGCGATGTGATCAGCCATGGAAGGGAAGATGCCGTTGTTCAGGGTGGGGGAGCCCAGAGCGACTGCCCCCGCCGTGAGCATCTCACGGGCCACAACGCTCCTGTGAACGTTTGAAGCCTTCATGACCTTCACGGGAACACCCTGCGCACCCTCCGCCACCGCCCTGGCCATGGCTCCGGTGGAGTTCCACATGGTGTCGTACAACACCACCAGGCTGCCGCGGTCCTTCCCCTCTGCCCAGTCCTTCCAGAGCGACGCCACCCAGCCGGGGCCGGTGGGGGTGCCCTCCCTCCACACCGGGCCGTGATCTGGAGCGATGATGGCCGGAGCGATCCCCATCTCAGCAACCCTTGCAAGCAGGGCGGTCACGAGCTTCGAGAAGGGGTTGAGAATGTTGGCGTAGTACATGGCGGATTCCCGGCGCAGGAGCCCCGGGTCCAGCTCGTCGGCGAACAGCCTGTCGCTGGCCAGGTGCATCCCGAACGCATCCTGGCTGAAGAGGATGTTCCGTTCCGGCATGAAGGTGAACATGCTGTCGGGCCAGTGGAGCATCTTCGTCTCGAGGAAGGTGAAGGTGTTTCCGCCTATTTGGACGGATGAGCCGTGCCCGACCGCTTCCGGGGGAACCCGCAGGTGGTGGAAATGCGCGGCCAGGTTCTCGGCGCCTGCCCGGGAAGCCAGCAGTCTTCCGGGTCGGAAGGCCTCAAGAACAGCCGGGAGCGCGCCTGTATGGTCGGGCTCGGAGTGGTTGCTTATGACCACGTCAACCCGGTCGGTGACCGATGCGACCCTTTCAAGAAGCTCGTTCAGGAAAGGGGCCTTCACCGTGTCGATGAGCACGTTCTGCTCTCCGGTGACCAGGAATGCGTTGTAGGTGGACCCCATGGATGTCTCGTAGCCGTGGAAATCACGGACGTCCCAGTCAATGGCCCCTACCCAGTGTATGCCCGGCGCTATCTCACGGGCGCGGAAACAGCTCTCAGCCATTCATTCCCCCTTGACAAGACCCGCCACCAGGGGCGAGGTGACCTCGGCCACCCATTCGAGGAAACGGCGGTCGTCGGGGCCGAAGCAGTTTATGGTGTGGCTGTCCAGGTCAAGCTCCCCCACCAGCCTGCATCGGAAGAAGACGGGAACCACGATCTCGCTTTGGACCTTCGGGCTGCAGGAAAGGTAGTTGTCCTGCGAACTCACATCGGAGATCACGAAAGTCTGAAGCGATTCCGCGGCCTGGCCGCATATACCCTGACCGAAGCAGATGCTCACGTGCTGGGTTGGCTCGCCTGTGTATGGACCCAGTAGGAGTTTCCGTCCCCGGGGTCCGTCCACGATGTAGTAACCGGCCCAGTCGTATCCGGGTATGGCTGCCAGGGTGTCACAGACCTTCTGCAGCAGTTCCCTGGCCGGGGCCTTCCCGGAAAGGATGAGGTCTATCTCGGCCATGGTCAGCCTGAGAAGACGAAGCCTCTCCCTCATCTCTCCGGGTTTTCCGACAGTCTCTCCCACAGGGCCACCGCCCTCCGAACATGGGGAACGGTGATGGTCCCTGCCACCACCATTCCCACGCCCATGGCCTCGATGACCTCTTGGGTCCCGAGGCCCAGTTCATGACAGCGGTGAATATGCCACGAAATACAGTCGTCGCAACGCAGGACCAGCGACGCGGTGAGCCCCAGCAGCTCCTTCGTCCCCTCGGGCAGGGCGCCGGGCCTGTACGCCAGCGCGTCCACCGAGTACACCCTCTTCATCACCGTGTCGGCGTTCCTGAGTACCGCCTCGTTCAGGGCTTCGCGTTCCCTCAGAAAGGGATGCTCGTGGCCTTTCACGGCGCTACTCGCCGGCGAGTATCGAGGCCTGAACGTAAACCCTGGCGGCCAGCTCCCTGTCCATCATGAAGAGACCGCCGCCGCCGGATTTGTCCACAAGACGAAGCTTCTGGATCAGGGCGTCGGCTCCTGCCTCCTCCTCCACCTGCTCGGCCACGTACCATTGAATGAAGTTCGCTGAAGCGTGGTCCTTCTGGGCCTGGGCCGTCTCAAGAAGGTGGTCTATGCTCTCGGATATGAACCTCTCGTGGGCGGCCACCGCCTCGAAGGCGGCCAGGGGGGAGTCCCACCTGCCATCGGGCTTGGCAACCGTGTCCAGACTGACCTCGGCGCCCCTCTCCAGCATGTGGTTGAAGAAACCCATGGCGTGGTCCCTCTCCTCCTGGGCCTGGACCCTCATCCAGTTGGAGAACCCGGAAAGCCCCTGGCCCTCGAACCAGGCGGCCATGGAAAGGTAGAGGTAGGCGCTGTAAAGCTCCCTGTTTATCTGCCGGTTCATCTCAGCGGCAACTGCGTCCTTCATCATGATCATCGCCTCCAGAGGCCGTGAATGTTGCAGTACTCGCGGGCGGCTGTCACATCGGCGAGCTTGAGCGGGAAGAAGGCTTCCGGCGCCGCGCCGGGGGCGAGTTCCGCGCGGCAGATCCTGTCGGCGGTGTGCACCTCGACCCACTGTATGTAATGGGCGTCCAGCATGGGGTGGGGAACGCTTCCCACCTTCAGCAGCACTCCGCCGTCAACTTCCTCGAGGACGGGAACATGCTTCTCGGTGGAGCTGTCCGCGGTCTGCTCGGGCATGAGCTTCATGGGCTCACCGCAGCACACCAGCTCCCCCTGCCCGGGATGGAGCATCTCCACGATGTTGCCGCAGATCTCGCACTTGTACACCTGTCTCCTTGCTGTCATCACTGCACCTCCCGTTACCAGTTGGTAGCCGCAAGCTCGAAGTGGGCCTGAGGGTGGTTGCATGCCGGGCAGAGTTTCGGCGCGTCGGTGCCCTCGTGTACGTAGCCGCAGTTCCTGCAGCGCCATACCGTCTTCTCCGGCCTGCTGAAAACTATGTTCCTGCCGATGTTCTCCGCAAGCTTCCGGAACCTCTCGCCATGGAACTTCTCAGCCACTGAAACGCTGTCGAACACCGCGGCGATCTCGGAGAACCCCTCTTCCCTGGCGATCCCGGCGAAATCCGGGTACATCGAACCCCATTCGTGCTCTTCGCCCTGGGCTGATGCGGTCAGGTTTGCCATGGTGTCGCCTATGATCCCCGCCGGGAACATGGCTGTCACCATGGCCTCACCGCCCTCAAGGAACTTGAAGAACCTCTTGGCGTGCTCTTTCTCCTGGTCCGCGGTCTCGAGGAAGACCGCCTCTATCTGCTTGTAGCCCTCCTTGGCGGCCACCGAGGCGAAATAGGTGTACCTGTTCCTGGCCTGTGACTCGCCGGCGAATGCCGTGAGAAGGTTCTTCTCGGTTCTGGTTCCCTTGAGGGACATGGCGTTCTCCTTTCGGTGGGTTACTTGTTAGGAATCATTCCTATTATTAGGGCTGTGCCCTTCTCCGTCAAGCCTTGATACCACCATCACCGTCACATCGTCGGTGCAGGCCTCGCCCCCCACCCAGGACTCCAGAAGCCTGGTGACGGTTCCCACCAGCTCCTCCGGGCACGAGCCGGCATGGCTCGCCACTGCCTGCTGAAGCCTTTCGGAGCCGAAAGGCTCTTCGTCCATGGGGCTGAAAGCCTCGGTAATGCCGTCGGTGAACGCAACCATGGTGCTGCCCGGCTCAAGGTGTACAACGCCTGTACGGTAGCATGCACCGGGGTCTATGCCCAGCACCAGCCCGCCCACGTCCGGCCGCTCCACGGAGCCGTCGGCATGGACCACCACAGGGGGATCATGGCCCGCACAGCAGTACTCCAGGAACCCGCCGTCCGCGGACAGCACACCCAGGAACATGGTGATGAAGGAGCCGTCGGGGACCTGGTCGCACACCAGCCGGTTCAGAAGGGGAACGAGCTCGGAAAGCTCCCTGCTGCTCAGAAGCAGGCTTCTCAGGCTCGCCTGGAGCCCCGCCATCAGGATGGAGGCGGCCGCGCCCTTGCCCGCCACATCCGCCACCGCAAGGGCGGTCCTGCCCCCCGAAAGTTTTACCACGTCGTAGTAGTCTCCGCCCACCACGCTGCAGGGTATGTTCAGGGCGGCGATGGCGCAGCCCGGCGGCTGGTGTATCTCCCGCGGGAAGAGCTGCTGCTGGATCTCCCTGGCGAGGTCCAGCTCCCTGTGAAGCCTTTCAAGTTCCAGCTTCTCCCCGAAGAGCCTTGCGTTGTGGAACGACTGGGCTATCTGCCTGGCGAAACTGTCGAAGAGCCCCCTTGTATGGTCCACGAACCTGAATGACCTTCCGCAGCAGGCAAGAAGCAGGCCGAGATGCTCACCCCTGACCTCCACCTGCGAGACCATCAGGGAACCTATCCTGCCCCTGCCGGTGAACACCCTTTCCAGCGACGTCCTTCTGTAGTTGTTGAACAGAAGCCCTCTGCCGGAGGCGTCCAGCCTGTCCGAGAGAACATCGTACCACTCGCCGGGTATATCCGCTGTGAAATCGTTCCCATCCCCGCACCATACTGACGGGATGCCGGAGAGCGTATCGCCGGGCACGATCCAGCAGCAGTCGGCGCCGGTGAGCCTTCTGCCCAGCCTCGTGGCCGCCACCGCAAGCTGCCCGGGTTCAAAGCTCGAGTGCAGGCTGTGGCTCAGGTCCTGCAGCGTGTTCAGTTCGGCGTACCTCTTATCCAGCAGCCTGGCCGAGGGCATGTGAAGCAGGATGGAGAGAAAGCTCCCGTAGCCGTAAACCATCAGGAGCATTGAGGCTGTGGCCATCAGGGCGCAGACGGAACCTGAGCCGTAACCGGGCATTCCCTCGGAGATGCACACGGTCATGACTCTCCGGCACAGTTCGGCGAACAGCAGCGCACCGGCCATGGCGAAAAGCCTGCCGCCCCGGTTCAGGTAGTGTATCCACCTCTGGCAGCACGCCAGCAGCAGCGCGGCCACGAACACAATGAAGAACATCAGGTTCAACGGGTTCCTCAGGACCGGCACGATGATGTTGCCCCCCACTCCCATGGCTGTGACTCCGGCGTGACTGAAGATCACAGCGGTGGCGGTGCGGAACAGAAGATGCGTCATCCTGGTCCTGTCCACCATCACCAGCCCCTCCAGAAGGGCCATCATGGTAAGCAGCGAACCGAGGGTCAGAAGCATTCCCAGCGAAGTGAACCTTCCGGCGCCCCTCAGTGCTTCGCTGGGTATGGGCTCGAGACGGCCCGAATCCGCGGTGCCGGCTCCGGAGACCGTTCCAACTATCACCCCCAGAGTGGCTCCGGTGGCGTCGCCTATGGAGTTGAGAACGGCGCCCCCGGGCCCAGGGAGGTCGAGCGACAGCATCTCCCGCATGGATTGAGCATTCTCCATGGCGGCCTGGGCCACCGCATCCCTGTTCATGGACCTGAGAAGCCTGAACCTGTCGCCCTCGGCGCCGTTGCCGGTCATGGTGCCGGTGGCCACGAGCACCACTGCGCCCCATGCCACGCCGGACAGGATCAGAAGCAGGCCAAGGCGCCTGGAAATGCTCAGCTCACGGGTGAATGACCTTATCCCCAGAAAGAACAGGACACCGGAGCCCATGCACAGGAAACCCGATACACGGGTGAGCGCCGACCAGGGAGGAAGAACCGCGGAAGGCAGCGCAAGTATCCCTGCTGCAATGAGCGACAGGGCGCTCGCAGATATCCTTCCCTTCTTCACCCGTTCTCCCGCAGGAACGCCAGAAGCTCTTCCGGTGTCCCGCTGCGGGTCTCCCCGGACAGCATGCTTTTCAGCCCGAAGACACCGCTCTGAAGCTCATCGGGGCCCACCGCCAGCACCCACGGGAAGTTCTCCCTGGAGGCCTGCTGGAACTGCTTCGCCACCTTTCGCCGGGATACATCCACCACCGTGGGGATACCCGCGTCCCTGAAGCGTTCGGCGAGCTTCACGGCGCCGGCAAGTTCCCCGGGGGAGATGACCGCGATGAATACCTTTGCCGGGGGGGTGTTGTGCAGGTCCTTCGGCAGGCACCCGTAGGTCTCCAGGAACAGTGTGAGGGCAAGGACCCCAAGACCGAACCCGACTCCCGAGATGGCCCTTCCCTGGAACATTCCCACCAGGTCGTCGTACCTGCCTCCGCCGCAGAGCGCCCTTCTGTTCTCTCCCCCCGTATCGGTTAGTTCGAAGACGATGCCGGTGTAATAGTCCAAACCCCGAACCACCGACGGGCAGAACTCCGCGGAGACCATTCCCGAGCCGGCCACCAGATCTGCGAACTCCTGCACCTCGCAAAGCTCGGGGCACTGGCCAAGAAGCTCTGCGAGGTATGGGTCATGGGGGTCCTGGATCCCGCAGAGAAGCCTGACCTTCCCGGCGGTGCTTTCCGAGCCGAAGGCCTCCGTCAGCATTGCGAACCATTCATCGGGCGGGGTCTTGTCCCTTTTGTCCAGCACTCCGAAGGCGCCCTGGGCGTCAGTCACCCCCAGGGCCTCCAGGGCCTTTGAGGCGAACCGCCTGCTGCTCCATCGGATGCGGTACTTCTCCGGCGACACGCCGAACCGCTTCATCATCCTATCGAGAACGAGGAACACCTCCAGTTCAGCGCCGGGAGGGTCCGCCCCGAGGATGTCAAGGTTGAACTGAAGGAACTCCCTTACCCTTCCCCGCTGGGGCCTCTCGTGGCGGTAGCAGAGGGGCATGGACATCCAGCGCACCGGCAGGTGCATCTCACCCCGGGCTGCCACCATTCTCGCCAGCGTGGGGGTCAGTTCCGGTCGCATCACCACCTTGCGGCCGCCCCTGTCGGTGAACCAGTAGCTCTGCTTCTCCACCAGCTCGCCGCCGCTCTTGGCCTCGAACAGCGCGAACGGCTCCAGCACAGGGCCGTCGTACTCCTGGAACCCCGATGACTCGCCGGCCTCACGGAGGATCCCGGAGACGTGGCGCTCCACCAGGAATTCATCGGGATATCTCTGGCGCATTCCCGTGAGTGGGTTCGTGGATGGGATCAACTCACTCCTTCCCTTCCCCGCGGGAGAGCGGGCACCCGCCTCCGCAGACGGAGAACTCAATGCATTCCCTGCACCTGCCGGGCAGGTACTCCCTGTTCCTGATCCTCTGAAAGAGGCCGCTGTTCCATATGGAGTCCCACGGATCGGTCAGAAGGTTGCCCGCCCCCTGGAACCAGCTCTGGCACGGCAGCACCGTCCCGTCGGGCTCCACGCAGATGTTCATTGCGGCCGCGGTGCACCTTCTTGCGCCAAGGTCAAGCTGTTCCGGGTCGAGACGGCAGTACTCGGTGGGGGAGTACCAGAGCATCCGGATCCCTCTGGTGTCGCATTCCCTCTTCAGCTCCAGAAGAAGCGCTTCCAGCTTCTGGTCGGACAGGCTCTTCTCACCGCCTGACGTGTGGCCGCTGCAGATCACGGTGTTGAAAGCCACGGCCCTGACCCCGAGCCCGGCTGCGAAGGCCGGCAAGGTCATCACCGAATCATGGTTGTCCTGGCAAAGGGTGGTGTTGGTCACCGTGTGGAAGCCTGCGGAGACGGCGTTGCGGATTCCGTCCACCGTCTTCTCCCAGGTTCCGGGGCCGACCATTCTCTCGTGAACGGCCATTTCCGCCGACTCCAGGGTGATCTGCACGTAGTCGAGACCGGCCTTTCTCAGCTCCTCCACCCTGTCGGGGTCGGCAAGGCCCACCCCGTTCGTCAGAAGCCCGGTCACCAGGCCCAGGCTCTCGGCATGGCACACCAGTTCGCCAAGGTCATCCCTCAGGATGGACTCGCCTCCGGTGAACACCACCTGGGGAACACCCGCGTCTGCCAGGCTGTTGATGACCTTCTTCCATGAAGCGGTGTCCATCTCGGGCACCTGCCTGTCACCCTTGTAGCAATGGCCGCAGGCGACGTTGCAGTTGTAGGTCAGGGCCAGGTCGGCCCGGAAGGGTGCCGAGGGAAGGGCATCGGGCGACTCCTCCACCTCCAGCACAACGTTGTCTCCCCTTATCACTGCTTCGAGGCTGTCCCTGAACTGGGCGAAATCGGCAAGGGCCCGCCTGCGGGAGAGGCCGTAGCGCCCGGCCAGCCTTCCGGCGGCCTCCTTCTCATCCAGACCCGACAGCATCATCCACGCGCAGTCGGAACCCGTGGGGTTCAACCGTATGAGGGAAGCGGCGTTCACCACCAGAACACCGTTACCGTCAGGTTCGACCCTCAGGTGCATCCGGGACTCGCCCCTGCGGAAATGGTGGAGACCGGCGGGAGCCAGCCTCGACTCATCGAACTTTCCCGGCAGCTTCATCATCTTCCTCCCCCGGCGCAGGCGCAGGCGCACCCGGCGCAGGCACATGCGCACGCGCATCCGCCTCCGGAATATGACCTTCCGCTGGATACCGGCGCCGGGTTCGTCAGCCCGGCAACGGTCCTGGTAAGACCTCTGGACACACTGCCGGCGGCGGACTCTATCCGGGAGACGAAGTTGCCGCACGCGGCGGCAATGTTGATAGAGCCTCCTGCGGCGCCGGTGGTAACAGGCCAGGAGGAAGCCGGTATGAACACGGGGAAGGGCATTCTGGAAAGCCTGGCGTCGGGCTTCTCTTCCGACGCCAGCAGCCACTGGAACCGCTCGGTGAAGACCTCGGCGGCGGCCGTGGCGTCGGGTGCCTCCTCCATCTGCTTCCAGGCGTTCTTCATGACGCCGGTGTAGTACTCGCGGGTGGTCTTCAGGTTGAACCCCTCCATGGACTTCTCCAGCTCCCCTATCAGCTCCTTGAAGTAGGCCTCGAGGTTCTTGGAGGTCAGGCCTTCTCCTGATATGAGTTCGAGCAGCTTCTTCTCATAGTCGCGGAGCCCCTGGGGAAGCAGACCCATGGGAGTGATCCTGGTCTCCCTGCCCTCCCCGGTCACGGTCACGGCGCCCTTCCTTATCAGGCTCCAGACCACCAGCATCAGAACCCTCTCCAGCGGTTTCTCCATCAGCAGGGCAGCCATGGGGACGGTAAGACCCCGCCTGACCCCCTTTCCCCCCACCCTGATCTTCGGCGGAAGGTACTGTTTCTGCCGGCGGATGGAACTCCGAATGCCGAAGAACATGGGAAGCCCGATGAAGAGGAACATCACTCCAATGAAGGCAACCGGGGCGCAGCAGGCGGGGTCGAAGAGGGGGCGGCGCGGCCTGGTCGCCAGTTCCCCGTCCACCAGGGCAGCCGGGAAGCCGACGCCGAACTCCCGGGCCCTGTCAAGCCTTACCATGGTGTCCCAGTGATAGAAGACCCTGTCCTTGTCCACCCACGCGCTGTCGAAGGGCGTTTCATGGTAACGCACCAGTTCAGGCTCGCTCCCCTGGGGGAAAGCGATGGTAAGAAGCAGTCTTGTGTCGCCCGTTATCAGGGAGCCGTCGAACCACGTGGGGGCAAAACGGAAGCTTGCCCAGTCCTCCTGGTCGTCGTCGCGATAGAGGCCGCCGCTGCACGTGCCGTCGAACTCCAGCACACCCGTCCCGCCCGGAAGGATGCCCTGCCCCAGCCTGACCTCGACCCCGTTGGAAATGTAGCTGGAAACAAAGACAGGGTAAGGGGTTCCGTCGAGCCGGGCCTGCATGTCCGCCACGTTCCATCCGTACGTGGGAAGGCCGATGTCAACCACATCAATCGGGTCCGCCATGTCATGGCACTGGAAAACTATCCTGTAGTGGAGCATCAGGGTCTGGTCACGGTTCAGCGACACCCTGCAGAGCATCTCGGGCACGGAGAAGCTGTACGCCGAGAGCAGCGCCAGGAGGATCACCATTTGGGCGCCTCCTCCATCTGATAGGTGCTGCCGCAGAACGGGCATTCCACCACCGCGGTGCCTCCGATCTCCTTCAGCGCGTCGGCGGAAAGCGTGCCGCCGCATGAACGGCACTTCAGGCTTTCCATGTTCACATCGCCGCTCAGGTCCAGCTCCCTGCGTTCAACTACCCTGTGGACCTGTTTGCGGAATCCGAGAAAGAGAAGCAGCCCTCCCGCCAGCAGCATCACTCCTCCGTTGATCATGGTGCCGGTGGAACCGTTGTACGACCCGCCGATCAGAAAGAGTATCCCGAGCCCCAGCAGGCAGAGCCCTGCCAGTATGATCACCACCTTCATTATCTTCATCACATGGTTCCCCCTGGTGCGTGTGCGCCTTTAGTCGTGCCTGACAGAGAACGGGAGGCATATGGTGAAACATTACAATGAAATTCCACCGGAGTCTATAGAGGGCAACCCCTTCGAAATGGTGGGAAAGCGGTGGTTCCTGATAACCGCAGGGAACCTTGAAGACTACAACACCATGACCGGCGGCTGGGGGGCGCTGGGCCACCTCTGGGGAAGGAACGTCGCGCTGGCCTATGTCCGGCCGGTGAGGCACACTTTCAAGTTCACGGAGAAGTACCCCCTGTTCACGCTGAGCTTCTTCCCCGAGTCGGAGAGAAAAGCCCTGCAATACTGCGGAAGCCGCTCGGGAAGGGATGTTGACAAGGCTGCCGAAACAGGCCTGGTGCCATTCGCCCCCGAGCCGGAGACGGTCTCTTTCACGCAGGCCAGCCTGATCCTGGTATGCAGGAAGCTGTACGCCCACTTCCTCAGGCCCGAGGACTTCATAGACCGGACGGTGGACAGGGAGTGCTATCCGGATCACGACCACCACAGGGTTTACGTGGGCGCGATCCAGAAGGTGCTGGTCAGGTGAGGCTTGAGATTGATCACCTGTATCTTCACCCGGAACACCTGCCCGCCGTGGCGGGGTGGATATACCGCGAGTTCTGGGAAGACAGGGAGGGATACGACAGGGCCACGCTGGAAGGCCTTCTCGCAAGCGCTGACGACCCCGGGCGGATACCCCTCTCCCTTCTGGCCCTGGCAGACGGGGTACCGGCGGGAACAGTCAACCTCATCCGGCAGGATCACTCGAAACGGCCTGGGCTGACCCCCTGGCTGGCGGCCCTGGTGGTGGTTCGGGAGTACAGGGGAAAGGGCATCGGAAGCGCCCTGGTGAAAAGGCTGCTCGCCGAGGCGGCCAGGCTGGGGGTATCCGATCTTTACCTTGGGGCGGATGAACCGGGGTTCTACGCCAGGCTCGGTGCGGTCCCCCATGAGGTTATTGACGGCCTTCAACTGATGAGGTTCAGCGTTACCGCCTGCCAGGCCGGGGGCTGAAACCTGGTACCGGGCCCGTGCTATCAGACAATATTAGTTGGTTACATGAATAATATACTTACGCCCTTCTTCTTTTCGGCGACAGATGATCCGGATTCCATACTGTGTCAGAGCCTGCTGACAATGACTTCAGGCAGTACGAGGAGGCGTGTTCTCAACCGGGCTGAACTAGAATTCTGCTCCCAAGTGATCAAAACAACGTCTTGATCGCACCCCAGCTATTGCGGGAAAGGCCAACGCTGCCGCTGAGAACCATGAACTGACCGTACGCAGTTCCAAAATGGCTCTGGCTGCTTTCCCATGATGCCCCGTTGTTCGGGCTGAAGTAGGACATATCGCCCCAGGTTTGGGTGGTGCAGAGCCAGCCGTGCGCCCCTGTGTTGCCTATGGTCTGTATGGCGAGCCAGCATTGCGTTCCCCCGTTGAAGAAGATTTGGTCAGCAGTTATCTCGCTGTACCACAGGGTGTAACCCCAGAAGGTGTAGCCCGTATTGGTGTGGTTTACGGATATGGAAGCGTGGCTGCTGACAATGCTTCCCGGTCCCTCAGCACCGGTGTTTCGCAGTTCGATGTTGTAGTTGGAAGGGTTTCCACCGCCGGCAACATAAATTGCCCATATCTCTATGAAATCGATGTATCCGCTGTTGGTGCAAGTGAAGTCGTCGGCGGTCATGTAAGGAGCCATGAACATGGGGGCATCCTCCAGGTCTTCATACACGAAGGGCAGGCCGTAGATGAGATCACTTCCCGAGTAATCAGGGAAGACCGGTTCCACACAGGCAATACCGCCCGAGCTTGGATCGGCTGCGGCAGCAAACCCTGCAGATAAAAGGGTTGTAAGAGTTATAGAATTCATCTGCTTCTCCTTGCTTTGCAAGATAAATAATTTATTTTACATGATTAGTAGTTTATCTCACGCTGAAGGACAAGTCAAGCCTGTCCAAGACAGATCCCGAAGGGGAAGTAGCGCAAGCGTCAGTAGTTCCACTTTATCTTCCAAAATACTTTCCTGTCAGCAATTGTAACCATTTCATCGACATTGTTGATGGGTATTGACATACCCCCCCCCCGTATCAGCTATCAATACAGTAATAATGATCTTTAGCTGCCAATAGCGTCGGATCTTGAGTCGGTTCTCAGCAATAGCGATGGGAAGGGAAACAATGAGTGGGTTTACATAACTGGCATGGCGATGATATCATCTCTCGGTACAACATAGGAGGATGCAATGAAAGCTCTTGTCATGATGATGGTGCTTCTGGTAGCGAGTGCATACGGTTTCGATGTGATGGACAGGATGCAGGCCATCGCGGAAGAGACATGGGAAAGCGAATACCTTCCCGATTCCGGTACTCCAATCATCCCTCTGAACGAGTTCAGCGAGTTTGAAGTAATCGAGCTTTTTAGAGCCCAGACCAGTGCAGAGCTTGAGGCTGCCGTTTCTGAAGGTTATCCCATGAGCTGGCTGGAGGAAACCCTTAGAGACGAATCCATCCCCTGGGAAGACCGCTACTGGCTGGACCGCCGAATGAGGGCAGCCATAGCCCAGAACACGCATATCTTTTTCAGACCTGAGGGAACTGCTGTCAGGGTCGACGCCGATGAGATCTTCCCCGGAGAGTACTACTGGAGTGAACACCTGATTGTTGATCCTGTGGGCAGAAGCACTACAGTGAACGAAACAGGACCCGTTCAGCCTCTGGAGAACTACCCCTTGGACTCCGGGGACATTCTGAACCCTTACGGCCGCAGAGTCGGCACCCTTGCCATCGTGTGGAACGGCATGTCCCTTTCAAGGGATGCCAGCATAGGCGTGTTTGTTTCAGGACGTACAGGAGAGCTTGTCAGCTATGGGTACCAGCACTACGCATGCCTTCTGTACCCGGACGGGACCTTTAACGAAATCCCTTTCGAGGACACAGGAGCTTACGATGGCACTGTCAGCGCAAATGGAAACGTGCTGGCATTTTTCAGGCAGGGCGGACCGTCCACTGGATCCAGTTTTATTGAGGTCATGGATCGGGAGGGTCGGTTCCTGAGGAGAATTCCCTTTGATGGATGGTTTGAGCACATGCTCAAGCCCCCGATCTCTGCTGATGGAAGGTATGCTTCCTGCATACTACTCAATCCCGGAGCACACAGCGCGGTGTTCAACCTAGCGAATGGGTCACTGATACATGTCACTGAACACACAGGAACGGATGTTTCTACTTCTTATTGTTCTTTCAGTCCTGACGGTGGTTACGTTTTTACTGGAGGAATCAGTAAGGGTAGAGTTGTAAGACTGAGTGACAGACATGAGCAAGTATTCCCTGAGACATCACCTCGAGCAGAAAGCGGTGACGGGACGCAGGGTAGTTCTTCGTATGACGGTATCATTACGGCCCTGGTACACACTCAGCGATCCAGATCACAACAACAAGCATACACATCGACTGCACGACTGCATGTCTACTCTGACAACGCTACAATCGACTCCAGGGAAATTGGAGTCAGTACGGCAATTAACTGTGCTGTGGTATCTCCGAATGGGCACTACATACTGGCAATTCGGGGCGACTGGCTGGGGGGCAGTAATCCTTCACCGATTCTTGTGCTGCGTGTCGAGGGGAGGCGATAACGATGAGAACCCTCATATTCCTCGCCGGAACAGCTATTCTTCTAACAAAGGCTTCTTTCGCAAACAATCCAACTGCAATTTTCTGGCCAGTCGGAAGCACACCGGCTCAGATGGAGTTTGCCAAGACTCTCATGAACAGTTACGGCGACCGCTGTAACGACTGGGGAACCTTTCACGCCGGCATAGATATCGATGACAACACCGAGGCCACGAATGGAACCTACGTTCGGAGTGTGATCAATGGCTATGTCAGGCGAATCCTACCTGAAGACGGAGGTAGCTACACAATCGTCATCTCCCCAACAATGGAGTCCGACAACGGATGGGTCTATGGTCATCTATGCGACCCAAGGTTGCCTAATCCAGAGAATCCGGGATGGACTTGGATTGGACAACCAATTAACAAAGGCGATCTGATTCAGCTCATGGATCCGAACTTTGTAGGTCCTGTCCATGTTCATTTCTCCTGGGTTGATGTGGGCAATGTTGGGATTAGCCTGGCCAATCCGCTTGACTACCTTGTTCCCGAGCCTGAGGGCAGTTCATACTGGCAGTTCAGCCCGGAAGATCTCATCCCTGAGTTTAAGTTCCTTATCCTGCCTGAGAAGTGGGCCTATGAATGGCCAACCTGGTGGCAGAATGAATCCGAAGTCGCAGAGGATTCAATACCGAGAGACTTCATCTCAGGGGATGTGGATGTCTTTTTCGGAGTCACTCTCCAGGGTGAGGCCATGGGGCAGGTAACCTCGACAGGTCTTGCTCCTGAGCGCGTATACTGGGAGTTGATAAGGGAGCAGGTACCTGAACCGGTGACTCTGTCCCAGAATTACGTCTACAATTTCGACTGCCCTCTGGACAAGGATGACGAGACATCGGAAAAGGTCTTTTTCAATCGTCTAATGACAAATCTCCTCAATACCGATGCACCAATGATTTGCCTTACCAACTGCGGTAGCGAACAGGGTTGGGAGGATTTGGGCATTGAAAACATCGAGGAGAACTCCTGGAGAACCAATAGAATCTCAGGCACCTACAATCAGGAAACAAGCAACCCGGTTCTCGCAATGTATCCGGATGGAAAGTACAGCATCGAGGTTGCCTGCTATTCCCATACGAATGACCCCATTCCGGCACCACCGGATCCTGACCCTGCAGTAGCATACACCGCAAGCATTCCCTGCGAGCTTCATAACTTCCAGCCCGCCCTTCGCGAGGTGTCCATGCTCGAATTGGCTACGGATCAGGTCTACTATCATGCGGTATGGGAGCCATCCACATCGGGGACGTCTGCGGAACTGAATGTTACCGTTGATCAACCCGTGGCGGCTGGAACGCTGGTTCAGGTGATCCTGGTGTTCACCGAAACCATAGACACAAGTTCTCTCTCCGTATCTCTTGGACCCCACTCCCTGGGTTCTGGAACCTGGAGCGGTTCAGTGGTTGTCAACGACACCTGGATTGGCTCGGTGACCATGCCCACAGATGGGGGAAGGGGCTTCTTCACTCTTTCCGTCAGTGCCTCCGATCTTGATGACAACACTCTCATGGACCCTGAGGGTGAAGGCAGCCCTGGTGGGAATCCTGACACTCACCATGTTCTCAGCCTTGCTTTCGGGGCAGGCTGGCTTTGGTCGGCCTCAGTCCACGCCCCGGTTCTTGGCTCACCCAAGCTCGCGGACATGGATGGCGACGGAGACCTGGACATAGTGGTCCAGTGCTCCGATGGCTGGATTCATGTTCTTGATGATGACGGCACCTCAATGACCGGTTGGCCCGTCTCCGGTGGCTGGAGTTCCGGTAACCCGGATGTGTATGCCTCTCCAGCCATTGCCAACCTGTCGGGTGTTTCGCCTTCTCCACCTGAGATACTTGCGGTTCACCCTTACGGGTGCAGAGGATACTATGTATCTGGCTCCACGATAAGTCCATGGAGTGCGGTGTTTCCAAGCATTTTCCGATGGTTCGCATTGTCCTCTCCCGTTGCTGGAGACCTTACAGATAACGGCATCAACGATTTTGTGATAGGCCGACAGCACAGGGTTGTCTACCCGGATCCCTACATCGACATCAACCTACTGGCTCGAACTAACACTGGTTCAGCACTGTGGGATACAAACTGGGGAGATGAGAACTACGAACAGTCGGTCTCATCGACTCCTTCACTCTGCGATGCTGATGCTGATGGAGAGTTGGAAGTCCTGGTCATCTCCGATGATTTCATTTTCGGTTACGACTCCAGCTACGGAACCGTCTACTGCCTCGATGCCGCAACAGGGGATGAAGAATGGAGTACATACGTAGGCGGAACTCTCATTCTCGGAGCCGTTGCTGCTGCAAATCTCGATGGTGACGATGCCATCGAGATCGTCGTCGGAGCCACAACAGGCAGTAACTACATCAAAGTCCTGAACGGTTCCAACGGAGCTCTTCAGTACTCTCTTGCCATTTCGGGGGGAACGTACGCAGGAGCCTCCATCGCCGATGTTGATGGCAATGGCACTCTCGACATTGTCGTCTCTAGTACCGGAGGGATGCTCTACTGCTGGGATGGATTGACCGGCAACAGCCTCAGTGGGTTCCCGGTTGATCTGGGTACCTGGACCAGGGGCGGGGTGAGCATCGGCGACATCGACCTGGATGGCGAACTCGAACTGGTAATGACTGGAAGAGACGGGAAGTTATATGCGGTCAATCACGATGGATCCATGACAGCAGGCTTCCCCATCACGGTTTCATCCAACCCGCTCTCGGGTCAAGCGGCACTGGGCGACATCGACGGGGACGGAAGGCTTGAAATCATCTTCGGGGAAGAGGGCAACAGTGTTGTTCACTGCTATCAGTTGGCAGACAATTCCGCGTTCACCTATCTGCCCTGGCCCCAGTTCCAGAGGGATGCCCGGAACACCGGTGCAATCGAACTGGATACCACCATTCCGGAACCTCCCACTGATTTCGATGGCACAGGCTCTCTAAGCGGAGATGTCCTTACTGTGGATTTGTCCTGGACACTGTCAGTGAACGACCCATACAACCCCGATGCGGTGCCCCCTGCCGACGTGGTCAGCTACCGCATTTACAGGAAGATACCACCACGACTCAATCTGGACCTGGTAGGAACTGTCAGTGCTGGAACCAACAGCTACACGGATGTGGTTCACTTCACCTCCATCCCCTACCCGGAAGTAGCAGCGTACTTCGCCCGCGCATGGGACGGAACAAACGAATCAGAAGCGACTGATGTACTGAAGATCATTCTGTGTAGCAACGGCAACATCGCCAGGAATTCCCGGATCAGGGAAGTCGTTACAGCGGCCATCGTTGAATCCGGTTCGTCTGCAACACTGAACGGCGCAGGTTCGCGCCTCGAACCCATCCTGGGCAACTGTCGTGTTCTCACCGACGGGAACCATGACACCGTGTACATGCCCTCTTCATCCGCACGGTGCGTGGAGATCGACCTTGGGGCGATGTTCGACGTGACCGATGTCGCGATCATCCGAAGCGACCTCTCGCTCATGGAATCCATGAGGCTTGAACTCTCCACCGATGGAACGAACTTCAGGTCCGTCGACTCCGGAAGGGCGCGTTACGTCCGGGTCTACGGAGCTGGAGGGGCTTCCGAGATCGAAGTGATGGGAACATCAGTTGAAGGCGCTTCCATCCCGATCCAAATCGTGCGGGAGGAACAGGGCATCTTCAGGATCGCTTCGGCGGAGGAGGGTACTCCAATGACCGTATCGGTCTTCGACCTTGCCGGTCGAAGGGTCTGGGACGGGAATTCTTCATCGGGCGAGGTGCTCTGGAACAGGCGCACTTCCTCGGGAACCCCGGTTCCCACGGGAGTCTACCTTCTTCTGATCGAAACAGACGGGCTTGACCCCGTCACATCGAGGGTAGTGGTAAGGTAGACCCAGGAATAGAAAGCCGGCTCCCGCAATCGCGGGGGCCGGTTCTCATTCTTCACTCATCGGTGACTCCATGACGGCAATGAAGGCACTTGCCCGTGGTCGAAAGGAAGAGCACGGAGGTCCGGCTCCCACCCTCTTCAACTGCTTGGTTTCATGCTTTTTACCAAGACAGATCCAGCGGCAACTGCTACTAAGGTTCGGTTCCACTCAGGTGCGAAACACGCCCGTGGTTGCTCCCACGTCTCCGAAGCTTCAGTTACCTACCTGAGCAGTATGAACCTGGTAGCCGCTGATCCCGACGGGCTCCGCAGCAGTGCAAGGTAAACACCGCTGCGGACGGAGCTTCCGGGACACCAGTCCGCCTGTTCCTCGCCGTCGGCGGTGATCTCAGCCACAAGCCGCCCCGCAGCGTCGAACACCGATATCGTCCCGCCTGTGTTCCCGGGCACCAGGAACCTCACGTTTCCCCGGGCGGGGTTCAGGGCGGTTGTTATGTCCGGAGAGGGCGTTTCCGGAGGCGTCACGCCCGTTGAACCCCCTGAGCCGGTGAACACCCCCGTGTTCCGGGGATCCACTCCCCTCATGGGCCAGTCCGCCCGGTTGGCGCCCACTTCACCAGTGGTGTTCCAGGCGTAGGCCCATCCGTTCCAGGTAACCGCAACGAGCTCATAAAGGCCGTCGCCGTCAATGTCGCCAGCCGCCACCCCTGATATCGAAGGGGCAGACATTTCCTTGGGGTAACCCTCGATGGTCCCCCCGTCCTCCGCCAGAGCGTACAGCTTGCCGCCGTCGGTTACGAAGACCATTTCCTGAAGACCGTCGTTGTCCACGTCCACCAGGGTCGGGAAACCCTTGGGCCAGTCCGGCACCGGCACCGGCCATCCGGGAAGGGGGGTGCCGGTTCCCATGGCTATCGCGTGGGCTCTGTAAGCGCTTCCAAGGTGGTTGTCCAGGGCTATCAGCTCGGGCACCTGGTCACCGGTCATGTCCCCCAGGCAGAGGTAGAACAGCTGGCTCTGCGTGGCGATGTTGACGGGAAACCCGGTCACCGCGCTCCCGTCATGATGTCTGGCCTGGGCATAGGACGAGGTTCCCAGGTTGTACCCCAGTATGATCTCCAGGTCGTTGTCGCCGTCCAGATCAGCCATCACCGGAGGGCCGAACATCAGATAGCCCCCGCCAAGTGAGAACAGCTCGACGGGGTAGCCGCTTGTCGTCTGCCCGTCGGGTTCGAACGAGTACAGCAGGAAAGTCCCTGAAAGAAGAGTGACCGCCAGGAATTCCTCCTGCCCGTCTCCCTCCAGGTCGCCGAAGTAGATGCAGAGTATCTGCTCGGCCGGGTCCAGATCGCGGGTGAATAGAAGGCTTCCGTTGTGATCGAAGCCTGATATCCTGTAGTAGTCACCGGTGTTGCCCAGAGTGTGGGCGCTCCAGGCTTCGAGATAGCCGTCGCCGTCAGGGTCGCCGAGAACGAAGGGCGACGCAAGTGCGTTGGAGAACTGGTCAGGGGCGTGGTGGGGGAACGAACCCAGGTTTCCCCCGTCCGGAAGCCTTCCGTTGAAGCTCCACATGTAGGCGCTCCCGGCGTACCAGTCCCTTTCCGACCAGAGCACGGCGTTTCCACCGGACCCTGTCATGTCGGCGCACGACGGCCCCGGCATCTGGTCGTTGGTCCCGTAACCCATGTAGGCCATCTCAGTGACGGGCCACCCCGGAAGGAACGAGCCGTCACCGGAGAGGCCGAAGGTGTGTCCTCCCGTGAAGAAAACCTCGTCGCAACCGTTTCCGGTGAGATCGAAAAGGGTTGGGGTGTAAGGGAATCCTCCGCCAGGGGTGTTCACGGTCACGGGCCAGCCTTCGCAAAGGTCGGGATCATCCATCGGGGCAGGCTCAGTCAGGGAGCCGGCTGGAACGAACGCGCTTCCGCAGGGGGGAGTCGGCAGCAGGGCAAGTACGAGCATGAGGAGCATGGCATCATCCTTTCATCGGGCCTTCATCCGACGCAAAGACTGTCACAGCAGGGTGTGCTTGTCAATGTGCCGAGCCGCACTCCGGGTTCATGGATTGGATATTGTTACAGTATATTTACTTACATCCATAAACTAATTTATCTAAGTCCGTCCCCACTCCTCTTTCAGGAGCGAGTAGAAGTGGCGGTCGAGCCAGACGCCGTGGCGGTGGCTGTGGCTTCGCATGGTGCCTTCATGGACGAAGCCCAGTGATTCCAGCGTGCGTTTGGAGGAGTGGTTGCCGGCCAGGCTGGTGGCGGATATGCGGTGCATTCCCAGCTGGGAGAAGCCGAATTCCAAAAGCAGCCTGGTGGCCTCACTGGCTATTCCCCTGCCCTGGAACTCACGGGCCAGGAAACAGCCGATCCTGCCGTCACCGCCTGTCCTGCCCCTGCCCCGCCAGTGAATGGTGGCACAGCCCGCCACACGCCGTTCCTCCTCAAGCTCTATGGCCAGCCTGTACCTGTCGCGGTTCTGCTTGCGCCGGTCCCTGATGCAGTCCGCGAGGTAGAGCACGCTGTCCTCCAGGGCGTCGGCGCCCCAGCTAAGGAACCTCATCACCTCAGGATCGCCGTGCCAGGCGTGGATGGCAGCCAGATCGTCTGGACCGTGCTCCCTCAGTACGATCCCCCGGCCGCGGATCGTCATGTCAGTCTTCCCGGGGCAGGGTGTAGGCCGGGGGCATGGCCGGCTCGTACATCACGTGGGGAGGTACCGGGTAGAGGGGCCCCTGAAGCGCAAGCTCGGTTAGGTTGGGGGCCATCACGTCCCTCACGGTGTGCCAAGGGGCGGCGAAGACCAGTTCGTGGTTCTGGGTTCCCCCGAACCTTCTGTCGCCGGCGCAGGGGAAACCTATCACCGGCCTGTCTTCCCCCATGACGTAACCAATGGCGCTGCAGACCGCCGCCTCGGCCACGGTGTCCGCCGAGACGGGAAGGCCGGTGCGCCACACCACGGAATGCACAAGCCTCATGACCTGCGCCGGGTTGGCGTAGAACAGCACGGCATCCGGCTCGAACCCGGCGTCGCCCAGCGGCGATATCTCAATGGCGTCGTACAACTTGCCGTTGTCGCCCAGCTTGTAGGTGTTCATGAAGAAGGTCCGGCCCGCTTCGGCGTCGGCGGTGTACTTCCCCACCGCGGCCTCGCCGGAGGTGAAGGGCTCGGGAGTTGCCACCAGCCCTGTACAGGCGGCCCCTATGGCGCACACCATTCTGTCCGGCACGCCTGCGGCCGGCCTTCCGCCGTGCCTGGCCATGCTTATGAGCTGGCATATGTTGAGCCTGGCGGGGAACGGCTTCCGCCCCAGCCCCGCCCGGTCGCTGAGAAGCCTCACGGCCACAGGCCGCGTCTCGAACTTGAGCACACCCGCGAAAAGGTCCTCTATCTCCCTGGCGTTCATTGTTCTGCCCCCACGGTTAAAGCCGCCGCCGCTCCCCGAATGCCGGGAACATACAACACCTGAACGGAAATCCGGTATAATACCCTTATGGACTGGACCTCAATACTCACCCGGGAGATGGCGCTTCACCCCGGAATGGACGAGACCGACGCCCTGAAGCTTTTCTATCAGGCTCTCAGGGGCGGCGACCACCTGATGGGCGACCTCGACAACTACAGGACCGAACTCTCAAGGGAGTGGGACGCGCTTCCCCACACCATCAGCCCCATGCCCCCCCTGGTCCAGATCATCAGCCCCCGGGGCGACATGGCCCGCCTTCACCTGATAACCGCCAGGAACAGGGGGGTATCGCTCAGGTCCGTCACCGAGCTGCTGCTGGCGGCCGGGCTCGCCGAAACACCGGAATGCATGGTGGAAGAGGCCCTTCCGGACTTCCTTCGGGCTGCCCGCGAGCTCCGTTTCCGCAAGGAGATGATCCAGCAGGCCTTCCAGAGCAGCTACCACCATTCGCCGGGGTACGGCTTCGCTGCCTACAGGGTCATCAGCCTTCGAAGTAGCTTCTGACCTCTCCGGGCGAAGTGCCCGTCGCCGTGAAGAAAAGCTCCCTCAACCCGTTGAGGGTCACGCTGGAACTCTCCAGCAGCGAGATCAGGCGGCCCTGGTGGATGATGCCCAGGCTCCCGCAGTTCCCGTGGACCTCCGACAGCGTGTGGGTGGATATGAGCACCCCGGCCCCGGCTTCCGCCGCGGCGTGTATCATGCGCCAGAAGGTCTCCGCCGCCGGAGGGTCGAGCCCCACAAGGGGCTCGTCTATCACGTAGAGGTCGGGCCTGGCCGTGAACGCGGAGCTTAGGACGGTCCTCTGTATCATTCCGTGGCTGTAGGTCCCCGTCCGCTGGTCCAGCCAGCCCTGCATTTCGAAGAGGCTCTCGCAGAACTCGATGCGTCTGGCCAGCTCACGGGGCTCTATCCCCCGGAGCTTGCCGGCGAACACAAGGTATTCCCTTCCGGTGAGCCTCTTCCACACCACAGGTTCATCGGGGACGTAGGCTATCCTTCCCCGCGCCTTCTCCACGGGCTGGCCGTCGAGGGCTATGGTTCCCGAACCGGGCGCCACCAGCCCGGCTATCATCTTCAGGGTGGTTGACTTGCCTGCCCCGTTGGGACCCAGGAGCCCGAACACCGTTCCGCCGGGGATGGAGAGGCTCAGGCCGTCAACCGCCAGTTTGGCCCCGAAGCTCCGGGAGACTTCACTGAGCACCAGCATGACGCTTCTCCGGAAGGCCCACCATGGCCTCGGTGAACTGAACCGGATCGAAGGCGGTCATGTCATCCCCGCCCTCGCCTGTTCCGATGTACCTGATGGGCATGCCAAGCTCCCGGGCCATGGCGAACACCGCTCCGCCCTTGGCGGTGCCGTCCAGCTTGGTGATGATCAGGCCGTTGACCGGCACCGCCCCTGCGAAGCCGTCGGCCTGCATCAGAGCGTTCTGCCCCACCGAGCCGTCAAGCACAAGGAGCACGTCGTGGGGGGCGCCCTCCATGGCCTTGCCTATGACCCTGTGCACCTTGGACAGCTCGTCCAGAAGCCCCTTGCGGTTCGGCAGCCTTCCCGCCGTGTCTATGAACACCCTGTCGAAGCCCCTGGCGCAGGCGCTGGTCACGGCGTCGAACGCCACCGCTCCCGGGTCGGTGCCCTCGGGCCTTGTTACTACGGGTATCCCCAGCCGCTGCCCCCAGAGGGAAAGCTGCTCGCCGGCCGCGGCGCGGAAAGTGTCGGCGCACGCCATGAGGGTCTTCAGCCCCATGCCGGAGTGCATGGCCGCGAGCCTGGCCACGGTGGTGGTCTTCCCCGAGCCGTTGACCCCGACCACCATCGCGATCCGAGGCCTGGGGTCGCCGCACTCCTCCGACGGTACCGGAAGCATGGACAGAAGCAGTTCAGAGAGGGCTTCCCTGGGATCCAGCCCCTGTCTGGAGCAGAGCCGGGGAAGGCGGGCCAGCACCTCTTCGGTGAGTTTCCAGCCCAGGTCGGCGCCCAGAAGGGTCTCCTCCAGCAGTTCCATCTCGGCCGGCCCCGGGGCGCCCTTGCCGAAAACGGCGCCCAGCCTTCCCGCCAGGGCTTCGGTGCTCCTTCTGAGTTTCTCCCTGAGGTTCAAGGGTCCCGCCCCTTCACTTGAAGTCGGCCAGGTTCACCGTTGTGAGCGAGGAAACGCCCGCCTCGGCCATGGTGATCCCGTAGAGTTTGTCAGAGGATTCCATGGTCCTCTTGTTGTGGGTCATCACCATGAACTGGGTGTCGCAGCTGAACCGTCTGAGTATGGCCATGAAACTGTCTATGTTGGCGTCGTCCAGAGGCGCGTCGAGCTCGTCGAGGATGCAGAAGGGGCTGGGCTTCACAAGGTAGAGGCTGAACAGCAGCGCCACGGCCGCAAGGGCCCTCTCTCCGCTGGAAAGGGATGTCACGTTCTCCAGCTTCTTCCCCCGGGGGCGTGCCATTATCTGAATGCCGCCCTCCAGCGGGTCTTCCGCGTCGAGAGCCGTTATGTCAGCCTCGCCGCCCCCGAAGAGTTCAACGAAGACCCTTCTGAAATGCTCCCTGACCTGGGCGAAGGTCTCCCTGAAGCGGGTCTGCGCTTCCTGGTTGATCTCGGTGATGGCGGTCTGCAGAGACTCCCTGGCCTGTTCGAGGTCCTTCCGCTGCTCAGAGAGGAAGGCAAGCCTCTCCTCGGCCCCGGCGAACTCCTCCACGGCCAGCATGTTCACCGGGCCTATTCCCTCGATCACCCGCTGCTGCCGCTCCTCCTCGTCCCGAAGGGCCTGGGGCGGCTGGTCAAGGAAGGGGTTGTCCTGGTCGGTGTCGGGTATCCGGGCGCGAAGGGCTTCCGCCCGTTCGCCCAGCCTCTCCGACTCGGACAGCATGTGGGCCCGCTTCTCCCGGGCGGCCGTGTGAAGGTTCCTGGCCGACGATGACTGCTCTTCCAGGGCGGAGGTCTGCTGAAGCAGCCCGGCCCTTGCCGCGGCGGCCTTGTTGCGGTGCTCCCCCGCCGAATCCCTCTCCTGCTCCAGTTCCTTCAGCCGTTCAGCCTGCCCCGCCAGCCCGGCTTCAAGTGAGCCGGCCTCCGCCAGGAGCTCTGCCGCCTTCTCCGAAAGCTCCTCGGCGGCGCTGGACGCGCTCTCGGCCTCGGCCCTGAGTTCGCCGGCCCTGGCTTCCATCTGGTCTATACGGTTCCCGGCCTCCCTCAGGTCCATGGCGGCCTTCTCCCTTTCCAGGAAGACGCCTGCGCTCCTCTCCCTGACCCTGTCCAGCTCCTCAGCCGCGGCCCCGGACCTGCCGGCCAGTTCCTCAAGCCTCGCCTCCGCTTCCCGGATGCCGCCGTCAGGGTCGGGAGCCTCCTCCCCGAGGCCGGCCATGCCCTCAAGCTCCCTGGAAAGCTCGGCTGAGGCCGCGGCAAGGCTCGCAAGCTCCTTCTCCATCCCCATCCTTCTGGAAGCGAGAACGGCCTCGGAGCGCTGGAGTTCTGAGAGCCCTTTCCTGAGCCCCTCCGCCAGTTCCTCGCCCTCTTCCACGGACTTCCGGTGCCGGGCGGCCCGGTCCGCCATCTCCCCAACCTGGACGGTAAGCGCCGCCAGGCGTTCCCCGGCCTCCTCCAGCGCCGATGCCAGCTCCAGGGCCCCGGCGCCGGCCTCGGGGGTTCCCAGCCTCACCGTTCCGTCGGGCCTGAGCAGATGGCCGTCCCTGGTCACTATCCCCGCCGGGGTCTGGCTGCGGAACCACTCCAAAGCGGTGTCGAGGTCCGGCGCCAGAACGTAGTGGCTCAGCACCGAACGGGCTACCGGCCCGCCCTTTTCGAGGAAGCCGTCCATCCTCTCCGCCCCGCCGGGAAGCGGGCCGGGGGCGGTCCTTCCGCCTGTGGCGTACCTTGCACCGGAGGAAGGGAGCCCCCCGTCCACAGTTTCCACGGGGACCGCCGACTGGAACCCGTCCAGGCAGGCTCCCACGGCCTGCCCCATTCCCGGGGCCGGCTCGATGGAGGCTCCCAGGGAGTCCTGGCTCCTGGCGGCCTCGAGCCTCTTTCGGAGGCTCTCGACCTGGCTGGCCGCCGCCCCGCGCAGGGCCTCGGCCTCCCGGGCCCTGAGGGCTGCTTCGGACTCGGAGCGCCTGGCTTCCGCAAGGCTCTGCACGGCCGCCGCAAGTTCCTCCTCGGCCTGAAGGCGCAGCGCCGTGACCCGTTCCGATTCCCCTGCAAGGGCCTCGAGCGACGCCCTCAGTTCATCCGACCCGCTAATGTTCCCGGCCAGGCGCCGGGAGATCTCGGCAGCCCTCTGACGGGCTTCCTCGAAGGCCCGCAGCCGGGCGAGATAGCTGTTCCTCATCGTGGCGAGGGCCTCGGCGCAGGCCTTCTCTTCACGCCTCGAGCTTTCGAGGAGTTCACGGGCCGCACCAATGGCCGCGGTGCACTCCCCGGCGGCCTTCTCCGCCAGCCGGGCGGCCTCCCCGGCCCCTTTGGCGGTCTCGCGCCAGCGTGCGGCCTCGGCCTCAGCCTGGCCTGAGTCGTTCCGGTACCTCAGGGCCCTCTCCCTCTCCCTGGCGCTGCGGGCCTGGTTCTCCCCGGCGGTGCGGCGCATGCCGGCCACGCGCTCAAGGGTCACCGCCCGCTCCCTCTCCAGGGAGGATATCTCCGACTCAACCCGGGCGCACCTGGCGTGGGCCTCGTCCAGCTGGGTCTGGGCCTCGCCAAGCCTGAGCCGCGACTCGGCAAGCGCCGTCTCCAGCGAGGCCAGCAAAGCTGCCTGCGAAGCCTCTTCAGCCTCGGCAGAGGCGAGTTCCCCGCGGGCTTCGGAGAGTTTCCCCTCCAGAAGGAGCAGCTCCCCCGAGTCCAGCGCGGAGCGGAGCTGCCCGATGGTCTTCCGGGCCTTCTCGTACCGCCTGTACGAGGCGACCTGCTTCCTCAGGGCGGAGTGGCTCCTCTCAACTTCGGAAATGATGTCGGTCAGCCGCTCCAGGTCGCTGCCTGCGCTGGAAAGCTTCAGACCCGCCCGGTGCCTCTGCATCTTGTAGCGGCCGATACCCGCCGCCTCGTCGAAAAGCTCGCGCCTGTCCTCGGCTCTGGGCGAGAGAATGGTCTTCACCATCTCCGACTCGAGTATCCAGTAGCCGGCGCTTCCCAGGCCCCGGTCAACTATCAGGTCGGTGACGTCCATGAGCCGGCAGCGGTTGCCGTTGATCATGTACTCGCTCACACCGGAGCGGAAGAGCCTGCGGGTCACCGTCACCTCGTCGAAATCCAGCGACAGCGACCTGTCGGTGTTGTCGAACGTCACCTTCACCTCGGCCATGCCCAGTGGTTTCCTGCCGGCGCTGCCGTTGAATATCACGTCCTCCATCACGTCGGCCCTGATCTGCTTTGCGCTCTGGGTCCCCAGCACCCACCGTAGAGCGTCCGCTATGTTGCTCTTGCCGCACCCGTTGGGACCCACCACCGAGCTTATCCCCGGCTCGAGGTCCATGATCAGCGGGTCGGCGAACGATTTGAACCCGAGTATCTCAAGTCTTTTCAGGCGCATCGGCGTGGCTCCGTTCGTGCCGTACGCGGCAACGCAATGGCGTAGTCGGCCAGGCTTGCCAGCAGCATGGTCAGGGCGGCCATCCCAAGAAGGTCGGCGCCGGGAAGGGGTTCGGGGGGAAGAAGGGCCGAGGGCAGGTAGGCCTGCCTGAGCAGGAAGAGCGCCATGAGAAGGGTGGAGAGCTTCCCGCTGAACCTTGCGGACGGGGGGGAGGCCCTTCGGGCGAGCAGAACCCCGCCCAGGCCTATAAGAACGTCACGGGACACCAGGGTGATGAGGATCCAGGGCCTCAGCGCCCCGGTGTGCACCAGCGCCCAGGCAAAGAGCCCGAAAGCCGCCTTGTCCGCCAGAGGGTCGAGTATCCTTCCCCAGTCGCTCACGGTTCCAGTGCGCCTGGCCAGAAAGCCGTCAAGCCAGTCGGTGGCCACGGCCAGGAAGGCGAGAACGGCTGATCCGGCGGGCATTCCGCGGACCAGAAGGAGCGACGCCAAACCGCCCAGGGGGATCCTGGCGATGCTCACCGCGTTGGCCGCGGTGGCGAACCTTCCCTCACGCATCGGGCCGCCCCTCCAGAATGCTCCTGGCGTGCATCAGGGCAGGCTCGCCGCCTCCGAGAAGCCTTGCCAGCTCCATGATCCTTTCCTCGCGGTCGAAAAGCACCCGGGTTCCCGACTCGGGAAGGCCGTTCACTATCCGCTTCTCCACCAGGATGTTCCGGTCGGCCCTCCCGGCGACCTGGGCAAGGTGGGTGATGACTATCACCTGCCGTCCCCGGCCTGCCCTGGCCAGGGATTCGCCAAGGCTGTGGGCGGTCTCGCCCCCGGTCCCCGCGTCTATCTCGTCGAACACCAGCGTGGAGACGCCGGAAGCGCCCGCCAGTGCCAGCTCCAGGGCAAGGGCCACCCTGGACAGCTCGCCGCCGCTGGCTACACCCCCAAGGGGACCCGGCGGCATTCCGGGGTTCCCGGTGAAAAGGAATTCGGGCTCGGTGAGACCGTTGGGCCCCAGGCAGAGTTCCATGGCCGTGATGCCCCGCACCGCCGGGGTGAAACCCACACTGAACCGGGCAGACGGCATCCTGAGCCGTGCGAGTTCCTCGTTGCATGACCCGGCCAGTCTCACGGCGGCGTCATTCCTGGCGCTGGAAAGCTCCGAGGCGCACTCGGCAAGCTCCCTTTCCAGCCCGGGCCTGCGTGCCTCCAGGGAGGCCAGCTCCTGCTCAAGGGAATCAAGCTCGGCCAGCTGTGCCGCGAGGCCCTCCCTGGCTCCCAGCATCTTCTCCAGGCTTCCGCCGGTCCTCCCCATGAGACGGGAGTAGGCGTCAAGCCTCTCGTCTATCTCCCTTGACCTCTCCGGGGCGTCCTCGAACTGGCCCAGGAGCCCCCGGCCTATGCGGGCCGCCTCCTGGGCGCAGATCCCCGCCTGGCCAAGCAGTTCCAGGAGTTCTGTCTGGGAGGGGTCGGATGACTGAACGGCGCGGGCCAGCCCCGCCAGTCTTCCCGTAAACCCTCCGTCGCCCTCCAGGGTTTCCCCCAGGCCGCTGTAAAGCATGGCCAGTTCCTGCGCCCTTTCCAGCCTGTTCCTCTCCTCCCTCAGGGACTCGTAGTCCTCCCGGGAGGGGTCGAGCCTGGCGTAAAGGCCCAGCTCGTGCAGAAGCAGCTCGCGGCGGGAGCCGGTTCCGGAAAGCGCCCTGGAAAGTTCGGCGGACCTGGCGGCCAGGGCGCGCAGGCCGTTGTAAAGTCCGGTGTAGCGCCTGGCCAGGGGAACGCAGCCTGCGAAGCCGTCCAGCATCTCAACCTGTCTGGGCTGCCTCATCAGGGCGGGTGTGGACCTCTGGGTGTGAAGGCCCATCCTGCCCTCAAGGGCGGAGTGAACATCCTCGAGGGTGCTCAGGGCGTCGTCAACGAAGACCCTGCTCCTGCCCTCGGCGAAAACCTCGCGGCGTATGCACAGCTCCCCGCTGCCGCCATCGAAGACCGCCTCCACCGAAGCGAGCCTGGCTCCCGGGCGCACCAGTGACTTGTCCGCCCTGGCGCCCATGGCCAGAAGAAGGCCGTCAATAAGGATGGATTTTCCTGCACCGGTCTCCCCGGTGAGGACGTTGAGGCCCGGGCCCGGTTCAAGCACGGCGTCGCTTATGGTGGCCAGGTTCGAGAGGGCAAGCCTGTTCAGCATCTCATCCCCTGAAGCTCCAGCCCAGTTTCCTGCCAAGCCGGGAGTAGTAGCCCTCCCCGCCCTGAAGCCTTACCAGAAGCCTGCTCTCGGGAGCGCGTTCCACGGTCACCGTGTCGCCGCCTTTGATGACGCAGCCGGTCTGCCTGCCGTCGGGGCTCACCAGCGCCTTGTCGTCGGGATCGTGGATGGTGATGGACACCGTGGCGGTAAGGGGTATCACTATGGGCCTCAGGGAGAGAAGGTGGGGGCATACCGGCGTGATGACCATGGCGGCGATGTTGGGGTGCAGTATGGGACCCCCGCAGGAGAGGCTGTAGGCTGTGGAGCCCGAAGGGGTGGAGACCAGCACGCCGTCGCCGGTTAGCATGGCGGCGGATTGGCCGCTTATCTCGATGCCCATGTGAAGAAGCCCGTAATCGGAGCACCTGTGCAGGCAGACATCGTTCACCGCCGTGTAGCGCGAACCGTCGGGAAGCGTCACCAGGAGCTGTGGAAGCTCGTTGAGAAGGTAGCCGCCCCGGGCGAGCTGCGCCGCGGCATTTGGTAGGTCGCCTTCGTTGCAAGAGGAGAGGAAGCCCAGGTGCCCGGCGTTCACCGCCAGCACAGGAAGGCTGAACTGGTCGAAGCACTTAAGGAAGGTCCCGTCGCCCCCGATGGCCACCACCATCTGGGGGTCCTGACCGGTTACGGCGATGCCGGCCTCTTCCAGCACCGCTGCGGCCGAATGGTGCTTTTCCGGCAGGAAGGGCGCGTAAACCCGGACCCTGGTCACGGGATTCACTGCCGCCCCCCTTGTTCAAGGATCGCGGCGGCGATGCCATGGGCGTCCAGCCCGATACGGGCCAGAATGCTGCGGTGGTTCCCGTGGGGCTGGAAATCGTCGGGGATACCCAGGCATACCACCCTGGTCCCCCGAAGGAGCGACTGCACTCCCTCGCCGAACCCCCCGGCCAGACATCCCTCCTCCGCCGTGACCACAAGCGGCACGCCCGAGGCAAGTTCCGCAAGCTCCCCGGAAGCCATGGGCTTGAGCCAGACCGGGTCGTAAACTCCCACACTCAGCCCCCGGTCCGCCAGCATGTCCGATGCCGCGAGGGCCTCGGGCACCATTGTTCCCACAGCAACCACCAGCGCGTCCGTTCCGGGCCTTATGAGCTGGCCCCTTCCGGGAAGCGGCTCGTGCTCCAGCCGGGCCACCCGGGCCGGTTCGAGCCCCCTGGGGTACCTGATGCCGACGGGGCCTTGAAGGTTGCGAAGGGAGGTCCGAAGAAGGGCCTCGAGAACGGCGCAGTCCCGCGGAGCAGCCAGGGAGGTCCCGGGAACCTGGCGGAACATGGCGATATCATGGATGCCGTGGTGCGTCGGGCCGTCTGCGCCCACTATGCCAGCCCTGTCCAGGGCGAAGAGGACCGGGGCCTTCTGCAGGGCCGCATCATGGACCAGCTGGTCGAAGGAGCGCTGGAAGAACGAGCTGTAGATGGCCACCACGGGCTTCAGCCCCCCGAAGGCCAGCCCGCAGGCGAAGGTGACGGCGTGCTGTTCCGCTATACCCACGTCGTGGAAACGCCCGGGATGGGCCCTGGCGAAGGGCGTGAGCCCGGTGCCGTCGGGCATGGCGGCGGTGATGGCCACCACCGATGGGTCCTCATTCGCTATCTCGGTCAGCACCCTTCCGAAGACGGCGGTGAAACTCTCCCCGGACGGAGCCCCCGAGGCGCCGCTGATGCCGTGGAAGTCCACCGGTTCGCACTCGGCCGGGTGGTACCCCTTCCCCTTCTTCGTCACCACGTGAACCAGCACCGGACCCTTCAGTTCGCTGACCCGCTCGAGGACACCGGTGAGCAGGGGAAGGTCGTGCCCGTCCACCGGGCCGATGTATCTCACTCCGAACTCGTCGAACACGTTAACCGGGTTGATTATGGTCTTCTTCACCGCGGCGCCGGCGTAGCCGGCGGCACGGCGCATTGTGTTGCCCACGGTGGGCACCTTGCCCAGGGTGTTCCACACCTCGTCCTTCAGGCGGTTGTACCTGGGGTCGGTGATGAGCTTGGTGAAGTGCCTGCTCAGGGCCCCCACGTTGGGGGAGATGCTCATGCGGTTGTCGTTGAGAATCACGGTCATGTCGGTATGGCTCTGGCCCAGGTTGTTCAGCCCCTCGAAGGCCAGGCCCGCGGTCATGGAGCCGTCGCCTATGACCGCAAGCACCCTGTGCGATTCGCCCCTCAGGTCCCGGGCCAGCGCGAAGCCCAGGGCGGCGCTGATGGAGGTGGAGCTGTGACCGGTGCCGAAGCAGTCGCAAAGGCTCTCTTCGCGCTTCGGGAAACCGCTTATGCCCCCGGCCTGCCTAACGGTGTGGAACCTTGCCCTGCGGCCGGTGAGGAGCTTCCAGGGATAGGTCTGATGCCCCACGTCCCAGACTATCCGGTCAACCTCGGGGTTGTGCACGGAGAGAATGGCGATGGTAAGTTCCACCACTCCCAGGCTGGAGGCGAGGTGACCGCCGGTGCAGCACACCACGTCTATGATCCTCCTGCGCACCTCCTCCGCCAGGACGGCCCTCTCCTCGGGGCTCAGCGAGGCCACATCACCGGGAGCCTGGATCCTGTCCAGTATTGAAGCCATCAACTCCTCCTCCGGGGCAGGTAAAGGCAGAGTTCCGATACTCCCCGCCAGTGCGGGCCCAGGGCCATGAACTCCGACGACAGCTTCCCGGACTCGCAGAGGGCCTGCCCGGAGGCGCCCTCGAGGCCCAGGGCCGTCACCGGGTTCCACTTCCCGGCCGTGGCGTCCTTGCCCACCGCCTTGCCCATCTCCTCCCGGGAGCCGGTGACGTCCAGTATGTCATCAGTGAGCTGAAAAAGGAACCCGAGCCTGTCGCCCAGCCGTGACACCGCTTCCAGGCGGTCATGGTCGGCGCCCGCGGAAAGGGCTCCCAGTTCCAGCGACACCCGGAGGAGCGCAGCGGTCTTCCCCGCCACCATCCGTGTGATCCAGGCCTGGTCCGCACCGTCGGGAGGGAACATGTCCATGAACTGGCCGCCCACCAGGTACCCGGCCCCGGAGGCTTCCGCCAGTCTTTCCATCATCTCCCGGACACGCCCCGGCGGCCCCGGGGTGGTGGAGAGCACCCTGAAGGCCTCCACCAGCAGCCTGTCGCCCGCCAGTATGGCGGCCGCCTCTCCGGCGTGCACGTGAAGGGTGGGAAGGCCCCTTCTGGTGTCGTCGTCGTCCATGGAAGGAAGATCGTCGTGGACCAGGGAGTAGGTGTGCACCATCTCCACGGCGCAGCCGGCGGGGAGGGCCCTGTCGGGGTCGCCGCCCAGGGCCAGGCAGGCCTCCCGGACCAGGAAGGGGCGAAGCCGCTTCCCCCCTGCGGAAAGGGCGTACCTGCAATGGGCAGGCAGCGAGGTTCCGTCGTCGTACATGGCAAGCGAGGCAAGGCCGTTCTCCACCCATGCCGCGGCTTCCTGAAGCCTGCCCGCAAGCAGAGGGTCCATCACCCCTCCCCTTCCCGCCGGCGCGTCACCTGGCGGTCTCGGATGCCCTGACCTCCCTGATCACAGTGACCTTTATCTGGCCGGGGTACTCCATCTCGCTCTCGATCCTCCTGGCCACGTCCCGGGCCAGGTCCGAGGCGCCCGAATCGTCTATCTCCTCGGGCTTGACCGCTATGCGAAGCTCGCGGCCCGCCTGTATCGCGTACGACTTGCCCACGCCCTCGAAGGAGTCGGCTATGGCCTCCAGCTTGTGAAGCCGCCTGATGTAGAGTTCCAGTGTCTCACGCCTTGCCCCGGGCCTGGCGCTGCTCACCGCGTCGGCGGCCTGCACCAGCACCGCGTAGAGGCTTGTGGGCTCCACCTCCTCGTGATGGGCGCCAATGGCGTTGCAGATCAGAAGCTGCTCGTCGAACCTGCGGGCCAGTTCCATTCCCACGATGGCGTGCGAGCCCTCCAGCTCCTGGTCGGTTGCCTTGCCTATGTCGTGAAGAAGGCCGGCCCGCCTTGCGATGCCGGGGTCGAGCTTCAGCTCGCTGGCCAGAAGGCCGCAGATGTGGGCCACCTCAAGGGAGTGCTGGTACATGTTCTGGCCGTAGCTGGTGCGGTACCTCAGCCGGCCCAGGTGCCTTATGAGCTGTGCGTGGAGCCCCGGGACGTCGGCCTCCAGCGAGAGTTCGTTCCCGAGCTTGCGGATCTTCTTCTCCATGTCCGCCGCGGCCTTCTGAACGATGCTCTCGATGCGGCCCGGGTGTATCCTTCCGTCGGTTATCAGCTTCTCCAGGGCCTGCCGGGCCACTTCCCTGCGCACGGGGTCGAAACACGACAGGACCACGGCCTCAGGCGTGTCGTCTATCACCACGTCCACACCCGTGGCGCTCTCGAAGGCCCTTATGTTCCTGCCCTCGCGGCCTATGATCCTGCCCTTCAGCTCGTCGCTGTTAAGGCTCACCACGCTCACGCAGTTCTCAACAACGTGGTTGGCGGCGCACCTCTGGATCGAGGTGGAGAGGATCATGTTGGCCTTCTCCTCGGCTGAGCGCTCGGCCTCTTCGATGATCCCCCTGGTTATCTTGGCGGCCTCGTGCCTGGCCTCCTCCCGCAGGTTGGCCAGCAGAAGGTTCCGGGCCTCGTCGCGGGTGAGCACCGAGATCTCTTCCAGCCTCTGGTTCTGCTCCTCCAGAAGCTTGTTGGCCCGAAGGTGCTTGGCGTTCAGGGCCTGTTCCCTCTCGGCCAGGGCCGTCTCCAGCCCCTTGAGGGACTCGGCCCGGGCCTCCACCGTCTCCCTGTTCCTCTGGATCTGCTCGAGCTGGCGGTTGAGGCTGTTCTCCCTGCGGTCCTGCTCGGACTGGGCCTGACGCAGCTTCTCAAGATGCGCCGCCTTCTCCGAGGCCAGCCGTTCCCTGCCCTCGAGCATCGCCTCCTTCTTCAGGGTCTCGGCCTCCCGCCTGCCCTCGGCCAGTATCCGCTCGACCTCGGACAGCGCACCCTTGCGCTCGCGTGCCACCAGGGTGCGGTGCAGCAGGAAGCCCAGGAAGAACAGCAGCGCGGCTCCCAGCGCGAAGTACACGTATATCATCACTTGCCCCCGTTCAGGCGCAGGGGTATTTATGGAATCGGAAACTCGGCAGCGCTAAAAGCGCGTCCCAGCGGCCCTGCGCACACCGCCAAGGGCACCGGGTTCCCGCAGTGTCAGCCTCTGCCGGAGGCTGTGCCTGAACTGGAGGGGATGGATGCCCTTTCAGGGGAAGCGGCGTAGCTCCGGACAGCGGAACCGCCGGGCTCGCTGCCGTTTCCGGCAAGGGCTCTCTCTATCTTCTCGGCAAGGGAGTCTAGGAAGCGGGACTGGCCGCTGCGCTCCTCCTCCATGCCCTTCTCCAGCCTGAACAGTTCGTCGGTGATGTTCAGGGCCGCGAGAATGGCCACCTTGGAGGTGGAAGCCATCGTGATGTTGTCCGTCATCTCCCGCATGCGCATATCTACAAAATGGGCGATCTCCGCCACGTAAGCCGGATCGCCCTCACCCCGTATGGAGTATTCCCGCCCGTAGATGTTGACCCGTGTGCTGTCCGGACGGTCCGTCATGTGTGCCCGCGCTCCCTACTGCCTGTCCACTCTCTCCAGTTTCAGTAACAGCGCCTCCAGCCTCTGCCTTATCTCCTGCCGTTCCCGCAGGAGTCTGGCGCTGTGAAGGCGAAGGATCCTGTAACCCTCAGGATCACCCTCTCCACTCCTGTGTTCCAGCCGGCGCTCGAGTTCGGCCACCATGGCGGCCAGCCTGTCCCTCTCCTCGGTGGTCTCCCGCAGACGGAGAAGCAGCCTGTCCACCGCTTCGGTGAGCCTGAGCGAAGCGCCGGTCTGGGGCACTTCAACTACCTCAGGGCGGTTCTCGCTACTTCAACGACCTTTCCGAAGGCCTGAGGGTCCTTCACGGCCATATCAGCGAGAACCTTCCGGTCAAGACCCACACCGGCCTTTGTCAGCCCGTTCATGAACGAGCTGTAGGTCATTCCGTTCTCACGCACAGCTGCGTTTATCCTGGTAATCCAGAGTACCCGGAAATCGCGCTTCTTGTTCCTTCTGTCGCGGTACTGGTACTCCAGGGCCTTCTTGTTCGCGTCGTCGGCAACCGTGTAAAGCTTCCGCCTGCCCCCGAACTTGCCCCGGGCTTCCTTCATCACCTTCTTGTGTCTCTTGTGCCTTGCTACGGCAAATCTCACCCTGCTCATGCTGTTACCTCATCCGTTCTCAAGGCAGAAGCCTGCTGATCCTCCTGGTGTCCGGAGTGGATGCGATTCCGGACTTGCGAAGATTCCTCTTGCGCTTGCTGCTCTTCTTGGTCTTGATATGTCCGTTGTGGCTGTGGCGCACCTTGATCTTCCCGGTGCCCGTCTTTCCGAAGCGCCTGGCGGCGCCTTTGTGGGTCTTCATCTTTGGCATGTCATTCCTCGGCGTTCTGTGACTTTGTCTGCTTCTCCCTCATGGGGGCCAGTATCATTGACAGGAACTTACCCTCCATGACGGGTTCCTTCTCGATCTGTGCAAGGTCGGCAAGGTCTTCCGAAAGCTTGTTCAGAAGCTTGTGACCCTGGTCCTGGTACACGAGCTGCCTTCCGCGGAAGACAACCGTGGCCTTCACTTTGCAGCGGTCCTCAAGGAATTCCCGCGCATGTTTCATCTTGAACGTGTAATCGTGAACATCGGTGTTGGGCCTGAACTTGACTTCCTTCAGCCCCCCGGTGGTCTGCTTCTTGCGGACTTCCCTGGCCTTACGGTTCTCCTGGTACTTGAACTTGCCGTAATCCATTATCCGCGTGACCGGGGGATCGCTGGTGGAGCTTATCTCGACAAGGTCGAGTTCTACTTCCGCCGCCATGTCCAGCGCCCTGGAAAGGGCGACAATTCCCACATGTTCACCGTTCTGATCGATGAGCCTCACATTCTGGCTTCTGATCTCACCGTTGACACGCGTAGTATCCCTGATAGCTGCTACCTCCGTTCCATGAAGGGTGGCCTGGCGCACTCCTTCCGTACCAATTCAAGAGCCTCGTTCAGGGGCATTGCCCCAAGGTCCCCCTTGCCGTGCTGCCGCAGCGCGACCGTCCCCTCCCTCTCCTCGGTTTCGCCGAGGATGAACATGAAGGGAACCTTGCGCTTCTCCGCGTCGCGGATGCGATAGCCTATGGTCCCGCTGCGGAGGTCAGCGCCGCACCTTACACCCGCATCCTCCACAACGCTTTCCACCTTTCCGGCGTAATCGTGCTGCGAGGAGCTGATGGGTAAAATAGCCAACTGCACGGGGGCAAGCCAACCCGGGAAATTGCCCGCGAAATGTTCTATCAGATTCCCTATGAACCGCTCCTCCGAGCCGAACAGAGCCCGGTGGACCATATAGACCCTCTGGTCCTTCCCGTCCTCGCCCACGTAGGTCAGGTTGAAACGGGCCGGTATGTTGAAGTCGAACTGGATGGTGGGTCCCTGCCACATGCGCCCAAGCGCGTCGCGCATCTTGATGTCCACCTTGGGGCCGTAGAAAGCCGCTTCGCCCTTCACCACACGGTACTTCTCGTTCATCTGGTCAAGGGCTTCGGCCATGGCGCCCTCGGCCTTCTCCCACTCGTCGCGGGAGCCGGCGTAGTGTTCCATGTTGTCGGCATCGCTAAGGGAAAGCTCTATCTCGTAGCCGAACCCGAAGAGCTTCAGGAAGAACAGGGCGAAACGGATCACCCCCTGCACCTCGCTCACCATCTGGTCGGCCCTGCAGAAGATGTGGCCGTCATCCACGGTGAAGCCGCGAACCCTCATCAGGCCGTGGAGCACACCGCTCCGCTCGCAGCGGTAAACGGTACCCAGCTCGGCCAGGCGCAGAGGCAGGTCCCTGTAGGAGCGCTTCTCGTTCTGGTAGATGATGATGTGTCCGGGGCAGTTCATGGGCTTTATGGCGTACTCGCCCTTCTCCACCTCGGTGAAGTACATGTTCTCGCGGTAGTAGTCGTAGTGGCCCGATGTCTTCCAGAGTTCGGCCGGAGCCATGTGGGGGGTTGCCACCAGCTTGTAGCCCGCCCTCCTGTGGGCCTCCTTCCAGAAGCTCTCAAGCTCCTCGCGAAGAATGGTCCCGTTCGGGAGCCAGTAGGCGAGCCCCGGACCGCCTGGCCCGCCGATGGAGAAGAGCCCCAGCTCGGGGCCCAGTTTTCTGTGGTCGCGGCGCCTGGCCTCCTCCAGAAGCTCGAGGTGGCCCGACAGGGCGTCGGAGGAGTCGAAGGCGGTGCCGTAGATCCGGGTGAGCATGGGGTTGTTCTCGCTGCCGCGCCAGTAGGCTCCGGCCACGGAGAGAAGGGCGGTATGCTTCAGGTACCCTGTGGAGGGCACATGGGGCCCCCGGCACAGGTCCACGAAGGAACCCAGGCTGTAGAGGCTCACCACCTCGCCCTTTTCGCCTATCTCCTCCAGAAGCTCAACCTTGAAGCACTCCTTCCGGGACTGGAAGAGCTTCACGGCCTGGTCCAGAGGCAGCTCGGTGCGCTGGAAGGGAAGGTTCAGCCCCACCAGCCTCTTCATCTCGGCGGACACCTCCGCCAGGGCGGAAGAGCCGGGAAAACCCGGTATGTCCATGTCGTAGTAGAAGCCGTCGGATATGGCGGGACCGATCCCGAACTTGGTTCCCGGGTAGAGGTTCATGACAGCGGACGCCAGAAGGTGCGCAGCGCTGTGCCGAAGCACCTCCGCACCCACTTCGTCGGAGAAGGTTATCACCCTGAAGTCGCCGGACCTTGCCGGGGTTTCCATGTCGTACATCACGCCGTCAACCGAGTAGGCCAGCGCCTTCTTGGCCAGCCCCCGGGAGATGGAGGCAGCCACCTGGGTGCCGGTAGTGCCCTGAGCGAACTCCGCCGAGTTGCCGTCGGGAAATACCAACCTCACCATTTCAGCCTCCTTCCCTGGCCCATCGGGCCGACAAAGAATACAAAAATGGTGGGCGATACTGGAATCGAACCAGTGACCTCTTGCATGTCAAGCAAGCACTCTAACCAACTGAGCTAATCGCCCACCGCTGAGCTGTAAAACGCGCTGTCTGGCGCGCGCTATTATCCTACACACCGGCCTGTTCTGTCAAGAGACCGGGCCTACGGCACGATGGTGGTTCCGGTGCGGCCCGCCAGGGCTTCCAGCAGGCATCCCGGGCAGGTGATCACCACCCTGCCGCCGCCCCTGTGCTTCAGGAAACCCAAAGCGGCCTTTACCTTGGGAAGCATGCTGCCCGCGGCGAAGTGCCCCTGCTCCACAAGCTCGCGGGCCTGGGGGGCCGTGAGAAGCCGGAGCGCCTTCTGGGTGGGCTTTCCGAAGTCGGTGTACACCTCGCGGACGCCGGTGGATATCACGAAGGTGTCCGCCGAGAGGTTGGTGGCAAGGAGGGCCGAGGCGTGGTCCTTGTCTATCACCGCCGCAACACCCCTTATCCGGTTGCCCTCCCGGACCACCGGAACGCCGCCGCCCCCGGCGCAGATCACGATCTGCCCCGCTTCCACCAGGGTCTGGATGCTTGAGAATTCCACGATCTTCTTGGGAATGGGCGAGGCGACCACGCGTCTCCAGCCCCTTCCCGCGTCCTCGCGCATGGCGAAACCCTCGGTCTCGGTGAGCCTTGCCGCCTCTTCGGCGGTGTAGAACGGACCCACGGGCTTGGTTGGGTTCTGGAAACCCGGGTCGGAGGGATCCACCTCCACCTGGGTGACCACCGAGGCCACCGGGATGTCCCTCCCCATCTCCTCCAGAACGTCCCCCAGGACCTGCTGCAAAAGGTAGCCGATGTACCCCTGGGTGGCCGCCACGTTCACGTCCATGCCGTCAGGGGGAACAATGGAACACGCCGAGGCGTTCCGAAGCAGCTCGAACCCAACCTGCGGACCGTTGCCGTGGGTCACCACCAGGCTTCCCCACTGCTCGGCAATGGATGCCAGCTCCTGGCACACCTCACGGGCAAGTTTGTGCGTGTCACGGTTGCCCGTGCATTCTCCGGGGCTGGTCAGGGAGTTGCCCCCTATGGCCACCACGATAGTACCGTCATGTCCTGTCATTTTCACCGGAACCCTTTCCTCCCGCTTTGAGAAGAAGAAGTGCTCCTCCAACAACAAGGGCGATGTCCGCCACATTGAACACCGGCCAGCGCAGGGTTCCCAGGCCGATGTCTATGAAATCCGTGACCGGACCCTGGACCACCCTGTCAACGGTGTTCCCAAGGGCCCCGCCAAGTATCAACCCGAGGAAGAGCATTACCCGGGCGGACTTCATACGCAGCATGTAGTAGGCAAGAAACACGCAGGCTACCAGGTTGAAGACAAGCAGCACCGACGGCCCTCCCCAGCTTACGCTGAAGGCGGCCCCCGTGTTGAACCTCAGCACCAGCCGCACCACGTCTCCGATGACCGGGACCGGAACCTCGGTCAGGCTGCGGAGGGCCAGGGCCTTTGTGATCTGGTCAAGGGCGGTGACAGCCAGGGCCAGGGCGAAGGCCCGAACCTTCTCACGCTTCATCCGCGGCCTCCACCACCGAGGAGCAGCGCCGGCAGAGCCCCGTTCCCTCGTGTACCTTCCAGCATCTGGGGCACTTCTCGCCGGATGCCCTCACGGCCTTCGCGGTCAGCGTCCCGGAGGGGGCGACCTCTGTAGCGGACACTATGAGAAGGTCGGCCCAGGGCTCTCCGAAGGCTGTGGAAGGGCAGCCCGACGGAAGGCCCAGGGTCACCGAGGCCTCAAGGCCCCCGCCTATCTCCCCCGCCGCCCTCATCTCCTCCAGCACCTTCAGCCCCGCGTCGCGAACCGCAAGGACGTCACGCCAGGAGGCAAGCTCCTCCTCCTCTTCCTGGGTCAGTTCGCAGACTTCGGGGAAAAGTGCCAGGTGAACGCTATCCACGTTCCTCAGCGACTCGGGCAGGTGCCCCCACGCCTCCTCGCAGGTGAACGGCATGAGAGGTGCAAGAAGGCGCAGAAGCCCCGATGCCATCCAGCCCAGAAGCTCCACCGAGGCGGAACGGAGCGGGGACGACACGGAGTCGCAGTAGAGCCTGTCCTTCCTCACGTCGAGGTACAGCCCCGAAAGCTCCACCACCATGAAGTTGCGAAGCTCGCGGTAAACCCTGTGGAACTGGAAGGCCCGGTACTCAAGAAGGCACAGAGCCACGAGCTTGCGGAACCGCAGCCAGATGAACCTGTCCAGCCCCGAGAGCGCCGAGGGGAGGACACCGGTGACCCCCTCGAGGTTACCAAGAAGGAACCGGACAGTGTTCCGTATCTTCCGGTACCCCTCCCGGGCGTCTTCGAGCTGCGACTTCTCTGCGCGGAAATCCGCCGTGTAGTCAACCGAGGCGAACCACAAGCGCAGTATGTCCGCCCCCAGGGTGTCAACTATCTCCAACGGCGACACCACGTTCCCGAGGGACTTGCTCATCTTCTTGCCCTGGGCGTCCTGTATGAGCCCGTGGGTTATGATGTTCAAAGCGGGCACTGAAAGCCCCATCCCCACCGAGGTGATGAGGCTCACGCCGAACCATCCCCTGTGCTGGTCGGTGGCTTCAAGGTACACCGCGCACGGGCGGGGCAGCCCGAAGTCGGGGGTGAGAACGTTGCAGTGGCTCACCGAGCTGTCGAACCACACGTCCAGAATGTCCTCGTTCTTGCGAAGCGAAGACGACCCGCAGGCGGGGCACACCGGAGACCCGCCCCACAGGGCGTAAAGCTCCGCTACGTCCAGCTCGAACCAGGCATCGGAACCCCGCTCCTCCACCAGGGAAGCCACGTGGGAGATCATGTCGGGGTCCATCACCGTATGATCGCAGTCGCGGCAGATGAACACGGGCAGCCCCACCCCCCAGTTGCGCTGGCGGGAGAGGCACCAGTCCGGCCGCGACGCCATCATGTTCTTCATCCTGTCATAGCCCCAGGAAGGGTGCCACGATATGGAATCAACAGCGGCAAGGACCTTGTCCTTCAGCCCGCCGTGCGAGAGGTCGAGGAAGAACTGCTCGGTGGCCCGGAAGATCAGCGGTGACTTGCAGCGCCAGCAGTGGGGATAGCTGTGGCTAACCTTCTCGGAGGCAAGAAGCCGCCCGGAAGCCTGAAGATCCGACACTATCACGGGATTCGCTGCGAACACGTGAAGACCGCAGTACTTCCCGCCGGCGGGCCCGAACTTCCCGTTCTCAAGCACCGGGCAGAACACATCCAGCCCGTACTCGCGGCCTATGTTGAAGTCGTCGGCGCCGTGCCCGGGAGCGGTATGCACGCACCCAGTTCCGTCCTCCATCGTCACGTGAAGGGCGTTGATCACAAGCGAGGTGCGGGAGGGATCCAGCGGATGAACAAGGGAAAGCCGCTCCAGCGCCGACCCCTGGAAGGCAACCCCCTCGAGTATCCGGCCCGAAGGCGCAGCCGCGGAGATGAACGACTGGGCCAGCCGCGATGCCACCAGGAAGCGCCGGCCCTCGGCCTCGACGACGCAGTAAAGCTCCCCGGGGTTCAGGGCAACGGCCAGGTTCGCAGGCAGGGTCCACGGCGTGGTGGTCCAGATCACCACCTCGGTGCCCGAAGGCACTCCCCTGTCCTCCCAGGAAGCCGGGTCATGCTGCTGGAACGCCACATAAACCGAAGGAGACGAATGAACGGCGTACTCCACCTCGGCATCGGCCAGGGCGGTGGAACATGAAGTGCACCAGTGTATGGGCCGAAGCCCCCGGTAGATGAGCCCTGCGCGAACAAGGGCCTCAAAGGCGCGAAGCACCCCGGCCTCGTAGGAGTAGCTCATGGTCAGATAGGGTTTGTCCCACCGGCCGAACACACCGAGACGCTTGAACTCAACCCGCTGAACATCAACGTACTTCGCCGCGTACTCACGGCAGCGGCGGCGCACCTCGAGGCGGGAGATGTCCTCGCCCGAAGCAGAGGTCACCACCTTGTGCTCTATGGGCATGCCGTGGCAGTCCCACCCGGGCACGTACGGCGAGTAGTACCCCATCATGGTGTGCGACTTCACAATGAAGTCCTTCAGTATCTTGTTCAGGGCCGTTCCCAGGTGCACATGACCGTTGGCGTACGGAGGCCCGTCATGGAGCACGAACGAAGGCGATGAAGCCCTGGCTTCAGAGATCCTTCCCTCGATGTCCATCTCTTCCCACCGGAGCAGCATCTCAGGCTCGGCCTTAATGAGGTCCCCCTTCATGGAGAAGTTGGTTCGGGGTAATCGTATGGTATCCTTGTAATTCACTGCTCCTCACCTCCCCCGGTGATACTCGAGAAGAGTTCAACAAGCGGCGCAGCCGAAGAAACCCTTTCCCCGTCCACACCGCGACAACGAACAAGCACGCACACCCGCGCGCCCAAGGCCCCGGCACGGAGAACCGGGGAAAACTCGGAAAGGTCAACAAGCGCATCGGCGCGGAAGGCACGAAGCTCCGCCCCGGTTGAAAACATCAAAGATGGAACCCCCAGTACCACACCGGTTCCCCAGGAACCCGATGGGACCAGGTACATACCCCTGAGGTTGGGGAACTCTATCTTCCCCATGGCAGCCACATGGGAAACAAGCGGATTGGTCCCGAACACGCAGATATGGTCCGAGGCTACAAGCCACCCCGCAGAAGCCGCAAGCCCGTCCAGGCAGAACACACCACGCTCCCCCGCAGCAGGCGAGAGATCGGAAGCATCCCGTACAAGGCGAACACCGGAAGGAACGGGAACAGCGTCCCCCCAGTCTTCAGGCACATGGCAAAACACGCATACCATCCCATCATGCAAAGAATGGCAATTATGCGAAGGGGAAGGGCAAAGAGGCAAATCAGAAGCGAAGGATCAGCAATACCTAAGTGCAACTGAACAAAACAGCTGTCCGTTTACAGAGAATCAGTGGCGGAAGGACTAACGGGATGCCCATGAGGCGCTGCCATTGACGATCTCGCCATGCCCCGGGGTACTGCAGCGCACTGTGTAACCGTCAGCGTCTCCATTCAGATAGAGGGTCCCACCGGAAGGACACCGTATGCCTTCCAGGTTCAGGTCATCAAGAGAACTGGCATATCTGCGGTGTTCTGAGTAGTGGATTACCTGCTGGGCACCAATGGTCCGCATGTTTGCCCGGCAAGCATTCATCTTGGCCGAATCACTCACATCGTTGAACTTTGGTAATGCCAATGCCCCAAGACCCATTCCGCTGCAGAGAACAAGTGCTGAAAGGCTCGGGATGATGCCGATGATTCCGATGACTTTCCCTGCAGTCGCCAAGCCGGTCTTCTTTATCTTGGCCTGTCTGCACGCGAATATGATCGCCAGAACAGAAAGCAGTACTCCGAGTACTGGAACCAGAAACAGAACCAGGCCAATGAGTGACAAAACAAACGCTGCTGTTCCAAGCCCTTCCGATGCAGGTACTGGTGAGACCGCCTCGAACTCACTTCGTTTCTGCACTGGAGCACCGCAGTGAGGGCAGACTGCCGCCAACTCGGAAACCTGCTTACCGCATTCCTGACAAGTTGTAAGAGCCATTGCCAATCATTCCCCTCTAGCTCAATTGGTCCGTAATACTCAATCACATTGTTTCATTCAGATGCTCTATGAAGATCAATAAGATAACTCCTTATGTACTCGCAATAGTGGT